>NZ_JAVDXN010000006.1:0-334653 GCF_031457955.1 Mixta sp. BE291 | reverse complement strand
CAGGGCGAAGGGTAAAGCGGGCGGGGCGCATAAACGCACTTAACGCTGTAAGTCATCCAAACGCGACAACATAGCCTGAAAAGGGATGCCTCAAATACCGAAAGCTAAGGTGGCGGGAGGTCAGGGCGAAGGGTAAAGCGGGCGGGGCGCATAAACGCACTTAACGCTGTAAGTCATCCAAACGCGACAACATAGCCTGAAAAGGGATGCCTCAAACACCGAAAGCTAAGGTGGTGGGAGGTCAGGCCGAAGAGTAAAGCGTCCCGCGCCAGGGATGGTGCGGGTCGAGCTGTCAGGGATGACGTTGTTTGCGTCTTTACGATCGGCCTGACCTCCTGCCGCAGACACCTCGCTGTAAGAGGCGTCCCAGTCCCAAAAGCCGCAGCGATAAAACCGCAGACACCTCGCTGTAAGAGGCGTCCCAGCCCCAAAAGCCGCAGCCACAAACCGCCCCACAAAAAAAGGCGGCCCAACGGCCGCCCTCTCATTGCACTACTTCACAGCCATCCACGATCAGCTAAGGCTCTTCGCTGCAGCACGCTGATCTTCCGCCTGACAAACGGCGGCGGTAAACAGAATATCGGTAGATGAATTCAGCGCGGTCTCCGCCGAATCCTGCAACACGCCGATAATAAAGCCCACCGCCACCACCTGCATGGCAACATCATTAGGAATACCGAACATATTACAGGCCACCGGAATCAGCAGCAGCGAGCCGCCCGCCACGCCGGATGCGCCGCAGGCGCATAGCGAAGCCACCAGACTCAGCAACACCGCGGTCGGCACATCAACATGAATGCCCAGCGTATTCACCGCCGCCAGCGTCAGCACGGTAATGGTAATCGACGCGCCCGCCATACTAATGGTTGCACCCAGCGGAATAGACACCGAATAGGTATCCTCATCCAGATTCAGCCGCTTCGCCAGCGCCATATTCACCGGAATATTCGCCGCCGAACTGCGGGTAAAGAAAGCAGTCACGCCGCTCTCGCGCAGGCAGGTAAACACCAGCGGATAAGGGTTACGACGAATCTTCCACCACACCAGAATCGGGTTAAACACCAGCGCCATCAGCAGCATACAGCCAATCAGCAACATAAGCAGATGAGCATAATCCCACAAGGCAGAAAAACCGGTAGAGGCGAGAATCGAGGCGACCAGGCCAAAAATCCCCAGCGGCGCACAGCGAATCACAATACGCACCACCCAGGTCACTGCGTCAGACGCATCGTTCAGCAACTGCTTAGTGGTATCGCTGCTGTGACGGAAAGCGATACCCAAACCAATCGCCCATACCAGAATGCCGATATAGTTGGCGTGCATCAGCGCATCAAACGGATTTGCCACCATGCTCATCAACAGGCCGTTTAACACCTCCAGAATGCCGGAAGGCGGAGTGATCTCCGTTTGCGCCGCGCTCAGGGTCAGCACCTGCGGATAGAGATGGCTGCACACCACGGCGACCACGGCGGCAAAAAAAGTACTCAACAGATAAAGCAGAATAATCGGGCGAATATTACTCTTATGCCCTTGCTTGTGGTTGGCAATTGAGGCAATCACCAACACCAACACCAGCAGCGGCGCGACCGCCTTCAGCGCACTAACAAACAGCGTGCCGAACAGGCCTACCGCCAGCGCCGTATCTTTTGAGAACCAGGCAAGCGCAATACCGGCTACCAGGCCAATCATAATTTGTTTTACCAGACTGCCGCCAAACAGGCGCGCAATCAGCGTGGAAGAACGTTTTTCCATCGTCAGAACCAATAATAGTTATTGTGTCCGCCGCGGCTTTATAAGGCCACGAACGGCATGAGTGTTTGCCTGGGGGAGTATAAGGAAATGCGATGGCAGGAAAAGAAGAAATTATGGCTATTAGGGCGCGATCGAATTTTTTTATTTCTGTTTAATGGAATTGTGACAGTGATTACAATTGCTTCATTTGGTCTGAGCAAAATAATCAACGGGACGCTAAGCGTCCCGCAGCATATTACTTTGTTACTACGATTTACTGATTTTACCGCGATCTTTTCGGTGATTTACCCAGGTATTAATCAGCAGCGTCAGGCCCAGAATGGTGCCTACCACCGTCAGGGAAATCGCCACCGGGATATGCCAGATATCAACAACCAGCATCTTAATACCGATAAAAATCAGCACAATCGCCAGGCCATACTTCAGCATCGAGAAACGCTCCGTCACGCCCGCCAGCAGAAAATACATGGCGCGCAGACCAAGAATGGCGAACAGGTTAGAGGTCAACACAATAAAGGGATCGGTGGTCACGGCAAAAATAGCCGGGATACTGTCAACGGCAAAAATAACGTCGCTCAGCTCCACCATAATCAGCACCAGCAGCAGCGGCGTCGCATAGAGCAGGCCGTTGCGCCGCACGAAAAACTTCTCGCCTTCAAGGTTATCCGTCATGCGTAAATGGCTGCGCAGCCAGCGCACCACCGGCTTATCACCCACTGAATGCGCGTCATCCTCCTTGCTGAACGCCATTTTAAGGCCGGTAAGCAGCAGGAAAGCGCCGAACAAATAGAGGATCCAGCTAAACTGGGTCACCAGCCAGCTACCGGCGAAAATCATAATGGTACGCAGCACAATGGCGCCCAGCACGCCGTAAATCAGCACCCGCCGCTGATAGGCGGCCGGTACGGCGAAATAGCTGAACAGCATCAACCAGACAAAAACGTTATCTACCGCCAGCGCTTTCTCCAGCACATAGCCGGTCAAAAACGCCATGGTTTGCGTATTGGCTATTTCACGACTGCTGGAGCCATCGAGATACCACCAAAATGCGGCGGCAAAAAGCAGAGAAACGGAAACCCAGACCAGCGACCAGACAGCCGCTTGCTTAAAGGTCATGGTTTGTGCGCCGCGTCGCCCTTGTAAAAAGAGGTCGATCGCCAGCATGATCAGTACCACAACGGCAAAGCTGCCCCAGAGTAATGGTGTGCCAACGGTTTGCATAAATAATATCCTGTCAGTAAACAAAAACGGCTAACGTTGAAAGACGTCAGCCGTGCTGTTTATTGCAAGCAAAGCCCCGCCTTCCGGCAAGGTCTCACTTACAACGCGGAATGCATTCCGGGTTGCCCGATGACCGGATGCGTAACGCACCGTAATGACGATCAATCGGCTAACAAGTTACTCCCCTTTGCTGTAAAAAAAGATAGAAGGGCGCAGGGCAATAAACAACGGCGCTGGAGTCATATTTTGAAATATTTACATTAATTAGAATTGTTTACTTTATCGGCCGGGAACACCACGCCGGTTTGTCGGCGAATTTCTGTCAGCAGACGCGCCGTGCTGCGTGCCAGCGCCACGCCGGGATGCATAATCTGCCGCCTGGCAACCAGCCCGGCGAAATGCTCTGCTTCATCGCGCATGGTGTTGCTGTGCTGCACCGGCGACAGATCCTGCGCTGCGCCGCCGCGTGGGATAAAGGTGATGCGCTGCATCTCTGAGAGTTTCTCTATCACCAGCGAGCCCGCTTCGCCCTGGATCTCACTGGGTATCTGCGAGTCACTGACTTTTGAATGCAGCAGCGTGACGTCGAAATCGCCGTACTGCATGATCACTGAACCGTGTGCATCGACGCCGCTTTCCAGCAAGGTGGCCTGCGCCTGCACCTGCTGCGGTTCTCCCCACAGCGCCAGCGCGCTGGCCATGCAGTAATAGCCAATATCCATGATCGAACCGTTAGACCAGCGTGGATCAAAGGTGTTGGGATGCTCGCCGTTCAGGTAACGTGGATAGCGGGAAGAGTATTGGCAATAGTTGAACAGGGCCTTACGCAGCCTGCCAAGCTGCGGCAGCGTCTGCTGAATAACCTGAAAACCAGGCAGGGCGGCGGTTTTAAATGCCTCAAACAGCACCACCTGATGTTCTGCGGCACAGGCGAGCATGTGTTCGACTTCCTCCAGGTTAGAGGCCAGCGGCTTTTCACAGATCACATGCTTGTGATGACGTATAAACAGCAGCGCCTGTTCGCAGTGCAGGGCGTTGGGGCTGGCGATATACACCGCATCGATCTCCGTGCTGGCGGCCATCTGTTCCAGTGAAGTAAACAGATGTTCGGCCGGACAGCTTTTAGCAAATTCCTGCGCCTGTTCCAGCGTGCGCGAGTAAATAGCGGTCAGCGCCATCTTTCCGGTTTGCTGTGCGGCCTCGACAAACTGCCGGGTAATCCAGTTAGTGCCTACAATAGCGAAGCGAATCATAGAATTCCGACTCCAGAGCCTGAATAAAGAAGAGCAGAGTACCATGCGCGTTGGGCTGCGCCACGGCAAAGCGCGGTTGCTGATTTGATCCTGCGATCCGCCTTCCAATATCATGGTCTATTCCCCAATAGAGCAACCGCAACAGAAGGATGCGATGTGAGCGTTAAACATGTTCTTAACTGGACCAGTATTCTGGTCGCGATCCCGGTAGGCTGCGCGGCATCGCTGGTAACGCTGGGCTTCCGTCATCTGATTGAATTAATTAACCAGTTACTGTTTCATACCGATCGCGACATTACCGTGGCGATGACCGTCTGGCCCTGGTATTGCTGGCCGCTGATTGTCGGGCTGGGTGGCGTGGTTGCCGGTTTTTTTCTGCGTTATGCCATCAGCCTGGAGCGCCAGCAAACCAGCAAAACTGACTATCTGGATGTAATTAACGCCCGGCTGGACGCGGTGCCGACCAGAACCTCGCTGTTCCGTGCGCTTTCCTCGATCGCCAGTATCGGCAGCGGCGCGTCAATTGGTAAAGAGGGGCCGATGGTGCAGCTCTCCGCGCTGTGCGGCAGCCTGCTGGGGCGTTTTTGCTTTAAATCTACCGCGATTAACAACAGTGAAATTGTGGCGATGGCCGCCGCTGCCGGTCTGGCCTCGGTTTATCATGCGCCGCTTGCCTCGGCGATTTTCGTCGCGGAGATCGCCTTCGGCATCACGGCGCTACAGCGGCTGATCCCGCTGATTATCGCGGCGGCAACGGCGGTAATGACCATGTGGTCGCTGGGCCTGCGCAACGCGCTTTATCCGTTTGCTGACGTACAGTTTCAGCTGGATGCGACCACGCTGCTGCTGACGGTCGCCGTCGGCCTGCTATCCGGCCTGTTGGGCTGGCTGCTGATTAAAATGATTGGCCGCAGCAAAGCGCTTTTCGCTTATATCTCGTCGTTGCCGCTGCGCCTTGGCCTAGGCGGCCTGCTGGTGGGGACGCTGGCGCTGGTCTCCACCGATATCCTTGGCAACGGCTATGAAGTGATTGTGAAGATTATGGCGGGAGACTATCTGCTGCCCGCGCTGCTGCTGTTGCTGGTATTGAAAATGAGCGCCACGGCGCTGTCGGTGGGATCGAATGCGGTGGGCGGCCTCTTTACCCCTTCGCTGCTGGTGGGCGCGCTGCTGGGGGTGATTATCGCCACGCTGGGGCAGCAGGCCGGGCTGCCGATCGGCAATACGCTGCTGTTTGCGGTGGTGGGCATGGCTGCGGTGCTGGCGGCGATCAGTCAGGCGCCGCTGATGGCGATGCTGATGGTGCTGGAAATGACGCTCAACAGCAGCCTGCTGTTTCCGGTGATGATCGCCGCCGTGCTGGCAGCGATGGTGGCCTGGCGGCTTCAGGCCAGCAGCACCTATCCGGTAGTAACACAGCATTTTAATCGCGCCGACGCCAAGCTCGATTTCGATAACAGCATTATTGAGCAGCTTATTGTGCCGGGCGCCGCTTTACAGCCGCATGAGTCGGTAGGGCGCGCACTGGCGGTCAGCTCGCTGAAAAAAGAGCGCTATGTCTACGTGATTAACGATCTTGGCCATTTTCTTGGCGTGGTGTCGATTCACGACATTTCACGCAAAATTCTTGACCATGAAATTACGCTCGATTCGCCGGTGATTCTGGTAATGGATGCGCAGTTTCCCTGCGTGTTTCGTAATCAAACGATCCGCGAGGGATGGGAAGCCTTTGCTCAGGTGACGCTGGAGCGCCTGCCGGTATTAAACAACCCGCAGGAGCGCAAATATCTCGGCGCATTGACCAAAACCAGCCTGATAAAAAAAGCGAAAGATTTTATTTAACCGGCGTTGCCCTGCAGCGCCTGGTGCGTCAGCCAGAGGCGGGTATCAAACTCCAGCTGATGATAATCTGGCTCCATATGACAGCAGAGCTGATAAAAGGCTTTGTTGTGTTCTTTCTCTTTAATATGCGCCAGTTCATGCACCACGATCATGCGCAGAAAGGCTTCCGGCGCCTGGCGGAACAGCGTAGCGACGCGGATCTCCGCGCGGGCTTTCAGCTTGCCGCCCTGCACCTGGGAAACCGCCGTGTGCAGGCCGAGGGCATGTTTGATGACGCGGATTTTGCTGTCATAGATCACTTTATTCAGCGGCGCGGCGTTGCGTAAATAGCGGTTTTTTAACGCCAGCGTGTAGTCATACAGCGCTTTATCGCTGGTGACGCTGTGCATGGCGGGATAGCGCTGTTGTAACACTTCGCCAAGGCGTTGCTGTTCGATAAGCGTTTGCACCTGGCGCAGCAGCGTTTCAGGATAGCCCTGTAGATAAATTAATGACGACATGACGCGGCTCGAATAAAAAGGCAGTATACTGCGCCCCCGCTTTCGGGGCGAAAAGATGCGCAATAGTACCACGCCGAGGAATCCATGAGCCAATTAGAACTGAGCCAACGTACGCTGACCTTACACCGCTTTCCGCGTATGCAGGAAGAAAACCCGCTGCAGGCGTGGGACTCCGCCGACGAGTATCTGCTGCAGCAGACGCTGCCCGCGTCGGAAGAGGGGCCGCTGCTGGTGTTTAACGACAGCTTCGGCGCGCTCGCCTGCGCGCTGGATCGCCCGCTCTACAGCATTAATGATTCATGGATTAGCCAGCAGGCGACGCGGCAAAACCTGCGCGATAATGAGTTGGATGAGGATCGGGTTACGCTGCTGGACAGCATGGCGCCGCTGCCTGCAGCACCCGCCTGCGTGCTGATTAAGATCCCCCGTACGCTGGCATTGCTGGAGCAGCAGTTACGCCAGCTGCGCGAGGTGGTGACGCCGGAAACGGTGATTATTGCCGGTGCGCGCGCAAAAGATATCCATACCTCTACCCTACAGCTGTTTGAACGCATTCTTGGCCCGACGAAGACCTCGCTGGCGTGGAAAAAAGCGCGCCTGGTTTACAGTACCTTTGCCGCTCCGGCGCTGAAACCGCAGGCGGAGACGCTGAGCTGGCCGCTGGAGGGTACGCCGTATCAGATCCATAACCACGCGAACGTCTTTTCCCGCGGCGGGCTGGATATTGGCGCGCGTTTCTTTATGCAGCATCTGCCCGATAATATCACCGGCGAAATCGTTGACCTCGGCTGCGGCAACGGCGTGATTGGTTTGCTGGCGCTGGAAATGAATCCGCAGGCGGAAGTGCATTTTATGGATGAGTCCTGGATGGCGATTGCTTCCAGCCGCCTGAACGTTGAGCTGAACCGCCCGCAGGATATGGCGCGCAGCCACTTTCAGGTGAATAACGCGCTCAGCGGCTTCCCGGCGGATCGTCTGCATGCGGTGCTGTGTAATCCGCCTTTCCATCAGCAGAGCGCGATTACCGATCATATCGCCTGGCAGATGTTCCGCGACGCGCGGCGTTGTCTGCAATATGGCGGCGAGTTGCGTATCGTCGGCAACCGCCATCTCGATTATTACCGCAAAATGAAAAAGCTGTTTGGCAACTGCACCACCGTCGCCTCCAATAACAAATTTGTGGTGCTGCGTTCGGTGAAGCTGCGTTGAGATGACGCGCGCTTGCCGTAGCCTGAATGTTGCTGGTCAGATGCTCAGCGCCAGTTCCGTTCCCTGGGCGATGGCGCGGCGTGCATCCAGTTCCAGCGCCACGTCCGCGCCGCCAATAATATGCAGCCGCTTACCGGCTGCCTGCAGCGGCGCGGCCAGCGTCCGATCGGGATCCTGACCGGCGCAAATAATCACGTTATCCACCGGCAGCGTAAGCGCCTTGCCGTCGCGCAGAATATGCAGCCCCTCGTCATCAATGCGCTGATACTGCACGTTTCCCCACATCTCTACGCCGCGCGCCAGCAGGCTGCTGCGGTGGATCCAGCCGGTGGTTTTCCCTAACCCGGCGCCTGGCTTGCCCGCTTTGCGCTGTAACAACCAGATCTGACGCGGGCTGTGAACCGGCTGCGGCGTGGTAAGGCCGCCGCGCTGCTGTAAACTTTTATCGATGCCCCACTCCTGACAAAAGACGTCAATGCTCAGGCTGCTGGCACGATCGTGGTGGCTGAGATAGCTGGCGGTATCGAAGCCGATACCGCCCGCGCCGATAATCGCGACCCGCGCGCCAACCGGCTTTTTATCGCGCAGCACATCGAGATAGCTCAGCACCTTGTTATGCGTGACGCCTGCAATCGTCGGCATACGCGGCACGATGCCGCTTGCCAGAATCACCTCGTCAAAATCGCGCAGCATCTCCGCGTCGGCCCGACAGTTCAGGCGGAGATCGACCCGATAGCGCTGCAGCTGGGTGCGGTAGTAACGCAGCGTTTCATTAAACTCCTCTTTGCCGGGGATCTGGCGCGCCACGTTAAACTGGCCGCCAATGGCGCTGGCGGCATCAAACAGCGCGACCTGATGCCCGCGCATGGCGGCATTCACCGCAAAGGCTAATCCGGCGGGGCCAGCGCCGACCACCGCCAGCTTTTTCTGGCGGCTGGCAGGCGTGACCGGCATCAGCGTTTCATGGCAGGCGCGTGGATTCACCAGACAAGAGGTGACGTGACCGGCAAAAATTTGATCGAGACAGGCCTGATTACAGCCGATACAGGTATTGATCTCGGCGGCGCGGTTAGCCTGCGCCTTGGCGACAAAGGCGGCATCGGCGAGAAACGGGCGCGCCATTGAGATCATATCCGCACAACCCTCATCCAGCAGCCGCTGCGCCACGTCCGGCTGGTTGATACGGTTAGTGGCGATCAGCGGTAGCGTGACCTGCTGTCGTAACAGACGGGTAACCCAGCCAAAAGCGGCGCGGGGAACAGAAGTGGCGATGGTGGGAATACGCGCCTCATGCCAGCCGATGCCGCTGTTGATAAGCGTCGCGCCCGCCGCTTCGATAGCCTGCGCCAGCGCGATAGTCTCTTCCAGCGTATTGCCGTCCGGCACCAGATCGAGCATCGATAGCCGATAAATAATAATAAATTCAGGCCCGGTGGCGGCGCGTACCGCCTGCACAATACCTACCGCGAAGCGCATGCGGTGCGCGAAGTCGCCGCCCCATTCGTCATCGCGCTGGTTGGTGCGCCGCGTGAGGAATTGATTAATCAAATAGCCTTCCGACCCCATAATTTCTACGCCGTCATACCCGGCCTGCTGCGCCAGCGCCGCGCAGCGCGCAAAATCGGCGATCAGCTGCAGGATAGCGGCATGGCTCAGAGCCTGCGGAGTAAAAGGATTGATGGGCGCCTGCAACGGCGAAGGCGCGACCAGCGCAGGCTGATAGCTATAGCGGCCTGCATGCAGGATCTGTAAGGCGATTTTCCCGCCGTGCTGGTGAACCGCGTCGGTGACGGTGCGATGGTGCGCCAGTTCGGTATCCGCGTTCAGCACTGAGCCGCCCGCCACGACCACGCCTTCAGGGGAAGGGGCAATCCCGCCGGTAACGATCAGCGCAACGCCGCCTGCGGCACGTTCAGCGTAAAAAGCGGCCAGCCGCGCCGCGCCGTCTGGTCGCTCTTCGAGACCGGTATGCATCGAACCCATCAATATGCGGTTTTTGAGCTGGGTAAAGCCAAGATCGAGCGGATCGAAAAGCGATGGCGTGGTCGACATAGAGCTGCTCACCTGAATGTTAAATTATTGTTGTGTGGTCGGATGAGTTGACTGTAGCGTTCAGGCTAAGAAAGAAAAGCAGCAGCGGGTCAGGCTGTGAGATGTATCAAAAAAGCGGCGCGCCAACGGCAAAACGCCTGCCCCGGTGGCGGGCAGGCGGTACAGAGAGAGGGTGCGATCACGGCTGATTCAGCGCGCGCTGCTGGCTAAGCAATATGCCTTCCAGCACCTGCACTTCATTTATTACTTCCTGACGCAGCTGATCAAGCTGTGCGTCACTGCTTTCGCTCTCTTCTAACTGCTGACACAATTTTTCCAGCCGTTCGGCATTCAGCAGCCGCGCGCCGCCTTTAAGCGTATGGGCGAGGGTAACGATGTCAGCATGCGTCTGACATTGCTGTAGCTGTGCCACCAACTGACGATGGCTATCAATCGCGCTGGTAATTAATTTGTCGCAGGCGGCTGGATCGACATCGCTCAGCTGCTTAAGCAGCCCATTGCCTGCCACGACCGATACTCTGGCAGGAACCGAGGTAGAGATAAAACTACGAAGGGTATCGATATTCGCCGGTTTAAACAGGCAGCAATTCATTCCGGCATCGACGCAGCGCTGCTGGACCGACTTTTCCGCTGCGGCGGTTAGGCCAACAATCGGCACCGGCGGCAGGCCCTGTTCCGCTTCGCGCTGGCGCAGCGTGCGGGTCAGGGTAAAACCATCCATATCAGGAATATTACAGTCGGTGATAATGATATCGATGCTGTTTCTCTGCTGCTCCCAACAGGCCAGCGCCTGACTGGCCCGTTCCGTTTCAATTACCTGATGACCAAGGTATTTTAGCTGTTGCGCAAGCAGCAGACGGTTTGGCGCGTGATCCTCCACAATCATAATACGCATCCCGCGGCTCGGGTTATGCTGTTTGTTTGCCTGCTCCACCTCCGCGATGGTTTCGCACAGCGGTACGCAAAAACTAAAGGTAAACACGGAGCCTGCGCCAGGTTCACTTTCCACGCTGATCTCGCCGCCCAGCAGGTGCGCCAGATGGCGACAGATACTCAGGCCAAGGCCCGTTCCCGCCTGCTGACTTTGTCGGTCACCCGCCTGAACAAAAGGATCAAAGATCTTGTGCAGTTCATGCGGGCTGATGCCGCAGCCGGTGTCGCTCACCTTCAGAACGTAGGAGCCGCGTTTATTGGCCAATTCGCTGGCGTCCGGCTGCTGATACAGCGCGATTTCTACTTTACCCGCATGGGTGAATTTCAGCGCATTGCTGAGTAAGTTAGCGACGATCTGATTAAACATGGTGGCATCAATCAGGACGTTGGGCTGCACCACGCTGATCGACTTACGAAACGTCAGATCGCGCATTTCGGCTTTGCTGTGAAACAGAACAAATAGCTGCTCGACAATGGTCACCAGATTGGTCGGCGTCGGGTCAGGCTCCAGAACGCCTGATTCGATTTTTGATAGATCCAGCACGTTGCCAATCAGATTTTGCAACACGATGGCGGAATCGTGAGCGGCGGTGATATTCGGTCCAAGCGGCTGAGGCGAATGACGCATTTCCAGCTCCAACAGGCCAATAATGGCATGAAGCTGAGTACGGATATCGTGGCTGGTATTCGCCAGAAAACGGCTTTTAAACTCGTTCGCGCGATCGGCCTCTTCTTTGGCTTTCTCCAGCGCATTGAGCAACTCATAACGTTCAGTAATATCCAGCCAGCCGCCAATCACCCCGACAATATTGTCCGCATGATCGCGATAGGGCAGCGCCCAGTGCAGGGCATAATATTCGCGCCCCTGATAATGCAGATTCAGATCCTGCACCAGCGGCTTGCCTTCCTTAAAGGTCTGTTCATAAATCTCCTGAAAACGCTGCCTGATTTCAGGCCCGGCGGTCAGCACATCAAGCGCCGTGCCCAGCATCTGTTCACGCGGCATCTGCAGGAAGTCGACGTAGGCCTTGTTACAGTGCAGCAGGCGCATCTCGCGGTCGCGTACATACATCACTACCGGTGATTCATCAAACAGCGTATTGGTGAAGGTTAACTGGTTTTTTAGCGTCTGTTCTGCCTGGGTGCGCTCGCGAATAACGCGTTGCAAATGCCGGTTCCAGAGCAGCACCAACAGCGTAAGCAAACCGACGCCCAGCGTGACCTTAATAATCGCGCCACGGTAATATTGCCAGTAATCGTTGCTGTCGCCATGACGCGCGTTCTGCCAGCGCAGCACGATCTTTTCCCGCGTTTCCCGTGAGATATCCAGCAGGGCCTTATCAATAATGTTCATTAACTCTACGTTTTCCGGCTGGGTTGCCATCACAAAACGTGCGGGCCGGTTGCCCAGCGTGCGGCTAATTTTCAGATGACCGGCGTAATGGTTATTTAACTGATAATCGGCAATGATTTTGGGCTGAATAATGGCGTCAACTTCGCCCTTTGCCAGTAATTCAAACGCCTGGCGTGCGTTCTCTACCACATGGATTTTGTTGCTCGGATGCTGCTTTTGTATCCAGCTCAGCATCGGACTGCGTTTTTCAAGCGCCAGCGACTTTCCCGGCGGCGTCGACAGCGACCACGCGGGATCGTCATTATTTTTTTGCACCAGCACCCACGGTGTGACGATATAAGGACGCGAATAGATCAGGTGGGGATCGTGATGATCCGGCTCCAGCTCCGCCAGCCGAAGCGCCAGAATATTATGATCCTGGGCTGCGAAAGGCTCAGGGTAAACAAACTTGATACCGGTGCGTTCACTGATCAGCTGCAGAAGCTCGGCTTCAATCCCGCCAGGCTGATTATCATCATTGACCATCGAAAGCGGGGCGATATGCCAGTTTGGCACCACCGGAATCACCGGATGTTGCCGTAGCCAGATCTCATCTTCCGCATTAAGCAGCAGCGGATTAGCTTTAAGTACAAAAGTTGAATCCAGCCCCCAGTTGGTGGCGATGCGCAGGCGGCCCGCCAACGGAATATGCCGCAGCGCGATATCTATTGCCTTAGCCAACTGCGGCTGGTTTGCCGAGACGCCAAAAGCAAGGTTCATGTCGGGAACCGATCGGCTGGCGCTCAGGTTAATGCGTCCGCTGTAGCCATAGCGTCGGATAAATTCAATGCTGGCGGCGCTGCCCCACATGGCATCAGCCTGACCAAAGGCGACGGCGGCCAGCGCCAGTTCCGCATCGCGATAATGCTTTAGCCGCGCATGAGGAAAATAATCTTGCAGCTGAGGGCCGAACGTTGCCGCTTCGGTCCAGGCCAGCACCGGTTCCGTGGCGCTGGCAAAATTAACCGGGGTGCGATCGTTTTGCGCGATAATCGGCCGATCCAGCAGCCAGGGCGGCGTGGCGATAACGCCTTCGGTGCCGTGTAGATGTGGGTTATAAAAGGCCAGCATATCCAGCTGCTGCGCTTTAAGCGCCTCAATGGCTTCCGCGGGCGTCGCATACTGCGTGATCTGCAACCTGACGTTCAGCATCTTTTCCAGCGCGGCAAGATAGTCCGCCGCGATCCCAGCGAATTTTCCTGGTTCCATATTGTGATAAATCGGTGGGTGCGGCGGCCCCGGCACACCCACACGCAGCTGCTCGGGGTAATTGAACCGGTTTAATTCTTTAAGCTCTTCTTTAATTGGAACCACTATATCAGTATGCACTTGTAGTTCTAATTGAGGGAGTTGCGCAAGAACAGGGAAATTAACAATAAATAAAACAAGGTAAAAATATAAATTCCTTTTTATCATTAGCGTCGTCCTGAAACTTTTATGTTGCAAAAAATGAATAAATGGCGGGGAGTAACTTCTTATTTGGGATGGTTTTTTATTTGCGACTTTACTGAGGATAATAGGTTTTTTCCTGTGTAAAGAATAGCGGCTTCAACATATGTTATTTATTTTGAGACGTTTCTTGTATTAAGAAGCCGTGTTTGTTCTTCGCGCAAACAGGCTTCAACCCTGATGAAACAGGGTATCAGTGCGCTTATTTTTATGCTAAAAGTATCAGGAATTGTCTCAGGTCTCTATGCCTTGTTTGGGGCGCCGTGCCCGCTCGGTAAGCTGGGGGCAGCGGCCGAAATTAATCTTTCTGGTTATTGTTAAGCGTATCTGTTCGCTTAAGGAAAGCACAAGAACGCATTTAATAATCGAGAGAGTAACGATAGATATTAATAAAATCTGGCCAAGTCTTTGCGTCCGTTCCCTGACGGCACGTACTTAATTGATTTATGCGTATACTCATCGGTAATGATTCAAGGAGTGAAGAGATGACGAAAACGAGCGCCCGGCCGTTACGGGTAGCGTTACTGGACGATCATCCTATGATTCGCACAGCGTTTGAGATCTGTATTAATGCTGAGCCGGATATGATGCTAATCAACGCTTTTGGCTCCAGCCAGCAGCTGTTTACCGAGCTGCCAGATTTACAGCTTGATGTGTTAGTGCTTGACTTCTTATTAGGCGAAAAGGAATTGGATGGCCTGGCCTTGATCAAGCAACTACGCAATCACTATCCCCGCTTAAATATCCTTATTTCGTCCGCCATGGAAAGCCCGGCGGTGGTGAAAATGGTGCTTAATGCGGGCGTGAAAGGTTTTATCGGTAAAAGCCAGGACATGAGTGAAATGATCCAGGCCATTCGTCAGGTTGGGCATGGACGTAACTGGCTTTCACGCGATATGGCCTATGAGATTGAAGATTTGTATGTGATCCATGAAAATCTCAGGAACCCGCAGGCAGGAAATAATCAAAAGGGCGGCCTGTATGAAAAGGTAAAGTTGCTTAGCCCGCGTGAGGTGGAGGTTATTCGTTGCTTTCTTAACGGCATGAGCGTTTCGCAAATCGCCGTTAAATTTAAACGCAGCCGCAAAACCGTAAGCGGGCAAAAGCAATCGGCATTGAGAAAGTTGGGGCTGCGTTCCGATAGCGAACTGTTTAAATACAGTAATGACCTGCTGTCACGATCCTGATGGGTTTGCTGACGTGGGATTATCAGCCTGCCTGGCGATCCCACGTTACGCAGTAATGCCAGACGGCCCTTACGCCTGGCGCTGGATCCAGGAATAACGTAAGGCGTAACCGTCAGAAAAATGTGAGTTACGGCGATAGCTGGATTGCGGTTCGGCATTGCAATAGGTACAAACCGGCAACACCTCGATGTGTGCTGCCGGTATTTTCATATCCAGCAGCATCTGCCGCCCGAGCGCCGGAAGATCGAACCAGATCCCCTGATTTGTTGGCTTTGCCTGCGGTCGCACCGCGCGCGGATTAACCGGCTGCGTAACAAACCACTGCGGCGCGGTTACGCGTGGGTTCGCGGTTATCGTCTGCAACATATCTTCACCAAGCTCGTAGCAGCAGGGCGCAATGGCTGGGCCTATCGCCGCAAACAGGCTGTCGGGCGTTGCGCCTAATGCCAGTAATCGGTTTACCGCCTGCGGCAACACGCCTGCCAGCGCCCCTTTTAATCCTGCATGTACCGCCGCAACATGATGTTGCCGCGTATCGGCAATCAGCACGGGCAAACAATCGGCGGTATACACGGCGACCGGACGCGAGTCGGTTGCGATAACGCCATCCGCTTCGCATTGTTTACGTGGAAAAGCCTGTTCAGACATCACCACCGTCGGGCTGTGTCGCTGATGACCACAGGCGCTCTCTTCAGGCGGCGCCATGCCAGCGGGCAAAAAAGCATGTTCCAGCCAACCAAGAGAAGCCAGCAGGGCAGAGGTGCGAACAGGAGCGCCATCATTTTGCATAAATCATCCTTACAGGGAGCCAGCGACTAACCGGTAAGCCCTCATTAAACAGGATGCGGCGTGCCCTGGCTACCGGGGCGATCCGATTAATTTTTATGCCGCCTTAGGTAAATAAACGCAAAGTGTTTACGGCAGCTTTAGGGATAATCTCCGGCAAGCATTATTGCCTGCGCGTTTAGCGCCACAATCGGCTTATTGATTGCATGCGTTATTATTTCCGTGCGCATAGCCCAACAGGACCGGCATTTATTAGGCCGTCATTGTTTTTTCTTATAGTAGAAAATAAAAAACAAGGCGGGTAAAAAATGAGATGCAATACTCGTAATGAGATATGCGTCTATTTAAATATAACCTTTTTAACTGCAGGTGTTTAATCGTGGGTGAATAACTAAAATAACACAACCAATTGTTTATAATGGTTATTTTTTATTTTATGCTATTAATTGTATGGCAAGGGTTAATCCTCCTATTTACCCGTTTTATACATTCGCTTTAGATAAAATTACATTTAGCTTAACAGGGCTGTAATTGTTTTTTCACAATCTGCTAATTATCATAAAACGTGGTACTGCTTATTTTACCGGGGCTTTATTTAAACCTTCCGGTATTTCCTGATGAAGTTTAACAGTCGCCCAGGTTTGCCTGTATTTATCCGAACGGAGACGACGATTTTGACGACCCTGAAACCCCTGTTAGCGAAAAACCGTAGTTGGGCATTACAAAAAACGCAGCGTAACCCGCGCTATTTTGAACGCTATTTGCATCAGCAAAAGCCGCACTCGCTGTGGATTGGCTGTTCAGATAGTCGCGTACCGGCGGAAGTATTAACCGGTGCCGATCCCGGAGAGCTGTTTGTGCATCGCAATATCGCCAATATGGTGGTAACCGATGACGATAACTTTATGAGCGTACTGCAATATGCGCTGGAGTACCTTGAAGTAAAACGCATCGTGCTGTGCGGACACTATGGCTGCGGAGGCGTACAGGCCGCCGTCGCGCTGCCTGAAAGCCCGCTGGCGCAGGAAGATTCCCCGCTGTCGCGGCGTATCGCGGCGCTGCGCAGAGCGTTAACGAACGGGCTGGCAACGTTTAACGCCGCCGATGGGGCGGATAGCACGCGCCTTAACCAGCTGGTTGAGGCGAATGTGCTGGCGCAGTTTGCCACCCTCGCGGCCAGCGGCCCGGTGCGACAGGCATGGCGTAGCGGTAAGGAACTGGATCTGTTCGGCTGCGTTTATGATCTCCAGTCAGGGCATTTAACCGAATTAATTCAGCAATCTGCAGAGGAAACATCGTCATGAATGTGAAGACGCTGCGGCAGGATTTGCCTGCCGGCCTTGTGGTGTTTCTGGTGGCGTTGCCACTGTGTCTGGGTATTGCTCAGGCCAGCGGCTTACCGCCGTTTGTTGGTCTGTTAACCGGCGTCATCGGCGGGCTGGTCGTTACCTCTTTTAGCCCTTCGCGCTTTGCAGTAAGCGGCCCGGCGGCGGGCCTGGTGACTATCGTGGTCGCCTCTATCGCCTCACTGGAATCCTTCTCCGCCTTTTTGCTGGCGCTGGTGCTGGCGGGCGTGATTCAGGTGGTGCTTGGCCTGCTGCGGGCCGGACGTTTTATTGCGCTGGTGCCCGGCAGCGTGATCAAAGGTATGCTGGCGGCGATCGGTATTTTGTTGATTATGCAACAGATTCCGGTTGCGCTCGGTGCCAGCGGCGAAAGCGAACTGCGCGCGCTTTTTAGCGGCGAGTTTAATTTTTCCAGCTCCGCGATTATGGTTGCCGCGGTGGGGTTGCTGATCCTCTGGGTCTGGACCACGCCCTTGGTGAAAAAGGTCAAGGCGCTAAGCTGGATCCCTGGCCCGCTGATTGCCGTGCTGTTTGGCGGGCTGGCAACCGTGTTTGGCGAGCGGCTACAGCCGGAGTTTATTACCAACCTGCCGCGGATTTCGCTGCCGAAATTCGATAGCCTTGGCGCGCTTGTAGCCGAGCTGGAAAGGCCGGACTGGGAGGCGTGGCGTAATCCGTCGGTATATGTTGTCGCCGTTACGCTGGCGCTGGTTGCCAGCCTGGAAACGCTGCTTAGCCAGCAGGCGCTGAACAAACTGCGTCCGCAGAATCCCGCGCCGTCGCCCAATAGAGAGATGGTGGCGCAGGGCATTGGTAATACGCTGGCTGGTTTTCTTGGCGCGTTGCCGATTACCGCCGTTATCGTGCGTAGCTCAGTGAACGTCAGCGTAGGCGCACAGAGCAAAATCTCTATTTTGCTGCACGGCGTGCTGCTGCTGATATGCGGCCTGTGGTTCAGTGAGTTGCTGAACGTGATCCCGCTGGCAAGCCTGGCAGCGGTGCTGCTGTATACCGGCTATAAGCTGGCGACGCCGCGTCTGTTTGTCGATCAAATCCGCATGGGCGCGCAGCAGTTTGTGCCGTTTATCACTACCATTGTCGGCATTATCGCGTTTGGCATGCTGGCCGGGATTGGACTTGGCATTGCCACGCAAATTCTGTACAGCGTTTATAAAAGCCATCGTAACGCGATGCATCTTACCCGTTACGATGATCACTACGTATTGCGCCTACAACAAAACCTCACCTTTATGCATAACCCGCGTTTGCAGAAGCTGCTGGATAAGATCCCGGAGAACAGCGTGGTGATTGTCGATCACGACAATGTGCATTATCTTGATCCGGACGTTAAAGCGGTGCTGAAAGATTTCGGCGAAAAAGCGCCGCGGCGCGGTATTCGTCTTAATCAGTGGCCGGTAGCGGTAAAATAGCGCTCTGGTTAACCTTTACAGGCACGCAATGCGTGCCTGTTTTATTTTTACGACTGAAGAAGATTCATCCTGACGATGGCGCACGTCATGATAAGATGCGCCGCTGCGCCAGAATCACATTGGCACGAAGGATAATATGCCGTCTTAATAGATCCGCCGATGGATGGTCTGGACGACAAGATCAACGTAACAGGTACGTTCGGCTATGCGATTCACGTTTTTTGCTAAAGATAAACCGTTTAATAATGCTCTTATTCTGTTTGTTTTTACGCTCTTCTTTTGTTTCATTGGCGGTCACCTACGTCAACCTGCGGAGCTGTCGCTGTTCTGGCCAATCAATGCGCTGTTGACCGCTATTTTTGTGCGTTTTTCCTGGCTGCATCGCCCACGCTACTATCTGGTGTGCTACAGCGCGATGGTGGTTAACGACGCGCTTTTTTCCGGCTGGACGCTCCCCGCGTTTACCCTGAACGGCGCTAATCTGCTGTTTATTTTAGTCGCCGTCGCTATGCTGATTCAGCGGCCCGGCCTGATTAACGCTTCGAGCCGGGTAAAAAGCGCGCTGAGTATCTTCCCGGCCTGCCTGCTGGCTTCCGTCGCCTGCGCCAGCTGGGGCGCGCTGGCGCAGGGGCTGCTGGTCAACGAACGCTTTCTGCTGGCCTGGAGCGACTGGCTGAGCGAACAGTTTTCTACTGGCGTCCTGCTGCTGCCCTTTTTACTGACGCTGCCGCGCCGACCTTCGCTGCTGTCAACGCTACGTCGCTGGCAGCACTGTTTACCGATCGGCGCGCTGATGGTATCGATCGCCGCTGCGGCGGTAATTGGCGGCGGCGGCAGCCTCTCATTTCCCGTTCCGGCGCTGATCTGGTGCGCCATTAGTTATCCGCTGTGGCTGACCAGCGGGCTGACGCTGTTAACCGGCATCGGCGAGATTATTTTAGTGGTGCATGGCGTGATGAATATTCAGGGAGACGACAGCCTGTTGCCGCTGGGGCATCTCGCCTCTGCACGCCTGGGCGTGGCAACGGTGGCGATTAGCCCGCTGATCGTCGCGGTGAGCATGGAGTCCATCAGGCAGCTTAATCATCAGCTGGCGCTACGGGCTAATCACGACTTTCTTACGCGTCAGCTTTCGCGTTCCGGCCTGTATGAACGCCTGCATCAGCTGGAGAAAACCAACGCGCTGCGATCGCGCGCTATCGGCGTTTTGCTGATCGATATCGATTATTTTAAAGCAATTAACGACAACTACGGACATGATGCGGGCGATGCGGTGTTGTTTGACGTTGCGCAGCGTATGCAGCAGGTCGTGGGATCGGCAGGTCTGGTATGCCGTTTCGGCGGAGAAGAGTTTTTAGTGCTGCTATTCGATTTAAACGATCGGCAATTGCTGGAGAAAGCGGAAACCATTCGCCAAAGCATTATGCAGCAGCGAGTGATGCTGCGCGGCAGCGCCGTTGCCGTTACCGTAAGTATCGGCGTAGCCAGCGGCAGCCTGGAAAACGGCAACGTCAGCGAGTCATTTAACCGGTTGGTTTCTGCGGCGGATAAACAGCTGTTTATCTCAAAGCGCAACGGGCGCAATCAGACCACGCCGCCGATTGATGAAAACCCGGTGGCTGACGCGCTGGCCTAACCTCGCAAGAAAAAACCGCAGCAGCTAACCTGCACTGCTGCGGGGTCAGAATGGGGTACAGATTCGGGCTTAAGAACGAATATAACTACGAATAACGTCAGCGATGGCTTTGTTCGCTTCCCGACCATTGCGGTGTTCGACTTCGGTTGCCAGGTTTTCCAGATATTTATTCAGCTTGCCACCGGTAGGGACATTACCGAACGTAATCAGCATCTGGACAATTTGACGCAGCGCCAGCAGCTCCAGCGACAGGCGTTCAACAACAGGATCTTTCTCAGACATACAGACTCCGGCAGAGACATTTCTTTTCTGGGAGATATCATACGCGGCTGCGCATTTTTCAATCGGTTAAAAAGAGAGGATAAGCAGCACTATTTTGTTGCGCCCGCGCCAGGATTTACCTGCCGACGCCTTTTTTGTTAAGGTTCAGCCAAGCTAACCGAACGGGGAAAACCATGCAGATCGATTCACCGCGCCTGACTTACCACCCCATCACTGAAAACGACTGGCCGTTTTTCCTCGCGCTGAATCAGGATCGCAACGTGATGCGTTTTGTTGCCGATCCGCGTGACGCCGACGAGATCCGTCGGGTGGCTTTTAACGTGCGTTTACCGCGCTGGCAGCCCGGCAGCAAGCATTGGCTCTGTGTGGTATTACGGGATAAAGCCTCAGGCGAGCCAATAGGCGTAAGCGGCTTTATCGATCGCGGGCAGAACACGGCGGAGGTGGGGTTTCTGCTAAGCGCCGCCTTTCATGGTCGGGGTTACGGCACGGAATCGCTGCGGGCAGTGTGTCAGGCGGCTTTTGCGCTGGGCTTTAGCAAGCTCACCGCGATGGTGACAACCGGCAATCTGGCCTCCAAAGCGGTGCTGGAGAAGGTTGGTTTTATCCAGGAGGATACGCTGCGCGAGAGCTATTACCTTAACGGCCGCTGGCAGGATGACTGGGTGTTTGGGCTGTTGCCGCCAGCTGGGCCAGCGGCAACGCAGGGTTAGCTTCAGGCCGGGCTGCTTGCCTCCACGCGTTCAAAACGCCGGGCAATCACCAGATAAGCGATCACCGCCAGCACGCCGTGGGCGGCGACAAACCATAGCGCATCGGCAAACGAACCGGTCACCGAGACCACATAGCCAATCACCAGCGGCGTGATGATACCGGCAATATTGCCGATACCGTTAAAAACGCCGCCGCACAGGCCAATCATATTTTTAGGCGCCACGTCGGAAAGCACTGCCCAGCCCACGGCGGCAAAGCCTTTGCCAAAGAACGCCATCGCCATCAGCATGATCACTGCGCTGTTGCTGTCAACAAAGTTAGCGAAAACCAGCAGGGTGGAAAACCCCATGCCAAGCACGAACGGCGTTTTGCGCGCGCGCGAAGGATGCACGCCTTTACGGATGAGCAGATCCGATAAATAACCGCCGAGGATGCCGCCGGTAAAGCCGCAGATGGCGGGCAGCGCCGCAACCCAGCCCGCCTGCATGATGGTCATGCCGCGCGCCTGGATAAGGTAAATGGGAAACCAGGTAATAAAGAAATAGGTGAGGGCGGTAATACAATACTGGCCCAGATAAATAGCCCACAGGTTACGGTTATTAAACAGGCATTTCATCTCACGCAGCGTGGTGGGTTTGGCATTATTTTTGCGCTCGGCTTCTAAATCTACCAGCGCGCCACCCTCTTTCATCAACGCTTTCTCGGCGGCGCTCAGGCGCGGATCGCTGTGCGGCTCGCGATAAAAAGCAAACCAGACAAATGTCAGCGCAACACCCAGCGCGCCCATCCAGATAAAGACATGCTCCCAGCCAAGCGAATGGGTCAGCCAGGCCATAATCGGGGTAAATACCACCACGGCCATATACTGCCCGGAGTTAAACAGCGCGGAAGCGACGCCGCGTTCGCGCGTCGGGAACCAGCAGGAGACAATACGCGAGTTCGCCGGGAAAGCGGGCGACTCCACCAGCCCGAGCATAAAGCGCATCAGGAACAGCGTCATGGCCGCCAGCGAGCCGGTCAGGCCAATCCAGCCGACCGTGCCTTGCAGGGCGGTAAAAATCGACCAGAGCAGCAGACTACAACCATACACGCGCCGGGCGCCAAAGCGATCCAGCAGCCAGCCGCCGGGAATCTGCCCAAGCGCGTAAGCCCAGGCAAAGGCGGAGAAAATCATGCCGAGCATCAGCGGATCGAGGCCCAGCTCTTTTACCACTGAGGTTCCCGCGATCGACATAGTGGCGCGGTCGGCGTAGTTAATTACCGTAATAATAAAAATTAACGCTAATACCCAGTAACGATGATGGCCTATACGCATCGCATGGCTGGCAGGTACATCAAGCTCTTTGCTGCTCATAGCTACCTCGCTATTTTATTTTTCAGGTAGGGTCAAAGGGGTACGCGGTCAAACTTTATTTGGCGGCGTCTCGCCATTAAAACAGGCGGCCAGATTGCGCAGCACGATATCGCCCATCTCCAGGCGGGTCTGCTGGGTGGCGCTGGCGCGGTGCGGTTGCAGCGTGACCTGCGGCAGGGTAAAAAAGGCTTCCGGCACATGCGGCTCATTAGCAAAGACATCCAGCCCCGCACCGGCGATGCGTTTATGGAGCAGCGCGTCCAGCAGCGCCGCTTCATCCACCAGTTTTCCGCGCGCGACGTTAATAAAAAAGCCGTCGCTTCCCAGCGCATCCAGCACCGAGGCGGTAATCATCACCTGGCCGCCGTCCGCCGAGGCCGCCAGCACCAGCACGTCCACTTCGCGCGCCAGCGCATGCAGATCGTCAATAAACCGCCACGGCAGTTCAGGGCGCGGCGTGCGGCTGTGATACAGCACCTCCATCCGGAACGCATCGGCGCGTCGCGCTATCGCCGTGCCGACCTGACCCATGCCAACGATGCCCAGTTTGGCACCGGTGACCTTACGCGCCAGCGGCAGCTGGGTTTCCGGCCAGCGACCCGCGCGCAGCACCATCTCCGCCTCGCTCATGCGGCGCAACGTGGTGATAAGCAGACCAAACGCCATATCCGCCACGTCATCCGTCAGCACGCCAGGCGTGGTGGTCACGGCGATATCGCGGCGCGCCGCATGGGTTAAATCCACCGCATCCGTGCCGATGCCGCTGATAGCGATGATTTTTAACGCGGGCAGGCGATCCATGGTGGCGTTATCCAGCCCTTTTGCGCCGCCGGTCACCACGCCCTGAATCAACGGGCCGACTTCATCCAGCAGGGCGCTGGCATCATGAGCCTGATAAAGGCGGTGCAGGTGATAGCGGGCCTGTAACTGTTGGTCGATAGCCTCCGGCAGCGGCTGAGTTAACAGAATATGAACGGGAGAAGCGTCTTTCATGATTGCGGTCCATTAGTGGGGAATAGAGCCAGCATGGACGGCGTAATAATACCTGTCTAATATAAATCGGGTATGCATTGATACAAGGTTTGAATCATGGAACTGCACCAGCTGAACTGTTTTCTGGCGGTAGCCGAGGAGCTTAATTTTAGTCGTGCGGCGGCGCGCCTGAATATGACCCAGCCGCCGCTAAGCCGTCAGATCCAGCTGCTGGAAAAAAGCCTTGGGGTGATCCTTTTCGATCGCAATAACCGCCACGTTCAGCTGACCGCCATGGGCGCACAGCTGTTAAAGGAGGCGCGGCTGATTCTGAAGCTAAGCGATCGGCTGGCGTTGTCTTTGCAGCAGAGCGCGGCGGGCGAGACCGGCAGCCTGTCGATGGGGTTTACCGCCGTTTTCTCCTGGGCGTTTATTCCCAGCCTGCTGAAAGAGATGGCGCTACGGCTGCCGGGCGTGACGTTCGATCTCTATGAGCTGGTATCGAACAAGCAGATCGCCGCTATTAAAAATAATCAGCTGGATATCGGTTTTGTGCGCCATGTGCCGCCCGATCCGCGGCTCGCCTGGCTACCGCTTAACGCTGAAAACCTGATCGCCGCGTTTCCCAGCGATCATCCGCTGGCGCGTAAACGTAAAATTCCGCTGACGGCGTTTAACCACGAGCCTTTCTTTCTGTATGCGCAAGATGAGGCGCGTTATTTCTATGATCGCATTACCGATCTGTTTGTTTTCCACCAGATAACGCCCGATTATAAATATCAGCTGGCGCAAACCCACACCATTCTGGGGATGGTTAACGCCGGTTTAGGCTGCGCTATCGTACCCGCCTCTTCAAAAACGCTTGGCTTCGCCAACGTGACGTTTATTACCCTGGAAGATGTGAATATTCAAGCGCTTAACTTCCTTGTTTACGCTAAAGATAATCCTAACCCGGTTTTGGGCAATTTTTTGAAGGCGATAACAGAATGGCATGCGCAAAATGATGAGCCGGTTAAATAAGCTGTTTTTGCGCCAGTTCCGTTTTCAGCCAGGCATAAAATATCGGCGCCGCGACTACGCCTGCAATGCCAAACAGTGACTCGAAAATAAGCATCGCCAGCAGCAGTTCCCACACTGAGGATTGTATCTTCGCGCCAAAGATTCGGGCGTTAATAAAATACTCCGCCTTATGAATAAGGATCAGGTAGATGATGACAACAATCGCTGCCTGCAGGCTAACGGAAAGCGCCACCAGCGTGACCAGCGTATTGGAGATCAGGTTGCCAATAATCGGCAGCAGGCTGCACAGAAAAGTCACGAAGGTGAGTGTCTTGGTATAGGGCAGGTGATAGCCCAGCAGAGGCATGACCAGATAGAGAAATATGCCGGTAGCCAGCGCATTAAATGCGGCCACTTTCACCTGAGCGGTTACCACGGCGCTGAAGACTTTTCTGAATGTCATAATGCGCTGCAAAAGATAATATTTCAGATTCGGCGTTGCGCCGGTTTGCTTATGTGACGCCAGAGAAACAAGGATGGCCAGGAAAATCCCTACGAAAGTCACAGCAAAAAAGTGCAGCGCTTTTTGTCCCGCATTTTGCAGGATATAAATATGCGTTTGCAGCCAGGTAAACAGGGTGCTTTCAATATCCTGATAGGTTTTGGGCATATAGTCGCCAAGAACGGGATAGAGTTTGTCATGCGCCTCACTGACGACATCATTCACCTTACGGTAAAAGTCGCCTTCGCTGGTGAAGTCCAGCGTAAAAACGTTATACAGCAGCATAAAAATGCCGAAAACCGCCGCCACTAACACCAGGCTGATAAACATCACCGCCAGCCAGCCTGAGACTTTTGACCGCAGATAGCCCTGTGAGCGTACCCGAAAAGCGTTAATGATTTCAAAGGTGACCATGCCCGCCAACAGACAAGGCAGCAGCCGCAGCGGAAACACCAACAGCGCCGCCGCAATGGCAATCAAATAGGAAGCGATTTCGCAGGCGGCTTCCTTCCTTAATGCAACATTCATTATTTAATCAGTCCTTTAATTCTTTTCAATGGAATCAGAATGCGGCCGCGTGCGTTTCAGGTTGTACGCCGTTTGCCATGAGTAAAATTATATGCAGAAACAGAATGATGATATCCCATCGGCTTCCGGAAGTGCGTGAAGTATAAACTCTTCTTCGCCATGACCAAACGCTGGGCGCATTCGTGGAGCGCGTTGTTCCTGCTGTCGGACTCGTGAATGAACGCGTCGGGGGCTCAACGTCCCTCCTCGGTGATGCGGAAGGGGGAAAGAATTGAACCGTAAGAGGAATTACGCAGAGCACATTGAATAGATAAAACCTCTCTGATTCGCACTATGTTATCGCCAAAAACTTTCAAGGTCCGAGAGGGTATTGGCTGAATAATGCCTTTTATTTCAGTGGCTTTTCGAGATTTTACCAGCCCCTGACTGAGCCACTGATGTCATGCATCAGAGCGAGTAAGTATAATTTTGAATCGATTAATGAATTGGTAGGTGAATAGCTTTTTGAACTCGCACACGTTCTCTAACGGGTTCGGTGCGGCCCATTCATCTAACCGCCGCAGCTCATTAAACATTGCCCTGAAATATGCCAGTTCTAAATTAACCATGCGCGGCGTAACTGTCTTCACTCGACTGGAGCGGGTGATCTTTCCGCTTAACCACTGTTCGGCTATAAGACGCAAAAACTTTCGCGTTAAACTCGGTTACGGGCGAGTTTAACATCGCCTCACAAGCAAGTTTTGGCTTCTATTCTTTGGGTACTACATCAACTTGAAACGTTGACTGGTAGTCCGGCTGAAAACAGGTTGCTTCGATCGGCAATACTTGAGGCTTTGGTTGAGCGTCAATCACTTTCACGTTCAGATTTTGCTGGACGCAGACCCAAATAGTTGCGTGATGCTATTAATAGCAAAGTGGATAAAATCTATTTGGACAGTATCCTGGAAATTATTGATGGACAAGACACCCTCAACGAGGTTTAGTCTTCATCGGAAAAAAGGGCAAGGATGCCCGTCTGTGAAATTTATTTAAAATCCGAAAAAAAGTTCATCTAACTATCGTTATTATCTTTCCGCAATCAATACCATTTGTTGTATTTAATATAGATGAAAGAAACAACAAGAATCCAGGTGAAGCTAAGCCACGCCGCATATTCAGGAAGAAAACGTACAAAAACGTAAATCCCCATCAGGATGATAGCGGCTGGCACTAAATAAAAAAATGACTGTATAAGCCATAAAATTGCGCGCTTCATTTGCTTAATATCTCATACAAAGCATCTGCAATTTTTTCTTCATTATTATCTCCAGAATTTATTTGGTAGATTATTTTTGACATTTGAGGTTCCACAAGAAAATAAAGCATTTCAATATTTTCTTTGCATAAATCTTGGTAATATGAAGGATCTTGGAATTTTAATCTGTTGGCGGCAGATGCGGCTATTTGTGCTTTGGCATAAAGCGTGGTTCCGTTCACAAACCACGTTGAGAAAGAATTGACAAGATTGATATGGTTTTTTTTAAAGTCGGTACTGTTAAGCACTAAGTTAGCAAGTGTCATTGATAGAGCCAATTTGCTGGCTTTGACAGAAGCGTGCTCTGCTGCTTTACCTAACAGTCGTTGAATATGAGAGACAAGATTATTGCTTTTATTATCGCCGAGGTTTTTTAGCGTTTTTCGAAAGTAAATTTCAATCATATCCAGTGATACATCGTTTCTTTTATAAATTTCACCCAAAGCAAAAACCAATCTTTTATCTTGATGCCAGGTGTCACGACATGAGCTACGGTAATATTCATTTGGCACAAAGCATGAGCCGTAATTCATAAGGCGTTGTCCACCCAATTTTACCTTTTCAATAGTAGATATATGGTCTGCATGAATGTCTTTTAATGAATGAGTGAGTGCAATCGCTAAATTTTTATTAGCCTGCATCTTCAATTGCAAATAGGTTTGTGACATACCTTACCTCCTTGCTGTATCATTTATATAATTTTTGATCGTGTTCACCAACGAGGGCAAGAAAAAAGATGCGAAGAGCAAAAAAAACATTAATTTACGTTCCTGTTGTGATTATTTTTTTTGTTATTATACCAGAAGTTATTTTTCGGATATTAACATCCGAGCAGCTTGCTCGGGTTAGCGATTTCACTAGCTTAGGAGGGTTATTCAATCCTCTATTATCGCTACTAATTTTTTTGGGTGTTTTCTCTATCGTTCTGGCTATTATCATGGTTTCCGTCACAGGTAAAATTTATCGATTAGGGTTACGCTTAAAAGATAAATAAAACCGGCTCGCTGTTTAAAATTTAGCAAACGTTGATCCAGAAACGGGCAGTGTTTGTTGGCATGTTTATCCCGATAACAGCATAACAGGCTCGCTGGTACTGGTCGCAGATGCGGCTCTGATTCGTTAAGTTCCGTATAGGGCCAGAGAATGCCAATTGCCGGGACGGCTGGTAAAACTATTTAATGCGGAGCCGTCAGCGTCTTCAACAGCGGGATAATTTTGATGACTTCTCACTTACCATCATAGGCCGGTTGCGGCAGCCTGGGATTTTTTACGTCAGCGAAAGCGTTATATAAAATAATCTGTCGCCATTTTGTCGCCACTCAAAAATCAAAAACAAAAAAGCCACTCCGAAGAGTGGCTATAAGTCGCTGATCTAACAGCTGAAATCTGGTGGCCCCTGCTGGACTTGAACCAGCGACCAAGCGATTATGAGTCGCCTGCTCTAACCACTGAGCTAAGGGGCCTGTGGGGCGGGATTATAAAGTAACTTGGCGGGACGATCCAGCAATCACTAACCGGTTGGCGCATTTTGCAGCAATTCAATCGATTGAAAATCCTTCATTTCTTTCCCCGCCGATGCGGCAACAGGATATGTCGCAAAGCGGCGTGCTTTATCCGCCTGATTGCTAATAATGCGCCACAATAGAACGTAACAAACAACAGGAGAACAGGGATGAGTGAACATACCATTACCGATATTATCGCCCCCGGCCTGCGGGTAGTGTTCTGCGGCATCAATCCGGGGAAATCTTCGGCGCATACCGGTTATCACTTTGCTTACCCCGGCAACCGTTTCTGGAAAACGCTCTGGCTGGCCGGTTTTACCACGCGGCAGCTTAAGCCGGAAGAAGAGCTTCAGCTGCTGGATACCCGCTGCGGCATTACCATGCTGGTAGAAAGGCCGACAAAGGAAGCCAGCGAGCTTTCTACAGGCGAACTGCGTGAGGGCGGCAGGTCATTGATTGAAAAAATACAGCATTATCAGCCCGCGGCGCTGGCGGTGCTGGGCAAGGATGCGTTTAAAAAAGCGTTTCGTCAGAGCAAAGTGGAGTGGGGCAGGCAGGCGATTACCGTAGGCGAGACAGAAATATGGGTGCTGCCGAATCCTAGCGGGCTGAATCGCGCTACGCAGGAGAAACTCACGGAAGCTTACCAGGAGCTGGAACAGGCGCTGGCGATGCGGGGGCAATAACTTTTGCTGACAGGTGACTGGCAATGCGGGGACAGTACTATGCCAGGCATGTACAGACGATAATACCAGGCGCTGGCAATGCGCGGACAGTAATGAATCCGGCGCGCAGGCAATAAAAAAGGCCTCCCGGTGGGAAGCCTTTTTTGCCGGTAGCGTGCTTAGTCGTCCAGGAAGCTACGCAGCACTTCAGAGCGGCTCGGATGACGCAGCTTACGCAGCGCTTTCGCTTCAATCTGACGAATACGCTCACGGGTAACGTCAAACTGCTTGCCGACTTCTTCCAGCGTATGGTCGGTGTTCATATCGATACCGAAGCGCATACGCAGCACCTTCGCTTCACGCGCAGTCAGGCCAGCCAGAACGTCATGCGTCGCGGAACGCAGGCTCTCTGAAGTGGCGGAGTCCAGCGGCAGCTCCAGCGTGGTGTCTTCGATAAAATCACCCAGATGTGAATCTTCATCATCACCAATCGGCGTCTCCATAGAGATCGGCTCTTTAGCGATTTTCAGCACCTTACGAATCTTATCTTCCGGCATCAGCATACGCTCAGCCAGCTCTTCCGGCGTCGGTTCGCGCCCCATCTCCTGCAGCATCTGGCGTGAAATACGGTTGAGCTTGTTAATGGTCTCAATCATATGCACCGGAATACGGATGGTGCGCGCCTGATCCGCGATAGAGCGGGTAATCGCCTGACGAATCCACCAGGTAGCGTAAGTTGAGAACTTATAGCCACGGCGATATTCAAATTTATCTACAGCTTTCATCAGGCCGATGTTGCCTTCCTGAATCAGATCCAGGAACTGCAGGCCGCGGTTGGTATATTTTTTAGCGATAGAGATAACCAGACGTAGGTTAGCCTCAACCATCTCTTTCTTCGCACGGCGCGCTTTCGCTTCACCGATCGACATGCGACGGTTGATATCTTTTACCTGTTCAATCGTCAGGCCGGTCTCTTCCTCAATCTGCATCAGCTTTTGTATGCTGCGCTGCACATCTTCTTCAACGTCGCGCAGCTTTTCAGACCAAGGTTTGTTCATCGCCAGCGCCGCCTGGAACCAGGTTGGGCTGGTTTCATTACTGGTAAACAGCGTAATGAAGTTCTTCTTCGGCATTTTGCACAGTTCAACACACAGCTTCATGATGATGCGCTCTTGCGTACGCACGCGCTCCATCATTTCACGCATGTTGTTGACCAGATAGTCAAACTGCTTCGGCACCAGACGGAACTGTTTAAAGACTTCAGACAGCTTCTGAATCTCTTCAATCGCATCCGCGTGGCTGCGTCCCTTGGCTTTAATCGTCAGACGTGTCGCTTCATACTGATCGCGCAGCTCGATGAATTTTTCACGCGCCAGTTCAGGATCGATGCTGTTGTCATCGTCGCTGCTGTCGCTGTCGTCATCATCTTCTTCGTCATCTTCATCGGCGCGTTCTTCTTCAGACAGCTCAGAACCAACGTGAGTCGCGGTCGGCGCCAGATCTTCTTCTGCGTTAGGATCGACAAAGCCAGTAATCAGATCGGAAAGGCGTGATTCGCCCGCCTCAACGCGATCGTACTGTTCCAGCAAATAGGTAATCGCTTCCGGATATTCGGCTACGGAACACTGCACCTGGTTGATACCGTCTTCAATACGTTTAGCGATGTCGATTTCGCCTTCGCGCGTCAGAAGTTCGACAGTACCCATTTCACGCATATACATGCGGACAGGATCGGTGGTGCGTCCGATTTCAGATTCTACGCTGGATAACACTTGAGCTGCCGCTTCAGCCGCATCTTCATCCGTGTCGGCGCTGTTTTCGTTCAGCATCAGATCATCGGCATCAGGCGCTTCTTCTACCACCTGAATGCCCATGTCGTTGATCATCTGGATGATGTCTTCGATCTGATCGGAGTCGACGATATCTTCCGGCAGATGGTCATTGACCTCGGCATAGGTCAGATAGCCTTGCTCCTTACCACGGGTGACAAGTAGCTTAAGCTGTGACTGCGGGTTTTGCTCCATAAGACGGTATCCACACTTCTGTTAATTTGATTGGTGTCGGGTCGGCTACAAGGCCAACAATAACAGTGGGGGCGTTTGGATTATTGCCGCTGCCCTCGTAGCGGCTGTCAGGGTCTGCCTGAGTATAAATCGGCACTTAAGCCGCTAAGTTTTGCTGCTGAGACTGTCATGCTTATCCTTTCGCTTGCCGACCTGAACAACACATTCTCACCACAGCGGGCAGAATGAAATGCGTCGGCTGCACCCGTACGTCTCTTAATACCGGCGCGATCGCGGAACTATTTTTTTGCCAGCGCCTGGCTTAACGAGCGAACTTCTTCTCGCTCTTCAGGGCTAAGGCCGTGCGTTCTGGAGCGTGCGATCAACGCTTCCAGCCGCTGCTCCAAAGCGGAGTCATACATTTTCGCCAGAGAGTCCTGGAACATCGCCTCGACTTCTTCATCAACGATCATGTGGTTCCATGTCGCCAGAGTTTCAAGGTGCTGGCTAAAATTTGTGCCGCGATATAACTCTAGTAGCTGGCCAGTGGTCAGGCCAGGATTTGCGATGCAACTCTTTACCAGCTCCATAAAAAGCGGCAATCCCGGCATGTTGAGCTGTTCCAGCCCCTGCAACGAAGGCACCATCGCCGCCAGCTGCGGATTTTGTACCAGCAGCCCTACAAGTATACGCATAGTTGTGCGTTTTAGCTGGGGCGCCGCAGGCTGCACGCCGCTTTCAGCCTGTTTCGGCATCAGCTTTTCCAGCTGGCTGTCATCCAGAATGCCGAGCATATTGCCCAGCTCCTGACGCAGGTAAATGCGCAACGTTTCGCCCGGGATCTGCGTAATCAACGGCAGCGCCAGCGTACTTAAACGCGTACGGCCATCGCGGGTACTCAAATCAACCTGCGGCAGCAGTGTATCGAACAGGAAGCTGGAGAGCGGCGATGCCTGCTCCATCCGCGCTTCAAAGGCGTCTTTGCCTTCTTTACGTATCAGCGTATCGGGATCTTCTCCGTCGGGCAGAAACATAAAGCGTAGCTGACGTCCGTCATTCATGTAAGGCAGCGCGGTTTCTAATGCGCGCCAGGCCGCTTCACGCCCGGCCCTATCGCCGTCATAACAGCAAACCACGGTATCAGTGCTGCGAAACAGCAGCTGAATATGGTCGGCGGTGGTGGAAGTGCCTAATGAAGCGACAGCGTAATCAATGCCAAACTGCGCCAGCGCCACCACATCCATATAACCTTCCACCACCAACAGCCTGGCCGGTTCGGGATGCTGCTTTTGCGCTTCATACAGGCCATACAGCTGGCGGCCTTTATGAAAAATATCGGTTTCCGGCGAGTTCAGATATTTTGGCGTGCCGTCACCTAACACACGCCCACCGAAACCGATAACGCGGCCGCGCTTATCGCGGATGGGAAACATCACGCGATCGCGGAAGCGATCGTAGCTGCGGCCTTGATCGTTGGTAACCAGCATACCGGCATCCGTTAACGACTGGCGATCGTCAGGATTACGGCCAAAGCGCTTCAGGGCGTTATCCCAGCCGGGCGGCGCAAAGCCGATAGCAAAATGCGCGATCACTTCATCGCTTAATCCGCGTTGATTGAGATACGTGCGTGCGCCAGCGGCCTGTGACTGCGTCAGCGCCTGCTGATAGAACTCGGCCAGACCCGTCATGAGCTGATATAAACTCTGGCGCTGATGACGTTCCAGCTGGCTGGGACCGCTGCCCGCTTCATAGGGCACTTCCAGCCCGTGTTGCGTTGCCAACTCTTCAATGCTTTCGACAAACTCCAGACGATCGTAGTTCATCAGGAAATCGATAGCATTGCCGTGGGCACCACAGCCAAAGCAGTGATAGAACTGTTTCTCACCGTTAACGGTGAAGGAAGGGGTTTTTTCGTTATGGAAAGGACAGCACGCGTGGAAATTCTTACCCTGTTTTTTCAACTTAACGCGGGCATCAATCAGATCCACAATGTCCGTGCGGGCAAGTAAGTCATTAATAAAAACGCGTGGAATTCGTCCGGCCATAAGCCCCGTTTTCTTCGCTCATAAACGAAAATAAGCCGCGCTTCCTTCCGGAAAGCACGGCCTCTAACTTGACTCTGTCTGCGTTTAACACGCGGTGGAAGCGCGAAGCCTCCGAAGGAAACTAGTACAGACGAGTGCGGCGTGCGTTTTCGCGAGCCAGTTTCTTGGCATGACGCTTAACAGCAGACGCTTTAGCGCGCTTACGTTCAGTAGTCGGTTTTTCATAAAACTCACGACGACGAACTTCAGCCAGAACGCCTGCTTTCTCGCAGGAACGCTTGAAGCGACGCAGTGCTACGTCGAACGGCTCGTTTTCACGTACTTTAATTACCGGCATGTAACTCTCACCTCGATAAATTCGGTCTTTTGCTGACGTCAGCGTCAGCTCATTTCAAAATGGTGCGGAATTTTACAACAATCGCGGCTGCGTTGTAAAGCAACATTGCGCTTTTCAAACCAACAGAGCCCCTGGCGGCTGCCGGTTTTTTGCAGGCCAAGGAGTATACCGTATAGCGCGCAGCTGCGTTCACTCTTTTTTCGTTTTTCGTTCATAAAACAGACAGTCGTCCCAGAAAATCGCCTCAGCGTGCGTGCTGGCTGTGATACACTGCGCGCCGCAACTGAGAGGTAAAGCAACCATGCGCGTTCTGGGTATTGAAACATCCTGTGATGAAACCGGCATTGCCATTTATGACGATGAGGCCGGTTTGCTCGCTAATCAACTCTATAGTCAGGTGAAAGTCCATGCCGATTATGGCGGGGTGGTGCCGGAGCTGGCTTCGCGCGATCATGTGCGTAAAACGGTGCCGCTGATTCAGGCAGCGTTAAAAGAAGCGGGTCTGCAGGGCAAAGATATTAATGCGGTGGCGTATACCGCCGGTCCTGGCCTAGTGGGCGCCCTGTTAGTCGGCGCGACCATCGGCCGCTCTCTGGCATTTGCCTGGCAGGTGCCTGCGGTGCCGGTACACCATATGGAAGGGCACCTGTTGGCGCCGATGCTGGAAGATAATCCGCCAGCGTTTCCTTTTGTTGCGCTACTGGTATCGGGCGGCCACACGCAGCTGATCGGCGTGACCGGGATTGGTGAATATACGCTACTGGGCGAATCAATTGATGATGCCGCCGGTGAAGCCTTCGATAAAACCGCCAAACTGCTTGGGCTGGATTATCCTGGCGGGCCGTTGCTGTCACGTATGGCGCAACAGGGCACGGCGGGCCGCTTCACATTCCCGCGTCCCATGACCGACAGGCCAGGGCTGGACTTTAGCTTTTCAGGTCTCAAAACCTTTGCAGCGAATACCATCCGCGAAAACAGCCATGATGCGCAGACGCAGGCTGATATCGCGCGCGCTTTTGAGGATGCGGTGGTGGATACGCTGGCAATCAAATGTAAGCGAGCGCTGGATCAAACCGGTTTTAAACGGCTGGTGATGGCGGGCGGCGTCAGCGCGAACCGAACGCTGCGGGCAAAGCTGGCGGACGTGATGCAGGCGCGCGGCGGCGAAGTGTTTTATGCGCGCCCTGAATTCTGCACGGATAACGGGGCGATGATCGCTTACGCCGGTATGGTGCGTTTAAAAGGCGGTACGCGCGGCGAGCTTGGCGTTACCGTGCGTCCTCGCTGGCCATTAGCTGAGTTACCCGCGATTGCATAATAGCGCTAAAAGATGCTGTTATTTATAACAGCATCTTTATTCCATTTTTAGTTGCCCACGATTTTATTCATCAACCCGCCAAAGATGGGCACATCGTTGACAGTATTTCTTTCCATTAAATCACAGCAAAAGCAATGCTGAGGGATAACAGCGTCTTGTCACCGGGGGACGGAAAAAGATAAACCTGGCAGCAAGCTCATTGCCTTATTTTTTGTTTTTCTTTTTCCATATTTTGCCTTCCTGTCCACGCCATAACCGTTGGATATTATCGTGATGGCGTAACAGAATCAGGCAGGAAAGCATAGCAACGGGGAAAGTAAACTGCGGCTTAAACCACCAGACATAGAAAGGGGCGATAAGCGCGCTGACAATCGCGCCCAATGAAGAGTAACCGCTTAGCAGCACGGTGAGCAGCCAGGTGCCGGTCATCAGGCCGGTGAGATCCCAGCCGATAGGCGCGATGGCACCAAAGGCAGTGGCAACCCCTTTACCGCCGCGAAAACGGAAGAACACCGGATAGATGTGGCCCAGGCAGGCGGCGATAGCCGTCAGGCCAAGGTAAATCGGCGAAATGCCTAATGACCAGGCAAGCCAGACGGGCAGCATACCTTTAAGAACGTCAAAAACCAGTACGGCAGCCGCAGCGCCTTTGCCGCCTATCCTTAGCACATTCGTCGCGCCGGGATTGCCGGAGCCGTTATGGCGTGGATCGGGAAGACGTGCGAGCCGGCAAACTAAAATAGCGCTGGAAATGGAGCCGCACAGATACGCGAAAATAATCATACCAAGCGCGATTGCACTCATAACACCGTTCCGTTTCGTAAGGGTCGTTTTATTCTCATCATCAGTGGATAATACGCACAATTCGCCGGAAGTGGTATCCGGTTAACGCAAAAACAGAGAGTGCCTGCATGGATATCGTATTTATTGAACAGCTGTCGGTAATCACCACTATTGGCGTTTACGACTGGGAACAGACCATCCAGCAAAAGCTGGTTTTCGATATCGAATTGGCATGGGATAACCGCCAGGCGGCGGCCAGCGATGATGTGAATGATTGTCTGAGCTACGCGGATGTTGCCGCGGTCATTATTGAGCATGTCGGGCAAGGGCGTTTCGCATTGGTAGAACGGGTCGCGGAGGAGGTCGCTACCATGCTGATGACCCGCTTTGCCACGCCGTGGGTGCGCATCAAACTCAGCAAGCCCGGCGCCGTGGCGCAGGCGGCGCAGGTTGGCGTAATCATTGAGCGCGGAACGCGTCAGCGCTAGCGGGGACAATTCTGAAATAGATCCAATGTGATTGCTATCACAGTGAAACCGAACCACATTATGGCTGTCAAAAACGCGGCGTTACGCTGAGTTGGCGCATTTTCTCGCGGCTACGTTCCTGACGTCCGCTTTTTTAATGGTTTACACATTGGGGTAGAGGATATTTGATGGCAGATATTCATCAGCTTTGGGTGGCTGCAATCCTTGGCGTTGTGGAAGGATTGACGGAGTTTCTCCCAGTTTCATCCACGGGGCACATGATCATTGTTGGACATCTGCTGGGTTTCGAAGGGAATAAGGCAGAAACGTTTGAAGTTGTGATTCAGCTTGGTTCTATTCTCGCCGTGGTATTTATGTTCTGGCGGCGTCTGTTCGGCTTAATCGGCATCCATTTCGGCGAAGTTAAGCATGAAGGCGTGGGTACCGGGCACCTGACGCTGATTCATATTCTGCTGGGCATGATTCCAGCGGTGGTGATCGGCCTGGCCTTCCACGATCAAATCAAAACGCTGTTTAACCCCATTAACGTGATGTATGCGTTGATCGTCGGCGGCGTGCTGCTGCTGGTGGCAGAATTCTTTAAGCCGAAACAGCCAAAGGCCGCAGGGATTGATGATATCACTTACCTGCAGGCGTTTATGATTGGTTGCTTTCAGTGCCTTGCTCTCTGGCCGGGCTTTTCCCGTTCGGGTGCGACCATCTCCGGTGGGATGCTGATGGGCGTGAGCCGCTATGCCGCCTCTGAATTCTCTTTTATCCTTGCCGTGCCAATGATGATGGGCGCTACCGTGCTGGATCTCTATAAGAGCATGGGCTTCCTGACGATGGCGGATTTCCCGATGTTCGCGGTGGGCTTTGTTACTGCCTTTATCGTGGCGCTGATTGCTATCAAACTCTTCCTGCATATCATCAAGCGTATCTCTTTCGTGCCTTTTGCCATCTACCGTTTCATCGTAGCGGCTGTGGTTTATATGGTATTTGTATAACCGCTATCGGCAGCAAAAAAAGGAGGCGCATGCGCCTCCTTTTTTACGCCTTAAGCCTGATGGCTTTGACGTTCCCGCCACTTTTCCAGCGCCTCAATGCGACGACGCGTCAGCTCCTCACGCACCTGCGCACCTTTAAACCCGGCTTCCACCACGGCCTTGGGCGCAACCGCCTGCACAACAGCAAACGCCTCGTGCAGATAGCGTCCTTGTGGATAATCGTTGTTTTCCCACCCGGCACGTCCGCGCGCATCCGCTTCGCTGGTTTGCGCCAGCTGGTTAACGCGCTGCGGTTTACGCCAGGCATCCATCCGATCGAACAGCGCAACCAGCCGCTCGGCGGTCTGATTTTCAACGGTATGCACCACATCGTGAAACTCCGCCACCAGCACGGAGAGATCGCGGATATGATTCGGGACGCGCAGGCGGCGACAAATATCCTCCACCAGCGGCACGCCAGCAAGGCCGTGCCCCGGATGGCTGGGCCATTTTTCCGGCGGCGTTAGTCCTTTTCCTACGTCATGACACAGCGTGGCGAAGCGCACATCGACCTCCGCCGTGAGCTGAGCAGCGATAGCCACAGTCATCAAGGTATGCACGCCGGTATCAATTTCCGGATGCCATTTGGCCGGTGCCGGTACGCCGAAAAGGTTATCGATTTCCGGCAGCAGCACTGCCAGCGCGCCGCAGTCGCGCAGCACCTGAAAGTAGACCTGGGGATTGGGCGTGCGTAGCGCGTTTTCCGTCTCTTTCCAGACGCGCTCGGCGGTCAGATGCGCCAGCTCGCCGCTGACGGCCATGGTACGCATCAGCGTCATGGTTTCATCGGCAATGCGAAAACTTAAATGCGCGTAGCGGGCCGCAAAACGCGCAACGCGCAGGACACGCAGCGGATCTTCAACGAAAGCCGCAGAGACATGGCGCAGCAGGCGTTTTTCCAGATCTAACCGGCCATGATAAGGATCGATATAGTTGCCGTTTTCATCCTGCGCGATCGCATTAATCGTCAGATCGCGTCGCTGAAGATCCTGCTCCAGCGTGACATCCGGCGCGAACCAGGTCACAAATCCGGTATAGCCGCTGCCCGATTTACGTTCGGTGCGGGCTAACGCATATTCTTCCCGGCTGACAGGATGCAGAAAGACCGGAAAATCGCGTCCTACCTGCTGATATCCCTGCTCCAGCATTATTTCAGGCGTAGCGCCTACCACCACCCAATCTTTGTCTTTGACCGGCAGCTTCAGCAAACCATCGCGAACCGCGCCACCGACAAGGTAAGTTTTCACTACGGAGTTTCTCCAGAGTTCAGCAAGTTAATATCAGGCGTGCCGACGCCATCCTTCCAGACCGGCAAAAAGTGTCCGCAAGGCATATTCAGTCACAACAATAGCAGAATTACGGGTATGACAGCAGCAGGGCGCATGATTAGCCCTGCTGCGGTCGCGATAAGCAAAAAAGCGTGGTGGCGTGTTAGTTCATCCAGCGATTATTCTGCTTGCGGCACGGGATCATATGCGGCAACAGCAGACCCAGCAGCAAACCTACGCCTGCGACGCCGCCGCCATACATAAACCATTGCATAATAATGGTGCGCTGCTTGTCATCCAGCTGTACGTTCGCGGCATTAACCTTCTTCTGCGCCACGATCAGCTGATTGCGCAGCTGCTGATTTTCTTCTTTCAAACCGTTGATCACGGCATCGCTGGCCGCCACTTTTTTCTGCATATCCGATGTGCGCTGGTTCCAGCTGCCGTCGATATTAGCCAGCTTATCGGTAAGCTCTTTTACCTGCTGCTGAAGCTGCGGCACGCGCGTGCGCAGGCTGGGCTCGACGCTCAGCTGCGCCAGCGGGATCCAGTTGGTTTTTCCTTCTGCATCACGGATCTGACCGTACTGAGTAGTGCCATTGGTTTGCAGCAGGGTAACTTGTTCACCGGCATTCAGCTTGCCAACCAGGCGATATTGATCGCCCGGACCGCTACGAACCCAGGTGGATAATTCATCAGAAATATAGCGTTTTTCTTCGGCGTGGGCGGGGGCAGTAACGCTGAAAGCCAGCAAAGTCAGGCCAATAAAATGTGATTTTTTCATTCGATATCGTTTTTTCATCTGTTCCGGAAAAATTTTAGGGCACAGTCTGGATAGGCTACGCAAAAATCTGAATGAGAACTATCCTGGTCTCAGAGTGATGCGGTCATGCTCGCGAAAGCATAATAAAGCAGAGACAGCAGCGGGTTATCTGCATTACTCTTCGGTTTATTCCTGAAATCTGCGCCAGTGAAAGATTGAATGAGAAATTATGACCATTGAAATTGAGTTAAAGTTCATTGCTACGCCGCAGGCGGCAGAAAGGCTGGGTAGCCAGCTGGCTGCCTTGCCCCATCAATACAGCGCACCGCTGGCCCTGACCAACACCTATTTTGAAACGCCGGATAACCAGCTGCGCCGCTGGGATATGGGGCTGCGTATTCGCGGCATTAATGAAACCTGGGAAATGACGCTGAAAGTTGCCGGGCAGACGCTGGGCGGCCTGCATCAGCGCCCGGAATACAATGTCGCATTAACCCAACCGGAGCTGGATATCGCGCGTCTTCCTGCGGAGATCTGGCCTGAAGGTTGCGATCTGAACGCATTACAGCAGCAGCTTAAGCCGCTGTTTACCACGCACTTTAAGCGTGAGCGCTGGCTGGTCACCTATGGCAACAGTGAAATCGAAGTGGCGCTGGATCGCGGTGAGGTGAGCGCGGACGAATTCAGCGAGCCGCTACAGGAAATCGAGCTGGAGCTAAAACAGGGCGATCTGGCTGACGTGCTGGCGCTTGCTGCGGAACTCGGCCAGGCGGAAGGTTTGCGCCTTGGCAGCCTGAGTAAAGCGGCACGCGGTTACTGGCTGGCGCAGGGGAAACCGCAGCAGCCAGTCCGTCCGCTGCCGATTCTGCAGGCAAAACCCAAAGCCACGGTAGAAGAGGGGATGCAGGCGGCGTTAACGCTGGCGCTTAAGCAGTGGCAGTATCATGAAGAGCTATGGCTGCGCGGTGAAGCGGCGGCGCGTGAAGCGATTCTGGAAGCGCTGGAAACCGTACGCCAGACCTTTACGCTGTTTGGCGCGCTGGTGCCGCGTAAGGCCAGCAACGCCCTGCGGCAGAAGCTGACCGGCCTGATTGAAACGCTGGAAAATACGCAGCCGACAGCGCAGGAGATCTGCTACAGCCCGCAATGGCTGGATGCGCAGCTTACCTTTACCAGCTGGTTGATTAACGCTGGCTGGCAGCCCTTTATCGATCAGAAAAATGCCGCCCGGCTGCAAGGCTCGTTTAAACGCTTCGCCGATATCATGCTGGGGCGCGTGGCTGCCGATCTGAAAGAAACCTTTATGACGATACGTCAGCATAACGAGTATCTGGATAAACTGACGCGTCTGTCACGTCAGCTGCTGGCCGTGCATTTGCTGGCTGGCGCCTATCCGGCGCATGACGTCGAGAACTGGCTACAGCCCTGGCGGCAGCTGGCGCAGGCGATTCAGGCGGATCGTTATCATGAGCTGGATCTGCTGTGTCGCCAGGCGCTCAGGCAGCCTGCCTTTTGGCTTAACGGCAACGTCTGATCATTTTTCAGGGAGAAGCTATGCTGCCAACCTTAACCGGACCGCTGCCTGAACAGCTGCAGCAACAGGCGGAGAAAACGGCGGAGCGGCTGCAATGTTCGCTTGCGTCATTGAGTCTGCAACAACAGGCGATGCTGGCCTTCAGTGATTTTGTTGCCGATAGTCTGCAACAGCATCCGGAATGGTGGCAGCAGCTCACACAGCAGGCTCCGCAGCCCGATGAATGGCGATATTACACCGAATGGCTCAATGAACAGCTGCAAACGGTAACGGATGAAGCGACGCTAATGCGCCAGTTGCGTCTGTTCCGGCGTCAAATGATGGTGCGCATCGCCTGGATGCAGACCACCGGTGAATGCAGCACGCAAGAGACGCTTCAGCAGCTGAGCGTGCTGGCCGAAACGCTGATTGTCGCCGCGCGAGACTGGCTGTGGCAGGCCTGTTGCAACGATTTTGGCACGCCGTGTAACGCGGCGGGAGAGCCGCAGCCGTTGCTGATTCTCGGCATGGGTAAATTAGGCGGCGGCGAGCTGAATTTCTCTTCTGATATCGATCTGATTTTTGTTTGGCCGGAAAACGGCTCGACGCGTGGCGGACGACGCGAACTGGATAATGCGCAGTTTTTCACCCGGCTGGGGCAGCGCTTAATCAAAGTGCTCGATCAGCCAACGGCGGATGGCTTTGTTTATCGGGTTGATATGCGCCTGCGGCCTTTCGGCGACAGCGGCCCGCTGGTGCTCAGCTTTGCCGCGCTGGAAGATTACTATCAGGAGCAGGGGCGCGACTGGGAACGTTACGCGATGGTGAAGGCACGGCTGATGGGCAACAGCGACGATCGCTGGAGCCAGGAATTGCAGCAGATGCTGCGTCCCTTTATCTATCGCCGCTATATCGATTTCAGCGTGATTCAGTCGCTGCGCAATATGAAGGGCATGATTGCGCGTGAAGTGCGTCGGCGCGGCCTGAAAGACAATATCAAACTGGGCGCCGGAGGGATTCGCGAAAGCGAGTTTATCGTGCAGGTGTTCCAGCTTATTCGCGGTGGACGCGAGCGCACCTTGCAGCAGCGCGCGCTGCTGCCAACGCTCTCTGCTATTGAAGCACTGCATCTGCTGTCGCCGCCGCAGGTTAGCGCGCTGCGTGAAGCCTACCTGTTTTTACGTCGCTTAGAGAACCTGTTACAGAGCATCGCCGATGAGCAAACGCAAACGCTGCCGACTGATGGGTTAAATCAGGCACGCCTTGCGTGGGCGATGGGCTTTGCTGACTGGGCGGCATTACTTCAGGCGCTGGAACAACATATGGCGCAGGTGCGACAGATTTTTAATGAGCTAATCGGTGAGGATTCAGCGGACAGTGCGGAAGAGAGCGAAAATCAAGGCATGACCGAGCTTTGGCTCGATAAGCTTGAGCAAAGCGATCTGGAAGCGCTGCTGGCGCATTTTGATGAACCAGGTCGACAGCATATTTCGCGCACGTTGAACGATTTTCGGCAGGACGTGGATAAACGTACCATTGGTCCGCGCGGTCGGCTGGCGCTGGATCAGCTGATGCCGCGGCTGCTGCATGAAGTGTGTGCCCGCGCCGATGCGGATATCACGCTGCAGCGGTTGATTCCGCTGTTGTTGGGCGTGGTAACGCGCACTACCTATCTGGAGCTGCTCACGGAATCGCCCGGCGCGTTAAAGCAGCTTATTCGTTTGTGTGCCGCTTCGCCGATGATCGCCAGCCAGCTGGCGCGCTATCCGCTGCTGCTGGATGAGCTGCTCGATCCCGCGACGCTGTATCAGCCCACCGCAACCGATGCCTATCGGGATGAGCTGCGCCAGTATCTGCTGCGTATTCCGGAAGATGATGAAGAGCAGCAGCTGGAAGCGCTGCGCCAGTTTAAGCAGGTGCAGCATCTGCGTATCGCGGCGGCGGACATAGCGGGAACGCTGCCGGTGATGAAAGTGAGTGATCACCTAACCTGGCTGGCCGAGGCGATTATTCAGGCGGTGGTGCAGCAGGCGTGGAATATGATGACGCAGCGCTATGGACGTCCCTCGCATCTGCAGCAGGGAGAGCGCGGCTTTGCCGTGGTGGGCTACGGCAAGCTGGGCGGCTGGGAGCTGGGCTACCGCTCCGATCTTGATCTGGTTTTTTTGCATGATTGCCCCTCGGACGCAGTGACCGATGGCGAGCGCGCTATCGATGGCCGCCAGTTCTATTTACGCCTTGCGCAGCGGATTATGCACCTGTTCAGCACGCGAACCTCATCCGGCATTCTTTACGAAGTGGATGCGCGCTTACGGCCTTCCGGCTCGGCCGGGATGTTGGTCAGCACGCTGGACGCCTTTGACGAATATCAGCGTAACGATGCCTGGACATGGGAGCATCAGGCGCTGGTGCGGGCGCGCATCGTGTATGGCGAACCCGCGTTAAGCCAGCGCTTTGAAACCATCCGCCGCGAAATCCTCTGTTTGCCGCGCGATGCCGCAACCTTGCAAACGGACGTGCGCGCAATGCGGGAAAAAATGTATGCTCACCTGAGCCACAAGCATAAGGGCCGCTGGGATATTAAAGCGGACGAAGGCGGCATTACCGATATTGAATTTATTACGCAGTATCTGGTGCTGCGCTATGCGGCGCAGGAACCGAAGCTGGCGACATGGTCAGATAATGTGCGCATCCTGGAGCTGCTGGCGCGGCACAATAAAATAACGCAGCAGGAAGCAGAGGCGCTGACGCAGGCTTACGTCACTCTGCGTGATGAGCTGCATCATCTGGCGTTGCAGGAGCAGGCCGGGCACGTGGCGATGGAATCCTTTATGCGCGAACGGCAAGAGGTTCAGGATAGCTGGCGGCGCTGGCTGCAAACCTTGCCAGCAGAACGCTGAAAGAACCATGATGGGCGAATCAGCGTTTTAACATAGCTGTGCTATTATCGCGCGCAATATTTTTACTGCAGTCTGGAGTCTCTGTAATGAAAGTGACACTGCCCGAATTTAACCGTGCAGAAGTGCTGGTGGTTGGCGATGTGATGCTGGATCGCTACTGGTATGGCCCTACCAGCCGTATTTCACCGGAAGCGCCGGTGCCGGTGGTGAAAGTGGACAATGTCGAAGAGCGTCCTGGCGGAGCGGCTAACGTGGCAATGAACATTGCCGCGCTGGGCGCCTCGTCGCGCCTTATCGGCCTGACGGGCATTGATGATGCCGCCCGTGCGTTGGGCGTCAGCCTGCAAAACGTCAATGTAAAATGCGATTTTGTCGCGCTGCCGACGCACCCTACGATCACCAAACTGCGCGTGCTTTCCCGTAACCAGCAGTTAATCCGTCTCGATTTTGAAGAGGGATTCGCCGGTATCGATCCTGAGCCGCTGCATCAACGTATTGCCGCCGCGCTGCCGCGTTCCGGCGCGCTGGTATTGTCCGATTACGCCAAAGGGGCGCTGGCCAGCGTACAGCAGATGATTCAGCTGGCGCGCGCGGCCAACGTGCCGGTGCTGGTGGATCCTAAAGGCACGGATTTTGAGCGCTACCGTGGCGCGACGCTGCTGACGCCGAATCTCTCTGAGTTCGAAGCGGTGGTAGGTAAATGTCAGGATGAGACGCAAATTGTTGAGCGTGGCATGCAGCTGGTGGCGGACTATGAGCTTTCGGCGCTGCTGGTGACGCGCTCGGAAAACGGCATGACGCTGCTGCAACCCGGCAAAGCCCCGCTGCATTTACCTACTCAGGCGCAGGAAGTTTATGATGTTACCGGCGCAGGCGATACCGTGATTGGCGTGCTGGCCGCCTCGCTGGCCTCCGGCGACGATCTTGAGGCCGCCTGTTTCCTTGCCAATGCCGCTGCTGGCGTGGTGGTGGGTAAACTGGGTACCTCAACCGTATCGCCAGTGGAGCTGGAAAATGCTATCCATGCGCGTCCGGAAAGCGGCTTCGGCATTATGGATGAAGCACAGCTGAAGGAAGCGGTAGCGCTGGCGCGTCAGCGCGGCGAAAAAGTGGTAATGACCAATGGCGTGTTTGACATTCTGCATGCCGGTCACGTCTCTTATTTATCGAACGCGCGCAAACTGGGCGATCGCCTGATTGTAGCGGTAAACAGCGATGCCTCAACCCGTCGCCTGAAAGGCAGCAGCCGTCCAGTTAACCCGTTGGAAAATCGCATGATTGTACTGGGCGCGCTGGAGTCGGTGGACTGGGTGGTCTCGTTTGAAGAAGATACGCCGCAGCGCCTGATCGCAGGCGTGCTGCCCGACCTGCTGGTGAAGGGTGGTGATTACAAACCAGAAGAGATTGCCGGTAGCGAAGAAGTTTGGGCTAACGGGGGAGAAGTGCGCGTGCTGAATTTTGAGGACGGTATTTCCACCACCAATATTATCAAGCGGATTCGTTCATAAGCGCGAGCCATAAACGACGGCAGGCTAACGCTATGTAGCCTGCCGCGGGTATTAACGGTTCGGGTCTTCTGTCTTTACTACATCTTCTGAAGCTGGCGTTGCTGGCGTTGTTGGCGTTGCCGCAGGGATGGCCGCAGGTGAGGCCGGTGTGGCTGCGGGTGATGATGCCGGTGCAGAGGCTGCGTTTGTCTGCATGCCCGATGTTGTCTGGGTGCCCGACGTTGTCTGCTGACTCGGTGTTGCTGGTGACGCCGCAGGCGTTACCGGCGTGGTCGGCGTGGCTGATGTCGATGCATTGCCGCTCTGGCTTTCCAGGGCCGCCAGGCGCTGTTCCAGCACCGCCAGCTTTTCACGCGTACGCAGCAGTACCTGCGTCTGCACATCAAACTCTTCACGGTTTACCAGATCCATACGCGTCAGCTGCGCCTGCAGGACCTGGCGGATTTTCTTCTCAACATCATCGCCAAATTCGCGAATGCCTTTCGGCATTGCTTCATGTACCTGACGAGCAAGTTGTTCAATTTTTTTCGGGTCAATCATGGCCGTTTCCTGGTCGCAACAAAGTTAACTTAAGTGTAATGCCTGTCTGGAAAAGGATAAACCTAAAATGGCAGTTGCATATGCGTGATAAGCATATGCTGCTATTGTGCGTTGCCGGAGAAGTGGTTTGGCGTTATAGTAAATTCGCTTATTCTCAGGGCGGGGCGAAATTCCCCACCGGCGGTAAATCAGCATCAGCTGAAAGCCCGCGAGCGCTTCCGGTTTCACTATCGGAAGGTCAGCAGATCCGGTGTAATTCCGGGGCCGACGGTTAAAGTCCGGATGGGAGAGGATAACGGTTCTGTCGGGCCCCAGGCTCGCCTCGCGTTATTTTTATGCACTCCTCAAGCACGCCCTGATTCTGGTAACCACAATATTGATAAGGTTTATTTACCATGAATCAGACGCTACTTTCTGAATTTGGCACGCCGGAACAGCGTGTAGAACGCGCCATCGCCGCTTTGCGCGAAGGCCGTGGGGTAATGGTACTGGATGACGAAAACCGCGAAAATGAAGCAGATATGATTTTCGCGGCCGAAACCATGACCGTTGCGCAAATGGCTTTAACCATTCGTCACGGCAGCGGCATCGTCTGCCTGTGCCTGACCGAGCAGCAGCGCCAGCAGCTGGATCTGCCGATGATGGTAGAGAACAACACCAGCTCTTTCGGCACCGGCTTTACCGTAACCATTGAAGCGGCTCAGGGCGTGACAACCGGCGTTTCCGCGCAGGACCGTCTGACCACCATTCGCACCGCCATTGCTGATAACGCTCGCCCCAGCGATTTAAATCGTCCGGGCCACGTTTTCCCTCTGCGCGCGCGTGAAGGCGGCGTATTGTCGCGCGGCGGTCATACCGAAGCGACCATCGACCTGGTTTCATTAGCCGGTTTTAAACCCGCAGGCGTGCTGTGTGAGCTGACCAACGATGACGGCACCATGGCCCATGCGCCAGAAGCGATTGTTTTCGCCAAACAGCATGATATGCCGCTGGTGACGATTGAAGATCTGATCGCTTATCGTCGCAGCCATGAGACGCGTCAGGCAAGCTAAAACGTGCAGCCGCGTTCAGCAATAAAAAAGCCGGGTTAATCCCGGCTTTTTTTATCGTTTGGCGTAGAAGATATGATTGCCAATAGCTGCGGTTTGCGAAAAGGCGCTACGCCAGGCAGGCGTTACCGTTTGATTGTGATAGTAGGTTGCGCCATTAGTCACATCAGAAAGCTCGCCGTTAACAATTTGGTGAGCTATCTGTTGTGCCCGCTGCCAGCTTTTATCGTTGTTGTCTGGATAGCTGAATGCGTTCTTTTTTAAGTGAGTCCATGAAAATTGCTTTGGTGCGTAAACCACCGGACAAATTTGCTTAACATCCCAGTTAGCACGATTCATCGTTACCGATGCCACGGCTATCTGCCCTTTTAGCGGTTCCCCGCGTGCTTCATGATAGATATTCATAGCCAGACAAAGTATGGCGCCTTGAACCAGCATAATAATTTCGTAAATTCCGTCATTAACCAGAGGTTAAGGGAGTTTACGAAGCGGCAGAAAGTAAAAATAGCAGACAGGTCTCGAAAATTCCCTCAATGAACTATGTCATTGATATATCATTGCCTTCGTAATTATTTTCAGATTAATAGCATCAGCCGATTCCGCTGGTTTGCAGCAGCGTCAGGCTAAAGCCCATCACGGTCATACCGCATAAAACGCCATAGCTGGGATTACTGTGCGGATCGATATCACGCGCCAGCGGCATAAGCTCATCAACGGATAACGCCACCATAATACCGGCAACGGCCGCCATAATGGCTGCAATCAGCACCGGTGAAATTGCCGGACCTAACAACCAGAACGCTAATATGCCGCCAAGAATCTCCGCCATGCCGGAAATACAGGCCCAAAAAAGCGCCTGCGCTTTCGAGCCGGTCGCGGCATACATCGGGCCGGCCACTGCCAGGCCTTCCGGGATGTTATGAATTGCCACCGCTAAAGCGATGCCCAGCCCAAGTTCCAGATCGCTGCTGGCAGTTACAAAGGTTGCGATGCCTTCCGGGAAGTTATGCAGGCTAATGCCCAGCGTCAGTAAAATTGCGGTGCGTCGCAGGTTGCGCGTCGGCGGATTAGCCACCATCAAATCTTGCGGATGCTGATGCGGCAATAAACGGTCAAGAGCAAAGTAACCGAGCAGGCCCAGCAGAAACATGCCGTAGCCTAATAACGGCGACATGCCTGGCGTCTCCAGCGCCGCTGGCAGCATCTCCATCAGCGAGATGAGCAGCATAATGCCGGCAGCAAACCCCAGCGCAAAGGCCAGCATACGGTTGGAGGGTTTTTGTCCTATTACGCCTAAAAACGCGCCGACAAAGGTCGCTGCGCCAGCCAAAATAGTCAAAAGCAGAGGAACTGACATTATACTCTTCCCAATGATAATGATTCTTATCAAGGTTATTTAAATTCTGACAAAAAGCGAGGGGGTATTAGGTAAAGTTTTGTCTGACTGATAGTCAAAATTTTTGAACGTGTTTGTCATGCTTATCCGCCAGCATTCGCCCGTTAAAGCGCGTAAGGTACTTCTCAATCGAATCACAGCCTGTTGAGGATGCTATGAAACCCTTACGCATGCCCGCGCTGTTTTTGGGACACGGCAGCCCAATGAACGTGCTGGAAGAGAATGACTATACCCAAACCTGGCGCGAGCTGGGCGAAAAGCTGCCGAGACCGCAGATGATCCTGGCAATATCTGCCCACTGGTACACCCGCGGAACCGCAGTGACCGCAATGGAAAATCCACGCACGATTCATGACTTCGGCGGCTTTCCGCAGGCGCTGTTTGATACGCGTTATGCTGCGCCCGGCTCGCCTGAGCTGGCGCAAAAGATCGCCGGGATGCTGGCGCCGTTAGATGTTCACCTGGATCATAGCTGGGGGCTGGATCATGGCTCGTGGGGCGTTCTCATCAAAATGTACCCCAATGCGGACATTCCGGTGGTGCAGCTGAGCATTGATGCTACGCAACCCGCAGCATGGCACTTTCGGCTGGGGCAAAAGCTGGCGGCGCTGCGAGAGCAGGGGGTAATGGTTGTTGCCAGCGGGAATGTGGTGCATAACCTGCGCATGGCGCGCTGGCAGGAGGATGGCGAGGTGTATCCATGGGCCAGCGCGTTTAACCAGTACGTACGTGACAATTTGAGCTGGCAGGGCGAGGCGACAGCGCATCCGCTGGTAAATTTTATGCAGCATCCGGGGGCGGCGCTGGCTAACCCCACGCCAGAACATTATCTGCCGTTGTTATACATATTAGGTTTGCGTCAGCCAGACGAGGCCGTTACCGTGCCGATCGATGGCATGGTGATGTCCGCGCTGAGCATGTTATCGGTTCAGGTGGGATAACGTCGGAAGAATCAAAAGGGCAGCCTGAGCGGCCCTTTTTGGTTACTCAATAAAAGCGTGCGGGTAGAAGCGCGACAGATCCTGCGTGATTAACGCCTTGTCTTCACGCAGGCCAATGCCTGCGGGCTGATCGTTCACCAACCAGCTGCCGATCAGCGTGTAGCTGTCGCCAAACTGCGGCAGAGGATGAAACTGCTGCACAATCATTCCTTCTTCGCCATAAGGGCCATCAACACGAGCAATTTCCTGGCCATTTTCTACGATGCGGATATTGGCGCCTTCACGGGAAAATAGGGGCTTCACCACATATTTGTCCATGGCGGGTACATTATCTTCCGCAAAATAAGCGGGCAGCAGATTAGGGTGATTCGGGAACATCTGCCACAGCATCGGCAGCAGCGCTTTATTCGAAATAATGCTCTTCCAGGCTGGCTCCAGCCAGCGCACGCCAGCATCGTTCAGCTTGGTTGAGAAAATCTCGCGCAGCATAAATTCCCACGGGTAGAGCTTAAACAGATTACTGATAACCTGATCGTTAAGATCGGTAAACTGGCCCTGCTCGCCCAGTCCAATATCATCAATAAACAGAAAGTCGCTCGGTAATCCCGCCTCGCTGGCGCAGTCCTGTAGGTATTGCACCGTACCGCGATCTTCAATGCTGTCGCGATAGCAGGTGAAATGCAGCAGGCTAAAGCCATGCTGCTGATGCAGCACAGCAAAACGCTCAATCAGTTTTTCCTGCAGACTATTGAATTGATCGCTGCCTGCCGGCAGTTTGCCCGCGTTAAGCTGATCTTCCAGCCACAGCCACTGAAAGAAAGCGGCTTCATACAGCGATGTTGGCGTATCAGCATTATTTTCTAACAGCTTAGCATCGCCGCTGCCGTCCCAGGCCAAATCAAGCCGTGAATAGAGCGACGGCTGTGAGGTTTTCCAGGAAGTACGCACAAAATCCCAGGTATGTTTGGGAATACGGAATTTAGCCAGCAGCTCTTCGCTGTTAACCACCTTATCCACCACTTGTAGGCACATCTGATGCAGCTCGGCGGTGGTTTCTTCCAGATAATCAATTTGCGCCAGGGTAAACTGATAATAAGCCTCTTCGCACCAGTACGGCTCGTCATACATGGTATGAAAACCAAAGCCGTACTCGGTCGCACGGGCGCGCCAGTCAGGACGTTCTGCAATAGCAATACGTTTCATAAGGCTGGTTAGCCCCCCAGCGAGCGGCTGCTGGTGCCGGTAGCGCTGCTGCGCTGCATGCTGGTTTGCTTCGCCACGCTTTCACCAAAGCCGCCGCGCGTTACGGTGCTGGTGGTTGCGGGTTTAGGTGCCAGCGCCGTTTTCGGCACCGTCATGGTTTTGCCCGGCGTTGCGGTGCCGTAGTTGCGACCGCTGGCGTCAACGAACTTACCGTTCATCGGGCTGGCCGGATTTTTCGAGCTAAACAGCGGCTGCGCGGCAAAACCTGCTCCGCCGCCCATCATGCGTCCCATCATATAGCCGGCCATCAACGGCATCCAGAAACTGCCGCTCTGATGCGCTTCCGCATTCGTACCAGCCTGGGCTGGAGCCTGCTGGCACTGCGCTTCGCCAAATTCGGCAACGCAGTCTTCACGCGACGCATATTTAGGCGCGGTTTTTTCCGCCTCTTTCAGCGCATTATTGTAAGCGGTGGTGCATTGTTGGCTCTGATCGGGATTAGCTTTGGTACAGTCATCCGCGTTTTGATAAAGCGAAACCGTTTCGTCTGTTTTTTCGCAGCCGGCCAGCATAAAAACAGCGGTAACAGCTAATGCCACCGGCGTCAGGTGACGAGCGCGCCAGCTCTTACGGAAGGCGTCGCGATTAATATTTTTTGTCCGTTTCATGGGGTCATCCTCTGCCCAAAGGTAGCCAAAGGATAGGGGAAACCGGCTCAAAAATGAAGCAACAGCGCGCGCTGTGCCTGTATCTTTACGTAGCTATACGTTCAAATGCGAGAAGGGATAGAAACAGAAATGAAATGGCGGCAAAAGAAGGGGAACGGCCACGAAATTAACCGGCTTCGTGGCCGTTATTCATGCTTAGTGGCTAAACGGATTACCGCTCTGGCGTGGTGCTGCCGGACGCGTCGCTGCCGCTGCGCCGGTATCGTTCTGGCCCGCTGCCGCCTGCAGCTGCGTACCGCGATCGGCCGCCGCATCCTGTTGTGGATTTTCTGGCGCGACCGTTTCCGGCGAGGTTGGGATTTCTTTACCCAGGCTGGCGTTCAGCGCGGTCAGGTCCTCTTCGTTCAACGTACCCAGCGCTGATTTAATGTTCAGCTGATTGATCAGGTAGTCGTAACGGGCATCGGAAAGCTGCTGCTTAGCGTTGTACAGCGTGGTAGTGGCATCCAACACGTCAACGATAGTACGTGTGCCCACCTGATAACCCGCTTCCATCGCATCCAGCGAGCTCTGCGCGGAAACCACCGCCTGCTCGTAAGCTTCGATGCTGCTGATCGAGGCGTTAACGTTGTTGAAAGAGGAACGCACGGTCTGCACCGCAGAGCGATGCGCGCTTTCCAGCTGCTCGCTGGCGCTAACAAAAGCGTACTGCGCCTGTTTCACCTGAGAGTTTACTGAACCGCCGGTATAAAGCGGCAGGTTGAAGCTCAGGCCCACCTGATTGCTGCCGGTGATGCTGTCGTTTTGTACTGCACGGCTGCCGCCATATTTATTGTTGGACAGGCCGGTAGAGGCTTTCAAATCCAGCGTCGGCATATGGCCTGACTCATAATAGCGGATCTGCTCGCGCGCTAAATCCTGTGACAGACGCGCAGATAACAGGTTAAGGTTGCGGCTCTCCGCCTCTTTCAGCAGCGCGCTAACCGGCTGCGGCTTATCGGTGCGGAAACGATCGATATTGAGCGAAGCCAGGGTTGGATAGTAGTTGCCGGTAACCTGACGCAGCGTTTCCACCGCATTGTCGAGTGCGTTGCGCGCCGACACTTCGTTTGCCAGCACGTTATCATATTGCGCACGGGCGTTTTGTACGTCAGTGATCGCCACCAGGCCTACGTTAAAGCGCTGCGTGGTTTGATCAAGCTGACGATAGATAGATTGTTTCTGCGCTTCAATAAAGGAAAGCGAATCAATGGCGCGCAGCACATTGAAGTAGGCTGTGGCGGCATTCAGCATCAGGTTCTGCTGAGCCGTCTGATAAGTGACGTCCTGAATCCCGGCGTTCTTTTCCTGCAGCGTCAGAGCACGCCATTTGCTCATATCGAAGATCGTTTGCGTCAGCTGCAAAGAGCCGCTGGTGGTATTCGAATGGGTATCACGCGCATCGCGGTAGCCGCTGTTATAGGTATAATCGGCGCCAAGGCCCAGCTGAGGCAGTAACGGACTACGCGCTTCGTTAATCTTTTCAAATGCCGCGTCACGATCCGCCGCTGAGCTGCGCAAATCAGGGTTAGTCAATCGGGCCTGTTGATAAATCTGCAGCAGGTTTTCCGCCTGACTCGCCATGCTGAAGCCGCCCAGGCTCAGGCCAATAATTAGAGGGAGCAGTTTCTTCATTTGCATTCCTTGTAGTGCAGCAACGTTGCTATGGTAGCGCTGACATAAGCTAAAAAAATATGCGCCGATTCTAGCAGAGTGTGCCAGAGTGATAAGTTGGCTGAACGTGCCATCTTCCGTTAATTTACGTAAATAATTCAGAAAGAACCACCCTTCCGGGCGGCGTCTGGTTGAAACGCTTCACCGCGCTCCCCACTGTAAAGGACACCGGCTTTATGGTTAAAAATACAGAATACCCTGTGACTTTCAGCAAAAACGATGTAGAAATTATTGCACGCGAGCCATTATATGAAGGATTTTTTTCTTTGGTTCGCTATCGTTTTCGCCATCGCCTGTTTAATGGTGAAATGAGCAAAGAAGTGGTACGCGAAGTTTTTGAGCGCGGACATGCCGCAGTCCTGCTACCCTATGATCCCCAGCGTGATGAAGTGGTGCTGATCGAACAGATCCGCATTCCCGCTTATGATACCAGCTCAACGCCCTGGCTACTGGAATTAGTGGCCGGCATTATTGAGCCTGGCGAAAACGTAGAGCAGGTGGTGCGGCGCGAGGCGATGGAAGAAGCGGGTCTGACGGTTAAACGCGTAGCGCCGGTCATTAACTACCTGGCAAGTCCGGGTGGCACCAGCGAGCGCCTGTCGGTGCTGGTGGGAGAAGTGGATGCCAGCGTGGCGCAAGGATGCCACGGCCTGGAGGAAGAGAATGAGGATATTCTTGTTCATGTGGTGAGTCGCGAACAGGCTTACCGCTGGGTGGAAGAGGGGAAAATTGACAACGCGGCCTCCGTCATCGCTTTGCAATGGCTGATGCTGCACTATGAGAAATTGCGAAAAGAGTGGAATCCAACATGATCAAGCGCTACATCCCTGATTTTCCCGAAATGATGCGGTTGAGCGAAACCAATTTCGCCCAGCTGCGTCGCCTGCTGCCGCGCAATGATGAAGCGGGGGCTTCGGTGACCTATCAGGTAAACGGCGCCAGCTACAGCATTACCATTACTGAATCTACGCGTTACACCACCCTGGTTGAAATTCGTCAGACCGCGCCTGCCGTGAGTTACTGGAGTCTGCCTTCAATGTCTGTCAGGCTATATCATGATGCGATGGTTGCTGAAGTGTGTTCAACACAGCAGATCTATCGCTTCAAAGCGCGTTATGATTACCCGAATAAAAAATTGCACCAGCGTGATGAAAAGCATCAAATCAACCAGTTTCTTGCGGACTGGCTGCGTTATTGTCTGTCGCACGGCGCCATGGCGGTCCCTGCCTGGTAAGCCGCAATAACCTTGATATGGCGTAGAGATTAAGGACATTTTTTGGATAGCCTGCTAAAACTTCCTGTGGTGAGTGGGGCCAATATCAGGATATTACAGATCACGGATACCCACCTTTTTTCAGGCAAACACGAAACGCTGCTGGGCGTAAATACCTGGGCCAGTTTTAATGCGGTACTGGAAGCTATTGAGGCTGAGCAGCAGCCGATCGACCTGATTATTGCTACCGGCGATCTGGCGCAGGATCACTCGCCTGAAGCCTATCAGCACTTTGCTGAGGGTATTGCGCGGCTGCCTGCGCCCTGCGTCTGGCTGCCGGGCAACCACGATTTTCAGCCTACCATGTACGATACGCTGGCGCATTCAGGCATTGCGGAAGCCAAACAGGTGTTATTGGGCGAACAGTGGCAGCTGGTGCTGCTCGACAGCCAGGTCGCCGGCGTGCCGCACGGCATGCTTAGTGACTATCAGCTTGAATGGCTGGATAACACGCTGGCGCAAACCGCCGATCGTCATACGCTGGTGCTGCTGCATCACCATCCGCTGCCGTCGGGCTGTACCTGGCTGGATCAGCATAGCCTGCGCAACGCCCATGCGCTTGATGCCGTACTGCAATCCTGGCCGCTGGCGAAAACGCTGATTTGCGGTCATATTCATCAGGAGATGGATGTGGAGTGGCACGGACGGCGTTTATTAGCCACCCCCTCGACCTGCGTGCAGTTCAAACCGCACTGTACCAATTTTACCATTGATGCCGTCGCGCCGGGCTGGCGTTGGCTGGAGCTGGATAGCAGCGGCGCGGTGCAAACGCAGGTTGCGCGCCTGTCAACGCGCGCTTTTACGCCCGATCTTGATTCCGAAGGTTACTAAAGTATGGCGACGCTGCTCTATCTGCACGGTTTTAACAGCTCTCCCGCTTCGGCGAAGGCGACGCAGTTCCAGCGCTGGCTGGCGGCGCAGCATCCGGAGATAACCATGCTGGTGCCGCAGCTGCCGGTATTTCCGGGCGAAGCGGCGCAGATGCTGGAAGAGATGGTGCTGGCGCGCGCCGGTGAGCCGCTGGGCATTGTCGGCTCTTCGCTTGGCGGTTATTACGCGACCTGGCTGTCGCAGTGCTTTACTTTACCGGCGGTGGTGATCAACCCGGCGGTGCGTCCTTTCGACCTGTTGCTCAATTATCTTGGCACTAACGAGAATCCATACACCGGCCAAAAATATGTGTTAGAGTCACGCCACATTTACGATCTGAAGGTCATGCAGATTGACCCGCTTGAGTCGCCGGATTTGCTTTGGCTACTGCAGCAGACGGGGGATGAGGTGCTCGATTATCGTCAGGCACTGGATTACTACCAAGCCTGTCGCCAGACGGTCGAGGAGGGCGGCAACCACGCCTTTACCGGATTCGAACGCTTTTTCCCTTTGATTCTTGACTTTATCGGTCTGAATCGCGCCTGATGCCGCAGATCGTATAACTCTTTTTTCACCTACCAATTCAGAACGATACGATGACTCAATCCAGCTATAACGCTAAAGACATTGAGGTACTCAGCGGCCTCGAACCCGTTCGTCGTCGTCCGGGAATGTACACCGATACCTCGCGCCCTAACCACCTGGGACAGGAGGTTATCGATAACAGTGTTGATGAAGCGTTGGCCGGCCATGCAAAACGCGTGGAGGTGATTCTACACGCCGATCAGTCACTGGAAGTGATCGATGACGGGCGCGGTATGCCGGTCGATATTCACCCGGAAGAGGGCGTTCCGGCGGTTGAGCTGATCTTCTGCCGCCTGCACGCCGGTGGCAAATTCTCTAATAAAAACTATCAGTTCTCCGGCGGTCTGCACGGCGTCGGCATCTCCGTGGTTAACGCCTTGTCAACGCGCGTGGAAGTCACGGTGCGCCGTAATGGCGAAGTGTACGAAATGGCGTTTGAAAACGGCGATAAAGTGCAGGATCTGGCGGTTATCGGCACGGTTGCGAAACGCAACACCGGAACGCGCGTGCGTTTCTGGCCGGACGGCAGCTTTTTCGACAGTCCGCGCTTCTCGGTTTCGCGCCTGTCGCATCTGTTGAAGGCGAAAGCGGTACTCTGTCCGGGCGTTGAAATTGTTTTCAAAGATAAGGTCAATAACACCGAGCAGAGCTGGTGTTATCAGGATGGCCTGACTGACTATCTGAGCGAGGCGGTAAACGGCCTGATTACGCTGCCGGAAACGCCGTTCGTCGGCAGTTTCGCCGGTGACGTCGAAGCGGTGGACTGGGCGCTGCTGTGGCTGCCGGAAGGCGGTGAGCTGCTGACGGAAAGCTACGTCAACCTGATCCCAACCATGCAGGGCGGCACGCACGTTAACGGTCTGCGTCAGGGGCTGCTTGATGCGATGCGCGATTTTTGCGAATACCGCAATATTCTGCCGCGCGGCGTGAAGCTGTCGGCAGAAGATATCTGGGATCGCTGTGCTTACGTGCTGTCGGTAAAAATGCAGGATCCGCAGTTTGCCGGTCAGACCAAAGAGCGCCTCTCTTCACGTCAGTGCGCGGCGTTTGTCTCCGGCGTGGTGAAAGACGCCTTTAGCCTGTGGCTTAACCAGAACGTGCAGGCGGCGGAGCAGCTGGCGGAGCTGGCGATCTCCAGCGCGCAGCGGCGTATGCGCGCCGCCAAAAAAGTGGTGCGTAAAAAACTCACCAGCGGCCCAGCGCTGCCCGGTAAGCTGGCCGACTGTACCGCGCAGGATTTAAGCAAAACCGAACTGTTTCTGGTGGAAGGGGATTCCGCAGGCGGATCCGCCAAGCAGGCGCGCGATCGTGAATATCAGGCGATCATGCCGCTGAAAGGTAAGATCCTGAATACCTGGGAAGTCTCCTCGGATGAAGTGCTCGCCTCGCAGGAAGTGCATGATATCTCTGTCGCCATCGGCATTGACCCGGACAGCGAAGATCTCAGCCAGCTGCGCTACGGCAAAATCTGTATCCTTGCGGATGCGGATTCAGACGGCCTGCATATCGCCACGCTGCTGTGCGCGCTGTTTGTTAAACACTTCCGCTCGCTGGTCAAAGAGGGGCACGTTTACGTAGCGATGCCGCCGCTGTACCGCATCGATTTAGGCAAAGAGGTGTGGTACGCGCTGGACGAGGAAGAGAAAGATGGCGTGCTGGAGCAGCTGAAGCGTAAAAAAGGCAAGCCGAACGTACAGCGCTTTAAAGGGCTGGGCGAGATGAACCCAATGCAGCTGCGTGAAACCACGCTCGATCCCAATACGCGTCGCCTGGTTCAGCTGACCATCAGTGAAGAGGACGTGGAGCAAACGCTGGCGATGATGGATATGCTGCTGGCGAAAAAGCGTTCGGAAGATCGCCGTAACTGGCTACAGGAAAAAGGCGATAAGGCGGAGATCGAAGTATAAACCGCGCTTTCGCATCGTCCGGCATGAAAAAAACCGCCCGGCCATCGTGAGATAGCCGGGCGGTTATGTTTTAGGTCAGCTATTTATCTGCTTACAGTACGGCGGAATCGGGCACCGCGCCCGCCGGGGTTTCCATCACGAAGATCTTCACATCCAGCACATCATCTTTAATGCGTTCGCGATGGGCTTCCATATGCGGCTGCTGCTGATGCTGTTCCAGATGACGCAGCGACTGCCAGTATTCCAGCATAAAAATGGAATCGGGCAGATTTTGTTTCCACGGCACCTGTGCCTGATGATCGACCAGCGCCTGATATTTATGACAGCCTTCTTCTTCTAAAACCACGGACGTTAAATCCTGGATGGCCGCCAGCACTGCCTCACGGCGACCGGGCTTGACGCAAATCTCAGCTACAACTGTCAGCATAATAGTTCCCTGGTAAAGGTATCAGAGCGTTAAGTTAAGCAAAGATTTGCGCCAGATGCTCACGGTAGCGCGCAATATCACGCGGCACATCAGGTTGTTTAATCACGTCGTTACAGATAAAGGTAGGCAGGCCTTCCATTCCCAGGAACTGGTTCGCCTTATGGAAATGCAGATAAAGCCCGTCAACGCCCACGCCTTCAAAGAACTGCTGCGGATCGGTAAAGGCTTCCAGCGGCGCATTCCAGGTCAGCGACAGCATATATTTCTTGCCCTGCAGCAAACCGCCGGAGCCATATTTTTTGCTGGCGTCAGAGCGGGTACGGCCATCGCTGGCGTACAGCGAACCGTGACCTTCGGTAAACACTTCATCGATATACTTTTTCAGGATCCACGGCTCGCCCATCCACCAGCCCGGCATCTGATAAATCACCACGTCGTTATCGAGATACTTCTGCACTTCCTGCTGAATATCGTAGCCGTCATCGATATGCGTAACCTGCACGTCGTGGCCCTGATCGCGTAAAAAGGTTTCTGCCACTTCGGTCATGGTGTGGTTCAGTTCGCCTTTCGAGTGGGCGAATTGTTTACCCGCATCCAGAATTAAAATCTTAGTCATTGTCTTTGTCGCTCCGTTGCAAACTTTGGCCTCAGTCTACGCAGGGTACAGGCAAAGAAAAATGTGCGTTTGATCATAACACTTTTGCGTATAGCGCAATAATCGATAAGGAAAAGTGAAAAAAATTGCGGAATGTCGGCGGCGCTAATGCTCAACTTTAAAAGCAATAACCAGGGCGGTTGCTGCAAAAAAACCTCCATAACGTACTGAATAAAAAGTATTTTAAGGAGGCGGAATGTTATCGCTTAACGGTTATTTAAAAGAATAAGGTGGCGGAACGAATGCCGCATGCTTTCGCATAACGCGCGATGGTTTCAATACTCGCCGACGTTATATTTTTTTCCATGCGGGAAACGGTCGGCGGCTTGATACCCATGCGTTCGGCAACCTGTGCGCTGGTTAGGCCTGCGTGTTTCCGCCATTCCAGTAAGAGCGCCTGTAAGCGCTCTTTACGTTCTTCAGCTTCATAGGCGGCGCGATATTCATCGTCGCGCATCATTTCATCATGAATCTGTTTATGTGTTTTGTATTTCACGTTTCATTTCCTCCAGCCGACGCCAGGCGGTTTCAATTTCAAATTTCGGCGTTTTCTGCGATTTCTTGATGAAGATTCTCAACATATAGATTTTTTGCCCGGCCTGATAAACCCACAGCCCCCGCGATATGTCTGTTCCCATCGTTCTGACTTCGTACATGCCGCCGCCTATAGGCTTTGCGTACGGCTCTCGTAACGTCCTCGGGTCGGCTTCCAGCTTTTCGACAAGCCTGTCGAATTTTACCCTTACCGTTAGCGGGAGACTTTTTAGCTCGGCTTCAGCCTTATCATGATAGATAACTTCAAACACAGCTTTCCTCCCTGAAAAAAAACATTAGCTTAAATGCTAACTTAGCTCAAGAGCTAAGTTAGGTAATATGTTAAGGCGCATCGGGAAACATGCCTGAATGCTGAACTGCTGTTGTTAATCAAAAAGTATGACGGAGGTTCTGCAGGCGTAGAATGCCTGCAAACGGATCAAACTTTTTTCCCTTTGCTGCCCGCCAGATTGACGTTGTACGCCGGCAATTTGATCAATGTCGTCCGTGCTTCTGCGGTTTTACCTGCGCTGCCTTTAAGGTACTATCCTCGCCAAATAGATCGCTACGCGGCGCGCTGATGCCCGCTGCAACGTGAGGAATCATAATGAGTGACTTGACGCAGGATGGTGCAGAGCGCCTTGCCCTGCATAAATTTACTGAGAACGCCTACCTGAACTATTCCATGTACGTGATCATGGACAGGGCGCTTCCCTACATTGGCGATGGCCTGAAACCGGTGCAGCGCCGTATCGTTTATGCGATGTCGGAGCTGGGCCTGAACGCCAGCGCAAAATTCAAAAAATCGGCGCGTACCGTGGGTGACGTGCTGGGTAAATATCATCCGCACGGCGACAGCGCCTGTTATGAAGCGATGGTGTTAATGGCGCAGCCGTTCTCTTACCGCTATCCACTGGTGGATGGCCAGGGGAACTGGGGGGCGCCGGACGATCCGAAATCCTTCGCCGCGATGCGTTACACCGAATCGCGCCTTTCGCGCTACGCCGAAGTTTTGCTGGGCGAGCTGGGGCAGGGCACAGTGGATTTCGTCCCTAACTTTGACGGCACCTTAAACGAGCCGAAAATGTTACCGGCGCGCCTGCCGAATATCCTGCTGAACGGCACCACCGGCATCGCGGTAGGGATGGCCACCGATATTCCGCCGCACAACCTGCGCGAAGTGACTCAGGCGACGATGGCGCTGATTGATAATCCGAAAACCAGCCTGGACGAGCTGCTGGATATCGTGCAGGGGCCTGATTTCCCGACCGAGGCGGAGATCATCACGCCGCGTGCCGAGATCCGTAAGATCTACCAGAACGGTCGCGGATCGGTGCGTCAGCGTGCGGTATGGAAAAAAGAAGAGGGCGAGGTGGTGATCACGGCGCTGCCGCATCAGGTTTCCGGTGCGCGCGTGCTGGAACAGATCGCCGCGCAGATGCGCAATAAAAAGCTGCCGATGGTGGAGGATCTGCGTGACGAGTCCGATCACGAGAACCCTACGCGTCTGGTGCTGGTGCCGCGCTCTAACCGCGTCGATCTCGATCAGGTTATGAACCATCTGTTCGCCACCACCGATCTGGAAAAAAGCTACCGCATCAACCTGAACATGATCGGGCTGGATAACCGTCCGGCGGTGAAAAACCTGCTGGAAATCCTTAGCGAGTGGCTGGTGTTCCGTCGCGATACGGTACGTCGCCGTTTGCAGCATCGTCTCGATAAAGTATTAAAGCGTCTGCATATCCTTGAAGGTTTGCTGGTTGCATTTCTTAATATTGATGACGTGATCGAAATTATCCGCAGCGAAGATCAGCCGAAGCCAGCGCTGATGTCGCGTTTCGGCATCAGTGAAACCCAGGCGGAAGCGATCCTTGAATTAAAGCTGCGCCATCTGGCGAAGCTGGAAGAGATGAAAATTCGCGGCGAGCAGAGCGAGCTGGAAAAAGAGCGCGATCAGCTGCAGGCGACGCTGGCTTCTGAGCGCCGCATGAATACGCTGCTGAAGAAAGAGCTGCAGGCGGATAGCGAAGCCTACGGCGACGAGCGTCGTTCACCGCTGCACGAGCGCGAAGAAGCGAAAGCGATCAGTGAAAACGAGCTGGTGCCTTCCGAGCCGGTAACGGTGGTGCTGTCGCAAATGGGCTGGGTACGCAGCGCGAAAGGGCACGATATCGATCCGGCCGGGTTGAGCTACAAGGCGGGCGACAGCTATCTGGCGGCCGCACGCGGCAAAAGCAATCAGCCGGTCGCCTTTATCGATTCCACCGGCCGCAGCTATACGCTGGATCCTTCCACGCTGCCTTCGGCGCGTAGCCAGGGCGAGCCGCTAACCGGCAAGCTGACGCCGCCGCCGGGTGCGCTGATGGAACAGGTACTGATGGAAGCAGATGAGCAGCGGCTGCTGATGGCCTCTGATGCGGGCTACGGTTTTGTCTGTACCTTTGCCGATCTGGTGTCACGCAACCGCGCGGGTAAAGCGCTGCTGACGCTGCCGGAGAATGCCAAAGTCATGACGCCGATGGCGATTCATAGCGATGACGACATGCTGCTGGCGATTACCGCGGCGGGCCGCATGCTGATGTTCCCGGTAGGCGATCTGCCGCAGCTGTCGAAAGGCAAAGGGAACAAGATCATCTCTATTCCGTCGGCGCAGGCCAGCAGCGGCGAAGATCGCCTCGCCTGGCTCTATCTGCTACCGCCGGGCAGCGCCATCACGCTCTACGTGGGCAAACGTAAGCTGACGCTGCGAGCGGAAGAGCTGCAGAAATTCCGTGCCGAGCGCGGACGTCGTGGCACGCTGCTGCCGCGTGGCCTGCAGCGTATCGATCGCGTTGAGGTTGATGCGCCAGCGCGCGCCGTTTCTGACGATAGCGAAGCCTGATAGCACAGGGAAACCGGCGCGCGATCGCTGCGCTCCGGTGCAATACCGGTGTGTTTTCATATAAAGCCGGTATACTTAGGCGGACGTTACCATGAGGTCTTTATGCTGCTAATTTTACGTGTCTTTTTGGTTGTAATTTATTCAATTCTGGTTTGTGTATTTGGCTGCATCTGGTGCCTGTTTTCTCCGCGTAATCCGCGCCATGTCGCTACGTTTGGCCACCTGTTTGGCTCGCTGGCGCCGCTGTTTGGCGTGAAGGTTGAGATGCGTAAGCCGGCAGGGGCGGAAAATTATGGCAATGCGATCTACATCGCCAACCATCAAAACAACTACGACATGATTACTGCGGCGAATATCGTGCAGCCGTCAACGGTCACGGTAGGCAAAAAAAGCCTGCTTTGGATCCCTTTTTTCGGCCTGCTCTACTGGCTGACGGGCAATCTGTTAATCGATCGCGATAATCGCGCCAAAGCGCATACCACCATTGGTAAAGTGGTGGATGAGTTCAAAAGAAAGCGCATCTCTTTTTGGATGTTCCCGGAAGGAACCCGCAGCCGGGGTCGTGGGCTGCTGCCGTTTAAAACCGGCGCTTTCCATGCTGCGGTTGCCGCTGGCGTACCGATTATCCCGATTGTGGTCTCAACAACGCACGATAAAATTAAGCTGAATCGCTGGAAAAACGGCCTGGTGATTATCGAAATGCTGCCGCCGGTTGACGTGGCCGAGTTTGAAAATACATCGGTACGTAAGCTGGCAACGCACTGCCGTGAACTGATGCAGGCCAAACTGAATGAACTGGATGCGGAAGTCGCCGAGCGGGAAGCCAACGGCAAGGTATAATTCATATGGGCCACAGCCGTGGCCCCACAGCAATCCCTGAACAACAATAAAAACGGACTGCGTCAGCCAGACGCCGCGCGCACCGCTATGGAGTCGTTATGTCTTTCAGTCGACGTCAATTTATACAGGCTTCGGGCATAGCCCTGGGCGCCAGCGCGCTGCCGTTTAGCGCCCGCGCCGCAGGCAATGAAACGCCATTACCGATTCCGCCGCTGCTGGAGTCGCGCCGTGGACAGCCGCTGTTCCTTACCGCACAGCGCAGCCACTGGTCTTTTTCCGGCGACAATAACAAGGTGCCGGTCTGGGGGATTAACGGTCTCTATCTGGGGCCGACGGTGCGCGTCTGGAGCGGTGATGACGTTAAGCTGATTTACAATAACCGGCTGAATGAGCCGGTGGCGATGAGCGTCGGCGGCTTGCAGGTGCCGGGCGCACTGTGCGGCGGTGCGCCACGCATGATGTCGCCGGGCGTGGACTGGGCGCCGGTGCTGCCGGTGCGCCAGCGCGCCGCAACCTGCTGGTATCACGCCAGCACGCCGAACCGTATGGCGCAGCATATCTATAACGGACTGGCGGGCATGTGGCTGATTGAGGATGAGGTAAGTAAATCGCTGCCTATTCCCAGGCACTATGGCGTTGATGACTTCCCGTTGATTATTCAGGATAAACGCCTCGATAACTTTGGCGTGCCGGTCTACAACCCGCCGGAAAACGGCGGCCTGGTAGGCGATACGTTGTTGGTGAACGGCGTGCAAAGCCCATTCGTTGAGGTCTCACGCGGCTGGGTGCGTCTGCGATTACTGAACGCCTCCAACGCCCGACGTTATGAAATGATCCTCAGCGACAATCGCCCGTTTCATGTTATCGCCAGCGATCAGGGCTTTTTACCTGCGCCGGTGGCGGTACAACAGCTTTCCCTCGCGCCCGGCGAGCGGCGCGAAGTGCTGCTGGATATGTCGCAGGGCGAAGAAGTCTCAATTAGCGCAGGCGTGGCGGCGGGCGTGATGGATCGCCTGCGCGGCCTGTTTGAACCTTCCAGTATTTTAACCTCCACGCAGATTCTGACCTTGCGGCCTACCGGCCTGCTGCCGTTAGTCACCGATAATCTGCCGATGCGTCTGCTGGCCGATCAGCTTCTCGACGGTACGCCGATCCGCACGCGTGAGCTGCGTCTGGGTGACGCGCAACCGGGGATTAACGGCGCGCTGTGGGATACCTCGCGTATTGATATTCAGGCGCAACAGGGCAGCTACGAGCGTTGGATCATTCATGCCGATACGCCGCAGGCCTTCCATATTCAGGGCGTCACCTTTTTAATAAAAAGCGTGAACGGCGCACAGCCGTTTGGCGAAGATCGTGGCTGGAAAGATACCGTTTGGGTTGATGGCGACGTGGAGCTGCTGGTGGCCTTTAATCAGCCCTCCTCAGAACATTTTCCGTTTGTTTATTACAGCCAAACGCTGGAGATGGCGGATCGCGGCACAGCGGGGCAGCTGCTGGTGCAACCAACCCAGGCAGGTTGAAAGGAATACAACCTGAGCGCAGGGATGCGCAACCTGGCCCGACATTAAACCATCATTTTATAAAGGCTCTTTCCTTAAAGCAGAATATTATTCTCCTCTGGCATGCCCTGCTGATGATGCATTTCACACTGATGGACAATATGCGCTACGCTAATCCTGTCGTTGGCAACATTATTTCAAAGAGGACAACATACATTTCTTACTCCTGGTTATTTTTCATATGGATATTAAATAGCCTGCTGATATTTTCATAACCTTCCTCGGTGATGATTACCGCCCGGCTGTTTTTTTTTCGTCTAATCCATCCTGAATTCATAAAATTAACGGCAATGATGCTGCCAAGTTTGCCACCGAGATGAGGGATGCGCTCGCTCCAGTCCATACACTGAATCGCCTGTTTAGTTTCTGATTGAAAAAGTGCACTACAATTGAAATGATTACGGCGCAACCAATTTTTACCTTCTCCTGTTACGCGCAATATTTTTGAATCATTATCCGAAGTAATAAATTTCATCTCATCCATGAATCGGTAAATGTTAATACCTAGTCTTCCAGCAAGGTGATTGAAACATAACCTGGCGTGGCACATCGCGGCATCGGGTTTACTACGTCGAATCTCTTTGGTGGCGGCAAGACAGATCACGGATTCAATAACGGAGGCGACATCGGCAGAATAAAGCGTGAAATATTTAAATTTGCCCTGGCTGAAGCTTTTAACCATTTTGCTTGCCACCAGGGTTTTCAAATGCCCTGTCGCTGCGGATGGCTGTATTCCAGCACCATAAGCCAGTTCTTTAGCCGTAAAATAACGTCCCTCCATCATCAGCACCAGCATAGCCAGCCTGTGTTGATTTCCCATGGCGATAGCAATTTGATTTAATTGAGTAATTTCACACATTGTTCATTCATCCCTGAACTGTAAAGCATTGCAAAACAAATATCACAGTTTTAGTGTGGTTTCCACATCAATGTTAATGAGGTTTTATATTAACGTTAGGTGTAGACGACTGTTTTTTTTTAACGAAAAGGATGGCTAAATATGAAATTCACTAAATTTGCTGCCTCAAATGCAACGCTGGCCGCTGTAGGTTAATCCAGTCCGTAATAAAAAGGGCCTACATGGTTGTTTATTAATGCAGATGATGAAAGCGGTCATGATTATTCCGTTGCGGCCCCGGCGCTTTCAGCTTTGGTCTCCGTTGCCGCAGGGGTAATGGTTTGCGAAGCGATAAAGATTTTAACCGACATCCAGCCTCCTGTGCTGATAAATAACCTTAAATGTTTTTCCTTTGATGATTTAATGATAACCAAAAATGAAACTTGGGAACGTTCGTTAACCTGCGACTGTTGCGGCAATAAGTAATAGAGAATTATGAACAAACTAATTATTTCATATATTAATACATCCGTTGGATTCTGGCTGGTTTCTTTTCTTGTTCCGCTTATTATTCTTGATATGAGTAATTCTGCCTTCATGGTGACTTTATCCTATGCAATGAATATTATACCTTATATATTAATTACACCTTTTGCCGGAGTATTATGTGACATCTATAACCGTAAGCATATGATTATGGCAGGGGAATTATTGTGTAGCGCAACCAGTTTCTTGCTTTATATAATGCTTTTTTATTCGCCTTCTGTACATGTGGTGCTTTTGTTAGGTGTAGTGATTTCTTCTTTATCTGCTATTCACCATCCGGTTTTTCAATCTATCATTCCTGATGTTACGGAAAAAGATAAAATAAAATATTTGAATGCGCAAGTTGGTATGGTTGATAGCCTCGTCAGCATTATCGCGCCTGCGATATTAGGCGTTTTTCTGCTTGGTTTATCAAGACAAAACATTTTACTGGTTGTGGTGTTCTGTTATTTTTTCTCGTTTATAACCATGTTAACCGTTGAGTATGTAAAAACCACGCAGACGATAGCGCTAAGCGTTAAAAACATAATGCGTTCTTTGTGGGAAGGTTTCGTTTACGTTTATAATAAAAAGCAACTTCTTAGCATTGCCTGCCTTTTCTTTTTTATTAATATCGGCATTAGAGTTATTTTCCCCAATCTGCTGTGGATTTATAGCAAAGTGTTTTACCTGACTGCCGATGAGATTGCGTTGCTTTTTGTTGTCATTGGTACTGGCTCGATAATCGGTGCCAGGATAGGTGCCAGGGTGATTGGACGGTATTCCGATCTAAAAATAATAATGGTTTCGTCTTTTATTATCGGCCTGTGCAGCCTGATGCTTATCTTTGCCACGAATGCCTTAATACACGCCAGCTTTTGGGCGATCTCATCGCTGGTACAGTCGGTTATTATCGTTACGTTTTTCACCTACCGGCAAAAGGTGACAGAATCTTTTATCATTGGACGGGTCGTTTCGGTCACACGGCTTATCGCTTATATGGCCATACCCCTTGCTTCGGTTACAAGTGGATGGATACTAAATCATTATGCCTCTGTTAATTACATTTATATTATCAGCGGTGTGTGCATTTTTATTGCGCTGACATTTTTTGCCATTGTGTCACGTCCATACAGTAAATAGGTCACGATATTGTACTGGCTCAGGCATAAAAATGGGCAACAAACGCCTCTGAAAGCAATACCAGAAGCGTAAAGCACAGGGAGAGCGGGCAGCAAACCCATCTAAAAGCAACACCAGAGGCTGAAAGCGCAGGGAGAGCATGCAGACAACGCCTCCAAAAGCGCCACCAGAGGCTGAAAGCGCAGGGAGAGCGGGCAGCAAACACGTCTGAAGCAACATCAAAAGCATAAAGCGCAGGGAGAGCGGGCAGCAAACACGTCTGAAGCAACATCAAAAGCATAAAGCGCAGGGAGAGCGAGCAGGCAACGCCTCCAAAAGCGCCACCAGAGGCTGAAAGCGCGGGGAGAGCGGGCAGAAGAGTAAAGCGTCCCGCGCCAGGGATGGCGCGGGTCGAGCTGTCAGGGATGATGCTGTTTGCGTCTTTACGATCGGCCCGCTCTCCCTGCGGAGACACCAGACCCCGCCGCGACTTGCCAGTACACCCCGCCGCGACTTGCCAGCAGATCCCGCTGCGACTTCCCTCCAGGCCCCGCCGCGGCTTACTACCGAGGTCACCGCGACTGAGGCCCGATCCCGCAGCGACTTAAGCTCTGCCGCGAAATTATCAATCTTTAATTCAGCTCATCCGGGTGCGGCCCCAAACGCGTACCGCTATCCATCTTCGCGATCTCGCTGATCTCCGTCTTCTCCAGACGAAAATCAAACACGTGGAAATTCTCCTCAATACGCGATGGCGTCACCGATTTAGGAATCACCACCAAACCGCAATCCAGATGCCAGCGAATCACCACCTGCGCAGGCGTCTTACCATACTTCTTCGCCAGCTTCTTAATGACTTCCTGATCGAAAACGCCCTTGCCGCCCTGCGCCAGCGGGCTCCAGGACTCCGTCTGGATCTGATGCATCGCATTCCAGGCATGCAGCTCGCGCTGTTGCAACATCGGATGCAGCTCAACCTGATTAACCACCGGCGTCACGCCCGTCTCATCAATCAGCCGCTTCAAATGCTTCTCCTGAAAATTACAGACGCCGATACTTTTCGTCAGCCCCTGCTGCTGTAACGCAATCATCCCTTTCCAGGCCTCAACATAATTGTCCTTTTCTGGACAAGGCCAGTGCATCAGATAAAGATCCACCGATTCCAGCTGCAATTTCTGCAGGCTACTCTCCATTGCCTGTTGCGCGTTCAGCTGATCTTCATTCCACAGCTTGGTGGTGACAAAAATGTCCTCACGCGCCACGTCCGTTTGCTGCAGCGCCTGACCGATACCTTCCTCATTTTTATAAATAGCGGCGGTATCGATAGAGCGATAACCCACTTCCAGCGCCTTCAGCGCCGCGTCGCGTGCTTCCTCAATAGTGGCCTGCCACACACCCAGCCCCAGCTGTGGCATCATATTGCCGTCACGCAGCTTAATAATCGGTTGGTCTGTCATAACTTCTCCTTACTGGTTAGTTGGACCCGATAACCCTTAAGTCTAGTCGAGATATGCAGCGGTGGCTGAAGCGTCTGCCATCAGGGAAAAAAGACCAATGCTTATTTCTGCCGATAACTTGCCTGTTTCTCCAGGCCGCTGGAGAATTTCGTCTGCTACAGGCAAACTGCCGGTGGGTTAATCAACGCGAGCAGAGAAATGGATCGTGAAGCGATCTGCGCCACGCTGGCGCAAAAAGTGATTCAGCTACGTATAGCCGGACGCGCCGCCTTGCCTGAACTGCCGGAAGTGCAGCTACTGTATGCGGATAAAACCTGGGCGCGCACGCCGGTGATGTACCGGCCCGGCATCGTTATCCTGTTTCAGGGGAAAAAAGTGGGCTATATCGGCACCACCACTTTTAACTACGATGCCAGCAAATACCTGATGCTAACCGTGCCGCTGCCGTTTGAATGCGAAACCTTCGCCACGCAGGAAAACCCGCTGGCGGGCATGATGCTGCATGTCGATATGCCCAAACTGCAGGATTTGCTGATCGAACTGAACAACGACGAAAGCTTCCAGCCGAGGCCGTTAAACCAGGGCATTCACTCCGCTTTCCTTTCTGAAGAGCTGCTCTGCGCCACCGAGCGCCTGCTGGACGTGATGCACAAAAATCGCGATGCGCGCGTGCTGGGGCCGCAAATCGTGCGGGAAATTCTCTACTATGTCCTGACCGGCCCCTGCGGCGGCGCGCTGTTATCGCTGGTCAGCCGACATACCCAGTTCAGCCAAATCGCGCGGGCGCTGCGGCGCATCGAAAGCTGCTACACCGATAGCCTGAGCGTAGAATTGCTGGCGGCAGAAGTGAACATGAGCGTCTCGGCGTTTCATCATAATTTCAAGGCGGTAACCAGCACCTCACCGCTGCAATACCTGAAAACCTACCGGCTGCATCAGGCGCGCAATATGATGTTGCAGGAAGGGTTAAAAGCCAGCACGGCGGCGATGAAAGTGGGTTATGAAAGCGCCTCGCAGTTTTCGCGCGAGTTTAAGCGTTACTTTGGCGTGACGCCGGGTGAAGAGATGACCCGAATGCGGCTGGCGGGTTAATCAGCCAGCCGCAACCGGTCAGGCGCGCTGACGGCGCTTTTTCCAGAGCAGCGCAACGCTGCCCGCCAGGCCTAAAAACAGCAGGGCGACCGGCAGAATAATCAAAATCGCCATTACCTGATCTTCGTGGCGCTTGATAAAAGGCACCTGGCTGATGCCGTAGCCAAAGGCGGTGACAATCGTTACCCACAGCAGCCCGCTCAGCCAGTTAAACAGCTGAAAACGTCCGTTTTGCAGGCCGGAAATGCCCGCCATGGTTGGCAGCAGCGTACGCACAAATGCCAGAAAACGGCCTACCAACAGCGCCATCAAACCGTGACGGTTAAACAGATGCCACGCGCGCTGATGGTACTGCGCGGGCAGATGCATCAGCCAGCTTTTCACCAGCCGGGTATTGCCCAGCCAGCGCCCCTGCAAATAGCTCAGCCAACAGCCGAGGCTGGCGGCCGTGGTCAGGATCACCAGCGTTGGGACAAAGTCCATCACCCCTTTGGCAATCATTGCGCCTGCCAGCAGCAACAGGCTATCGCCCGGCAAAAACGAGGCAGGCAGCAGGCCATTCTCCAGAAACAGCGTCAGAAACATGATGCCGTAAACGATCCAAACCACATCTGGATTGGCCAGCGCGGCAAAATCCTGATGCCATAGCGCCTGAACAATCTCATGTATCACACCCATGTGCTTCCTCGTTGACTGTGGTAATCGCTTAAGTGTAACTGCAAAGAGCCGCCCTTATCCTGTCTGAAAATCACAGAGGGCGACCCGTTAAGTGTTTGTTTAAGGTTAGCGTGCTTTTTACCGCTTATGGCTGGGCGATACGCGCAAAACCGGCGGCTAAATCCTCAAGCAGATCGTCAACATGCTCCAGGCCAATATGCAGCCGCACCAGCGTGCCGCTAAAATCCACGCCGTTAGCCGGGCGAATGGCCGCCAGCTCTTCCGGCTGATTCGCCAGAATCAACGATTCAAATCCGCCCCAGGAGTAAGCCATGCTGAAGTGGTGAAAACCATCAAGAAATTGTGCCAGCTTTTCATCGCTCAGTTTTTGCGCCAGCACAAAGGAAAACAGACCGCTGCTGCCGCTGAAATCGCGCTTCCAGGCCTGATGTCCCGGGCACTGCGGCAGCGCCGGATGATTAACGCGTGCCACTTCCGGGCGCGCCGCCAGCCAGTTAGCCACCGCCAGCGCGCTCTCCTCATGCTGACGCAGGCGCACCGCCAGCGTACGCAGGCCGCGGCTAGTGACATAAGCGGTATCCGCATCCACCATCTGTCCCATCAGATAGGAGTTCTCGCGCAGGCGATCCCAGCAGCGCGCATTGCTGACGGCGGTGCCGATCATCGCATCGGAATGGCCCACCAGATATTTGGTGCCCGCCTGAATTGAGATATCCACGCCGTGCTCCAGCGGACGAAACAGCAAACCGGCGGCCCAGGTATTATCCAGCATAATAATTGCGTCGGGCGCTTTACTGCGCACCGCCTGCACGATCGCCGGTACATCCTGCACTTCCATAGTGATCGACGCGGGGGATTCAAGAAAAACCACTTTGGTATTCGGCTGCACCAGCTCGGCGATCGCCGGGCCGATAAGGTGATCGAAATAGCGCGTGGTCACGCCGAGTTTAGCGAGGATCTTATTGCAGAAATCCTGCGTGGGTTCATAGACCGAACCGGCCATCAGCACCTCGTCGCCCGCCTCAACAAACGCCAGAATCGCATTTGAGACCGCCGCCGCGCCGCAAGGGTAGAGCGCGCAGCCCGCGCCGCCTTCCAGCTCGCACATCGCCTCCTGCAACGAAAAATGGGTCAGCGTGCCACGGCGACCATAAAACAGTTCGCCCTGCGCCCGTCCGGCGGTAGCGCGTTTTTTATCGGCCACGGTAGCGAATACCAGTGAAGAGGCGCGCTGAATAACGCTGTTAACGGCGCCCTGTGTGTAACGGGGTTGTCTGCCAGCGCTAATCAGAGTGGTTTCAATCTTTTTTTTCGACATGCTGCAAGCGGTCCTGCCTAACCTGTAGTGAAGCGTTAACTTATCACGTTTAGCGGGCTGGGGTTGAGCGTGATTTGCCACTATCAGACAGTGGCCGTTAAGGGAGAAAAAAGCGGGCGGCAGCGGAAAATGGCTCCGTTGACGCCCGCTTTGCCATGTTAGCTGTTATCACCGCAGCAGAAGGGGCGCTGCGGCAAAACATACAGGGTTACATCACGCCCATCACGTGCGGCAGCCACAGCGAAATTGCCGGGACATAGGTAATCAGCATCAGCACCACAAACAGCGCGCAGTAAAACGGCAGCATTGCCCTTACCACCTGCTCGATCTTCTGCTTACCCACCGCGCTGGCGACAAACAGCACCGTGCCGACCGGCGGGGTGATCAGGCCGATGCCGAGGTTAGTCATCATGATCATGCCGAAATGCACCGGATCGATACCCAGCGCGGTGGCCACCGGCAGCAGCACCGGCGTCAGGATCAGAATAAGCGGCGCCATATCCATCAGCGTGCCGAGTACCAGCAGCAGTAGATTAATGCACATCAGAATCACATATTTATTGTCCGACAGAGCGGTAAAAGCGTCAGTGATAAGGGTCGGCAACTGCATAAAGGTCATCACCGCGCCAAAGCCGGAGGCGAAGGCGATTAACACCATCACGATGGTGACGGTTTTAATGGTGCGAAACAGCAGGATATGCAGCTGGCTCCACTTAAAGTCGCGGTAGATAAACATGGTGACAAAAAAGGCCCACAAACAGGCGATCGCCGCCGACTCCGAGGCGGTGAAGATGCCGGAGAGAATGCCGCCGAGAATGATCACAATAGTAAACAGACCCCAGAAGGCATCCAGAAAGATTTTTAGCGCCTGGCGAAAAGGGATGCGTTCGCCTTTTGGGTAACCGCGCTTGCGCGCGAAGCCGAGGCACATCACCATCAGACACAGCCCCAGCAGCAGGCCGGGAAAGATACCGGCGACAAACAGCGAGGAGATGGTCACCACGCCGCCGGTGGCCAGCGAATAGATCACTGAGTTATGGCTGGGCGGCGTCAGCACCGCCTGCACCGATCCGCTGGCGGTCACTGCTGCGGCAAAATCGCGCGGATAGCCTTTCTCTTCCATTTGCGGAATCATCACCGAGCCGATCGACGCGGTATCCGCCACCGACGAGCCGGAAATCGCGCCAAAGAAGGTCGAGGCGACAATATTCACCAGCGACAGCCCGCCGCGGATAAAGCCGACAAAAATATAGGCGAAGTTAACCAGCCGTCGGGCGATGCCGCCTTCAGCCATAATTGCGCCCGCCAGAATAAAGAACGGAATGGTTAATAATGAGAACTTATTTACGCCATTGGTAATCTGGATAACCACCGCCTCCAGCGGCAGGTCGATCCACCAGGCGCCGATAAAAGCGCTGAGGCCGACGGCAAAAGCGACCGGAAAGCCTATCAGCAACAGGATTACCATACTGCCAATCAAGATCAGTGCGTCCATCTTAAGCTCCGAATCAGTGGGTGCCGCCAAGGCTGACCAGCGGGCGTTCGGACTGCTCGCCGCACAGCAGGCGTTCAATCACAAACAGAATGGTCAGCAGCGCGCCAACCGGAATAGGCAGATACATCACCCCAAAGGTGACGGAGGGCAACGAGGCTTGCGGCTGATACCACATCGCTTCACACAGCGCGTAGCTCGCCTGAAAAATAACCAGACAGGCAGCCAGCATCAGCAAATTGCTTAACAGCGCCGCAATTTTTTGCCCGCGCGGCGAGAGGCGATCGGTCACCATCGATACAGAGATATGGGTCCCCGCGCGGAAGCCCACCGGCGCGCCGATAAAGGTAAAAATAATCATGCAGACAATCGCGACCGGCTCCGGCCAGGAGAGCGCATCATTCATGACATAGCGGGCGAAGATGCCAACGGGGATCACCGTCACCATTAACAGCAACGCAACCGCAGCGATGAGCATGCACAGCAGATAGACCGCATCCATTAAACGTGAATAGGCAGACATAGTGTGTTACCTGATTAGCGGCGCCACGAGGCATCGTGGCGCAGGGAGGGTTATTTCACCGCAGCGATTTGCTGCATCATATCCTGATACGCTTTACCGTACTGGTCACGTACCGGCTGTGTGGCTTTCACGAAGATCTCGCGATCGATCTGTTGGAACGTCACGCCGCCTGCTTTCATCTTATCCAGCGACTGCTGGTTATATTCCGCCCACAGCTTGCGTTCATCTTCCTGCGCTTCTTTGCCCAGCTTACGCAGCAGCGCCTGATCTTCGGCTGAAAGTTTGTCCCAGGTGCGTTTAGAGAACAGGATCATTTCCGGCTGGATAAAGTGCCCGGTCAGCGTGTAATACTTCGCTACCGGCAGATAGTTGTGGGCAACAAAGGTGGGCGGATTGTTTTCCGTGCCATCTACCACGCCGGTCTGCATCGCACTGAACACTTCACTCACGCCCATCGCCACCGGATTGGCGCCCATCGCCTTTAACGTCGCCAGCGAAATGGCGCTGTTCTGGACGCGAATTTTCATTCCTTTCAGATCTTCTGGTTTGGTGACCGGATCTTTGGTGATCATGTTACGCACACCGGCGTCACTCCAGCCGAGAAACACCATGCGCGCCCTGGGATCCTGATCAAACTTGTCGGTAATCGCTTTCCCTATCTCGCCGTCCAGGACGCGATGCATATGCGCTTCATCACGAAACACATAGGGTAGCGTCAGCACGCCGGTTTCCGGTGCGATAGTGGAAACCGGTGCCAGCGAAACGCGAATCATATCCACGGCGCCAATCTGTACCTGTTGTAGCGTTTGCTCTTCATCACCGAGCGTGCCGCCTGCATAAACCCGCATTTCCAGCCGACCATCGGTCGCCTGCTTCAGCTTTTCGCCCATATGTTCAAGTGCAACGACGGTGGGATAACCGGCAGGCTGAACTTCTGCCACCTTCAGCACTTTTGCCGAAGCGGCTGAAGAGGCAAACAGCGCGGTGGATGCCAGCGATAATGCCAGCAACAGTTTTTTCATTTTCATATGATGATCTCCTGCGCTTAAAGGGAGCCCGATTTCTGGTCTGAAAGAGGGGAGGGCAAGGGTCAGATGCCAGCAGGGCTGATTCACTATAGATAAATTGCGCAGGCGGAAAATTGGCGCTGCTGAATTGAATGAATCGCATCACACAATTAAAACGATGTTTTAATAAATTTATACGCAGCGTCACAGTTTAAAAACTAACCGGTTACATTAGCGCGCACTTCCGCCCGGCAGAAGGGAAAGCAGGAGAAATCTTTGTAAATACTAATGAGAACTAGTATCAATTCGCTCTTGTTTTGGTATGATCCGGAACTGTTTGAATGACTCTTCTTAAGGTTGGAGAAAAAGCGTGGTGACCAATGAACTGATGCAGGCGGATCTCTCCGTCTGGGGCATGTATGAACATGCGGACATCGTAGTAAAAACGGTAATGATCGGGCTGCTGCTGGCGTCCGTAGTCACCTGGACCATCTTCTTCGGCAAGTTTACTGAACTGACCTCGGCGCGGCGGCGCCTGAAACAAGAGCAGCAAACCCTGACGGAAGCGCGTTCGCTGCGTCAGGCCGCCGAACTCAGCGACGCATTTCATGCGCGCAGCCAGAGCGCAGTACTGCTGCAAGAAGCGCAGAACGAACTGGAACTTTCTGCCGGTTCAGACGACAACGAAGGGATTAAAGAGCGTACCGGCTTCCGTCTGGAACGCCGCGTTGCGGCCATCAGCCGCCATGCCGGTCGCGGTAACGGCTTCCTGGCGACCATCGGTTCCGTTGCGCCCTTTATCGGCCTGTTCGGCACCGTGTGGGGCATCATGAACAGCTTCATCGGCATCGCCCAAACCCAAACTACCAACCTCGCAGTGGTTGCGCCGGGGATCGCAGAAGCGCTGCTGGCCACCGCTATCGGCCTGATTGCCGCGATTCCGGCGGTGGTCACCTACAACATTTTCGCCCGTATGATTGCCAGCTATAAAGCGGGCCTGGGCGATGTAGCGGCGCAGGTGTTGCTGCTGCAAAGTCGCGATCTTGATCTGGCGCGCAGTAAAGGCGACGCGCATCCGGTACAGAGCGCGCATAAACTGCGGGTAGGTTAAGCGTTATGGCGATGCGGTTAAATGATGATTTAGACAGTAACGGTGAAATGCATGAGATCAACGTGACGCCGTTTATCGACGTGATGTTGGTGCTGCTGATTATTTTTATGGTCGCCGCGCCGCTGGCCACGGTAGATGTCAGGGTTAACCTGCCTGCCTCAACCAGCGCGCCGCAGCCGCGCCCGGAAAAGCCGGTTTATCTTTCCATTAAAGAAGATAAGCAGATGTATATCGGCAATGAAGCGGTAAGCAAAGAGCAGCTGATCGAGGTGCTGAATGCGCAGACGGAAGGCAATAAAGATACCACTATCTTTTTCCAGGCGGATAAATCAGTAGATTATGAAACGCTGATGAGCGCCATGGATGCCCTGCGCGGTGCAGGCTATCTTAAGATTGGCCTGATGGGCATGGAAACCGTGCAGAAGTAACGGATAACCCGCTATTGAGTCGGCCTGCTTTGGATTGACCAATCTTCCGGCAAAAAAATACCGCAGCGACCGCTGCGGTATTTTTTATTGTCGGCCCGGTGAGCCGAAGCGCACGTATTTTACGCTAACCGCGTTTAGCTGAGATGCTCACCGCCGGTTACGCCATGCACTTCCGCCGTGACGTAGCTTGATTCCTGCGACGCCAGATAAACATAAACGCCTGCCAGTTCCGCTGGCTGACCCGCACGCTTCATCGGCGTTTGCTTACCGAACTCCGGCAGTTTCTCCTGCGGCTGGCCGCCTGCAATCTGCAACGCCGTCCAGATAGGGCCTGGCGCCACGCTGTTTACGCGAATGCCTTTCTCTGCCACCTGTTTTGCCAGCGCACGCGTATAGGCAAGGATTGCCGCCTTGGTAGAGGCATAATCCAGCAGATGCGGGCTGGGCTGATAGGCCTGAATCGACGACGTGGTGATGATCGATGCGCCTTCCGGCAGCAGCGGGATCGCCGCCTGCGTAATCCAGAACAGCGAGAACACGTTGGTCTCATAGGTTTTACGGAACTGCTCGGTTGTCAGCTCAGCGATCTGCTCTACCGCAACCTGCTTACCGGCCACCAGCGCCAGAATATCCAGTCCGCCCAGCTCTTCTTTTGCCTGGGTGACCAGCTGCTTACAAAAAGCTTCTTCACTGATATCGCCGGGAATCAGCACCACTTTGCGGCCCGCCTCGCGGATATAGTTAGCCACTTCTTCCGCATCACGTTGCTCAGCAGGCAGATAGTTAATTGCCACATCAGCGCCTTCACGTGCATAAGCGATAGCGGCCGCGCGGCCAATACCGGAATCAGCGCCGGTTACCAGCGCCTTGCGTCCTTCCAGACGCTGGCTGCCACGGTAGCTTTTTTCGCCGCAATCCGGCACCGGCTGCATATCCTGCTGGATGCCTGGGGCGGGCTGACGCTGTTTCGGGTATTCACCGGTGTAATACTGGGTGAGAGGATTCTGCATTTTGTATTGGTCTGCCATTTTTCCTCCTGATGTATTCAATGAAATTCACTGTTAAGGCTAGGAGAAACGGGCAGGTTGTCGAGTTCTGTAACTGTTCCTACCAGTCAAGTCACTGCTTTTACTGCAAAAAATCGCAGCGCAGAATTGCGAGTAAATATTAATAAATATGAATAACAGACAGTTTGTTTCGCAGAAGCCATCAGGCGGCACGGCATGCGGTTAAACCCGTTGGCTTTAAACGGCAATCGCGATAAGCGCGCCCGAATCAGAACGCCAAATCCACTACCACGTTGTCGGTATAATTACCTGCCGGTGGCGTGCTCTGGGTGGTTAAAACGCGCGCCGTGTACGGAAACGTACGGGTTAACCCATCGCTGCTGACGCTGGTGGCGTTGGCGCTTGACTGGCGCTCAGTACCGGCTGGTCCCCAACGGTTGCTGCCGGTGCCTTTATAGATCTCATAGCTCAGTCGGTTGGTGCCGTTCGCCATATTGCGTACGTTGCCGTTGGCGTAATTGCCATTGCTTAAGCCTACCGTATAGGTGCTGCCCTTGGTACAAATCACGCTGATTGACTGCGAGACGGCGGAAAAGCTACTCACTAACGGCGCGCTGCCAAAGCTGATATTCGGCGCGGTAATGGTGGTGCAATCGTTGGTAATGGTCAGGTTGACCGTAATTGGAATGGTGCCGGAGCCATTTTGATCCTGACCCAGCAGGCAGAGGCCCAGCGCTCCAAGACCGGTACAAATACGGTAGGTGACCGCCACGTTCAGCGTGCCGCTGTAGGTGCCAGCGGCAACCACCTGCCCAGGCACCGTGCGCAAATAGAGCGGAACCGCGAAGTTTAGTCCGCCAAGCGGGCCGACCAGACCGGCCAGCTGCGTTTCGTTATAGGTGACCGCCGCGCCGCCGATGGTCAATTCTGTGGCGCAGGTTGAGGCGGTACAGAGCTGTACCGGAATACTGTCACTGCTGGAGCCCGCAGGCCGCAGGCTGCCGCGCGTGCCGCTGGGGCCTGAGGCGCTGGCGAGGCGCAGCGTAATATTATTGCCCGACAGCAACGATAACGTGCTGCCAGCGCCGCAGTTAATGTTGGCCGAGGTGGTAACGGTGCTGGCGCTGCTGTTAGCGGCAAAAGAGGTGACGGAGCCGAAACTGGCGGTAGAGGCAGGCAGGGTACAGGCGGCGTGCAGCGTTCCGCTAAAGCCGCCCAGCAGCAGGGCTAAAAACAACGCTGACCGTATCGTCATGGCAGAATTCCTGCGGTTGAGTTAGTAGATACGCTGTCCGGCGCGCCGCGCGGCCGTTCCGGCAGCGGACAAATCACCGGGCCGTAAACTTTCAGCGCCTGCGGGCGTCCCTGCGCCAGCGAAAGATGAGTAACGCAGCGGCGTCCGTCGGGCGTTACCACCGCCATCGCGTTTTCGGCCTGCAAATTATCCAGCCAGGCCAGTCCGTCCCAGCCGACATATTCCGTAGGCTCACCGTCACGCATGACCTGGCTAGAGACCGGCAGCGGATCGCCATGCTGATCGTGCAGGATCACGCTGGCGGCACGCAGCGCCTCAACGGGGAAGCGCAGCAGGAATCCGCTCTGACGTTTTACCGCAAAGCGCTGCTCGACGCGCGGCACCGTCATATCCGGCGGTAAATCGAGCGCGTCAATATCATACTTGGCCGGGTAGTAAGAGCTGATACGCGGCACCAGCAGATAGCCGTCGCGATCGGTACGGCCCATCGCCTGATTCTCATAGCGCACCGTGACATCCGGATAACCGGTTTTTACCAGCACAAACGCATCATTGACTTCGTTAGCGGCAAACAGGCGGCTGTCCATCAGCACCAGCGAACCGGTAACATCCGCCCATTCCGTGCTGTTGTCGCTGTCGCCATAAAACCCGGCGGACGTATCGATTTTCTGGTTACGCCAGCGCAGGCTGCCCTGGCGATAATCGCCGCCGCTGTTCTGATTGGCCCAGGAGGCGTCCCAGGCGAAGCCGCCGTCGCTGGGCATCGCCCGCGACAGATAAACGCGCTGCGCATTTCCGCCCTGCTGATCGCGTTCAAAACTGAGGCTGGCGTTGCTGTGCTCGCCGAAGGGGATAATCAACGAAACCGCGCCGCTCCATGCGTCGCTGCCGACATCGCGCGTGGCGGCAACGTACAGGCTGCTGTTGCCCCACAGGTTTTTGCTCCAGGAGAGGTTCCACAGGCGCGTGCGATCGCCGCTGCCGCTGGTGATATCAATAAAGGCTGCGCCGAGGCTGCCGAAGCGGTTTAGCGACACGCTGGCGTTATACTGCGCGCTACGGCGACTCAGTGTCCAGACGATGTCGTTGGTATTGCTGCTGCGGGTGCTGTAGAGCGCTAAATCGGCAAAATCCGCGCTGCGAATAGTATGCTGGGTGCCCAGGCTGAACCAACGGTTATTATATTGATAGCCCCAGCTGTACTGGGTTCCGCTGGCGGCGTCCATACGGCTTTGCGCCAGCGCGCCGTTTACCACGCCGAAAGCGCCCAGCCTGAGCTGAGCGCCGCCGCCGCCCAGCGCCAGGCTGTCGGCACCTTCCGCATGGGTTTCCAGCGTCAGCCAGTCGGTCAGGCCGTAGCGATAAGAGCCGCTGGCCGCCGCGGTACCGTAATCAAAATTTTTGATGCCGTAATTATTGCGCAGCGCCCCGGCGGAAAAAGAGAAGTCGGAAAGGCCGGATTTGAGCAGATCGCTGGAGACATAAAAGGGCAGCGAAGTGCTGACCTGACGTCCTACCGCGTCAGTGGTCACCACTACCGCATCACCGGCGCCGTTAACGAACGGCATATTGTTCATGGTCCACGGGCCGGGCTGAACCTGATTACTGCTGGTGCGATAGCCATTGACGAACAGGTCAACGGTGGAAGGCACCGCCGCCTGTCCGGCAAAGCTTGGCAGCGGCCAGGTCACCATATCGGGGCGTACGCTGAAATCGCGCGCCAGCTGGATCCCGCCCAGCCTTACGCTGCTGCTCCAGCCTAATGCATCGGTGATCAGATCGCCGACGCGCCAGCTCAGCACACGGTTTTCATCTTCATAGCTCCACCAGGTGTCATAACGCAGGTAGCCATCGTTAAGATTGCCGTTGCCGCTAAGCTGCTCTTGCCAGACGCCGTTTGACGTAAACTGACCGGCAGCGCCGAACAGGCGAAACTCATTCCATGCCGATACCCGGCTGCCCGCCTGGCTGTTATGGCTGGTATAAAAATCGTAATTAAGCAGTGCGCCGGTGCTGCTCTGCGCAGGGTAACGTGGGGCGTTGTCGCGTCCGTTAAACGTCTGCTCAGGCAGCCAGTCGGTGGGAACGGTCAGCAACAGGCGTTGCCGCTGGCTGTCATACTCCACCTGCACTTCCGGCATGGCGGAAACATCCACCTCTGCGCCGTTGAGCTTTCCCGCAGGCAATCCGGCCCGCTGTAAATCCCCGGCGCGCAGCCAATAGTGACCGTCGCGGAAGATCACCGGCACGATCTGTTCGCTCTCCTGCTGGTTAACCACCAGCCCCAGCATATATTGCGGGCTGGCATCCTGCGCCGCGGTTGCCGCTGGCGGCGGCGGCAGAGAAGAATAGGTTTCCGCGCTGCTGCTCAAAGGCGAAAGGCAGCCGTACAGGCCAGCGATAGCCAGCGAACCGCAGCGTAGCGCAGGCCAGCGAAGAGCGTTCATAAATTAACGGGCGCTGCTGGCGCTGCGCCAGGCTTTGTTATTCACCTCGGCAGAGAGCTGGGCGCCGGAAGAGGCAGCAAAAGAGAGCGGCCAGCGATGGCGGCTATTGGCCAGCACATAACCGAATAACCCGTCGCCCAGCGTGCGGCCGTTTAAGGAAGCGTTGCTGAGCCGGGCATGAACCGCGCCGCGGTTATTGACCTCCAGCCAGCGCTGGCCGCCTTCCATCACCGTGCGCCAGCTAAGCTGCGGCAACGCGCTATCCGGCGACAGACCGCTGCCATACACAAACAGCGGCACCGAATAGCGCATCTGGAAACGCAGCCCGGCCTGATTTTCGCCCGGCTGCTGCGGCGTAGGGATCTCATCCAGTACCACGCGATAGGCGGTTTCCTGACCCGCCGCTGCGGGCGTCATTTTAATCAGACGCACCAGCTGTTTTTGTCCCGGCTCGATTCTGACCACCGGCGGGCTGGCCAACACCTGCTGCTGCGTTTGATACTGTTCCCGGCCTTCCACCTGCTGCCATGCGAAGATGCGCACCTGCATCAGCGTCGTGGCCTGACCGCGATTCTCCAGCCACAGCTCGCTGGCTTTATCTTCGCTGATGATTTTGGGATCGATAGGCCAGATCATGACCGAGTTGGCCGCATTAGCCAGCGAGGGAAGTAGCGTAAAGATCGCTACCATCAGGGCGCGAAGAAGCGTCATACCTGGATCCTTATTTCATCACCAGCTCAGCGTCACCGTTAGCGTATCGCTGTAACTACCGGCGCGTTGAACGCCGCTGAGCTGTAAAAGGCCGTAAATCGGCAAAATAATGTTATTGGCATTGCTGTAGCTCAGCGCCACGTTCTGATTAACCGGAATTTCGCTGGCGGCGCTGTAGTTGGCGTTGCTATAGAGGCGATAGGCTACCGTATTGCTGAAGTTCGCCAGCTTCAGATTGCGCGTAGTGGTGTAGTTGCTGCCGCCGTTGATGCTCATCGATAACGACGTGCCAGGCGTACAGGCGATATTGATATTGCTGCTTTGCACATAGTTGGCTCTGACGCTGGCGGTGCCGACACCGGATTGCGTTCCGAAATTAAGCGCGCCGAAAACGCTGGTATTGCTACCAGAAATGGTGCAGCCCGAGGTAATCGCCGCGCTCACCTGAAAGGTTTGCGTCGGCAATGCCATCGCGTTCTCACTCCATAACAGCGCCAACAGCGCGGGCGAACCGTAACGGCCCGCCGCGCACAGCCTCCTCCAAAACACGTTGCTTTCCCTGGCCGTGGCCTCAGTAGTTCACAGCAACGCTGATGGTATCGGTATAGGTGCCAGCCGGAATGGTAGCGTTAAAGCCACCGCCGACGATGCGGCCAAAAATCTGGTAGTTTTCACCCAGGTTAGGATCGGCAGTACCGCTGGCAGGCAGGTTAGTGCTGTTGGCTATGGCGTTGGCAAAGCCCGCATCGCTGTAGAGGGTGTAGGTGACGCCCTGGGTATTATCGGAACCCAACAGCAGATAACGCGGCTGGCCGGTAACCTCACCATAAACGGTGGCCGGTGCGGCATTGCTGCTGGTGACCTGCACGTTATAGGTTTGACCGGTTGTGCAGCGCACATAAATACCGGTGCCCGCCGTCCCCACCAGCGTCGCGTTTAAGGTATCAAACGTGGCGGCGCTGCTACCGAAGTCCAACGTACCAAAGTTAACGCCGGTGGTGCCGGGCTGGCCGTTAACCAGGCAGCCGGTGGTCAGCGTTAATGTCGCATTAATGGTGCCGGTGGTGGTGGCAGCAAAAGAGGATGTAGCGATAAGCGGAAGCGTGCAACCGGCTACAGCCAATAATGACTTCAGTTTCATAAACTTTCCTTACTGATAGCGATGGCGTAATGACGTTATCACCTGGTGTTCAGTAAAGAGCTTTACCCAAAAGCAGTAAAAACAAGGAAAAAACAAACAAAAAGTGGCTTAACATCCAGAAACTGCGCTGGATTTGATTTTATACCCTTTATATTAGCTGCTTTTACTATATAACAAGCCTCAGCAAAGCGGTAATCAGAAAGTTAAAATTTTACTGCGATAGATTGGCCTGTTTCCTGCAGGCCACGCCACAGGCCCCTTCATGCTTCTGCCAGACTCTCTTTCTACGATCTCTTTCTTTAACATCTATCCGAAAAGGTTTATCGATGTTATTTTCTTTTCATGATTGAGAAAAATCTGCTTTTATACAACGTGCTGGCGTCGTTAACCCTATAAAACAGATTGTTATATAGCCGCTTTTTTTACAGGGAAATCCCTGGAAAGGGCCTGACCGTATAAAATAAAAGTGATAATTACTCAGCGGAAACAAAAATAAGGCTTATGGGTTTCGTGCTTAATGGCGACACGCATCCGTGTTGCCGTAAGGGCTGCTCAGGCTGAGAACAGTTTTATTGTTCCAGGCAATCTCTTTTATTTATCAAGATGGCGATAAGTATTAGGCCGGGAAGGCCGATAGTTTATTTATTGAAAACCGTGTAACGCTTGCTGTTGCTTATTTCATTTCCGCGCCTGCTGCAGGCGTTAACTGGCGGGTAGGTCTATGTTAGTAACTTCTTACGATACGGTGATGGTTATCGTTTCGATAATCGTGGCTTTTCTGGCCTCATATACTGCGCTGGATATGGCGGGGCGCGTGGTGAACAGCACCGGCAAAGCGGCGGTGGTTTGGCTGCTTGGCGGTGGATTTGCCATGGGCATTGGCATCTGGGCGATGCACTTTATCGGCATGCTGGCGATGAATATGCCGATGATGATGAGCTATAACGGCCCGCTCACGCTGCTGTCGATGGTGATTGCGATTGCCGCTTCGGTATTTGCCCTGTGGATTGTTTGCTACGGCGAGCTGCGCTGGCCGCGTTTAAGCTATGGCGCGCTGGTATTAGGCAGCGGGGTGGTGGCAATGCACTACACCGGTATGGCCGCGCTGATGTTTGAGCCAGGGATTGTCTGGGACTGGCGCTGGGTCGCGCTGTCGGTGCTTATCGCTTTGCTGGCCTCCGGCACTGCGCTCTGGCTGGCGTTCCGGCTGCGCAGCGGCGGCGGACGTCTGGCGCTGCTGCGTGCCGGGGCGGCGGTGGTGATGGGATTTGCGATTGCCGGGATGCACTATACCGGCATGGTGGCCGCCAACTTCCCCGCGCATGGTCATATGATGCACCACGGCGTCGACAGCGACTGGCTGGCGATCCTGGTGGCGGTGGTTTCGCTCTCTATTTTGGGTATTACGCTGTTGGTTTCGATGCTGGATGCGCGACTGCAGGCACGCACCTCAATGCTCGCCTCTTCGCTGGCGGAAGCCAACCGCGAGCTGGCGCAGCTGGCATTGCAGGATAACCTGACGCGCTTGCCGAACCGGATTTTGCTGGAAGATCGGCTTGATCAGGCCATCAATAAAGCCACGCGGGAAAATACCCGTTTCGCCCTGATGTTTATGGATCTTGACGGCTTTAAAGCGGTCAACGACGCCTTCGGTCACCATATCGGCGACAGTTTGCTGGTGGCGGTAACCGAACGTATGACCAGCAATATCAGCGGGCACTACACGCTGGCGCGCCTGGGTGGCGATGAGTTTGTGCTGCTGATAGAAATCGATGACCCGAACGAGGCCGCAGTGACCGCCGATGCGCTGGTTAAGCTGATAGCGAAACCCTTTGCTATTTCCCGTTATGAACTGAACGTATCGCTCAGCATTGGCATCGCGGTTTATCCAGGAGATGGCGTTGATGAACGTGAACTGATGTTTAACGCCGATGCCGCCATGTATCACACCAAAAACAACGGACGCAACGGCTATTACTTCTTCCAGCCCTCCATGAATACCATCGCGCAAACCCAGCTACAGCTGATTAACGATTTATGGCTGGCGCTGGATAACGATGAGCTGCGTCTGTTCTATCAGCCAAAATATACCGCGCCAAGCGGGCCGATTGTCGGGTTTGAAGCGCTGCTGCGCTGGCAGCATCCGCGCCGGGGCATGCTGTCGCCGGATACTTTCCTGCCGCTGGCGGAAAAGAGCGGTTTGATTATCAGCGTCGGTAATTGGGTCATTAACGAAGCCTGTCGCCAGCTGCATCAATGGCATGAGCAAGGCCATAAAAACTGGTCGGTGGCGGTTAACCTGTCGGCGCTGCAGTTTGAACAGAACAGCCTGGTGGATACGGTGGTCACGGCGCTGGAAAAACATCAGATACCGCCGCATCTGCTGACGCTGGAAGTGACGGAAACCACCGCCATGCTCAATCCTGATGAGAGCGTGCGTATTCTGACGGCGCTAACCGACCTCGGCGTAAATGCCTCTATTGATGACTTCGGCACCGGCTACTCCAGCCTGCTTTACCTGAAGCGTCTGCCCGCCAGCGAGCTGAAAATCGATCGCGCGTTTGTCAACGAACTGAGTGAAAACAGTGGCGATGCGACTATCGTTTCGGCGATCGTGGCGCTGGCGCAGTCGCTTAACCTCAAGGTGGTAGCGGAAGGGGTGGAGACGCCGGAGCAGCAGGCTTTTTTAACCAACCTTGGCTGTAACAGCCTGCAGGGATATCTGTTGGGGAAACCGATTCCGCCCGAACGCATCCATGAATTGAAAGAATATATCGAAACCAAAGATTCAACGCCTGTGGCCTGATACCGCCCGGAGCCGAAGAGAAAGGCGTGCTGGCGTAGCCGCCACGCGCCGGAAAAACTATAATAGTTGCCCTTTACGCTTCCGGGACCTGTAACAGTTTATGGCTAAGTACCTCCAGCTGGTGGAGCAAATTCAGGCGCAAATTGATGCCGAGGTGTGGCAGCCGGGCGAAAAGCTTCCTTCGCTGCGCGATCAGGTGAACCTGAGCGGCATGAGCCTGATGACGGTAATGCACGCTTATCAGGTGCTGGAAAGTCAGGGCGTCATCGTTTCACGACCGCAGTCCGGCTATTATGTCGCGCCGCGTGCGGAGTTCCTCAGTCAGCCGGTCAATCATCAAAAGGTGCAGCTGGCGGAAGCGGTTGATATAAATTCTTTTATTTTTGATGTACTACAGGCCTGCCGCGATCCGCTGATCATCCCGTTCGGCTGCGCTTTTCCCGATCCAGAGCTTTTTCCGCAGCGGCAGCTGATGCGCGCGCTGAATAACGTTTCTCATAGCATGACGCCGGGCGACGCCATCAATAATCTGCCGCCGGGCAATGAAGTGCTGCGTAAAACGCTGGCGCGTCGCTATGCTCAGCAGGGCATTACCGTTTCGCCGGATGAGATTGTGATCACTAACGGCGCAATGGAGGCGCTTAACCTGAGTTTGCAGGCGGTCACCGAGCCGGGCGACTGGGTGGTGGTGGAAAATCCAACCTTCTACGGCGCGTTACAGATCATTGAACGCTTAAAACTGAAAGCGGTGGCGATTGCGACCGATCCCCAACACGGCATGGATTTAAACGAGCTGGAGCAGGCGTTAACGTGCTGGCCAATTAAAGCCTGCTGGCTGATGACCAACCAGCAGAGTCCGGTGGGTTTTACCCTGAGCCGTGAGAAGAAAAAGGCGCTGGTTACGCTGCTGGCGGCACATCAGGTCGCGCTCATTGAGGATGACGTTTACAGCGAACTGGGGTTCGGCGCCGATAAACCTTTACCGGCAAAGGCGTTTGATCGCCACGGCAGCGTGCTGCATTGCTCATCTTTTTCCAAGAGTTTAGTGGCGGGTTTTCGTGTGGGCTGGGTAGCGGCGGGCAAACAGGCGCAGCGCATTCAGCGGTTACAGCTAATGAGTACGCTTGCCACCAGCACGCCAATGCAGCTGGCGCTGGCGAACTATCTCGGCACCCAAAGCTATGACAGCCATTTGCGCAAGCTGCGTCGCGTACTGGAACAGCGTAAAAATCTTGCCCGTCAGTCGCTAAAGCGTCATCTGCCTTACGGGGCGAAAATCAATGATTCGCGCGGCGGCTATTTTCTGTGGATTGAACTACCGGGAAAGGTGGATGCGACACAGCTCTACTATCGCGCGCTGGAGCATAATATCAGTATTGCGCCGGGCAGCATGTTTTCATCGGGGCAGCAATACGCCAACTATTTCCGCTTTAATACTTCATGGCCGTGGGACAGCGCGCAGGAAGCGGCAGTCGCGATCCTGGGCGGACTCATTGCTGCCATGATGTAAACGCAGAGATAAAAGCGGCAAAGGAGCTACGTCAGCCGGTAATTTGAGTTAAGTATTGAAAATAAAAGATTTTTGTGAGGCCGCAACCATTATTGCTATTGCAAAGTTACCGGCTTTTGCCACAATCAATTAACATTGCAATTACAGGAGGCGTAGTATGGTTCCCTCATCATGCAGTCTTATGGCTATGATGTCTTTTGCCGCAGGCACTCTGTTTGCAGGGACGTCTAATAACCCGCAGCATCTTACGCTGGCTATGCCTTCAAACGGTATTCCGAACAACCCTCTGCCGTTGATCATCTATCCGCGCATTGTGCCAGATGAGGTCGAGGATATTGCGGCCTGGTTTGAACAACGCTTTGCGGAAAACCACTGGCCGCCACGCTGGCGCTCAGCCATTTTTCCTTATACGCACTATCACTCCAACAGCCATGAGCTACTGGGCGTTGGCGCAGGCTGGGCAGAAGTGCTGTTTGGCGGCGAAAGCGGACGTATGGTTACGTTGCGCATGGGCGATGCGGTGCTTATCCCGGCGGGCGTAGGGCATCAGCAGGTGGCCGCCAGCGAGGATTTCTTCACCGTTGGCGCTTATCCAGCAGGCATGGAGCCTGACACGCTGCGCGATGACAAAAATATTCTGGAACGCTCCCAGAGTGCGATTAAACGCGTACCGTTACCGCCGTTTGATCCGTTAACCGGCGGCGAAGGCGCGGTAACGGATTTTTGGCATCCTGTGGCGCAGCAATTGGCGCACCATAGTTAAACCACGAGCGGGGCGGCATAACCGGCTGCCCGCTCTCGTCACATTTACAGACATTATCCCGCATACGCTATTGTCGGAATTAAAGCGATCCCTGCCCGTTATTAACCGGCTAAACCAGGTAGTTTCTTTTTGCGACTTCATTAATATCCACCACGCTTTTAATACCCAACTTGCGCAATATTTTAATTTTATAGGTACTGATGGTTTTATTGCTAAGCGAAAGCTGTAAGGCTATTTCTTTATTGGAGTATCCGGCGGCCAGCTTTCTGAGTACCAGCAGCTCGCGGCGAGAAAGCGACATTAATTTTTCGCTTTCAGGATGCAGGGTTTTGACTTCTATATTATGCGAGCACGGATAGAACTTAATGCCTTTATCGATGCTGCGAATCGCCTGTAGCAGCTGCGTCATATCGTGACTTTTACACAGGTAACCATCAACGCCAAGCTGTAAACAGCGCTGCATATGGAACTCGCTTTCAGAGGCGGTTAACACGATAATTTTCTGCTGCGCGTTAATTCGCTTTAGACTTTCAATGACTTGCATGCCGTCCCGGCCGGGGATGTTAAGATCCATAATCACCAGGTCGGGGCGATGTAAACCCACATCGGCAATCACCGAAACGCCATCCTGCGCAACGCCTGCAATCGTGTAGTTATTCGCGCGTAAATAAGCCTTAATACCTGAGCAGATAAAAGGGTGGTCATCAACAATAAACACGGTGTTAATCATAATTAATCCTGAGTGATATTATAAAATCCGTAAATAATAATAGTAATTAGCTTTTTGTTTAGCGTAGTCAGCGAAGCATTATAGCTTTCAATATAATCTATCAATGTGAGAATTGTCTCTAATTAAGCCAGAACGCAACGGTTAATTCATTGCCATTGATCTTATTGCGGTAAAAATAGAAAATATTTATATTGTCATAAAAGCGTTTTTTTACAGGATGGCTAAATCGCCTGAGAAATCAAAAAAGGAAAAACAGGAAAGAGTCATTTCTTATTAGATATTGATTGAAGGCAAAATTAAGGAAAATAAGAAATTAATTAACGCTTGCCTGTAAAAGGTATTATTAATGATGGGTCATTAAATCAATGCGCAGGAAGCCAGGCAATATTCTGTCCGCTGTTTTTCCTTAGGCCGCCCAGGCGATTGTGAGCGCGTAACAGAAGATAAGCGCCTCAATATTTCTGAATTAAGCGTCAGGAGACCAGGCGTTACCTGTACTTAAGTATAGGTGGGTTTGCTGTATAATCATTTATATATCGCTTTTGTGAAGCGTAACCGTTTAGCGTAACGATGCTGTCCAATTTACCAAACAAACAAGCGGAACAGATTGCCTGCTGCAGAAAAAACGCTAACCTGATAAATTTATATTTATCAATGGTATATGTAATTTATCCCAACTTTTAATAAGGTTAAATGCGCGCTAACCTGATTAAGCTACACCACACACGCCAAAATACCATTACCCTCAGGCTAATGATTCGACGCCCACATTAATTGAAGCTTTCGCCTAACAGGCAGAAACTTTCCCCTGTCGATTTTACTTAAATCACTATCAAGCCAGGAGGTTAGCCATGTTGCCTGAAGCATCGGCAGGCCGCGTCTGGGATACGCGTCGCACTGAAAAACAACGACGCATCGCATCACTCTCTATCCCAGGTAAAGTTCTGCCCACCCATGATTTACCCAGCGTTCTGGAAAAACTTATTGTCCCCGGCGACCGTGTCGTGCTGGAAGGGAATAACCAGAAACAGGCCGATTTCTTATCACGTATGCTGGCGGAAGTTGATCCGCAAAAAGTACACGATCTGCATATGTTGATGCCGAGCGTCAGCCGCAGCGAACATCTGGATATTTTTGAAAAGGGCATCGCCCGCAAGCTTGATTTCGCGTTCTCCGGTACGCAGAGCCTGCGTATTTCGCAGCTGCTGGAGGATGGACAGCTGGAAATCGGCGCCATCCATACTTATATCGAACTCTACGCCCGCCTGTATGTTGATCTGGTGCCGAACGTCGCGCTGGTCGCTGGCTTCAAAGCTGACCGTCAGGGCAACCTCTATACCGGACCGAGTACCGAAGATACGCCAGCGCTGGTCGAGGCCGCCGCTTTCCGCAACGGTATCGTTATCGCTCAGGTTAATGAACTGGTGGATGACGTTAGCGATCTGCCGCGCGTCGATATTCCCGGTTCGTGGATCGATTATGTGGTGGTCGCCGATCAACCCTTCTTTATTGAGCCGCTGTTCACTCGCGATCCGCGCCTGATTAAACAGGAACATATCCTGATGGCGATGATGGCGATTAAAGGCATCTACGCCGAACATCAGGTGCAGTCGCTGAACCACGGTATCGGCTTTAACACCGCCGCCATTGAGCTGCTGCTGCCAACCTATGGCGAACAGCTGGGGCTGAAAGGCAAAATTTGTAAACACTGGACGCTGAATCCGCATCCAACCTTGATCCCGGCGATTGAAAGCGGCTGGGTGGAAAGCATTCACAGCTTCGGTAGCGAACTGGGGATGGAAAATTACATCGCCGCACGCCCTGACATCTTCTTTACCGGCGCGGACGGTTCAATGCGCTCTAACCGCGCGCTTTGTCAGCTGGCCGGTCAGTACGCGGTCGATATGTTTATCGGCTCGACGTTACAGATTGATGGCTACGCCAACTCTTCAACCGTTACCCGTGGTCGTCTCTCCGGCTTCGGCGGCGCGCCAAACATGGGTCACGATCCGCACGGCCGTCGTCATGCCACACCGGCCTGGCTATCAACCATCACCCAGCCCGATCCCATGGTGCGCGGCCGTAAGCTGGTGGTGCAGATGGTAGAAACCTTCCAGGCGGGCGGTAAACCGACCTTCGTCGAAAAACTGGATGCCGTTGATGTGGCGAAAGCCTCGTCGATGCCGCTGGCGCCGGTGATGATTTATGGCGATGACGTGACCCACGTTCTGACCGAAGAGGGCATCGCCTATCTCTATCGCGCCGAGTCGATGGAAGAACGTCGGGCGATGGTCGCGGCAGTCGCCGGGATCACCGATATCGGTCTGGGTGTTGATGCCCAGCGCGTGGCAAAACTGCGTCAGCAAGGCAAAGTCGCCTGGCCGGAAGATTTAGGCATTCGCCGCAGTGAAGCCAGCCGTTCTCTGCTGGCCGCAGGCAGCGTGGCGGATCTGGTGGAATGGTCCGGCGGCCTCTACAACCCACCGGCTAAATTCCGGAGCTGGTAATGGCAATTCAACCGCAACTCTCACCGCAGCGTGCCGAAACGTTGGCCTTACGGCTGGCAGAGCAGGCAACCGCCGCGCTGATCGCCGAAGCGCGTCTGACGCCGAAGCCGGGCCTGGTGGACGGACGCGGCAGCGGGGCGCATCAGGATTTAAACCTGGCGCTGATGGAGCGATCCGCACATGCGTTGCAGCCGACCTTTTACGCACTGGCATTACATAGCTGGCTGCGACCCGCGGATGTGGCGCTACGTCAGCAGGTCGGCGAGCTGGGGCGTAGTGGCGAAGCGCAGATGATGGCCGCCACGCAGGGCGTCAACACGCACCGTGGCGCGATCTGGGCGCTGGGGCTGCTGGTCAGCGGCGCAGCCATGCTGGACGGCAAAGCGAGCGCCGCTGCGGTGTGCCAGGCTGCCGCCGCGCTGGCGCGTCTGCCGGACGATCGCGCGCCGCGCAGCTTCAGTAAAGGGTTGCGGGCCACGCAGCGTTACCGGGTTCCCGGCGCACGCGAAGAGGCGCAGCAGGCTTTCCCGCATATCGGTCAACTGGCGCTGCCGCAGCTGTGGCGCAGCCGGGCGGGCGGCGCCACAGAAGCGCAAGCGCGCCTTGACGCCTTGATGGCGATCATGACCTCGCTGAGCGATACCTGTGTGCTGTCGCGTGCCGGCCTGGCCGGATTACAGGCGATGCAGCAGGGCGCACAGCAGGTGCTGGACGCTGGCGGCTGTGCAACCGCCGCCGGACGCCAGGCGCTGGCCCGTCTTGATGCCGGAATGCTGGCACTGAACGCTTCGCCGGGCGGAGCGGCCGATCTGCTGGCGGCCACGCTGTTTCTCGATGGTATTTGCTTACCTACAGATTGAGGATGTTATGGAACAAATCACACTTTCTTACCCCGCCACTCGCACCCTGTATGGGCAGGCGCTGGCTGGCGTTGTGGGCTCCGGTGATATGGAAGCCCTGTTTGTCGCCGATCAAGGCGAAAGGCTGGAAGTCAGCATCACGACATCGATCGTGAATTTTGAAGCGCGCTGGCGGGCGCTGTTTGACCGCCTCAGCACGCTGACCGAACTGCCGGCCGGCAAACTGACGATTCATGACTTTGGCGCGACGCCGGGCGTGGCGCGTATTCGTATCGAACAGGTATTTGAGGAGGCGGCTAATGCGTAACGACAGCAGTTTTATTGAGCTGCGGGCGCGTGAACGTGCGCGCCTGCTGCTGGATGAAGGGTCTTATCGCGAACTGCTCGATCCCTTTGACGGCATTATGTCGCCGTGGCTGCCGCTACAGGGCATCGTTCCACAGGCCGATGACGGCATGGTGGTGGCGAAAGGCACGCTGGACGGCAAACCCACGGTGGTGATCGCCATCGAAGGCACCTTCCAGGGCGGCAGCATGGGCGAAGTGTCCGGCGCAAAAATGGCGGCGGCGTTAGAGCTGGCGGCAGAAGATCATCGTCGTGGCGTGCCGACGCAGGCGGTGCTTTGTCTGGAAACCGGCGGCGTGCGTTTGCAAGAAGCGAACCTCGGCCTGGCGGCGATCGCCGATATTCACGCAGCGATTGTTGATCTGCGTCGCTATACCCCGGTGGTGGGCGTAATTACCGGCACCGTGGGCTGCTTTGGCGGCATGTCAATTGCCGCCGGCCTGTGCAGCTCGCTGATCGTGACCCGTGAAGCGCGCCTGGGGCTGAACGGCCCGCAGGTTATCGAACAGGAAGCGGGCGTTGATGAATATGACTCGCGCGACCGTCCTTTTATCTGGCGCATGACCGGCGGCGAAGCGCGCTATCGCAGCGGGCTGGCTGACGTGCTGGTGAATGATGGACAAAACGCCGTTAAAGAGGCGGTAACCGAGGCGCTGGCGCACGGCGTTCCGGCACGGCATCGCACCGATAACTATCAGGATATGCTGGCGCGGCTGAACAAGGTGGATACCACCCAGCAGCCGGAAACCGAACAGATTCAACAATTTTTTGCGGGGGATGCGCTATGAAAACCAACAGTCGTGGCGAGATTTGGCTGTCGCTGCTGAGTCAGAATGCGCCGCGTTTAGGCGGCCTCTGTCCGTCGATTCAGGTGGCAGATGCTGAGCTGAACGGTGAAAACGTACGTTATATCGCCGTAGTACCCGATGAAAATAACCATTTCCCGCGTGCGGCGGGCGGTGAAGTCGGTCTGCTTGAGGGCTGGACGCTGGCAAAAGTGGTGCAGGAAACCATCGCCGCCGATGAACCGGCGGAGCATAAACGTCCGATCGTGGCGGTGATTGATGTGCCAAGCCAGGCCTATGGCCGTCGTGAAGAAGCCTTTGGCATCCATCAGGCGCTGGCCGCTTCAGCCGCCGCCTGGGCAGAGGCGCGGCTGGCGGGTCATCCGGTTATCGGGTTGATTGTCGGCAAAGCGATGTCCGGCGCATTTCTGGCGCATGGTTATCAGGCAAACCGGCTGATCGCTTTTAACGATCCCGGCGTGATGATCCATGCAATGGGTCAGGCATCGGCGGCGCGTATCACGCTGCGTAGCGTCGAAGCGCTGATCGAGCTGGCCTCTACCGTGCCGCCGATGGCGTACGACGTCAAAAACTTCCAGACGCTGGGCATTCTTGATGAGCTGCTGGACATTGCCAAACCGGATGCGCCGGGCGAGCAGGAAAAACAGCAGGTCACCGCGTCGCTGATTCGCGCCATTAAAGATGCGCGTGAAGGCGACCGCACGCTGCAACACCGTCTGCGCGGCGACAACCGCCGTAGCTCTGCGCTGGTGCGCGAACGTATGCGCGCGCTCTGGTAATTATGTTAAGACAAACCTGCCAGGTGGATAGTGATGGGCACGTGCTGCCCATCTTATAAGAAAAGCCTGTAAAAATAATAAAACCATCGCACCTGTGCTAATCACAACTCTTTGTTATACAGGTGAAATATGACTTACATCATTCTCCATGCACTCGCCCCAATCTTCATCATTATGCTGCTGGGCTTTATGGCCGGTAAGGCAAAAATGGTGGATAACAAGAACGTTGCTTTACTGAATATCTTTGTCATGGACTTTGCACTGCCGGCCGCGCTGTTTAGCGCTACCGTACAGACGCCATGGAGCGGCATCGTTGAACAGATGCCACTGGTGGTGGTGCTGACGCTGGCGATGTGGATTACCTACGCCGCCATCTACTTTATCTGTATTAAGTGGTTCCATAAGTCGCCGCAGGATGCCGCCGTGCTAACGCTCACGGTCGCGCTGCCGAATTACGCCGCGCTGGGCTTGCCGATTTTGGGCAGCGTACTGGGCGAAACGGGCGGCACCTCGCTTTCGGTCGCGGTTTCTATTGCCTGCGGTTCGGTATTAATGACGCCGTTCTGTCTGCTGATTCTGGAACGTGAAAAAGCGCGTACCGCCGGTACTGCACAAGGCTCTTCGCTGGCGATGCTGCCGGTATTGATGTGGCGTTCAGTGAAAAAACCAATTGTCTGGGGCCCGCTGCTGGGGGTGGTGTTGTCGGCGCTGGGTATTCATATGCCCGATCTGGTGCTTACGGCGATTAAACCGCTGGGCCTGGCCGCGACCGCCGCTGCGCTGTTCCTGACTGGCCTGATCCTGTCGGCGCGTCAGCTGAAGCTGAATGGCGCGGTGGCGCTCTCCAGCGTGACGAAACTGCTGATTCAGCCGCTGATCGCCTGGGCGCTGGTGCTGATGATGGGGCTACATGGTTCGCTGGCGATTACGGCGATTCTGATGATTGCGCTCTCTGCCGGTTTCTTCGGCGTGGTGTTCGGTAACCGGTTTGGCGTACAGTCGCCTGATGCTGAAGCTGCCTTGCTGATCAGTTCAGTGCTCTGTATTGTCACGCTGCCTTTATTTATCTCTTTAACCGCAGGAATGTAATTGATGTTACCGCGTCCTCACGACCTTATCTGGCTCAACGATCCGCAGGCGCTGACAGGCGATCTGCCTGACTGGGTAGCACAGCAGTGGCGGCCTGCGTTGCCGCTGGTGGTGCGCCGGGACTGGCATCCGGATGGGCTTATTGCCGTGGGGATTCGCGGTATGGGACGCGAGCGGCGCGCTGCCGCCTGGCTGCCTGCCGCGGCGATGGTGAAGCGCGTAACGCCGGAGTCACTGGTGGATCTGCCGCAGCTGCTGCGTTCCGCTTTTGTTTCGCAGCAGCCGGTACAGGCGACGATCCTGCTGGCGCAGCAGTCATGGCCGTGGCCGTGGGGCGTGACCGGCAGCTGCGGTTACGCGCTGGCGACCGATGTGCCGGTGCTGCACAGCGCCAGCGATCTCGATCTGCTGATTCGTGCGCCGCAGCCGCTGCCGCCCGCCGCGTTTCAGCGCTGGCAACAGCAGGTGATGCGTCTGCCGTGCCGGGCCGATACGCAGGTGGAGACGCCCAACGGCGCCTTTGCGCTGAATGAGTGGCTGCGCGACGGACGGGCGCTGCTGAAAACCAACCGGGGGCCGCGTCTGGTGAGCGATCCCTGGCAGGCACCGATGGAGGATGCAGACCAATGAAAATAATGTATACGTTTCCTGGGCAAGGGCCGCAGCGCGTCGGCATGTTGCAACATTTGCCCGATGGCGATCGCCTGTTGCAGGAGGCGAGCACAGCGTTAAATCAGGATGCTTCTTTGCTGGATAGTGAACAGGCGCTGCGCCATACGCGCGCCGTCCAGCTTTGCCTGCTGATTGCGGGCGTCGCCTGGGCGCGCGAGCTGGCGCGCCAGGGGCTGGAGCCGGATATGGTCAGCGGCCTTTCTATTGGCGCTTTTCCGGCGGCGGTGGTGGCCGGGGCGCTCGATTTTTCTGATGCGCTGCGGCTGGTGGCGCTGCGCGGTGAATTGATGGAACAGGCGTATCCTTCCGGCTACGGCCTGACGGCGATTACCGGCCTGCGGCAGCGCGACATTGAGCCGCTGCTGGGCGACTGTTACCTGGCGAATATCAACGCCGCCCAACAGATGGTGATTGCGGGCAGCGAGGCGGCGATGCAGCAGGTTGGCGAGCTGGCCGTGGCGCACGGCGCGCAGAAAGTTCACCGGCTGGCGGTGAGCGTACCTTCTCACTGTGCCTTGCTGGACGAACCCGCGCGTCAGCTGGCGCAGGCTTTTGCCCGCGTGACCCTGACGCGCCCCCGCTGCGCCTGGCTCAGCGGCAGCAGCGCACGCCTGCTGTGGCAGCCGCAACAGATTGCTGACGACTTAGCGATGAATATGGCGCGCACCGTGCGCTGGCATGAGGCGATGGAAGCAGCCAACGAACGTGACGTCGGGCTGGCGCTGGAAATGCCGCCCGGCGCGGTGCTGACCGGGCTGGCTCGTGAACCGCTGTCGCGTGGCGATGCCCTGTCGCTGGAACAAGGCGGTCTGGCGCTGGCGCTCAGGCTGGCGCAACAGGCGCGCGCTCAGCGTTAGTTAACACCTCGCGGGCGTACATGCGCCCTTCGGCGACCAGCGCCAGCAGATTGGGATCGTGTTCGCGATTGCGCTCGAACACGATAGCGATCGACTGGCGCATCTGATAAGGCTCCGTCAGCGGCAGCAGCTGCACGCTGTTTTCATAGACGCGCCGCATTCTGCCCGGCACCAGCGCAAAGCCTACGCCCGCCTGCACCAGACTCAGCATGGAAAAAATATCGTTAACCCGCATCACAATATTGGCATCAAACCCTGCCACGCCAAACGCCTCCTGAAAGCCGTGAAACGTGGCGAATCCTTCCGCCAGCGAAACAAATTTTTCCTGACGGTAATCACGCAGGTCGGCATGGTGGCTTTCTCCCAGTTTGGCTTCGGCAGGCGCGGCAAGATAGATGTCATCTTCAAACAGCGGCAGCACCTCATGCCGTCGCCGATCGATCTGGCTGTCGGTGACCGACAGTAAAATCGCATCCAGTTCCCCCAGATGAAGCTTCTCCAGCAGCAGCTGGTTAGAACCCATGGTCAGATCCAGCTCCAGCTCAGGACGGCGCAGCTTCATGCCCATAATCAGGCGCGGCACCGTCTCCATGGTCAGCGAATAGAGCGTGCCGATGCGCATTCGTTTTTGTCCCAGTCCTGCTTTCTGGCGCGCGTCGAGGATCCCTTTTTCCATGGCATCGACCGCTTCCAGCGCATATTCCAACAGGGTATGCGCGGCGGAGAGCGGCTTCAGGCTGCGGCCCTGATGGATAAACAGCGGGCAACGCACATTCTCTTCCAGCGTATGCAGGGCGCGATGGACGCTGACGCTGCTTAAGTTCAGCTGTTCGGCGGTACGGGCAATATTGCCGCTGGCCATAAAGGCGATAAAAATTTCCAGTTTGCGAAAGCTAATATCTGCATCAATTTTCATGCGTGGCCTTGTCTGGTCGATGAATCAGTGAAAGCCGGGACAGCATAACGCGTTTAGCCAGGCGGCTTGTGTCTTTTCCCTGCGCATAGCTGGCAAGGGCAGGCGACGTTTGCGTCTCACCGCACAGCAATCATCCGGAAGGATAATCTGGCTTAAGTCTTTTTGTTAAGATCATTTCATCCTTAAATTCCTGAAAAATCTGCCTCCTTTGCCGATATCAATGGCAAGAGTTTACCCGAGCAACTGATATCGGGCAGATTGATAAGTTTTCCTTTAGCGTAGCGCTGACCAGCCAGACGCACTACGTTGCCGTGTCCAACCCGCCCAGATCGCTATCCGGGCAGCAACCGGGCAACATGATGAACGAGAACCCAGACATACTTTATCGGCTACTGGTGCAGAGCGTAGTCGATTACGCAATCTATATGATTCACCCCAACGGCACCGTTGCCAACTGGAATGCGGGCGCGAAGCGGATCAAAGGCTATGCGCCGGAAGAGATTATCGGCAAAAACATCGCCGTTTTTTATGATAAATCTGACCAGTTAAAAGGCGTACCGGCCAAAAACCTGGCTATTGCCGCGCATAAAGGCCGCCTGGAGTTAGAGGGGTGGCGCTTTCGTCAGGATGGCAGCGCTTTCTGGGCGCATGTGGTGATTGACGCGATTTACGCTGACGATAATGCGCTGATGGGTTTTGCGGTGATCACGCGTGATTGTACTCAGCAACAGGCGCAGCTGAGCCTACAGCGTGAGCAGCAGGAAAAATTTCGTCTGCTGGTGGAGGGCGTGACGGATTACGCTATCTATATGCTCGATCTCGACGGGCTGGTAGTGAACTGGAACGCAGGCGCCCAGCGTGCCAAAGGCTATAGCGCAGATGAGATCGTGGGGAAACATTTCTCCACGTTTTACAGCCTGCAGGAGCGCATGGCCTATATTCCTGAGAAAAATTTGCAGACTGCTTTCCGCACCGGCCGTTTTGAGGATGAGGGCTGGCGCTATCGTAAAGACGGCAGCGCCTTCTGGGCGCACGTCATCATTGATGCCATCCATGATGATAACGGCAAGCTGATTGGCTATACCAAGATCACGCGTGACTGCACCGAACAGCGCGAGCTACAGCGTGAGCGGCGCGCAGAGGAAGAGAAATTCCGGCTGCTGGTGGAAAGCGTCACCGATTATGCCATCTATATGCTCGATCCTGGCGGCCACGTCGTGAACTGGAACGCGGGCGCGCAGCGTGCCAAAGGCTATACCTCGCAGGAGATCCTCGGCCAGCACTTCTCGCTATTTTACAGCGCGCAGGAGCGCCAGAGCAAAACGCCGACGATCAACCTGAATACCGCGCGCACTACCGGGCGCTTTGAGGATCAAGGCTGGCGCTATCGCAAGGACGGCAGCGCCTTTTGGGCGCATGTAGTGATCGACGCGATTCATGATGAAAACGGCAAATTGGTTGGCTACGCCAAAATTACCCGCGATATCACCGAGCGGCGTGAATATGAGCAGCAAATCCTGCGCGCCAAAGATCTGGCGGAGGCGCAGAGCGAGCGCATGACCGCCATGTCGCGCTTCCTGGATACCATCATCAGCAGCATTCCCTCTTGCGTGCTGGTGGAGGATGCCGTTTCCCGTGAAATCCTGCTGGTTAACCGCAAGGCCGAGCAGCTGTTTGGCGTCGAGAAAAACAGTATGCAGGGCAAAAAGCCGCATGAATGTTTGCCGCCAGAGCTGAGCGACTATTTTAACGTGCTGGCGGATGCGGCTTTACGTTGCGAAGGTATTCATCAAAGCGAGCGCCAGCTGATTACCGCCGGTGGCGAGCGCATTCTGCATACGCGCGCGGCAACGATACGCGGCGGCGATGCGCGTACGCAATACCTTATGCTGATTGTCGATGACGTGACCGACCAGCGCGCCGCCGATGCGCGTATTCATCATATGGCGCATCATGATTATCTCACCAGCCTGCCCAACCGTATTTTGTTTCGCCAGCGGTTAAGCGACGCGTTGCGCCAGGCGGAGTCGCACGATCGGCATACGGCGGCGCTCTGTCTTGATTTAGATAACTTCAAAAATGTTAACGATGCGCTGGGCCATCAAACGGGCGACGAGCTGCTGCGCGTTATCGCCAAGCGCCTGCGTGGCGCGCTGCGTGAACAGGATACGCTGGCGCGCATCGGTGGCGATGAGTTTGCCATTGTGCTGCCAGGCCTGAGCCATCATCAGGAGGCGAGCATGGTCGCGCAGCGTTTAATTGAGGTGGTGCAGCCGCCGGTAAACGTTGACGGGCACAATCTATCGGTGGGGCTGAGTATCGGCATCGCCTTTGCCAGTGCCGATTTCGCCTCTCCTGAGCAGCTATTGCGCTGCGCCGATATGGCGTTGTATGAAGCCAAGCGCAACGGACGTAATCGCTATGAGTACTTTACCCAGGAGATGGATGTTCAGGCGCGTACGCGACGCGCGATGGAAAACGATCTGCGCGAGGCGATAACCGATAATCAGATGCGGCTTTATTATCAGCCGATTACTAACAGCGATCAGCAAGCCATTATCGGCTACGAAGCGCTGATGCGCTGGCATCATCCGTCAAAAGGGCTGATTATGCCGGGCGAGTTTATTCCGCTGGCGGAAGAGACCGGTTTGATTCACAGCCTGGGCGCCTGGGCGTTGTATGAAGCGTGCCGTGAGGCGAAAAACTGGAGCGGCGCGCAGGCGGTATCGGTGAACCTGTCGCCCATTCAGTTTAAAAACAGCACGCTGGTGTCGGTGGTCGAAGGCGCGCTGCGTGAGTCGGGGCTGGAGCCGTGGCGGCTGGAAGTCGAAATCACCGAGTCGGTGCTGCTGGATAATACGTTGGGTAATATCCATACGCTGCAAAACCTGAAAGCGCTTGGCGTGATGATTGCGCTGGATGATTTCGGCACCGGCTACTCTTCGCTTAGCTACCTGCGCTCTTTCCCGTTCGATAAAATCAAAATCGACCGTTCCTTTATCAACGATATGAGTGACAGCCGTGAGGCGTTGGCGATTATTCGGGCGATTACCGGTATGAGCCGCAGCCTGGATATTCAGATCACGGCGGAAGGGGTGGAGAACCGTGAGCAGTTCGATAAGCTGAAAGAAGAGGGATGTACGCTGTTTCAGGGCTACTTCTTTGGTCGACCACAGCCTTCTGAGCTGCGGTTAACCATGCTGTGATCGTTGCGCCGACGCCCTTATACGCGTCGGCGCTTGCCGCACTCAGGCCGCAGGGCCGTGGCTTTCGCCATCCATTTTCGCCAGATCCTTATCCACAAAGAACAGGCCTTTGCCGCTGTTGCCGACCAGCGCCAGTTTATCCAGCACCGATTTAAACAGTTTCTCTTCTTCATGCTGCTCGGCCACATACCATTGCAGGAAATGGAAGGTGGAGTAATCCTGGGTGGTCATCGCCATATGCGCCAGCTCATTGATTTTACGGGTGATTAGTTGCTCATGCTCGTAGGTCTGCTCAAACAGATCCGCCAGTGAGTTAAAGGCCACCGGCGGCGCAGCGATGCTGCCTAACACCGGCATGGCGCCCGTATCGCTGAGGTAATCAAACAGGCGCTGCATATGCTCCATCTCTTCGCGCGAATGGGATTTCAAAAACGCCGCCGCGCCTTCAAAGCCTTTATCGCTGCACCAGGCGCTCATTTGCAGATAGAGATTAGCGGAATAAAATTCCAGGTTTAGCTGCTCGTTTAAACGTGCGGTCATGTCATTGGTCAGCATAGCGATTCCTTGAGAGAGTAGCAGATGAAAGGTGATGGGTAATTATGCAGCAAAGGCTTTTAAAGGAATACGCTTTTTTGCGCTTTTTATCTTTTTAATTTACTGATTTTAAAGATAATTAATTCACTTATTGAATGCGGTTTATTCGCATTTTCACCCGCATTTCCCGCACCAGAAGTGGCAAATATAATGCTTTCGCAGGGTTATCTGTTACATCCTCAATAAATGTCACACTTTTATTGGCCGATATGCATCTTTTCGCTAGTTTGACCCATTCAGCTCTTTATCATGGGCAGCCAAATGAGAATGATTAAAACTGCTATTTATTAGATGAAACTTCCTGATTTTGCCGCCGAAGAGAAGCTATTTGTCCGACGCGCATGCGCCGCGTTTGGTCTGGTGGTGGTGTGCTTCGCTGCGTTGATGGTGAACCTCTGGCATTTGCAGGTGCAACAGCACGGCTACTACCAGACGCGATCCGATCAAAATGATATCAAAATGATCCCGATCGCGCCCCGACGCGGCATTATTTACGATCGTAACGGCACGGCGCTGGTTAAAAACGTTACCTGGTATGACGTAACGGTAATGCCTTACAAAATCAAAGATATGCAGGCGCTGATCCAGGCGCTGACGCCGGTTGTCGGCCTGACGCCGGAAGAGATCGATAGTTTCCGCCAGGCGCTGAAGCAGAGCAGCCGCTATCGGCCGGTGGTGTTGAAAAGCGAGCTGAGCGAAGAGGAAGTCGCGCGTTTCGCTGTCAACCAATATCGCTTTACCGGCGTTGAGATCGATAGCTATCAGGATCGGCAATATCCTTACGGCGCCGCGCTGGCGCATGTGGTGGGCTACGTCTCTAAGATCAACGATCGCGACTACCAGCGGCTGAATGAAATGGGCGTGGCGGAGAACTACGCCGCCGATCATAACATCGGTAAACAGGGAATAGAGCGCTACTACGAGCCGCTGCTGCATGGCAAAACCGGCTATCAGGAAGTGGAGGTGGATAATCACGGGCGCATTGTGCGGGTGCTGAAAGAGGTGCCGCCGGTGGCCGGAAAGAATATCCATCTGACTATCGATCTCAAGCTACAGCAATATGTGGAGAGCCTGCTAAAAGGGCAGCGGGCGGCGGTGCTGATCGAAAACCCGCGTGATGGCGCGGTGCTGGCGATGGTATCCAGCCCCAGCTACGATCCTAACCCGTTTGTGAAAGGCATCAGCTATCGAGCCTATGAAACGCTGCTAAAAAATAAAGATCTGCCGCTGATCAATCGTGTGACGCAGGGGCTTTATCCGCCCGCCTCAACGGTAAAACCCTATATGGCGATGTCGGCGCTGCTGAACGGCGTGATTACGCCGGACACCACCTACTACGGCGCGCCGACCTGGACGCTGCCAGGCACGCAGCGGCGCTACCGTGACTGGAAAAAAACCGGGCACGGCACGTTGGATGTGACCAAAGCGATTGAGGAATCCGCCGATACCTTTTTCTATCAGGTGGCGTTTGATATGGGCATCGATCGTATTCATGAGATGCTGGGCAAGTTCGGCTATGGCAAATCTACCGGTATCGATCTGAAAGAGGAGTACAACGGCCTGCTGCCGGATCGCGCCTGGAAGCAGAAAGTGCATAAGCGTGCCTGGTATCAGGGGGATACGATCGCGGTTGGCATCGGGCAGGGCTACTGGATCGCCACGCCAATCCAGATGGTGAAGGCGCTGGACGCGCTGATTAACAACGGGCGTGTGGTGACGCCGCACCTGCTGGATAGCGCCCAGCGTGGTAAAAACATTACCCACTGGCAACCGGAGAAGCCGCAGCCGCAGATCGCTGATGCGAAATCACCTTACTGGTCGTTGATACGACGCGCGATGTTTGGCATGGCTAACGCCCCCAATGGCACTGGCTACAAATATTTTCATACCGCACCTTACGGCATCGCCGCGAAAAGCGGCACATCGCAGGTATTTGGCCTGAAGCAGAATGAGGTGTATAACGCCAAAATGATCCCGGTACGGCTGCGCGATCACGTGTTCTATACCGCTTTCGCACCCTATAACGATCCCAAAGTGGCAATGGCGCTGATTCTGGAGAACGGCGGCAGCGAGGGGGTTGTGGCTGCGCCAGTAGTCAGGCAGATTCTGGACCATATTTTTCTGCCTGACCCGCCCGCTTAACAGGGACGTTTAATCTTGTTTTAGCGCCTCGGTCACGTGGCTGATGGCGCTGACCACCTCCGCTGCGCTGCTACGGATTTCGGCAATCAGTTCGCCCGCCTCTTGCGCCAGCGCCACGCCGCGATCGGCGCGCTGGAGGTTGCTTTCGATGCTGGTCAGCGCTTTACCTGCCAGCTGATTATTATCCCGTACCATGACTTCGATTTCGCTGGTGGCCTGGTTAATCGTGGCCGCCAGTGAACGCACCTCATTCGCAACCACGGCAAAGCTGCGCCCATGCGCACCGGCGCGGGCAGCTTCAATCGCGGCGTTCAGCGCCAGCAGGTTGGTTTGGCTGGCGATGCTGCGAATGGTTTCGACAATCAGGCCGATACGATCTGACTGCGTGCTCAGGCTGGAGATATCGCCGGAAACGCCGTGCAGCTCGCCCGCCAGCGCATTGATATTTTGTACGCTGCTTTCCACCACGCTGGCGCCAACGCGCGTGCTTTCATCGGTACGCAGCGCGGTTTCATAAGCCTGCTGCGCCGCATCGCGCTCCAGCTGGCTTTTTTCCACCTGTGCCGTGACGTTAGAAGCGAACTTAACGATTTTATACAGCTGGCCTTCTTCATCAAATACCGGATTATAGGTGGCGCGCAGCCAGAGCGGGCGACCCTGTTTGTCGATACGATGAAACAAACCGGAAATAAAATCGCCGTGGTTAAGCTTTTGCCAGAACTGCGCATACTCCGTGCTGCTACGCAGCTCAGGCGTACAGAACATGCGATGATGCTGTCCGATAACCTCCTGCGCGCGGTAGCCGGTGGTTTGCAGAAAATTATCGTTAACCTTCAGCACTTCGCCCTGTAGGTTAAACGCGATCACCGCCATGGAACGATCGATGGCGGCGGTCATCGCGCGCTGTTCCTGGGCATCCAGAATATGCGCGGTAATGTCTGAGGCCAGCTTGATAATTTTCGTGACTTTACGGCTGCGATCGCGCACCGGAACATAGTTAGCTTCCAGCCAGACCGGATGCCCCTGTTTGTCGATACGCAAAAATTTATTGCTGAAGCTTTCGCCGCGCTGTAGTCGCTGCCAAAAGGTCAGGTATTTTGGTGAGTTGACTAAATCTTCCGGGCAGAACATCCGATGATGTTTCCCGGCTATTTCATCAAGGCGATAGCCCATCCGCTGCAGGAAAAGATCGTTAGCGGTAAGGATGGTGCCGTCGGGCTTAAATTCAATCATCGCGATCGCTTCATTTAACGAGGCGAGGGTGGCTGAACCTCGCTGCTGTGAAGCAAAACGCGAAGCAATGCCTGCTGTAATAGCACTGAACATGGTGAACCTTTATTGTGTTATGGGTTTCACCAAGGGTTATCGACCCGGCTGGATAAAGGTTAAGCCGCTGGAGGTGCAACGGGGGGCTTTTTACGCCTGTTTTTACCGATTGCTGCAAAAGAGCGCAATCAGGCGAAATTCAGCGAAAAGCATTTGACGGCTTCGCGGCTTTACGGTTTAATGCGCCCCGTTGCCCGGATAGCTCAGTCGGTAGAGCAGGGGATTGAAAATCCCCGTGTCCTTGGTTCGATTCCGAGTCCGGGCACCACTTCTTCCAAACCCTCGCTGAAAAGCGGGGGTTTTTGCTTTTCTGGCTTTCCACCACATTTCTGTTCTGATTAAACGCAGGCGTTACCGCCTCACTCTTCCTTCTACTCTTGAAATAAATATCATCTTATTAGCGCTAAACAGGACCCGTCAGGCATACATCAGGTCATTCAACGTCACCATCAGCATCATCGAATCCATCGGCGACGGCTCAAACCCCACCCGCAGATAAAACTCCCGCGCTTCATCCGACAGGGCATGAACCAGCATCCCGCAAATGCCGATAGTTTCCGCCACCTGAATCACCCGTAACCCAGCATCGCGAACCAGCGCCCGCCCGACGCCCTGCCCGTGAAGTGATTTATCCACCGCCAGACGGCCCAGCACTACAACCGGGATCGGATCGGGCATATTGCGACGAAAGCGATCGGGGGCGGTGTTGGTCGTTACCGCGCTGGATGCCAGCGAGTAATACGCCAGTACGTTAGAATCGCTGCCGCAACACACGAAGGTGTGGGATGCGCCAGTGACCTGATTTTTCATAGCCCGCTGTTTCAGCCAGTTATCCATTGAATCCACGTCGCAGCAAAACGAGGGGAGGATATGTCCGGCATGGAGAGGTTCAGGGACGGAGATCATTTTTCCTGCTTCCACGGCGCAGCGGTCTACATGGTTTTACGCAGTGCATCGTTTGGCTCGGGAGCCTGATCCAGACGAGTCAGAAACGCCTGATAAGCCTGCGGATCGGCCATAATGATGCGTTGCTCGATCAACGCCTCTTCTGCGGCGGCGCGAGCAGCCTCCAGCACAAAGTCAGTGCGGTTTTTCCCTTTGGCTTTCGCCGCCCGATCGATAAGATCGCGCTCTGCGGGCTTGATGCGAAGATTTAATGTTTCGCGCTTAATGGACATGCTGTTTGCGGCTGGCATGATATTGTCCTTTTCTGATGTAGACATTAAGTATGCAATGTGCGTAACGCAGAGGTCATTACGATAAACGCATCACAATGCCGCCCACACAAACGGGCAGGAAAGAGGTAAATATATGAGCCAGCAGAGCTTTCAGACGTACATTGATGACTGTAAAGCGGTGCGGATCGCATCTTTCTTCTGCACCGTTTTCCGCACAGCTACCGGCATTGTTTTTATCTCCTGCCGCCATATTCCCTCAGTAGCCAATAATCAAATAAAGTTTACCCATACAATCAATCATCAGATATCTGCACTGCTGATAACAGCACCAAATTGCTTTGTTATAGTTGTATTAAATACAACGGGTTATTGTTTTCCTCTTCTGAGGATAAGAGGCGATCAATAAACATGATGTAAAAAAATATGCAATCAATGATGCAATCAAGTTACACATTGATTTTCTTTGTGCTATTACTGTGCGCGAACGTTAATCCTTTGGGCTGGAAAATGGTGACTTCACTTTTCACGCGCTGGGCATCACAGCTGCAACAACAGACTCAGCGCCCGGCGTATCTGCGAATTGCAGATTTTATTGCCGAGGGCATCACAACAGGCGAGTTACCGTCGCGCTATCGCCTGCCTCCGCTGCGTGAACTGGCAGAGATCCTTGGCCTGAACTACACAACCGTAACGCGTGGTTATGCGGAAGCACGTCGCAGAGGACTGATTGATTCTCGTCCCGGCCTGGGCAGTTTTATTCGCAATAAAGCCTCTTCTTCAGCGGCGTTAACGGCCAGCAGTTATGAAATGACCATGAACGCACCCGTTGAGCCTGCCGGGTCGGTTATTGAAGAAGCGCTACGCGCCGGGGCGATCAATCTTTTCAACCAGACGGATATGTTGAGCCTGATGCGCTATCAGGATTTTGGCGGCACCGCGGAAGATAAAGCGGCAGCCATGCTCTGGATAGGCCGTAAGCTTCAGGTAGAGAATGAATCAGAAGTGCTGGTCTGCCCGGGGATCCACAGCGCGCTTGTCGGCATTATGACGTTGTTTAAGCGCAAAAAAGGGGCCGTCTGCGTCAGTAATCTGGTTTATCCAGGGATGAAAGCCATCGCGAGCCATCTTGGCGTTAAGTTAAAGGCGGTACTGTGCGATGAGCATGGGCCTGACCCATTGGCTTTTGAAGGATTATGTCGAAGCGGGGAGGTTAGCGCGCTCTATATCAACCCGACGCTGCAAAATCCGACGACGTTAACCATCCCGGATGCACGCCGCCGCGCGCTGGCTGAAAGCTGCCGCCGCTATAATATTGCCATTATAGAAGATGACGCTTATGCGGCATTGAGCAGCCTGCAAATCCCGACGTTTGCTGAACTGGTGCCGGAACTGACCTGGTATATCACCGGCATGTCGAAATGCTTTGGGCCTGGGTTGCGCATCGCCTTTCTTAAAGGTCCGGATAAACAGGCGACCCAGCTGCTTTCCAGCGTGCTGCGGGCGTTGACCGTGATGTCCAGCCCGTTAACCAATGCGTTGGCGCGCCAGTGGATTAACGACGGCACCGCCGATCGCATGTTAAGTGGTATCAAACATGAAGCAAAGGCACGTCAGAAGATGGCCGCGCACTATCTGTCCGGCTATGAATATCGCGCTGATCAGGAGGGTTATCATTTATGGCTGCCGCTGCCTAAAATGATGAATTCAAATTCTTCTGATGCCGCCGCGAAGTTACGAGAGAAAGGCATCAGCGCGGTTTCCGGTATTGCCTTTTGCACTGACAATAATCCGGTAGAGGCGTTGCGCTTGTGCCTGGGCGGATCGCAGACCCGTCAGCAATGCGAAGATAGCCTGAAAATATTGTCTGAAATGCTGGCGGATCCGATTCATTTTTCCAGTATGGCTATTTGAATAATGAATAACCACCAGCGCATGATTAAACACATGAGTAAAGAGCGGCCATAAGTTCTTTGATTGATGCAACTGTTAACGACAACCTGACGGGTTGATAAGGCTTTAGAAATGAGTAATGAACTTAATGCTGTCTTACAGAAAGAGTTAGACAGAATCAACAAAGAAGAGCAGCGTAACGATCGTCCCTATTTTGATATTTCTTTTATCAAACAGTATTCGGGGCTTTATCTGTTAATGTGCTTTCTGTTTATTCTGACCATGGGGCTTTTAATCTACTCTGATTCCTTTGGAACAATCGAGTATATCGTTTGCTGCGCAATTTTTGCCGTATGTAACTTTTTCTTCTTTTTCCATGTAAACCCTTCTTATCAGGTCAAGGATATTGACCGGGGAGCGTGGAGAAACTGCTATACCGGAGACTGGTATATGGAAGTGCATGTAGAAGAAGCTTTTATTCAGTCACTGCTTGCTGGCAACGTGCTGACAGAAATTGAGAAAAATACGCTGAAATCGCAGTATGAAAAGAAAGGCCATCTCTATTTTGCCGATATCTACCGTCTGCGAACCCGATAACGAATAAGCGTTAAAGGGCTGCCTGTCAGCCCTTTCCTGCAATAAAGTTTTCCTTTGATCACGCTTAACACTTACAAAATTAATTTAGGGTAAAACGTCACCGTTCGGTATTTATCGGATGGTCAATTCCTTATTAATTTTGTGGACTATGCACATGTCAGGAAAACGTATTCAGCGTGAAAAACGCACCATTGAGAAAATGATCGCCTTGTATCAGGCTGACTGCCCGCAGGCCGATAGCGATGCGGAACGCTATCGGTCGCTGTATCACTATGCGGTGAAGCGCCTCGAACGCTGCGCTTTTGGCGAGGAAAAACCTGCCTGTAAACAGTGCCCAATCCACTGTTATCAGCCCGCAAAGCGCGAAGAGATGAAACAGATTATGCGTTGGGCGGGGCCGCGTATGCTTATCTATCACCCGATTCTGGCGATCCGTCACCTGATTGATGATAAACGTCCGGTGCCGCCGATTCCGGAGAAATACCAGCCGAAAAAGCGTTAACGGCTGTGCTAACCCTCAAGCGGCGCCCACACGCCTACCAGCGGCGATATTGGCTTCAATTGCCATTATTTTCATTTACTTCAACCTGCCAGACAAAATGATTACCGTGAGGCGCTTGGGCGAAATAAGCGCTGGCGTAGCGCATTAAAAAGACGTTTGCGTCGCGGTAAAGCATAGCTTTCATTATGGGCAATCAACTCCCGAACCCCCACTTCACATAGCAGCTCGCGCATCATATTTTCGTTGCCGGCGCATTTTTCTACCTGACGCTGCAAATCATCATACCAGGACATGGTTGGCTCCTTTAGCGGTTAGCACAGTAGCCACACAGCCACTGCCTCCATGCTATTGCAAACCCTGTGCCATAGATAACCCGCTGAATCACAACGGTTAACATAAAGGGCGCTGTCATTTTGATGTCGCGGAAAAATGTCAAAATGACGTGGGCCTGTCATTTTGACGCGCTGACCACGAGGGAAGGCCAGCAAGGTTAAGTTTGTTCAATGCCGCCTGCTACACTCGGTTCAGCGTAGTACGTCACTTCATCACTACTATCAAGGACACCACACTATGTCAGAGAACAATTATCAGCCGCCGAAGGTCTGGCAATGGGATCAGCAGGGCGCGGGAAGCTGGTCGAAAATCAACCGGCCGATTTCTGGCGCCACGCACGAATCGGCGCTGCCGGTGGGCAAACACCCGTTGCAGCTCTATTCCATGGGCACGCCAAACGGGCAGAAAGTCACGATTCTGCTGGAAGAGCTGCTGGCGCTGGGGGAAAGCGGCGCGGAATATGATGCGCATTTGGTTCGTATCGGTGAAGGCGATCAGTTCTCCAGCGGTTTTGTTGCGGTTAACCCCAACTCGAAAATACCGGCGCTGCTGGACCGCTCAGAAACGCCAGCGGTGCGTGTGTTTGAATCCGGCAATATTTTGCTCTATCTGGCGGAAAAATTTGGTCACTTCCTGCCGCAGGAGCGCGCCGCCCGTGCTGAAACCCTGAACTGGCTGTTCTGGCTACAGGGTTCGGCGCCCTATATCGGCGGCGGCTTTGGCCATTTTTATCACTACGCGCCGGAAAAAATCGAATACGCCATCAACCGCTTTGCGATGGAAGCCAAGCGCCAGCTGGACGTGCTGGATCGCCAGCTGGCTCAGCATCGTTATATCGCCGGTGAAGCGTACAGCATTGCCGATATCGCCATCTGGCCGTGGTATGGCGTGCTGGTGCAGGGCGGCCTGTACGAAGCAGCGGAATTTCTGGATGTTTCTTCCTATAAAAACCTGCAACGCTGGGCACAGGAGATCGGCGAGCGCCCGGCGGTAGCGCGCGGACGTATCGTTAACCGAACCTGGGGCGAGCCGTCGCTGGCAGAACGTCACGATGCCGCTGACTTCGATCAGTTTGGCCTGAACGAAGCGCGTTGATTTATCGCCACGGCAAAGGATTGCCGTGGTTTTGCTGACTGGCCGTTATCTGCTTATCACGTAAATCCACCTGCCTGTAACGTGTTTAATAAACGCAACCCGCCAAAGATTATGCTAATAAAATAGCCTGGCTATCTCACTGCCGTTGCTTAAACCACCGTGTCGTTGGTTAATGGTTTATTCGGGTAATGTTTTACCGGTGCATCCTGATTAACTATCTGAGTAAAAATAATAATTAATAATAAATTCCACAATTCGCACGCAATCAGGATAAAACGATATTTCCCAGAGCGATAATTAGCACGCAATTTAAAAGTAATGCGCTATTTATAGTATGGGTTAATTAATTATATATGTAGCGTAAATTTTCATACTATTAGCCAGGCCATTTTAGGCTGTATGCGCACGCGTCCGCATTTTAATCGCAGATAACGTGAAACGCATTGCCACGATAATAGCGGTCAGAATAGTTAACAGGGAAGGCAATGAAAGGTAGATTCCAGCATATTATAGATAATCAGGCACAGTTTATAGCGCTGCGGCGCGATCTGCACCAGCATCCTGAAACCGGGCTGGAGGAGCTGCGCACCAGTAATATCGTTGCTGAAAAACTACGTTCCTGGGGATATAAAGTGCATCGCGGCATGGCGAAATCCGGGGTGGTAGGCACGCTAAAGGTGGGGCGCGGCGGCAAAACGCTGGGCCTGCGCGCCGCGATGAATGCGTTGTCGGCGCAGGAGCAGAGCGATAAGCCCTGGTGCAGCCGAACCGACGGCAAATTTCACGGCTGCGGCCATGACGGTCATACCGCGATGCTGCTGTGCGCGGCGGAATATCTGGCAAAAACTCAGCGCTTCAACGGGATGCTGCACCTGATATTTCAGCCGGGCGAGGAGCTGCTCTCTGGCAGCCAACTGATGCTGCAAGATGGACTGTTTCAGCGCTTTCCCTGCGAGGCGATTTACGCGCTGCATACCATGCCCGGTTTAAAAAAAGGTCATTTCTATTTTAACACCGGCGCAATCATGGCCTCGTCCGATACCTTACATATTGCGATAAGCGGCAAGGGCGGTCACGGCGCGTTTCCGGAGAAAACCGTTGATGCTACGCTGGTTGCCTGCCAGATTGTGCTGGCGCTGCAAACCATCGTGGCGCGCAACGTCTCGCCGTTTTCCCCTGCGGCGATAACCATCGGCAGTCTCTGTTCAGGCCAAACCGCCAATATTATCAACGGCAGCGCGCTACTGAAGCTGAGCGTAAGCGCGTTGGATAACAAAGTGCGCCAGCAGCTGCTTAAGCGTGTCGGCGATATTGTTCATGGCCAGGCGCAAAGCTTCGGCGCAAAGGTGAAGATCGAGCGTATCAACGGCAGCCCGGCGTTGGTGAACGATCCAACGGCGACGGGGTTTGCCATTAACGTGGCGCAGGAGCTGGTGGGAGAAAGTCGGGTCTGGACGCATACCGCGCCAGTGATGGGCAGCGAGGATTTCGCCTTTATGCTGACGGAGAATCCTCACGGTAGCTATCTGTTCCTTGGCGCAGGCGACGAGCCGGAAAGAGCGATGCTGTATCATCCAGGCTATGACTTTGATGACGAGTTAATTGCGCCGGGCGCGATATTTTTTAGTCATCTCGCGGAGCGCTTCTTAAGTTAACGGCTGCGGGAACATGTGCGGCGCGGTGACGCCGCATCAGGCCAGATACCAGACGGCAGCCAGCCTGCCGCCGTGGCGTTAAGGTGACTTTTTCTCGCCGCCTGGCTGCGGTGGCGGATAGTCATAATCGATACGCAATGCTGCGGCGTAGGGGCTGTGCCACAGCTGCTGATAAAGCTGGTTTAGCCGTTGCGCCATGCTTTCATTATTCATCACCAGCTCCAGGTTGCGCGAGTTGTCGAAATAACCGCCGCGCCAGTTGCTGGTGCCGATCCAGGCGAGTCGATCGTCAAGGATCATGATCTTGCTGTGGATCACCCGGGCGTAAGGAATAAAGCCGCTGCTCGCTGGCGGAATGGTCACTATTTTGATCTGCACGCCAGGCACCAGCGCCAGGCTTTTCAGCCAGTCGATATCGGGTCGGTCGGTGTTCCAGTTAGCGACCATCAGTTCAATATGGACGCCGCGTGCCGCCGCGCTGCGTAAAGCGTTATCGATCAGCGGATAAAAGGGACGGCTGCGCTGCGGCCCGTAAGAGAGTGGCGCATAGTCCATTACCTGAACGCGTATTGAGTTTTGCGCCGACGCCAGCAGCTGCGGTAACGCCGCCTGCGAATCGATCACGCCCGGCGGATTCCAGTTGCGTGGGCTGGCGACCAGATAGTTGCCGCTGCGTAGATCGGTGCTGTCAGCCGCCTGTGGCACCGGCGGCACCGGTTGATCGGCCGCCAGCAGCGCCTGCGCCTGCCAGTCCTGATTAAACACCGCCGCGATCTGCGCCACCACCGGCGCATCGCTGATGCGCAGGCCGGTTTCCTGAATATGCTCCAGCGCGCGCCAGTCGAAATTCTGACTGCCAACAAACGCCTGACGATCGTCCACCACAAAATATTTAGCGTGGATGATGCCGCCGCTGAGTTTGCCAAACGGCATCAGGCGCAGCTCAAGGCCAGGAATGCTTTTCAGCTGCTCCAGCGTCTCCGGGGTACTGTTGCGCAGCCCTTTCTCTTCCATTAAAAACCGGATTTTCACCCCGCGCTCGCCCGCTTCGCGCAGCGCGTGCAGCACGGCGTCCAGCCGCGAACCGGACTGGTTGGCGACGTAAAACTGCGCAATATCGATGCGCTGCTGCGCGGCAGCAAACATCTCGCGCCAGACGTCGTCGCTGCGGCGTAGATCCTCCGCCTGCAGCTGGGTTTCCGTCGGGGCGGTATAGACCAGCTCATAGCCATCCGTTTCAAAACGTGCGCTGGCGTGGCAACTTAACATCAACAGACCACTGCTCCAGAGAATAAAAGGCAGGCGGCGTAGCCACCTGCGGTCAAAAATATCAGGCATAACGCTGCGCTCCGTTTTCCGCCCAGGCATTAGCGGTTTCCGGCAGCGGCAGCGCGGCGTTAGCGGCACGAATCAGCAACACCTTTAACAGTTCGCCAATGCGATCCATGCGGCTTTGCAGATAATTATTGCCTACCAGCGCAATCAGCGCGATGGCAATGCCGAGGCCGGTAGCGTACAGCGCGGTGCCCATGCCCGCCGATACCAGGCTCGGCTCAGAGACGCCGGAGGCGGAAAGCGCCTTAAAGGTATCGATAATGCCCATCACCGTGCCCAGCAGGCCCAGCAACGGCGCGGCGGTAACGATGGTTTCCAGCAGCCACAGCCCGCGGTTTAACCGCGGTTTGCTGAGCAGATATTGCGTCTCCACCAGATCGTTTAACGCCTGCGCGTTATGCTGCCCTTTATGCTGTAAAAGCGGCTGGATCGTGGCGATGGGCAAACTGTTGCGGCGCAGGAGCGCCGCAGGCAGGGCATCAATCTGACGCGTTTGCGGCGTTAACGCCTGCTCCAACTGCTGCGCCTGACGCCATGTCCAGGCAAAGCTGATGGCCCGCTCAATAATAATCACCAGCGCAATCGTGAGGGAAAAGTACATGATGTAAAAGATAATGTCGTGCATTAACGTTGCGTTCATTTCATTCGTTCCCGATTAATTAAAAGGTCGCTTCCAGCGAGACGCTAAAGGTGCGCTCCTCGCCGACGTTGTAATAAGGCGTGCTGGCATCCAGCCCGTTATGCGCGCTGGCGTTAAACACGTTGGTGCGAACCGAGGTGAGATACTTTTTATCCAGCAGGTTATCGATACCGAAGCGCAGCGCGGCGCTTTTCACAATCTTCTTGTCCACCGGCAGATGCACGCCTGCCGCCAGGTCATATATCGTGCGGCCACCGACTTTTTCATCGTTGGTCAGATCGCCGTAAAACGCACCGACATACTTGGCGGTCACGCCGCTGTACCACAGGCCGTCATCGTAGCCCAGCGTCAGGTTAAGCAGGTTTTTCGGCACGTTAGGCAAGGTTTTGCCGGAGGTCGGCAGGGTCACGCCTTCGGTGGTGAGATCCTGTTTCTGTTCTGAATCGGTATAGGTATAGGAGGCGTAATAGTTAAAGTTGTGCGGCAGCTTGCCGCTCCACTCCAGCTCGACCCCGCGGTTCTCTACCTTGCCGACGTTCATCATTTCAAAGTCGCCGTCGCTGTTGGTGGTCGACATCTGACGATCGCTGTAGCGCAGGTAGAACAGCGTGGCGCTCAGCAGCATATCTTCCTGCTGGAAACGCCAGCCCAGCTCATGGTTCCAGCTCAGCTCCGGTTTGGTGCTAATGGAGTCGCCCACGTTGTACAGCACATAGTTAGGCGGGGTACGCATATTGCGCGACAGGCTGTAAAACAGCTGATTTTCCTGATTCAGGCGATAGCTGGCGCTGAAATTGGGCAGGAATTTATGGTAGCTGGCATGGCGATTTTCAGGCGCGTTATACAGGCTGCCGTTGTTCTCGCCGCGTCGCTCAACGTGCTGCCAGGCCAGACCGCCTACCAGCGTCCAGTCCGGGGAAAGATACCAGCTATCCTGCACCCACACTTTCTGCGCGGGCGTCACGGTATATTGATCGCGGCCCTGTACGGTTTTGCCGTTGGCATCTTTTACCTGATTCGATCCGCCTGGTTCACCCCACAGTTCGGCGGGATTGCCATCTGCGTTAATACCGATAAACGGCTGTGTCTGACGCTGGCGCGCGCGCTCATACCAGTAGCCGACATCCAGACTATGTTGCTCGTTAATATCCCACTTCAGTTTAGTGGTGACGCCGGGCCGCCAGGTTTGCGTCCAGGAAGGGCGGTAATAGGTGTTGCTGCTGAGATTGCTTAAATCATACTGTCCGGCCTGGTCAGAGGTCGGCGAAAGCGAAGAAGCGTTCAGACCACTGAAGCTGCCGCCGTTGCCCCAGTAATAGTAGGGCTGAATCGTCCAGCTCAGATTATCGCGCAGCTGAAGTTTCTGGCTGAAGCTGACGGTCAGGTTTTCAAACGGGTTGCGGTTCAGCTTGTAATAACGGCTCAGCTGACCGCTGCTGTTGTATTGCGGCGTGGCGGGATAGTCGCCGGAACTGCGTCCCTCACGCTCGAACTGCGACTTGCTGATAGAGTTATAGTTGCTGTTTTCCTGACGGTTATATTTGACGATCAGGTTGCTGCTGTTGCCGTTCTCCGCCTCAAACAGCGAGTTCATCTCAAACTTATTAGAGTAGAGACGGCCTTCGCCACGCCATTTTTTCGCTTCGGTATGGGAATAAGAGAGCCAGTTGCTGAAGCCGTTATATTCGCCGGTCTCCAGGCGGGCAAAGGTTTTGCTGAGATCGTTGCTGCCCAGCGTTTGCTTCACGAAGCCGCCAAACTCTTTCACCGGACGTCGGGTAACCAGCCCGATATTGCCGCCGCTGGAGCCGATATGCGGGCCGTCCGCTTCGGAAGCGCCCTGCGTAACAAAGATCTCTTCCAGGTTCTCCGCATCGCCCAGCAGGTTAGGGTAGACCGCATAGTTGCCGGAATCGTTAATCGGAATGCCATCCATCGACAGACCAATCTGATCGGAGTTCATCCCGCGCATGGTGTAGTCCACGCCGCTCAGGCCGCTGGCGTCGGTGCTGTTAACGTTCAGTCCCGGCGTATATTCCAGCTTGTCGATGGCGTTGCCAGCGGAAGGCATTTTATCCATTGCCTCTTTAGTCACGGTGGAGCGCGCTTTGGCGGTCTCTTCCTGGACCATCATGCCGCCGCCCAGCGAAACGCCCTGCACATTGATGGTGCCGACGTCGCTATTCTCTTCCGCCTGCGCCAGGCCAGGCAACAGCGCGGTCATAACCGCAAGATAGATCCCAGAACGTTTAAAAGTTGTCATTTTCTTTTCCTGTGGTGCGATGAAAGTTTCCTGGCATTAAGGCGCCTGGTAATTGAAAGTGGCGGTAAAACGTTTACGGCTTTGACCGGCGAAAGCGCCCTCAGGGAAAGGCTTAAGCTGGCTGATGCTTTGCAGGCTGCTGCTGGCGGCACGGTTAAGCAGCATGCTGCGTGCTTTGCTGGTGATGCCGGAAGCGATAACGCGACCGCTGCGATCGACTTCCAGCCAGATCTCAACGTTGCCTTCCGGGCGTTCAAGTGATGCCTGGCGACCGGTGGGATAACGCTTACGCTGCTCCAGATCGTGACGCAGCGCCTGTAAATAGCGGCTTTCCAGCGCCCCTGCATTGGTGGCGCTGCTGGGGGCAGGCGCGCGCGGCGCGGCGGCAAGCGGCCTGACTGCGGGCGCTGGCTGTGAGCGGGGCGGCGTTGTCGGTTTCGACTGTACAACGGGTTTAGGCTTGGGTGTCGGCTTCGGCTGTACCACCGGTTTGGGCTTTGGTTTAGGCGGTGGTGGTGGTGGCTCGGCTATCGGCTCCGGCGTGGGAACAGGCTCCGGCGGCGCCACAGGTTCCGGCTCAGGCTGTGGTTCCGGCTGCGGTTCCGGCTCGGCTGGCGTCTCTGGCTCCGGCGGCGGCGCCAGAACCAATTCCATGGTGGATTCATCATAACGTGGCTGAACTTTCAACGCGGCCTGCTGATTTATCCACAGCATCCAGCCTGCCGCCGCAAGGGCCGGAAGCCAACTCAACACATGGCGGGAACGATAAAGCGAATACATATCACAATTTCCGTGTGGCGATAGAAACAGAGGTGAAACCACCCTGACGCAGGTTGTCCATCACCGCGACCAGGCGCTCTACGGCAACGCCTTTATCGCTGTTAAGAATGATGGTCAGCGGTTCGTCATGCTGTTGCTGCTTCAGCGTGTTGACTAAATCCTGCAGCGCGATCGCTTGCCCATCCAGTTGCAGCCCATCGTTCTCGCCCAATGTCACAATCGCTTTCTTCTGCGGCTTCAGCTGCTGTGCGCTTGCCGCGCCGGGCAGCTGCGTTTTAAGTCCCTGAGCCGGAATCACATTCAGGCTGATCAATACAAAGAACACCAACAGGAACATCATCACGTCGATCATCGGGATCAGTTCAATATGCGCTTTGTTTTTCTTCGGTTCGTTCCAGCTTCGCATGGTGCCTCCAGAGTGAAAGAGCAGCCACTATAGGGAAGGTTTGTTTATTTTTTGTTACGTTTAGAAGACAGAATTTTACACTCGCCGCAGCGCATCCTGCGGGAAAAGCGCGTTATCCATCAACAAGGCTTAAGGCTGAAAGCGCGGCATAACAGAGGGAAGGGCAGTGGCGGTATGCTGGCGGGAAAAAAATATTTTAAACAGCGGACGTTGAACCGCTTATTAGCAGGTGAGAAAGTAAACTATTGCGCCAAAAAAAGGAGGTCATTTTGCATTCCGTTACCCTTAACCCTTTCAGCCGTTATTATCATCATTATTTTCTTGTCTGGTATGCGCTGTTATCTTTTCTTGTCGCCGACAGGCTACATGGTCTGATGATGGTATTACTCTCTTCGCCGGTAGCGATGCTGTTATATTTCTGGCTGAAAGATCGGGCTAAAAAACAGAAGCCGCTCAGAGGCTACCGGCGGCAAATAGTAAAAAACGCCCGGCCTGGATATAGCGTTAGCGAAAATATGCTCTATCTGTCGCTGATATTGCTGATCGGCATCTGTTTGCTGGGTAAGCTAATGCCGGAAACCCTGGCGCTGGAATTTCTAATCGCCTCGCTGTTTTTTGTGGTGATCGCCATGACGGCAATCTATTTCTTCGTCTTTGATTCGCTGATCATGACCGGGAAACTGGGTGAGCGTTTTAAATCTTTGTTTGCCTTTATCTTTCGATCTTCATGGCTGCTGGTGTTTTTCTTTAGCTATGCGACAGCAAAAAACGCCATGATGGAGGTGATGGATATTACCTTTGAGGCCGCGGCCACCAAGGTGACAGTGATTCTGTTAGCCTGCATCTATTTTGGTTTGCTCTACTTTTCCCTGATTATGAGCTTTTCCGTTTTTTTAAATTTCTTTGAAAGCAAAGAGACGGTCACCACCAAAAGAATAAAATATATCGTTCATGTTCCCGCCTGGCCCTTTTTCCTGCTAATCGTTTCCTCGTGGGCCATCTCTTACGTTGCCTTTAACATTAATCTGCACAGCATATTCAGCTACGTGATGAAACGTACCGTGGCAATGGATACGCGCGACACTTTCTTCTGCAACGATCGCTATTTAACGATCCCGGCGTTACCCGGCGCGCGTTATTTAAACGTAGCTGAAAATGACTACCGTATTTTTGCGCCCTCGTCGCAGATTTATAGCACCTGGCGACTGAAGTGTAGCGATAAGCCGCCTGGTTATCGCTACTGGCCGATAATGAAAGCGGAGGATCTGACGCAGGCTACTTTGCAGCAAAAGGTTAACTTATTTAAACAGGACATGGTCAGGCTGCAACAGCCAACGCATTAAATTCATTAACGGATAGTGTGTCCTCCACTTCGCGAGTGATGTAATAAAAAAAACGGGTGGCGCGCGGCAATTTGCGCGCTGCCGCCCTTTTTCAATGTGATCTTCCTCACACAAACAGGCGGTTTCAGCGAAGCCGGTCTAGACTTATCTTTACCTTCCTCTCTTTTGCTGGAGTTAACCCTTTTATTTTTAAGCAATATCACCTGCACAAAACATTACAAAACTTATAACAGGGAGCATTATGACCGACTATTCATCTGAGCCGTCATCCGTAGAGGAGACGGAAACCAAAGACTCCGTCAAGCAACGTATATTTCTTGTGGTGCTGGTCGCAACCATGGGCGCGCTCGCTTTTGGTTACGATACCGGCATCATTTCCGGCTCCTTGCCTTTTATGTCGGCGGCGCCGTCGCAGGGCGGGCTGGGGCTGAACTCATTTACCGAAGGGCTGGTGACGTCATCGCTGATTTTTGGCGCGGCGCTGGGATCGTTTCTTAGCGGCTTTATGTCGGATCGCTTCGGTCGTCGCATGACCCTGCGCAGCCTGGCCGTGCTGTTTATCGCCGGTGCATTGGGCACCGCCGTTGCGCCATCGGTGCCGATCATGGTGGCGATGCGCTTTGTGCTGGGGATCGCCGTTGGCGGCGGCTCTGCCACCGTGCCGGTGTTTATCGCCGAGATCGCCGGGCCTAAACGCCGGGCGCCGCTGGTGAGTCGCAACGAGTTAATGATCGTCAGCGGTCAGCTGATCGCCTATATCGTCAGCACCGTGATGAGCTATGCGCTGCACGATCCGCACATCTGGCGCTATATGCTGGCGCTGGCGATGGTGCCAGGCATTCTGCTGTTTATCGGCACTTTCTTTGTGCCCGCTTCGCCGCACTGGCTGGTAGCGGAAGGCCGTTTCAAAGAGGCGCTCCGGGTGCTGAAAAAACTCAGGGAGACGCCGCGCGAAATACGCAAAGAGATGGCGGAAATGCGTAAGCAGGAGAAGCAGGCGCGTAAAGGGCCTTCGATAAAGGACCTGCTGCAAGAGCGTTGGGTGATTCGCCTGCTGCTTACCGGCTGCGCGCTGGGGTTTGTGGCGCAGTTTACCGGCGTAAACGCCTTTATGTATTACACGCCGATTATCCTGAAAACCACCGGTATGGGTACCAACGCCTCTATTGCTGCCACCATCGGCAACGGCGTGGTTTCGGTGCTGGCGACGCTGGTAGGGATCTGGGCGGTAAGCCGCTTTAGCCGCCGCCGCATGCTGATGACCGGCCTGAGCATCGTTATTCTGGCGCAGGTAGCGCTGGGGCTGACGCTAACGCTGCTGCCGCAAAACTTGATGCAAAGCTATCTGGCGCTGGCCTGTATTCTGGTCTTCCTGTTTTTTATGCAGATGTGCATTTCGCCGGTGTACTGGCTGCTGATGTCCGAGCTGTTCCCGATGAAAATTCGTGGTGCGCTGGCGGGCACCGCCGTCTCGTTCCAGTGGATCTGTAATGCGACCGTCGCGTTCGCGTTCCCGATGATGCTGAACCTGATCGGCAACCAGACTTTCTTCCTGTTTGTGGTGCTGAATATTGGCTCCTTTGTTTTCGTTTACTTTATGCTGCCGGAAACGCGCGGCAAGAGCCTGGAAGAGATCGAGACCATGATGCGTAGCAAATACGGTGAAGTTTAAAAAAGCGGGCCGGGCTATTATCACGCTTCTGTTTGGGCTGATCGGCTCGGCCATCTTCACTTTTCCTGAACGCAAGAGGTTTAAATGTCAGGTTTATTTTCACCGTTTTCATTGAAAGACGTGACGCTGCGTAACCGCATTGCGGTGCCGCCAATGTGTCAATACACCGCCATCGACGGTGTGAGCAACGACTGGCATCGTGTTCACTATAGCGGGCTGGCACGCGGCGGCGCGGGTCTGGTGATCGTCGAGGCGACGGCAGTGGCGCCGGAAGGTCGTATCACCCCCGGCTGCCTGGGTATCTGGAACGATGAGCAGGCGGAAAAGCTGGCGCAGATCGCCCGTGATATTAAAGCGGCAGGCGCCGTGCCGGGCATTCAGATTGCTCACGCCGGACGTAAGGCGAGCGCCAACCGTCCGTGGGAAGGCGATGACCATATCGCTGCAGACGATGGTCGCGGCTGGGAAACCATCGCGCCTTCCGCCGTCGCCTTTGGCGCTAACCTGCCGCAGGTGCCGAAAGCGATGACGCTGGACGATATCGCCCGCGTACGTGAAGATTTCGCTACCGCCGCCTGTCGCGCCCGCGATGCCGGTTTTGAATGGCTGGAGCTGCACTTCGCGCACGGCTATCTGGCGCAGAGCTTCTTCTCGGTGCAGGCGAACCAGCGTCAGGATCAGTACGGCGGCGACCTTGCCGGACGCAGCCGCTTTATGCTGGAAACCCTGGAAGCGGTGCGCCACGTCTGGCCGGAAAACCTGCCGCTGACCGCACGCTTTGGCGTGATTGAGTATGATGGCCGCGACGAAGAGACGCTGGCGGAGTCGATTGAGGTTACGCGTCAGATGCGTGCTGGCGGTCTGGATCTGCTGAGCGTGAGCGTCGGCTTCTCGGCGCCGGACGCCAATATCCCGTGGGGCCCGGCTTTCCTCGCGCCGATCGCTGAACGCGTGCGTCGTGAAGCGCAGATTCCGGTGGCTTCCGCCTGGGGCATCGATGCGCCAGCGATTGCTAACCGCACCGTGGAAGAACAGCAGCTGGATCTGGTGATGGTCGGCCGCGCGCATCTGGCCGATCCGCACTGGCCTTACAAGGCTGCGCTGGCGCTGAATGAAGATAAAGCGTCATGGGTGCTGCCTGCGCCGTACGCGCACTGGCTGGAACGCTATCGCACCAGCGAGTAGTCGCTATCCACTCACCTCCGGCAATCGGAGGTGAGTTTTCCTGCTGCCCTTACGGCAAACACACCTGGCAAATAACGTATTCACCGATTCAGGCGCTAGCTGCGCTCAATCTTTTTCGCCGCATCATCCAGCACATCAATAATCGCGTACAGCGCCTGCTGTGAGATATTTTCATCGGCCAGACGCGTATTCAGCGCGGTGCGCATATTATGAATCGCTCGCTGAATTTCCGGCTGGCTGCGGTTATTTGCCAGCACCGCCAGCGACTGCATACGATCGATCACGCTTTGCAGCTGCGTCTGCTGCTGTTGCAGAAACGCTTCCCCTTCGGCGGTAATCCAGTGGTTTTTTTTGTTGCTCGCTTCGTTCCCGGCGGTGACGTAGCCCATCTCTTCCAGCAGCGTGAGGTTAGGGTAAATCAGGCTGGGGCTGGGGGTATATTCACCGCGCGATAGCTCTTCTATCGCCTTGATAATTTCATAACCGTGCGCCGCGCGCGTCGCCAGAATACGCAGAATCAGCAGACGCACTTCGGTGGCATCAAGCAGCCGCTCTTTACGCTTTTTATGAGCGAAAAAAGCAGCGCTGTTTTTATCTTTCATCAGATGGTTTCCTGTCATGCGCGGTTAAACCGGCAGATATATCCCGGCATCGCTGCCGGGCAAACATTATTTCTGGTGCCAATAGGCCACGCCACGCAGGTAGTTTTCGTTGATCTGGCGTTCCGTGGTGAGGTAATCCAGCAGCGTTTTCACCCGGGTGCCTTCGCCGGTCAGCCAGAGGAAATATCCCTGCTGCGGGATGCTCAGCTGTTGCAGCGCCTGCTGTGCGGCGTGCAGATCGCCTGCGGGCAGGAAATCACAGGTGACGCCCGCCAGCGAAGGCAGATAAGCACGGCTTTGCGCTTCATCCGCCATAATCATTAGGTGAATTTCTGCTTTCGTTTGCGCGGCGGCCAGTTCCGCCAGGCGGCGGTTCAGCGCGGGCAGGCTGGATTCATCGCACAGATAGAGCTGAAACGCATAGTCCAGCGGCATACAGAAAGAGCCGCGCGGGCCGCCAATCACCAGCGGATCGCCCGGCTGCGCGGTTTCCGCCCAGCCGCTGGCAAGGCCGCCCGGATGAATAAAGAAATCGATAGTCAGCGTATTCGCCGCCGCATCCCAGCTCAGCGGCGTATAGTCGCGTGTCTGCGGGCGTTTGCCTTCCGGCCATACCACGCCGCCATCGCCCACTTCCGGCAGCACCAGCTCACCGTTTTGCGCATCCGGGAAAAAGAGTTTGATATGGTCATCGAAGCTATGGGAAATAAAGCCAGCCAGATCCTCGCCGGTTAAACAAATCCGATAAAAACGACCGATTTGCGTCTTGTGCAATACGCGCAACTGACGCAGCTTCAGTTCATTTTTTTTACGTGTGGGAAGGGGCCAGCCCTGAATAGCGGTCTCTGCGCTCATGATTCTCATCTCATAGTGAAGTAAGAGGTGAAACATATCTAAGATATATCTTTATCACAAGCGCCTTATGTGCGCTGCTGGATAAAAATTGACTATTTTTTGCCGGATTGTTAACCGAAAGGGACTATTTTTACTACGCTTTTTCAGGGTAGCGCGACGGTAAGCGATGTTTTGCTGCCGATTTTTCTTATTACCTCAGGAGCCTGCTAATGAATCCCTTTGCGACCAGACGTCACTCTGCGCTTGCGGTGGCGCTGTATGAGTTCCTTAATCCTCTACCGCTGGGCTTTTTCACCGCGGCGTGGATTTTCGACATTATTTACCTGAATAGTTACCAACCAATGTGGACGAAAAGCGCCAGCTGGCTGATCGCCTTTGGGCTAATTATCGCTATTATTCCCCGGCTGATTAACCTGGTACAGGTCTGGGTAGGCGCTTCATGGCCGCAAACCTCGCCGGTAAAACTGCATTTTTGGGCGAACCTCCTCGCCATCATACTGGCAATTTTTAACGCCTTTATTCACAGCCGCGATGCCTACGCCGTGGTGCCGATGGGCGTGATTCTCTCAACGCTGGTGGTGGCGCTGCTGTGCCTTGCCAATATTCAACTGGCTCTGCGTCTGCGCAGTGCAGAAGGAGCAACGCGATGAAAAAATTACTGTTGCTCGCGGTTTCTTCCGCGCTGCTGTTAAGCGGCTGCGATGAGCAGGCATCGATCGATCCCAGCAAGCAAATGGGACCCGATCCGGTATTGCCGAAGGCGCAGGATTTTTTGATCCCGCCGATGCAGGTGCCGAAAGGGGTCGCCTGGCAGCAGGGCGAAATGCCGAAGGTTGCCGATGGCCTGCAAATTACCAAGGTGGCGGATGGGCTGATGCATCCGCGTCAGGTTTATGTTCTGCCTAACAATGATGTGCTGGTGGTGGAAGCCAATAGCCCAGGCACCTCACCGGTGAGTATGCCGAAACAGCTAATTATGGGCCTGGTGCAGAAATCGTCCGGCAAAGGCGGCAAGGGTGGCAACCGTATTACGCTGCTGCGCAATGCCAGCGGCGACGGTGTAACCTGGGAAAAGCATGTTTTCCTCGAAAACCTCTTTTCACCGTTCGGCGTCCAGCTGGTGGGCGATACGCTTTATGTCGCTAACGCCGATAATGTGATGCGCTATCACTATGACGAAGGCGCGACACGGATTACCGATCCCGGTACTGAAGTGACCGATCTACCCGGCGGGCCGCTGAACCATCACTGGACCAAGTCACTGCTGGCCAGCCCGGACGGCAGCAAGCTCTATGTAGGCGTCGGCTCCAACAGTAATATCACGGAGAACGGCATCGGCGCGGAATACCGCCGGGCGGCGGTGCTGGAAGTGGATACCGCGACCGGCGGCAGCCGAATTTACGCCAGCGGCCTGCGTAACCCTACCGGTCTTCAGTGGGAGCCGCAAACCGGTAAGCTGTGGGCGATCGTTAACGAACGTGACGAGATCGGCGCCGATTTGGTGCCCGACTATCTGACTTCGGTGCAGGAGGGCGGTTTTTACGGCTGGCCTTACAGCTATTTTGGCGATCATATCGATCACCGCGTGATGCCGCAGCGCCCCGATCTGGTGAAAAAAGCCATTAAACCCGATTACGCGCTCAGTTCGCACGTCGCGCCGCTGGGTCTGATGTTTTATACCGGCACCAGTCTGCCGGAGAAATATCATGGCGGCGCGTTTATCAGCGAGCATGGCAGCTGGGATCGAACGCCACTGAACGGCTATCGCGTATCGTTTGTCGCTTTCCAGAATGGACGGCCGGTAGGCAAGCCGGAACCGGTGGTCACCGGTTTTCTTACTGACGATCATAAAGAAGTGCGTGGCCTGCCGGTGGGGCTGGCGATGGATAAGCAGGGCGGGGTGCTGATTGCGGATGATGCGGGCAATACCGTCTGGCGCGTTTCCGCCGCACGCTAACGGAGATTCCCGGCGCGTCCTGGACGCGCCGGGAAAACCTTAACCGGCGAGGAAAGGATAATCGGTGTAGCCGCGCTCGTACGGCGGCTCCATGCGATAAATCGTCTCATTATCCAGCGCGTTGAGCGGCGCCTGATGCGCAAAGCGCGCGACCAGATCCGGATTGGCGATAAACAGCTTGCCGAAGCTCACGGCATCGGCCCCGCCTTCAGCAATCAACTTTTCCGCCTGTTCACGCGTAATGCCGTCGTTGGCAATAAACGCACCGCTAAATTTCTCACGCACCAACGGGCCGATAGGCTCCGCCTGGGTTAGCTCTTCACGAGCGAAAATAAAGGCCAGCTGACGCGCATCCAGTTGCTCCGCAACATAGCTGAACAGCGCGCGTGGATTGGAATCTGACATGGAGTAGGAGTTAGACATCAGATTCAGATGCACCCCGACGCGATCGGCAGACCAGACCTGCAACAGCGCATCAACCACCTCCAGCAGAAAACGCGCACGGTTTTCAATCGGGCCGCCATACTGGTCAGTACGCTGGTTGGAGCCGTCATGCAGAAACTGATCGATCAAATAACCGTTGGCCGCATGCAGATCGATACCGTCAAAGCCCGCCCGTTTAGCGTTTTCCGCCGCCCGGCGATAATCTTCCACGATAGCGGAAATTTCACTGGTCTCCAGCGCGCGCGGCGTAACGTAAGGACGCTGCGGACGCACCAGCGTCACGTGGCCTTCAGGAGCAATGGCCGACGGGGCAACCGGTAGCTCGCCGTTCAGGTGAATAGGGTCGGACACACGGCCGACATGCCACAGCTGAATAACGATTTTGCCGCCCGCCTGATGCACCGCATCGGTGATTTTGCGCCAGCCGACGACCTGCTCTTCGCTCCAGATGCCTGGCGTACTGGGGTAACCTACGCCCTGCGGCGAAATTGACGTGGCTTCGGTAACGATCAGCCCGGCGCTGGCGCGCTGTACATAATGTTTAAGCATGATCTCATTAGGTATACGCGCTTCCACCGCACGCATCCGCGTCAGCGGGGCCATCACGATACGATTTTTCAATTCCAGCGCGCCGATTTTTACCGGCTGGTACAAGCTTGTCATAGTTACCTCATCTATTCAGTGAGCTTCAGACAAGTCATCATGCGGAGTGCTAAGCACAGCGTCAATGCATGTCGGCGCAGAGCGCAGGTATGCAGCATATAGTGTTAAACGGCAATGCGGAGGGGGGGAATATTTTTTCATTATCTACTGATGGCTATCGGTTGCAGCCGGACACCATTCTGTTTTGCATCCTTCCGACATCTTTCGCCGGGAAACGGTTTCCCATTGCTGCGCCTTACGCGCCCGCTCATCCTTGAGGCATGAGGATTTGTGCTATGACACCATTGAAAATAGCTGCCAGCGGCGAATACAGCGATTTTGTCATCCTGGCGACGATTTTAGCTAACAGGCGTGCTGTGCGTGGTGCCTGGCGAAGTATGGGGTGGGGCGGCGTTGCGTTACTTTTTAGCGCTGGAGGCGGGCATTAACCAACTGACTGGTTTTTGACCGGAACTGCAAGGCGTGTACAGCGAAACGGAGAGCGAAGGGGTAAACGGTTATATGGATATATCATTACAGAATGAGGGTTTACCTTGACGGCAACCCGTTAACCGTATGATAATTTTTAGATAAATTTTCCCTGGTGTTGGCCAAATGGCAACCTGATCTCATATGGTCAGGTTTTTTTTTGCTTAAAATTTATTCTTTGTCTTTTACTTTCATACACTTTACGATGTATGTAACATGGTTGTAAGTTAGACTTAAGTACAGGGTCCGGCGTTAGCGGGCACATTAAGGACGATACAACGTTATTTTGAGGTTATGGATGTCACTATTTTTTACAGAAAATCAGGCGATCATCGACACCGCACAGCGCTATTTCGACAGCGAATTAAGTCAGCTTGGTGATTTAAAATACGCCTATATGGTTTTAAATAAAAAAAATCCGGCTGATATGGTAATTATTTCAAACTATCCGAAAGAGTGGGTGGAGATTTATAAAGAAAATAATTATCAGCAAATTGATCCCGTGGTCATCGCTTCTTTTAATCGTATTTCCCCTTTCTCTTGGGATGAAAATATCACCATCAACAGTGAGCTGAATTTTTCCAAGATTTTTAACCTGTCTAAAAATTATAAGATTGTTAACGGTCACACGTTTGTCCTGCACGATTATTATAATAACCTTGCGCTGCTTTCTATTTTAATGAATGAAAATCACGTGCAGGAAACGGAAGCGATCGTGGCGCAGCAGCAGGCACAACTGCAGATGCTATTGATCAACGCACATGATAAGGTGATCTCACTCTATAAAGAGATGACAGATAACGCGGCCAGTAAAAAACAGGTGAGTAAAGATATGTTCTCACCGCGTGAAAATGAAATACTCTACTGGGCCAGCGTTGGAAAAACCTATCAGGAAATAGCGCTTATTCTGGATATCAAAGTAAGCACCGTAAAATTCCATATTGGCAATGTTGTAAAGAAACTGGGCGTCATGAACGCAAAACATGCCATCAGGATGGGCATTGAGCTGCAGCTGATTAAACCCGCTGCAGGTTAGGCTGAAAAGCCAGCGGCCAATTTGCTAACTCTTTGTCATCAAAAAGTTTATCCTGGTTCGCTTTTTCAATCAGTATATCGCGGTTTTTATCGTCAACCGGTAAAAACACGATATAAATCTTCTCTTTTTTCTCAGAAAGCGTTTGTGCAAAAACAGAAATTCCCCAGCCGGAACGCTTTAATATGCGCAGCATTGCATGGCTGACCAGCGTATATATTCCTTCATATCCATACTGGCGCGCATAATTAACCATTGCCAGGAAAAGCATGCTGCTGACCGGATATTGATATAGCTCTGAAGAGCGCGAGCGTTCTTTATCGACAAAGAAACGGCTGGATTCTACGTAATTTCCGGCAGGTAATTGTACATTATCAAACCATGGCGCAAAGGTATGGCTAATCATGTTAGGAAAGCGGGTTTCAATAAACCTCACGCTGCATAATACGTTATCATTATGAATGCCGAACACATAGGTTGTATGTTCGTTATCATATTCATCAAACTCCATGCCGTTGATACAGTTAACTGCCCAGTCCAGACGATCTTTGAAAGTTTCCTTTCTCAGGATAAATAGCTCGCTTGACCTCTGCTCTGATAGCTTTTGGTAGTTGATATCAAGAAAATTTATCATGCTGACTCCATTTCGATGACGTTGTTTTGCATCTGAATCACAAAACCTAATCCGGAGCGTAAAACTAATCCGGTAAAATCCTGTTCTGATTTTCGCTTTTTCCGCAGCGCTTGTACAGCGTACAAAGAATGTGTCGTAAAGAGAGGATGAAAATGAATGCGCACGCCGAAAACCTAAGGTAAGGGCTTTATCTGTTTCAGGCAAGTATAGCGGGAACAAACTAATAACCATTCAGCCAGCAATAAGCGGAGCAATATTGCTGACTAAGAATTAACCTACGTATTTCGCTCAGGCTGCCAGCTTACTTGCCCGCTTCCAGCTGGGCATCTTCCCGCGCCTGACGCACGATAGCTCTGGCGATCCAACGTGCGACGCCTTGCAGAGAATCGTCATCGCAGCCCCAAATATCTTTCATCACCAGAAAGATCTCAGAGCCATAGACCAGTGATAACGCATACAGTACTTTTTGTAGCAGTTCTGGCGAAAGCTCGGTGCGCAACGGCTCAACGACATGTTGCAGCGTTTGCTTGCGGTTGCCGCGCACCAGTTTCTCTTTCACCTGCGGCAGATCCGCAGAGCGCGACTGCGCCCACTGCGTCAGCGAGAGATGCAGCGCCGCCCGCAGCGTGCCTTCATGCTGTAGCATCCGCGGAAAAGCGAAAGCCAGCAGCTCATCAATACGATCGCTGACATCGGGTTCGGTTGACTGGAAATTTTTCATCGGGCTCAGCGTTTCAGTCACAATGGCTGAGACCAGCGCGCTTTGCGTAGGGAAATAGCGGTAGGCCGTAGCGCGTGACAGCTGAGCGGCCTGGGCCACTTCGGTAATCGATGGAAAGCTACCGCTATCAAACATTTTCATCGCAGTTTCAATTAATAGCCTGCGCGTACGGGCGCGCGTGGACGTCATTGGCATATCTGCCTGGGTGTCCCTTTCAACCACTTTAACCCCTTGTTTTATCTATTCGGACCCAGAGTCCGCTGATTCGCCAAGCTCTGTTGGCACTATAGCAGAACTAATAATATAAACAGCTAACATTCGTTATGTTTAATCATCAGTTTTTTCTCATTATTGTTGAGACGTGCATTTCATTCGCTTGATTTAACAATCAGGACAGTGATACTGTTGTCTCGGACGCAAGACCTTCTGTCCGCTAATAAAGAGCATTTTGGTTTTTATCTCCATTTTATCAAGAAGTTAGATGATTTATTGACAGGAATGGTTAACAAAAATGAAAGAAGAAACCGGTTACATCTACATTGCTGCTACAGCGGATACTAAAGGAAGGGAACTCTTTTACGTTCGGGATTTGATTAATAAAACTGGCTTGCAGACGCGCACCGTTGACCTGTCAACCCAGTCACTTAGCACCAGTCCGGCGGCTGATGTGACGCCGAAAGAGGTTGCGGCTTTTCACCCCCAGGGCGCGGCGGCCGTTTTTTGCGGCGACCGTGGTCGCGCGATCGAAGCGATGGCCATCGCTTTCCAAAATTACCTGAAAACTCGCCAGGATGTTGCTGGCCTGCTTGGTTTAGGCGGTTCTGGCGGCACGGCGATGGTTACGCCCGCCATGCAGGATTTAGCCGTTGGCGTGCCGAAGGTGATGGTCTCTACCATGGCTTCAGGTGATGTGGCGGCCTATATCGGCGCCAGCGACATCAGCATGCTCTATTCCGTGACCGATGTTGCAGGCCTGAACCGTATTTCGCGTCAGGTGCTGGGCAATGCCGCGCATCAGATCGCAGGCGCGGTGCTGTTTAAGCCAGAAGCCTGCGCGGAAGATAAACCGGCGCTGGGCTTAACCATGTTTGGCGTTACCACGCCCTGTATTCAGGCGGTAAGCCAGCAGCTGGAAGATGAGTTTGATTGTCTGGTTTTTCATGCCACCGGCAGCGGCGGCATGGCGATGGAAAAACTGGCGGATAGCGGCATGCTGGCTGGCGTGCTGGATTTGACCACCACGGAAGTGTGCGATTTGCTGGCTGGCGGCGTACTGGCCTGCGCGGATACGCGTTTTGATGCTATCGCACGCTCACAGGTGCCTTATGTTGTATCCTGCGGCGCGCTGGATATGGTCAATTTTGGCCATCCGTCGAGCGTGCCAGAAAAATATGCGGACCGGCTGTTTTATCACCATAACGCCCAGGTCACGCTAATGCGCACCACACCAGGGGAAAACCGCGCGATGGCGAAGTGGATCGCCGCCAAGCTTAATCGCTGCGAAGGGGAAGTACGGTTTTTGATTCCGGAAGGGGGTTTTTCCGCTCTCGACGCGCCAGGGATGCCATTCTGGTCGCCTGAAGCGAATGAAGCTTTTATCTCTACGCTGGAAGCGGAACTGATACCAACCGCAAAAAGAAAAATAATACGATTACCTTATAATATTAATGACACAAAGTTTGCTTACGCGGCAGTTGACGCGTTTCGTACCATCAACACCAGGGAGTTCTAATTATGCCTGCGTTAAAGCGTCAGGAATTGTTGGATAATTTTCGTGCCATGATCGCCCGACGTGAGCCGATTATTGGCGGCGGCGCCGGTACCGGACTCTCCGCTAAATGTGAAGAGGCAGGCGGCATCGACCTGATTGTTATTTACAACTCAGGGCGTTACCGCATGGCGGGAAGGGGGTCATTGGCCGGTTTACTGGCCTATGGCAACGCGAATGAAATCGTGGTTGATATGGCGAAAGAGGTGCTGCCGGTAGTGAAAAAAACGCCGGTGCTGGCTGGGGTAAACGGTACCGATCCTTTCTGCCATTTTGATAAGTTTCTGGACGATTTAAAGGCGCTGGGTTTTTCCGGCGTGCAGAATTTTCCAACGGTGGGCCTGATTGACGGTAATTTCCGCGCCAATCTGGAAGAGACCGGCATGGGCTACGGGCTGGAGGTTGACATGATCCGCCTGGCGCACCAAAAAGATATGCTCACCACCCCTTATGTGTTTAGCGAGCAGGATGCGGTTGCGATGACCGAGGCGGGCGCGGATATTATCGTGCCGCATATGGGACTTACTACCGGCGGCAACATTGGCGCAGAAACCGCGCTGAAGCTGGAAGATTGTGTGCCGCTGATTACAGCCTGGGCACAGGCGGCGAAAGCGGTGCGTGACGATGTGATCGTGCTTTGTCATGGCGGGCCAATTGCGACGCCGGAAGATGCAAAATTTATTATGGATAACTGCCCGCTGTGCGACGGTTTTTATGGCGCCAGTTCAATGGAGCGGTTACCAACAGAAGTAGCGTTAAAGACTACAACACAGCAATTTAAAAATATTCAGCGTTAATATTTAGCGCCAACATCAGGGTATTAAGCAAAAAGCCAGCCTCTTGAGGCTGGCTTTTTTATCTCCGCTAAAAGCGATTATAACTGCGCTGGGCGTGGCTAACTTTATAAAGGTAGCGCCGTGACTCTGCGGAAGGATGGCGCGTTGTCAGCGTTTGATAGACGTCATCCGGCGACATCGCGTTGATTTGCGCAAAGGCGCGATCCTTATCGCTGGAGAAGACGCGCAGCACGCTGCCCGCGCCACCGTTATAGGCGGTGATCACCGCGTAACGGCGCGACACCGGGTTAGCGATACCCGCCAGATAGTTGCCCTGCAAAATCGACAGGTAAGCAGTACCGGTATCGATATTATTTTCCGGATCGAACAGATAGCTGCGGCTGGGTTTGCCCCATTTACCTTTCATGCGGAACACATCAAGACCGGCAGAGTGTTGCACCACCTGCATCAGGCCCAGTGCATCAGCGTGGCTGACCGCATACGGGTTGAAGCTGGACTCAATCTGCATAATCGCCAGAATCAGCGACGCATCGACGTTATATTTTTCCGCCGCTTTACGCACCATCGGCAGATATTTGTGCGCACGCTTGTCGAGATGGTTAGGCACCATGGGAATGGTAACGGACCAGATCACATGCAGGCCGGAAACACGGCGCTGCAGCTTATTCTGGATCAGATAATCCGCGAAGCTGGCGGCGCGGCCCTGCCAGCGAATCGGCTGACCGGTATTATCCAGCACCTGACCATACAGCAGCGGCTCTTTACTGAGCTGCACATCATTGGCGTCAGAATAGAGATCGACATTGCCCGGATCTTCACCAATCAGCAACGTCGTGACGATCGCCTGACGCAGGCTGGCCGCCGGATCGGTGCCGGTAATGGTCTCAATGGTGATCGAGCCTTTTTCAAAGTTGATATGGCTACGGGTGTAGTAGTTATCGCTGTATTTAACGTAGTCTTTCGGCCCGGCGATCAGAACTTCATTGATACCCCAGATATTCTCAATGTTATGAGCAAACTGGCCCATCAAAATGTCGAAGCCGTTGGTATCTTTTACCCATTCTTCATGAAAAGTCTGTTTCTTACTTCCCGAGCAGGAAACCAGCAGCGGTGCTATCACTAGCAAGGCAATAAATTTTTTTTTCATCGTATCTGCGCTGAACCCAAAACAGGGGCCTCAAGTGAGGCCCAAAATTTTATTTCTCTGGTGGGGTATAACCTTCGATATGCACATCTTTGCCTTCGAACAGGAAATTGACCATCTCCTTCTCCAGCACTTTGCGATCTTCCGGGTTCATCATGTTGAGTTTCTTTTCGTTAATCAACATGGTCTGTTTGCTCATCCACTTTGACCAGGCCTCTTTCGAAATCTCATTGTAGATGCGTTTTCCCAGGTCGCCTGGGTAAAGCTGAAAATCCTGCCCTTCAGCTTCGCGTTGCAGAAACGTACAGAAAATAGTGCGGCTCATTACTCTTCCTCTTCAGAAACGCGCATATGCAGCGATATTTGCTGGGGATGCCGCAATTCTTGCAGCAAGCGCTCGACCGGTGCGGCTAAACCCACGGCCGGTGGTTGCGCTAAGTTATACCAGAGACCCGCGTCTTCATCCATCGCCGCGCCCGAAGATGGCAGCTCCAGCCACATTGGCACAATGTCCAGGTGGAAATGACTAAAAGTATGACGAAAAGCCGTTAGCTGCTGTAGCGCCGCGCTGTGGATGCCGCGAGCGCTAAGCGAGGCGCGGAGTTCCTCTTCGTTAGCAAACTGTGGAAAGCAGAACAGGCCGCCCCACAGGCCAACGGGCGGGCGCTGCTCCAGCCAGACGCCATCACCGCGCTGCATCAGCAGCATGTAGCCGGTGCGTTCTGGCAGCACCTGCTTTGGCTTTTTACCGGGATAGCTGGCCTGGGTGCCTGCGGCGTAAGCCATGCAGCCATTATTCAGGGGGCAGATCTCACATTTCGGCTTAGAGCGTGTACAGACCAGCGCGCCGAGATCCATCATCGCCTGATTGAACTCACTGACGCCAGCCGCTGGCGTAACCTCTTCAGCAATCTGCCACAGGCGCTTTTCCACATCCTTTTTGCCTGGCCAGCCGCCAACCGTATAGCAGCGCGCCAGCACGCGCTTTACGTTGCCGTCGAGAATCGGATAGTGCTGGCCCAGCGCCAGCGAGACCACCGCACCGGCGGTTGAGCGACCGACGCCGGGCAGGGCGGCAACCTCGTCAAAGGTTTCCGGGAAGATGCCCTGATGGCGCTCGCTGATGGTCTGCGCTGCTTTATGTAAGTTGCGCGCGCGGGCGTAGTAACCTAAACCGGTCCAGAGATGCAGCACCTCGTCCAGCTTTGCTGCGGCGAGATCGTTGACCGTGGGAAAGCGCGCCATAAAGCGCTCAAAATAGGGGATCACGGTAGCGACCTGGGTTTGTTGCAGCATGACTTCGGAGAGCCAAACCTTGTAAGGCGTTTTGGCTAGTTGCCACGGCAGGGTTTTACGTCCGAAGCGCTGATACCAGTCCAGCACCTGCTGCGCGAACTGTTGCGCTTGCATCATGAGAAGGAAAATTTCCGTTATTGCTCTACACTCAGGCAGGCATTGCAGCATAGACATTGCGTGGAGTAAACCGGAACTTTGCAAGTGCTTGCTTCTGTCCGGTAACTTTGCATAATGCCCGTTTTCCTGAATATGCAGACAGGCAGGCAACGACATGATTAATGACGTCATCACACCGGAATTTGATGAAAACGGACGCCCTTTGCGTCGTATCCGCAGCTTTGTGCGTCGTCAGGGTCGCCTGACAAAAGGCCAACAGCAGGCGCTTGATACCTTATGGCCGGTTATGGGCGTAGAGTACCAGGCGGAGCCGGTGGATCTGGTGGCGTTGTTTGGCCGCGACGCGCCGGTGGTGCTGGAGATCGGCTTTGGCATGGGCGCCTCGCTGGTGGCGATGGCCAGCGCCAACCCGCAGCAAAACTTTCTCGGTATTGAAGTGCATGCGCCGGGCGTCGGCGCCTGCCTGGGATCGGCGCAGGAAGCGGACGTTAAAAACTTGCGCGTGATGTGTCACGATGCGGTTGAAGTGCTGGAAAAAATGATCCCGGATAACTCGCTGCGTATGGTGCAGCTGTTCTTCCCCGATCCGTGGCACAAAGCGCGCCACAACAAGCGGCGTATTGTGCAGGCGCCTTTCGCCGAGCTGGTGCTGCGTAAACTGAAGCTGGGCGGCGTGTTCCACATGGCTACCGACTGGCAGGAATATGCTGAGCACATGCTGGAAGTAATGAACAATGTGGCGGGTTATCAGAATCAGTCCGCCACCAATGATTATGTGCCGCGTCCCGATACGCGTCCATTGACGAAATTTGAGCAGCGCGGGCAGCGACTGGGCCATGGCGTATGGGATTTAATGTTTGAGAGGATTAAATAATGGCAACACAGCGTAGCCGCCGTTTACGTAAGAAGCTGCATATCGATGAGTTTCAGGAACTGGGCTTTTCCGTTGCCTGGAGTTTTCCGCAGGACACCGCGCCAGAAGAGATCGATACCGTCGTGGATGCCTTTATCAATGAAGTGATTGAGCCTAACGGACTGGCATTTGACGGCAGCGGTTATCTGCAGTGGGAAGGACTGGTTTGCCTGCAGAAGATCGGTAAATGTACCGATGAGCATCGCGAACTGGTTCGTCAGTGGCTGGAAGCGCGCAAAATGGAAGGCGTAAAAGTCACCGAACTGTTTGATGTCTGGTGGGATTGACGCGCAATAGAGGCGCAGACTGGCGGCCAGGCGCGTTAAATCCGCGCTGAGCAGCTGGCGGCGGCGCAGACGCGCAGAGCGTCTGCCTGCCAGGCGTACAGGAACATGATGTCCTATCACGAATGCAGGAGTCTTTATGATGCGTAAAGCGCTGACCGGCGCACTTCTTCTGGCTGCGGTGCAGGCGCACGCGGCTTACGAATGCCCGGTGAAACCGCAGGATGATGTGGTTATCACGCCGCAGTCGGTACAGGTCGTCGGTGCCAGCGGTAATCTGCAGATTTCGCCAACGGGCGATCTGCAATATAACGGCAAGCAAATTCAGCCAGATACGGCGACACGCCAAAAAGCAGTGGATTATCAGGCGGCGCTGCGCCGCGATCTGCCGTGGGTGGATCAGGGCGCGACACAGCGGCTGGAAAAAGGACGCGTGGCGCTGGATAAGGTCGTCGTTGAGAAGCTGGGGGCGAACAGCAACGTACGCAGCCGCCTCACTACGCTGGATAAACAGCTCAAGCAGCAGATGAACCGTATTATTGAGCATCGCAGCGACGGCCTGACGTTCCATCATCAGGCGATCGATCAGGTACGTGCTGACGGCGAACGTTTGGTGCAAAGCAGCCTCGGCGGCGTCGTTCAGGACAGTCTGAACGAAATGGGCACCAAACAGGCGAGCCAGGGCGATAATCCTTTGCAGGCGATTATGGGCAACCTGGGCGGGCTACAGCAGGCGATTCAGGCCGAATGGAGCAATCAGGAACAGGATTTCCAGAACTTCGGTCATGAAGTCTGTAATCGCGTAAGCGCGCTGGAAAACCAGCGTAAGGCGCTGTTAGCGGGTCTTAAATAGTCATCCGCCCTGATGACCGAAAGGTGGTCAGGGCGTTTCTCATCGTTCGCAGGTGCTGGCTAAAGGAATAATATTAATTCAAAGGCTCAACATCGCCTTATGGTATCGGCCTACTATAGCGGCCAATACCCATGAGCCTTCGGTTTTAAACGAGTAGATCACTCCGCTAAAAACAGCTCCAGCAGCGAATTCAGGAACAGCTTGCCCTTCTCCGTTATTTGCCAAAACTCAGAGGTTTCCGTCAGATAACCTTTCTCCAGCGCGCTATCCAGCTGCGGGCGGATAATGGCTTCATCTAAACCCGTGTAGCGCGTGAAATCGCGGCGCGGCGCCGGTTCCAGCAGGCGGAAGCGGTTCATAAAAAACTCAAACGGCTTATCTTCATTCGCCACATCGTGCTGCTTATCCAGATACTCGCCAGACATAAACCCACGCGGATGGCGCGTTTTTACCGTACGCACAATCTGGCCGTCCGGCTGCGTTAGCTTGCCGTGCGCACCGCAGCCAATCCCCAAATAGTCGCCAAAGCGCCAGTAGTTAAGATTATGCTCGCAGCGATAGCCAGGCTTAGCGTAGGCCGAAGTCTCATACTGCTGATAGCCCGCCGCTGCCAGCAACTGATGCCCCTGCTCAAAAATATCCCACAGCGCGTCATCATCCGGCAGAACCGGCGGACGCGAGGCAAACAGCGTATTCGGCTCAATGGTCAGCTGATACCAGGAGAGATGCGGCGGATTAAGCGCGATAGCCTGACGCAGATCGTCCAGCGCTTCGGTCAGCGACTGATCGGGCAGGCCATGCATCAAATCAAGGTTAAAGCTGCGTAGGCCAAGTTCCGCTGCCAGCCTGGCCGCCCGTTTCGCCTCTTCGGGGCCATGAATACGGCCAAGGCGCTGTAGCTTAAGCGGATCAAAGCTCTGCACGCCGATAGAAATCCGGTTGATGCCCGCCGCCTGATAAGCGCTAAAGCGATCGGCTTCCACCGTACCGGGATTGGCTTCCATGGTGATTTCCGCCCCGGCAGCCAGCGGCAGGCGCGCACGCACGCCATCCAGCAGCTGTTGCATCGCGCTGCCGCTTAACAAGCTGGGCGTGCCGCCGCCGATAAAGATCGTGGAGACGTCGCGCCCGCTGGTTAACGGCAGATCGCGCTCCAGATCGGCCAGCAGATGGTTAACATACTCCTCATGCGGCACATCGCCCTTTAAAGCGTGCGAGTTGAAATCGCAGTAGGGGCATTTCTGAACGCACCAGGGAATATGAATATAAAGGCTGAGCGGGGGAAGATTAACCATTACGCATCGCTTCCAGCAGCAGCGTCAGCGCCTGGCCACGGTGTGAAACCGCCTGTTTTTCGGTTTTGCTCAGCTCCGCTGCGGTTTTACCCAGCTCCGGGAGCCAGAAAATGGGATCGTAGCCGAAACCGCCAGCGCCTGCCGGATGACGGATAATCTCACCGCGCCAGCTGCCGTGAAACACCAGCGGCGTGGGATCGGCGGCATGACGCAGATAAACCAGCACGCAGTGGAACTGCGCCTGGCGCTGGCCTTCCGGAACATCCTGTAATGCCACCAGCAGCTTTTCCAGATTCTGCCGGTCGCTGGCCGCCTCGCCCGCGTAGCGCGCCGAATAGATCCCCGGCGCGCCGCCAAGCGCATCCACCGCCAGACCCGAATCATCGGCAATCGCCGGCAGACCGGTTATCTGTGCGGCATGACGCGCTTTCAGAATGGCATTTTCAATAAAGGTTAAACCGGTTTCCTCGGCGGATTCCACGCCCAGATCGGTTTGCGCCACAATATTCAGGCCGAAATCAGCCAGCAGATCGGCCAGTTCACGCACTTTGCCCGGATTACCGGTGGCGAGGACAACTTTTTGCATATCAGTTCCAGAAACGTTTACTGCGATAAAAACAATTACAGCTGCGCCCAGCCAGGAATGAAATCCATGCCCAGGAAGTTCAGCATATAGAGAACCAGAATCACCACCATGGCGGAGAAATCGATGCCGCCCATCGCGGGCAGAATGCGACGCACAGGCGCCATCAGCGGCTCGGTCAGCTGAATCAGCACGTAATCGACCGGATTACGCCCCTGACTTATCCAGCTCATCAGCGAACGGACGATGATTACCCAGAACACCAGCACGCCTGCGGCTTTCACCAGCGAGACAAGGCCAAAATAGAGAAACACCGGATCGAACAGGAAAACGCTGCTTTGCAGCGCGAAAACCAGGGTAAACATCAGCACGCTAAGCACATAGGCCAGCAGCAGCGACGCGGTGTCCACCGGGCCGATGGAGGGAATAACGCGACGCAGCGGTTTGATAATCGGCTGAGTAATCTTGACCACAAACTGGGAAAACGGGTTATAAAAATCGCATCTTGCCCACTGCATCCAAATGCGCAGCAACAACACTTTCACGTACAAATTAATCAGCGTCGTTACCAGGAAAGTCAACGTCAGCATGGGGTTCCTCAATTATTGTTGTGGGGGGGTGGTGCCGTAATCGCGTGCGCCAAAAATCGCGGTGCCGATACGAACCATGGTACTGCCTGCCGCAATCGCGGCTTCCATATCGTCGCTCATTCCCAGAGAAAGTGTATCGACGGATGGATAATGCTGTTGCAGCGAGGCCAACGCGTCCGCCATTTTCTGACAGACCGCCAACTGACGCGGGTAATCTTTTTCCGGCGCCGGAATCGCCATCAGCCCGCGTAGCCGCAAATGCGGCAGCGCCGCAACCGCCTGCGCCAGTTCCGGCAGCGCCTCAAGCATAATGCCGGATTTACTGTTTTCGTCACTGATATTTACCTGAATTAACACATTCAGCGGCGGCAGGTGCGCCGGGCGCTGATCGTTCAGGCGCGTGGCGATACGTAAGCGATCCACCGTATGGCACCAGGCAAAATTTTCCGCCACCAGACGGCTTTTATTGGATTGCAGCGGGCCGATAAAGTGCCATTCAACCTCTCCGACAGCGACTAACTGCTGAATTTTATCCACGCCCTCCTGGACATAGTTTTCGCCAAAGGCGATTTGTCCTGCCTGCAGGGCTTCTGCGACAGCGCTCGCAGGTTTAGTTTTACTGACGGCAAGCAGCGTAATTTCTTTTGGATCGCGGCCGCAGCGCGACGCCGCCGAGGCGATACGCTGGCGTACTTCCTGTAAGTTGTGCTGAATAGAAGTCATAGTCAGGAGAACATCATGGATGTGGAGGAAATCGTGGCCCTTAGTGTAAAGCATAATGCTGCCGATCTGCACCTTTGTAGCGGAGATTTGCCGCGCTGGCGTCTGGATGGCCTGTTGCAGCCGATCCCTGATCTGCCGCCGACCCGCGCAACGCAGCTGGAGGCGCTGCGCGAGCGCTGGCTGGATGCCGCACAGCAGGCCAGCTTAACGCAGCACGGCCATATCGATTTCGCGCTGACCCTTGCCTGCGGGCAACGTCTGCGCGCCAATTTATTTCGGCAGCGGCAGGGGATCTCGCTGGCGCTGCGCATGATCAACAGCCGTTGCCCCTCGCTTGAGGCGCTGCGCCTGCCTGCCAGCGTTGCGGCGCTGCTGGAGCAGCAAGATGGCTTGATCCTGATCACCGGCGCAACCGGCAGCGGTAAATCCACCACGCTGGCCTCAATGGTGGATGCTCTGAATCAGCAGGCGGCGCGCCATATCATTACGCTGGAAGATCCCATCGAATTTATTCACCACAGCCGCCAGTCGCTGATTCAGCAGCGGCAAATAGGCCAGCATTGCAGTAGCTTTCAGCAGGGATTACGGGCGGCGCTGCGCGAGGATCCTGATGTGATTCTGTTGGGAGAGCTGCGCGATCTGGAGACGATTCGGCTGGCGCTGACGGCAGCGGAAACCGGGCATCTGGTGCTGGCGACGCTGCATACGCGCAGCGCGCCGCAGGCGGTGGATCGTCTGATCGATGTCTTTCCGGCGGAGCAGAAAAATCTGGTGCGCAGCCAATTAGCCGCCAGCCTGAAAGCGGTGATCGCGCAACGGCTGGTTGCCGCGAAAGCGGGCGGACGTATTGGGCTTTACGAGGTGCTGATTAATACCCCGGCGATCGCTAACCTGATCCGTGAAGGGAAAACGCATCAGGTTGCTGGCCTGCTGCAAACCGGCATGCAGTCAGGTATGCAAACTTTCGAGCAAAGCCTGTTACAGCGGCAGCAGCAGGGGCTGGTGGTCAGGCCGGAAGGTTCTCAAACCAGCTTTCCAGGATAATCACCGCTGAAAGCGAATCGACGCTGCCTTTGGTCAGCGCTTTATAGCCGCCGCGAGCAAACAGATCGGCGCGCGCTTCAACGGTACTGAGCCGCTCATCATGCAGTACCACCTGCACGCCGAAACGGCCATGCAGCCGGTTAGCAAATTTGCGCGCTCTGGCGGTGAGCGGTTGTTCGCTGCCGTCCATATTTAACGGCAGGCCGACCACCACCTGCTGTGGCTGCCATTCCTGAAGCAGGCGTTCGATCTGTTCCCAATTGGGGATGCCGTCCTGCGCTTTCAGGGCGGTCAAAGGACGTGCGGTGCCGGTAAGCGGCTGGCCGACCGCAACGCCGATGCTTTTGGTGCCAAAATCAAACGCCAGGAGTGTCATGTTGCTCATCAGGCGTGGCCTGCCTCGCTGGTGATATTATGTATATCCACGCCGATGCTTTTCGCCGCTTCACGCCACCGTTCGGCAATTGGCGTCTGGAACAGAATATTGCTGTTAGCGGGCGTGGTCAGCCAGGCATTTTCCAGCAGTTCGCCTTCCAGCTGATCTTTCTCCCAGGCGCAGTAGCCGAGCGCAACCAGCACCTGCTCCGGCTGTTCCGGCGTGCCAAGAGATTCAAGGACATCGCGTGAGGTGGTGATCACCGTATTATCAGAGATACGGATACTGGAAGCGAAAGTGCGCTGCGCGGAATGCAAAATAAAGCCGCGATCTTCCGCCAGCGGGCCGCCGGAAAAAACCGGTTTATCCAGCTTAACCTGCGGATCGCGCGGGGAGGGCGCAATTTTCAGTTTGGTCAGGATGCCGTCAACCGTCAGGTTCTCCATCGGTTTATTAATAATTATCCCCATGGCGCCGTCCTGATTATGCTCGCAGATATAGACCACCGAACGTTTAAACAGCGGATCATGGAGGGCGGGCATCGCAATCAAAAAATGGTGCTGTAAATTCATTCTCACTCGTCTGAATACGGGTTAACGGCTAACGGCAGGTGACCGCAGGGACCATTAACAGGTTGAAGACGGGGCTATTGCCCCGTTCAAATTTACGCCAGGCGCTTCTCAATAGCATCCATCAACATACCGGTGATGGAGACCGGGAAGGCGGCTTCGATTTCACGAATGCAGGTCGGGCTGGTAACGTTTATCTCAGTCAGCTTGTCGCCGATAATATCCAGGCCAACAAAGATCAGGCCTTTTTGTTTCAGCGTCGGCGCAACGCGACGCGCGATCTCCCAGTCGCTTTCGCTCAGCGGACGCGCTTCACCGCGGCCACCGGCGGCGAGGTTGCCGCGCGTTTCGCCCGACTGAGGAATGCGCGCCAGGCAATAAGGCACCGGCTCGCCATCCACCACCAGCACGCGTTTATCGCCATCTTTAATCGCTGGCAGATAGTTTTGCGCCATGCAGAAGAACTTACCGTGATTGGTCAGCGCTTCCAGAATGACCCCGACATTGGGATCGTCCTGTTTCACACGGAAAATAGAGGAGCCGCCCATGCCGTCCAGCGGCTTCAGGATAATGTCGCCGTGTTGGCGCCAGAACTCACGGATGCGCTTGCCGTCACGCGTTACCAGCGTATCGGGCGTCAGCTCAGAGAACCAGGCGGTAAACAGCTTTTCATTACAGTCGCGCAGGCTTTGCGGTTTGTTAACGATCAGCACGCCTTGCTCTTCCGCACGCTCCAGCATATAGGTGGCGTAAATAAATTCTGTGTCGAAAGGCGGATCTTTACGCATCAGAATCACGTTCAGCTCGGCCAGCGCGATATCCTGCTCGCTGCCAAACTCAAACCATTTGTCATAGTTCTGCTCAACGCTGAGCTGGCGCGTGCGGGCGCGCGCTTCGCCGCCGCGTAGATAGAGATCGCCCATCTCCATATAGTGAATTTCATAACCACGGCGCTGTGCTTCCAGCAGCATTGCAAAGCTGGAATCTTTTTTAATATTGATCGTCGTAATCGGATCCATGACGATGCCAAGCTTAATCATTCTGTTCTCCTCGAGCGGGCGGCCGGTATGCCGCTTGCCGCAGATTGGCATAAATTCTTTTTTCAGGCTTAACGCAATGGGCCGCTTATTCAGCTTAACCCAGATCGCCAAACCTGACCTGGAGTGCCGTAATGGCCGTGAGCGCGGTGGTCTCTGTGCGCAGCACGCGTGGGCCAAGCAAGATATCGGTAAAACCCTGGTGGCCGGTCATGGCGATCTCTTCAGCGGTCAACCCGCCTTCCGGGCCAATCAGCAGGCGCACCCGCTCCACCGGCTGCGGCAGCGTATTGATGCTGTGCTGCGCGCGTGGATGAAGATTCAACTTCAGCGCGTTGTCCTGTTCGGCGCACCAGGCTTCCAGCGACATCGCTTCACGTACCTCAGGCACCACATTACGCCCGCACTGCTCGCAGGCGGCCACGGCGATTTTTTGCCACTGTTGAATCTTTTTGGCCTGACGCTCGGCGTCCAGCTTTACGCCGCAGCGCTCAGAAAACAAGGGGGTAATAACATTAACGCCCAGTTCAATCGACTTTTGAATGGTGAACTCCATCTTTTCACCACGCGACATAACCTGGCCTAAATGCAGATGCAGCGGCGATTCGCGGCTATCTTCGCGGCTTTGCATAACTTTTACCGTTACGCTGCGCTTATCGGCGCGAACAATTTCACCGTCAAAAACCAGATTACTGCCATCAAACAGTTCCAGCGCCTGGCCGCTGCCCATACGCAGCACCCGGCCAACGTGATTGGCGGCATCTTCGCTAAGCGCGATCTCCTGACCGACCGTTAAACTTTCGGGATGATAAATGCGGGGTTTTCGCATGAGGTTCCTGATCATAACAGGCCGCGCAGGCGCACGGCAGAAAGTGCCTTCGCGTGACGGGCGCGCAGCGCATCACGCGGTTACGTAAAGTTTAGGGCAGCGCTTTTAGCGCTGGCAAGCGCGCTCAACGTACGGGTTATGGTTTCCCTGAATTTTTGCGATGCGCTTATCACGTTCGCATTCCCAGGGCGTGGCCGGATATTGCTTATCCCATACCTGCATCAGCTGCGTTTGCTGACGAGAAAGGCGCAGCTGGTAGCGATCGCGCATATAAAAATAAGTACGGGCGATAATGCCGCGCGCACGTGCTGGCGGCTCTGCCAGTTTATTTTTGAAATCAATTTTCATTGCGCACTGGCCGTATTGACGTTCGCTGCCGTTCCACTGACTGTACATAAAGTTGCCGCGATCGCCGTTCACTTCGCCAATCGCCGGTTGCAGGTTATGCAGATCCGACTCTATCTCACGATAGCCTTTATCTTTGCTGCAGTTTTTACGACCGCCGTCCTGCCAGCACTGGCGCTGGTGGCCGAACTGCCAGGCGGGAACCACATGCTCCCATTCGATGCGGTTGGCACGGTTAGCGTTTTTACGCACCTGATAGCCGCATGACGCCAGATCGGGCACGCCTTTCTTTCCCTGCCAGTTAATTTTACAGCCGCAGTAAAAGGAGCCTGGCGCATCGGCATTGATTTGCACAGAGACTTTCTTCGCCTGCTGAAAATTATTCTGATGATAAGCGTTTACGCTCAGGCTATGCGCGGCTAACGGCGCGAGCAGAGCGGAAAAGAGAACGGTAAACAAAAATTTGCGAGACATATTCCATTTTTCAACTGACGAAAAAGAGCGCGCAGCGTACCAGATTGCGACGTCTGTCGAAATGCCAAAGGGCCGATTGAGGGGAAATGCGCGCTAATTGGGCGGATCAGTTGCCTGGCGGCGCGTAATCGCCTGCGACAAGCCGATCGCCGCACTGGACACAGCGATATTCTGTTTCGCCGCGCACCACGCGGTTATGACGGCGAACCGTCAGTTGATGCTGCTGGCAGCGGCAACGGTAAGGAAAGGATTTGCCGCGCACCGAGGCGACGGCAAAGGAATGCGTACGGCGTGCCGGTACCTCCAGAATGGTTTCCATCATCCATTTCCACTCTTTGCCATGCGGCGCGACGCGGCCAAAGTGACGCCATACCAGCAGATGCGCCAGCTCGTGCGGCACCACTTCTTCAATAAACGCCTGCTGATTTTCCAGCAGCAGCACCGGATTAAGGCGGATCTCCCAGCTTGCCAGCCAGGCGGTGCCCGCCGCCGTCCCGCGCTGCTGATAAATCAGATTGGGTTCAGGATAGTTGCGTGCCAGGCGCTGGTTAGCCTGCTGCAGCTTCTCACGTAGCGTGCGCATCACGGCCTGCTGCAGGGCAATAGGAAGGCGAATCGATTTCATAGCGGCAAAGCATACGGCGCGTAAAAAAAGAAAACAATGGGATGCCGTGATTGAACGCGCCGGAGAAAGGGGAGGGAAGCGTTAAAAAAAAGCCGGGGCGGCAAAGGCGGCCCCGGCTGTTACCGATAGCAGGATTATTCTTGCGAACCGATATCGCGCAGTTTTTTGCCCGACATCAAATTGCGTTCGATATGTTCCAGAGAGATATTTTTCGTTTCCGGAATCAGCATCACCGTCAGGATGATGAACAGAATATTCAGGCCTGCGTATACCCAGAAGGTATTGGCGTTGCCCAGCGTATTCAGCATCGTCAGGAAGGTTGCGCCGACGATCATGTTGGCAATCCAGTTGGTAGTGGTGGAAACGGTGATACCGAAATCGCGGCCTTTCAGCGGCTGAATTTCAGAACACAGCACCCAGATCAACGGACCGGCGCTCATCGCAAAGCCGATGATAAACATCAGCAGCATGGCAACGGCAAAGTATTGCGCGCCCGGCGATTCGATACCGATATGCAGCATGGTGCCCAGGATGCCCATACCCACCGCCATCACCAGGAAGCCCAGCGTCAGCGTCGGTTTACGGCCCCAGCGATCCACCAGACCGATAGCGATAAAGGTGGCGAGAACGTTGATCAGTCCAACGATGACCGTGCCCCACATCTGCTCGGTGGTATTGGTAAAGCCCGCGATTTCAAAGATTTTCGGCGCGTAATACATGATGACGTTCATGCCGGTAAACTGCTGCATCACCTGCAACAGTACGCCGAGGAACACCGCGCGACGGAAGTTGCTGTTGCCACGGAACAGGCTCCAGCCGGTCTGCTTGATTTTCAGGCTTTCGCGGATCTCATCCAGTTCACGTTTTGCCTGCTCGCTGGTATCGCGCAGGCGATCCAATACGCGCTGTGCATCACGGAAGTTACCTTTTGCCGCCAGCCAACGCGGGCTGTTGGGCAGGAAGAAAACGCCAACCAGCAGCAGGATCGCCGGAATGGTGATCACGCCCAGCATCCAGCGCCAGTCGCCGCTATAGCTAAAGGCGGTATCGGAAAGATAAGCGCCCAGGATACCGATAGTGATCATCAGCTGATAGAGAGAGATCATGCTGCCGCGAATTTTCTCCGGCGCGATTTCCGACAGGTAGAGCGGCGCGGTATAAGAGGCAACGCCTACGGCCAGGCCCAGCACCACGCGAGCGGCGATCAGCATTTCCGGGTTAGGCGCCATAGCCGACCAGAGCGAACCGATCACAAACAGGATGGCACCTGCCATCAGGCTTTTTTTACGACCCAGGCGGGAGGACATCCAGCCGCTGCCGATCGCACCGATTGCGGCGCCAAACATCATTGAGCTAACGATCCACTCTTGTTGATGAGGTGTAACGTTAAAATCTTTGGCGATAAAGGGTAGGGCACCGGCGATAACGCCGATATCCAGGCCAAACAGCAGGCCAGCAAGTGCAGCAAGAAAGCAGACGAATAAGGTCATCATCTTATTCGAGGTTCTGCTTTTGTGGGTATTACCAGGCATAGTGCCTCCGAATAGTATCCATCGTTGTAGTTATCAATGTTAAGAGACCCGAACGTGGCGAAAAGTGAGACAGATCACAGAGGTGTAATCGGTTACACTCGCTGGAACCCTGAAAACCAGCATTTATCACCAGGCTCTGATTACATAACCAGTAAGGTATAGCACCTGTTAAGTTTCTGACAGTCGGGTGTTAACGAACTATCAGACGACGCTGAAAATAACGCATTTTCCGGCAAAATACATCCGCGATTAAATCCTAAATAACAGAAATATAAGGCCTTTCGATTTGTAAGCGTTATCATGACGGCGCAGCCGACAGGCAACCAAAAGTGTAGCTGGTGAAAAAAAACATGAGGAATAAAAAAAGGGAGCCATTAATGCTCCCTTTTACATTGAACGCCGCCGACGAATGCGGCAGCGTGAAGTGTTTACAGGCCCGCTGCGTCGCGCAGCTGCTGTGCTTTATCGGTTTTTTCCCACGGGAAATGCTCGCGACCAAAGTGGCCGTAAGCTGCCGTTTCACGGTAGATCGGCTGCAGCAGATCCAGCATCTGAATCAAACCGTACGGACGCAGATCGAAGAATTCACGCACCAGCAGCGTCAGCTGCTCGGTCGCGATTTTCTCTGTGCCGAAGGTTTCCACCATGATTGAGGTCGGTTCTGCTACGCCGATAGCGTAGGAAACCTGGATCTCACAGCGGTCAGCCAGGCCTGCGGCCACGATGTTTTTCGCTACGTAGCGCGCGGCATAAGCCGCTGAGCGGTCAACTTTGGACGGATCTTTACCTGAGAACGCGCCGCCGCCGTGACGGGCCATGCCGCCGTAGGTATCAACGATGATCTTACGACCGGTCAGGCCGCAGTCGCCCATGGGGCCGCCGATAACAAAGCGTCCGGTTGGGTTAATAAAGAATTTAGTGCTGGCGCTCAACCATTCGGTCGGCAGGACCGGCTTGATGATCTCTTCCATCACCGCTTCTTGCAGGTCAGACTGAGAAACCTCTTCCGCATGCTGAGTAGACAGCACCACGGCGTCGATACCCACAATTTTGCCGCCATCGTACTGGAAGGTCACCTGGCTTTTGGCATCCGGACGCAGCCACGGCAGGCTGCCGTTTTTACGCACTTCAGACTGACGCTGCACCAGACGGTGCGCATAGGTCACCGGCGCTGGCATCAGCACATCGGTTTCATTGGTGGCGTAGCCAAACATCAGGCCCTGGTCGCCCGCGCCCTGTTCCAGCGGATCGATGCGGTCAACGCCCTGATTGATATCCGGCGACTGCTTGCCGATCGCACTCAGCACGGCGCAGGAGTTGGCATCAAAGCCCATATCAGAGTGAACATAGCCGATGTCACGTACGGTCTGGCGCGTGATCTCTTCGATATCAACCCAGGCGCTGGTGGTGATTTCGCCACCGACCAGCACCATGCCGGTCTTCACATAGGTTTCGCAAGCCACGCGTGCTTTCGGATCCTGAGCGAGAATCGCGTCAAGAACGGCGTCCGAAATCTGATCGGCGATTTTATCAGGATGTCCCTCGGATACGGACTCTGAGGTGAAAAGGTGTTTAGCCATTTGATTCTTTACCTTACTAAAACGGTTTAATGAACAACTGCCCGGCGCAGAAAAAGGCTTAGCCTGATTCAACGCCCCTTCAGGCAAAGCCGCGTGCAGCACAGAAGTTAACCAGTTTAGACGGATTAACATCTGGACGTCTATTTTAGGTTACTCCGTAAGCGAATTGCCAGCCCTTTTTTGTTGTGGGCTCTTTTCGAGTTATCGGCCAGGATCGCCATTTCCTGATAGCAACCACAGCTTACATAATTTGTTTTTGCATTTTGCCTGCGTGAGCGGTATAAAACGCGGCTGCTGTTTTCAGCGAAGAAACAGGACGCTGCGGCGTCTGGCCCGTCAGATTTTGATCTGATTTTCACCCTCAGGCCTATTTTCCACATGCCCGGCATGTGTGGAGGTGATACGAGTAATGAACCAGGTTTTCATCCTTTCTTCCGGTTCGCTCCGCTGCACTGATGTGCGGTTGTCCCTTTCCGTTTGCGCCTCCGCCAGCCTTTTCCGCCAACGTTTTCTCTGTATCGGTCATCATCACGACACGAGCGCAGGCTAACTTGCTACAGTTTTTACTGGGTGCCTTCAGTGTTTACTGAAGGTGAGCTGATGCTTTTTCTATCCCGCAACACGGAGTTCGGCGACGTGTTTTACACTGAATCACTGACGCAGTGGCCTGAGGCGACGGTTCAGCATGATATGCTGGCAACCGCGCCGGAAGATGGCTTGTTCTGGCAATGCCAAACTGCGATAGTTGCTAATTATTCTGCCACACTAATTAATGTTGAGGTTCGCGATGTCTGACGACATAAAGAATATCAAGGGTTCGTCAGCTGGCGAACAGGGTGAACTGCGCTCGATGCAGGAGGTGGCGATGAGCGATCAAGATGCGAGCAGAATGCTGCGCACCTATAACATTGCCTGGTGGGGCAACAACTATTACGACGTCAACGAGCTGGGGCACATTAGCGTCTGTCCCGATCCGGATATGCCGGACGTGCGCGTTGACCTGGCCCGCCTGGTAAAAGAGCGTGAGGCCGATGGCCAGCGTTTACCGGCGCTGTTCTGCTTTCCGCAGATCCTGCAGCACCGTCTGCGCTCGATTAACGCCGCCTTTAAACGCGCGCGTGAATCCTACGGCTATCAGGGCGATTACTTCCTGGTCTATCCGATCAAGGTTAACCAGCACAAGCGCGTCATCGAGTCGCTGATTAACTCCGGCGAGCCGCTGGGTCTGGAAGCGGGCTCGAAAGCGGAGCTGATGGCGGTACTGGCGCACGCCGGTAAGACGCGTACGGTGATCGTCTGTAACGGCTATAAAGATCGTGAATATATTCGTCTGGCGCTGATTGGCGAAAAGATGGGGCATAAGGTTTACCTGGTTATCGAAAAAATGACCGAGGTGAAACTGGTGCTGGAAGAGGCGGAGCGCCTGAATGTGGTGCCGCGCCTGGGTATTCGTGCCCGTCTGGCTTCGCAGGGCTCCGGTAAATGGCAGTCCAGCGGCGGCGAGAAATCGAAATTCGGCCTGTCCGCTTCGCAGGTGCTGCAGCTGGTCGATATCATGCGCAACGCCGGGCGTCTCGATAGCCTGCAGTTGCTGCATTTCCATCTCGGTTCGCAGATGGCCAATATCCGTGATATCGCGACCGGCGTACGTGAATCGGCGCGTTTCTACGTTGAGCTGGCGAAGCTGGGCGTCAACATTCAGTGCTTTGATGTCGGCGGCGGGTTGGGCGTTGACTATGAAGGCACGCGCTCGCAGTCCGACTGTTCCGTTAACTATGGCCTGAACGAATACGCCAACAACGTTATCTGGGCGATCGGCGACGCCTGTGAAGAGCATGGCTTACCGCATCCGACGGTGATCACTGAATCGGGCCGTGCGGTAACCGCGCATCATACCGTGCTGGTTTCCAATATTATCGGTGTTGAACGCAGCGAGTTCAGCGAGCCTGCGGCGCCAGCAGAAGATGCGCCGCGTCCGTTGCTGAGCATGTGGGAAACCTGGCTGGAGATGCACGAGCCGAATACGCGTCGTTCGCTGCGTGAATGGCTGCACGACAGCCAGATGGATCTGCATGATATCCATACCGGCTATTCGCAGGGCACCTACGATTTGTCGCAGCGCGCCTGGGCGGAGCAGCTCTATCTGAGCATCTGTCACTATATTCAGCAGCATCTGGATCCCAGCAACCGCGCTCACCGTCCGATTATCGACGAGCTGCAGGAACGCATGGCGGATAAGATCTACGTTAACTTTTCGCTGTTCCAGTCGATGCCGGACGCGTGGGGTATCGATCAGCTCTTCCCGGTGTTGCCGCTGGAAGGGCTGGATAAAACGCCGGAGCGCCGCGCGGTACTGCTCGATATCACCTGCGATTCCGACGGCACCATCGATCACTACGTAGATGGCGACGGCATCGCCACCACCATGCCAATGCCGCAGTATGATGTGGATAATCCACCGATGCTGGGCTTCTTTATGGTGGGCGCGTATCAGGAGATCCTCGGCAACATGCATAACCTGTTCGGCGATACGGAAGCAGTTAACGTTTACGCCTTCGCCGACGGCAGCGTTGAAGTCGAGCTGTCAGATGAAGGGGATACCGTGGCGGATATGCTGGAGTATGTTCAGCTGAACCCGCAGGAGCTGTTGGATCTGTTCCGTAATCAGGTCAAACAGACCGAGCTTGACGAAGAGCTGCGCGCGCAGTTCCTTGAAGAGTTTGAGGCGGGTCTCTACGGCTATACTTATTTAGAAGACGAATAAGCGACGATGCGGCGGCAAGGGTCAAAAATGACATTGCCGCCTGCGTTGCGCGCGGCGATAATCGCCGTCAGCTTTTCCATCAAATCCCTTCCTCGTCGGGTTTAACGACGCGGAGGGGATTTTTTTCATCTGAACAACCATGTCGGCCGCGCCGTCATGAATCAAGGAGTTGTTATGAATAACACCAACACCTTAGGCCATCAGTACGATAACTCGCTGGTTTCCAATGCGTTCGGCTTTCTGCGCCTGCCGCTGAACTTCCAGCCGTACAGCAGCGATGCGGAGTGGGTGATTACCGGCGTGCCTTTTGATGCCGCGACCTCCGGTCGCCCCGGCAGTCGTCTTGGCCCAGGCGCGATTCGCCAGATCTCCACTAACCTGGCGTGGGAAGGCTGCCGCTGGCCGTGGGATTTCGATCTGCGTGAGCGTCTGAACGTAATCGACTGCGGCGATCTGGTTTACGCTTTTGGCGATTCACAGGATCTGAGCGACAAACTGCAGGCGCATGCCGAGCAGCTGCTGGCAAGCGGCAAGCGCATGCTGACTTTCGGCGGCGACCACTATATTACGCTGCCGCTGCTGCGCGCCCACGCGAAGCATTTCGGTAAAATGGCGCTGGTGCATTTTGACGCGCATACCGACACCTATTCCAACGGCCCGAAATTTGACCACGGCACCATGTTCCACCATGCGCCGAATGAAGGTCTGATCGATCCGCAACGTTCGGTACAGATCGGTATTCGTACCGAATTTGATAAAAACCTTGGCTATCAGGTGTTGGACGCGGCGCAGGTTAACGATCGCGGCGTTGATGACATTCTGGCGCAGGTGAAGCAGATTGTCGGCGATATGCCGGTTTATCTGACCTTTGATATCGACTGCCTCGATCCGGCGCATGCGCCTGGCACCGGCACGCCGGTGATTGGTGGCCTGACCACCGATAAAGCGCTGAAGCTGATTCGCGGTCTGCAGGGGCTGAATATCGTGGGTATGGATCTGGTGGAAGTCGCGCCGGGCTACGATCAGTCCGATCTGACGTCGTTGGCGGCGGCAACCATTGCGCTGGATATGCTGCACGTGCAGGCGGCGAATAAAGCCAGCAAGGGCTAATTTTCGCCTGACGGGCCTGGAAAAGATGCTTGCTCCGGGCCAACATCCCGCGCCGCTCAGGCGCGGGATATCAGCGAGCTATCACACCGCTTATTTACTATCGGCAGCGATACGCGCTTTGATATGTTCCGCACGCGCCACGGAAGAAGGGTGGTCATCGAACATTGAACTCTGATGCGTGCCTTCCAGCTGCGCCAGTTTTTCAAAGCTGGTAACCAGACCGTTTGGATTGATGCCGCGCTTTTTCAACAGGTCGTAAGAGTAATCATCCGCCTGCGACTCCTGGGTTTGCGAGAACTGCGCGCTCACCAGTTTCTGACCCAGCTCGCCAAGCTGCGACTGAGACAGCGTGGCAGCAATGCCGCCCATCGAGGCTGCCGCCGTGCGTGCCGCCGTGGTGGCGTAGGCTACCTGCATCGCTTTGCGCGAGTGGCCCAGCGCGACGTGACCCATCTCATGACCCAGCACCGCTTCAACTTCGTTATCGGTCATTAAATCCATCAGCCCGCTATAAACGCGAATGCAGCCGTTGGCCATCGCCCAGGCGTTAACATCTTTGGTGAGATAGACCTTATAGTTGGCTGGCGTACCGTTAATATTGTTGCCCAGCGCGGCGGCGATTTTATCCAGACGCTGCTGATAAGTGCTGCCCGGCTTGGCGATTTGCGCTTCGCTGTCCATCTGCTGGCAGGACTGGTCGCTGAGCGCCTTCACCTGATCGTTGCTGAGCGTTACCGCCTGGAAAGCCTGCGCGCCAGACTGCATCAGCGCATTACTGTCAAGATTCTGACAACCAGAGAGTAACGTCGCGACCGACAGGGCCATTAAAGAAGCACGGATTTTCATTCCATTCATATCCCATCACAGTAACAAAGTAGTAAAAACGATCGGTCCTGAAAGTAAATGCGCGTGGCGCTTCCCTCAGGAAAGCCCTCTTATAACGTTTTCAGACTACAAAGCCCAGTAGACAACGCTTAAAGCGCGAAATGTCCCTGATATTTCGCATCTCACGCCATGTACTTCCACCCCGCTTTTCATGTACATTGTTTGGCGACTTTTCTCTGGCTTTGCCTGATAACTCATTAATTACAATAGGTTAAGGACGGCGAAGCATTAATCCGACCTGGAGTAACACATGTCTTCTCGTAAAGAGCTTGCCAACGCCGTTCGCGCCTTGAGCATGGATGCAGTACAAAAAGCGCAGTCTGGTCATCCGGGTGCCCCGATGGGCATGGCGGACATTGCCGAAGTGCTGTGGCGTGATTACCTGAACCATAACCCGACCAATCCGCTGTGGGCCGATCGCGATCGCTTCGTGCTCTCTAACGGTCACGGATCGATGTTGATCTATAGCCTGCTGCACCTCACTGGCTACGATCTGCCGATTGAAGAGTTGAAAAACTTCCGTCAGCTGCACTCTAAAACGCCGGGCCACCCGGAGTATGGCTACACCGCAGGCGTGGAAACCACCACTGGTCCGCTGGGGCAGGGCATTGCCAATGCGGTGGGTATGGCGATCGCGGAACGCACCATGGCGGCGCAGTTTAACCGTCCGAATCATGACATCGTCGATCACCACACCTACGTGTTTATGGGCGACGGCTGCATGATGGAAGGGATCTCGCATGAGGTCTGCTCGCTGGCCGGTACGCTGAAACTGGGCAAGCTGGTCGCGTTTTACGATGATAACGGCATCTCAATTGATGGTCATATTGAAGGCTGGTTCAGCGATGATACCGCTGCCCGTTTTGAAGCCTACGGCTGGCATGTGGTGCGCGGCGTAGACGGCCACGACGCTGAGGCGATTAAACAGGCGATTGAAGAGGCGAAAGCGGTAAGCGATAAGCCGTCGCTGCTGATGTGCAAAACCGTTATCGGCTTCGGCTCGCCGAACAAAGCCGGTACGCATGATTCACACGGTGCGCCGCTGGGCCCGGGTGAAATCGTTCTGACCCGTAAACAGCTGGGTTGGGAACATGCGCCTTTTGTTATTCCGCAGGAGATTTATGCCGAGTGGGATGCGAAAGAAGCAGGTCAGGTAAAAGAAGCCGCATGGCAGCAGAAGTTTGATGCCTATGCCCAGGCTTACCCGGAGCTGGCCGCTGAGTTTACGCGTCGCATGAGCAATGCGCTGCCCGCTAACTGGCAGGAAGAGTCACAGAAATTTATTGAGCAGCTACAGGCTAATCCAGCCAAAATCGCCAGCCGTAAAGCGTCACAGAATGCGATTGAAGCGTTTGGCAAACTGCTGCCGGAATACCTGGGCGGCTCCGCTGACCTCGCGCCAAGCAACCTGACAATGTGGTCGGGTTCTAAAGGCATCAATGATGATGCGGCCGGTAACTATATCCATTACGGCGTACGTGAATTCGGCATGACCGCGATCGCGAACGGTATCGCGCTGCATGGCGGTTTCCTGCCTTATACCGCGACCTTCCTGATGTTTGTGGAATATGCGCGTAACGCGGCGCGTATGGCGGCGCTGATGAAGATTCGTCAGGTGATGGTTTATACCCACGACTCCATCGGCCTGGGTGAAGATGGCCCGACACACCAGCCGGTTGAACAGATCGCCAGCCTGCGCGTTACGCCGAATATGAGCACCTGGCGTCCGTGCGATCAGGTTGAATCCGCCGTGGCGTGGAAATACGCCATTGAGCGTCAGGATGGCCCGACTGCGCTGATCTTCTCACGTCAGAATCTGGTGCAGCAGTCGCGTAGCCCTGAGCAGCTGGCGAACGTTGCGCGTGGCGCTTACGTGCTGAAAGAGTGCGCAGGCCAGCCGCAGCTGATCCTGATCGCTACCGGTTCGGAAGTGGAACTGGCGGTGGCGGCCTGGGATAAGCTGACTTCTGAAGGCTATCAGGTACGCGTGGTTTCGATGCCGTCTACCGATGCGTTCGATAAGCAGGACGAGGCATATCGTGAATCGGTGCTACCGAAGGCGGTTAGCGCGCGTGTGGCCATCGAAGCGGGCATTGCGGACTACTGGTACAAATATACCGGCCTGAACGGCGCGATTATCGGTATGACCAGTTTCGGTGAATCCGCTCCGGCTGATCAACTGTTTGAGCTGTTTGGCTTTACCGTTGAAAACGTGGTCGCTAAAGCGAAAGCGATTTTGTAATCATGAGGGTGCGCTATTGTGAGCGCACCGGTTAAATAAGGGTGCCGTAATAGAATAAAAACGGCACCCTTTATTTTTTAATCGTCAAATAACCGTCGTGTTTACCGCTAATTTTTAATTATGCATTATGTTCTTCAGCGTTATTATCTACCACCAGTTCAGCGAGCGTAAAGGTTCCTAAGCTGCTTTCTTTAATGATGGTTTTATCCGTAAAATCCATTTTTTCCGTGACATTATCCGTTTGCATCGGTTTTACCCTCCTGGGCTTTGACATACCATAAAAATGTCCGCTTTTATTAATCGATAAATCATCGCTTTCGATGGTGCCGTCAATATAGCCATTGGCATTAATTTCTACTGATTCACTGATGCAGGTGCCGGTGACTTTTCCATCCACCACCAGCTTTTCCGCATAGATGTCGCCTTCAACGTTGCCCTGATGCAGCACATGCACGGTGTTGACCGCCTTGATCGTACCATTAACGGAGCCGCTAATTCGTATATCACCGGATGCGTTAACCTCACCTTTAATATGACACGAAGAGGGGATTATCGTTGCTTCATTATCTTTAATTGCCGTCGAAGCTAACGCTTTTTCAACCTCTGGCGAAAAAGGCTTAACGGAAATAACCTCATCCTGTTCTGCCGCAGCGGGGGCGCTATTTTCATTAAATGTTTCTTTACGTTTAAACATATTCAATCCCTTGTATGGTCGTCGATAATAAATGCAGCTTAAAATAATCACTGATGAGGTAATCAGCGGTAATGCGTTTAACAGAATGTTGAGAAATCCCTGGCGCGCTTCCGCTTGCAGGCAATAAGCCAGCAAAGCCAGAGCCCAGATAAACCAGACGCCCCAAAGCAATGTGTAGTTCATAACATCCTTTTACTGAACCAAAAACAAACACCGTGGCCGCAATAGCAGTGTTCTTTTAACCGGCAATTAAGCCTGACGGTCAGAAAGGCCAACGCGTGATAAAGGTGCAGGACCCGACGCGCTGTAGATAAAATCGTATCTCTTCGCGTCACAATACTATGACCACTAACGAAATCGACGTCGGCTGCGCTAACTTTTCTTCAAATTTGTGATCTGCGTCAGAAGTTTGTCGTAAGGGTTGATCGCTATCATTTTAATTATTCCTGGTAACGAATATTCTGGCTGAAGCGTTTCAGTTTTGTTAACTTCCCACCTTTAGCGTGGCTGGCACGGGCGGATTTTTCCCTGTACAAATCGTAACGGCTGGCTCAGGCTATCGGCACGGTTTGATCAGGTTCTGACGCAGGAGATTTATGACCCTTCGCGTAGCGATTAATGGCTTTGGCCGTATTGGACGCAGCGTATTACGTGCGCTGTACGAAACTGGCCGTCGGGCAGAAATTAGCGTTGTCGCTATTAATGAACTGGCGGAATCTGCCGGTATGGCGCATCTGCTGAAATATGATACCAGCCATGGCCGTTTCGCCTGGGAAGTGCGTCAGGAGCGCGATCTGCTGTGGGTAGGCGAGGATACTATTCGCCTGCTGCATCAGGCGCAAATCGCCGATCTGCCGTGGCGTGAGCTCAACGTCGACGTGGTGCTGGACTGTACCGGCATCTGGGGTAGCCGGGCCGATGGCGAAGCGCATCTGCAGGCTGGGGCGAAAAAAGTGCTGTTTTCTCACCCTGGCGGCAACGATCTCGATGCCACCGTGGTTTTCGGCGTCAATGAGCAGGCGCTTAAACCCACCGACCGCATTGTCTCCAACGCCTCCTGCACCACTAACTGTATTATTCCGATAATTAAGCTGCTGGATGATGCTTTTGGCATCGAATCCGGCACCGTCACCACTATCCATTCCGCGATGCATGATCAGCAGGTGATCGATGCTTATCACAGCGATCTGCGCCGCACGCGTGCCGCCAGCCAGTCTATTATTCCCGTTGATACGCGGCTTGCCGCGGGCATCGAACGCATTCTGCCGCAGTTCCACGATCGCTTCGAAGCGATCGCCGTGCGGGTGCCAACGATCAACGTTACTGCGATGGATCTTAGCGTCAGCGTACGTGCGGCGGTTACCCCTTGCGAGGTGAACGGCGTGCTGCAAAATGCCTCAGCGGGGGCTTTTAGTGGTATAGTTGACTATACGGAAATGCCGTTAGTCTCGATCGATTTTAATCACGATCCGCACAGTGCCATAGTGGACGGTACGCAAACGCGGGTCAGCGGTCGCCACCTGGTTAAGACATTAGTCTGGTGTGACAATGAATGGGGCTTTGCTAATCGGATGCTCGACACGACATTAGCAATGGCCGCAAGTGGTTTCAGGTAAGACGCGGATGCGTCTGACAAAACTTATGAGAATCAACGAGAGGGTTCACCATGTCTGTAATTAAGATGACCGATCTGGATCTTGCTGGTAAACGCGTTCTGATCCGTGCCGATCTCAACGTGCCGGTTAAAGAAGGGAAAGTGACGTCAGATGCGCGTATTCGCGCTTCGCTGCCGACCATCGAAACGGCCCTGAAACAGGGTGCGAAAGTGATGGTGACTTCTCACCTGGGTCGTCCGACCGAAGGCGAATATAACGAAGAGTTCTCCCTGCTGCCGGTAGTTAACTACCTGAAAGAGAAACTGAACGGTACCAACGTAACCCTGGCGAAAGATTACCTCGACGGCGTAGAAGTCGGCGCAGGTGAGCTGGTGGTGTTGGAAAACGTGCGTTTCAACAAAGGCGAGAAGAAAGACGACGAAACCCTCTCGAAAAAATATGCTGCGCTGTGCGACGTGTTCGTTATGGACGCCTTTGGTACCGCTCATCGCGCGCAGGCTTCTACGCACGGCGTAGGTAAATTTGCGCCGATCGCCTGTGCCGGCCCGCTGCTTTCCGCTGAGCTGGAAGCGCTGGGCAAAGTAATGAACAACCCGGCTCGTCCGCTGGTGGCGGTAGTGGGTGGTTCTAAAGTTTCTACCAAGTTCGACGTATTGAACTCGCTGGTTAAAATCGCTGACACCGTTGTCGTGGGCGGCGGTATCGCTAACACCTTTGTAGCGATCGATAACAACGTGGGTAAATCTCTTTATGAACCTGATTTCGTTGAAGCGGCAAAAGGCCTGCGCGATCAGTACGGCATTCCGGTGCCAACCGACTCCCGCGTAGGTACGGAATTCTCTGAAACTGCACCTGCTACGGTGAAAAAGGTTACCGAAATCGCCGATAACGAAGAGATTATGGACTTCGGCGATGAAACGGCGCAGGCGCTGGCTAAAGTGCTGAAAGAGGCGAAAACCATCCTGTGGAACGGCCCGGTAGGCGTGTTCGAATTCCCGAACTTCCGTAAAGGCACCGAAATCATCGCTAACGCCATCGCTGACAGCGAAGCGTTCTCTGTTGCTGGCGGCGGCGATACGCTGGCGGCAATCGATCTGTTTGGTATTGAAGATAAAATTTCTTATATCTCTACCGGCGGCGGCGCGTTCCTTGAGTTCGTGGAAGGCAAAAAACTGCCAGCTGTCGCTATGCTCGAAGAGCGTGCTAAACAGTAACCTTTAGGGCAGGGCGCTATGCTCTGCCAGAACGTATTGCCCAGCTTACTTAAATGGGCTGAATCCGTAACACGGCCGACGAAACAGGACAAAACAGATGTCTAAAATTTTTGATTTCGTAAAACCAGGCGTTGTCACCGGTGATGACGTACAGAAAGTGTTCCAGGTAGCAAAAGAGAACAAATTTGCCCTGCCAGCAGTGAACTGCGTAGGCAGTGACTCCATCAACGCCGTACTGGAAGCCGCTGCAAAAGCAAAAGCGCCGGTTATCGTACAGTTCTCTAACGGCGGTGCTGCCTTTATCGCGGGTAAAGGCTTTAAATCTGACGAGCCGCAGGCTGCTGCTATCGCCGGTGCGATCGCGGGCGCGCATCATGTTCACCTGATGGCGGAAAAATATGGCGTGCCGGTGATCCTGCATACCGACCACTGCGCGAAGAAACTGCTGCCGTGGATCGATGGTCTGCTGGACGCAGGCGAAAAACATTTCGCCCAGACCGGCAAACCGCTGTTCTCTTCGCACATGATTGACCTGTCTGAAGAGACGCTGGAAGAAAACATCGAGATCTGCAGCCAATATCTGGCGCGTATGGCGAAAATGGATATGACGCTGGAGATCGAACTGGGCGTTACCGGTGGTGAAGAAGATGGCGTGGATAACTCCCATCTCGACAGCTCTGCGCTGTACACCCAGCCGGAAGACGTTGACTACGCTTATACCAAACTGAGCGAAGTAAGCCCTCGTTTCACTATTGCTGCCTCTTTCGGTAACGTACACGGCGTTTACAAGCCGGGCAACGTGGTGCTGACGCCGAAAATCCTGAAAAACTCTCAGGAATATGTGTGTCAGAAACATAACCTGCCGCACAACGCGCTGAACTTCGTGTTCCACGGTGGTTCTGGTTCTTCTGCTGAAGAGATCAAAGAATCTATCGATTACGGCGTGATCAAAATGAATATCGACACCGACACCCAATGGGCGACCTGGGACGGTATTCTGCAGTACTACAAAAAGAACGAAGGCTATCTGCAGGCGCAGCTGGGTAACCCGGAAGGCGACGATAAGCCGAACAAGAAATTCTACGATCCGCGCGTTTGGCTGCGTTCTGCACAGGCTTCCATGGTTGTGCGCTTAGAGCAGGCGTTTAAAGAACTGAACAACATCAATACGCTGTAATAGCGCACTGATGATAAAAGGCCCTGCGGGGCCTTTTTTTATGGCATTTTGCGCTAAAAGTGTAACCATTATCGTCACTTATTTGGCGAAGCGGGTGGTTTTTGTTTACCCTTGGTTTAGGGTGCGTCAGCGCTGACTGGCGGGTTAAATGATTTTTTGAGGAATGATAACAGGGTGGATTGATGGAAGATTTAAATGTGGTACACGGAATTAGCAGCGCAGGTGGCTGGCTGGTTCATAATCAGGCGCTGCTGATCGGTTACGCGGTCAATATCGTGGCGGCCTTTGCCATCCTTATGGTAGGGATGATCATTGCGCGCATCGTTTCAAATGGCATCAACCGTTTGTTGGTTGCGCGACATATTGATGCCACCGTGGCGGATTTTCTGTCAGCGCTGGTGCGCTACGGCATTATCGCCTTTACGCTGATTGCGGCGTTGGGACGCGTTGGCGTACAAACGGCGTCGGTGATCGCCGTACTGGGTGCGGCAGGTTTGGCGGTCGGTCTGGCCTTACAGGGGTCACTCTCTAACCTCGCGGCAGGCGTGCTGCTGGTGACCTTCCGTCCGTTCCGTACCGGTGAGTTTGTGGATCTTGGCGGCGTGATGGGCACGGTATTGCACGTGCAGATTTTCTCAACGACGCTGCGTACCGGCGACGGGAAAATTGTCGTGGTGCCGAACGGAAAAATTATTGCTGGCAATATTATTAACTTTTCACGTGAACCGGTGCGCCGTAATGAATTTATTATTGGTGTCGCTTACGACGCGGATGTCGATCAGGTGATTTCACTGCTGCGTGAAGTGGTCGATGCCGATGCGCGCGTCTTGCAGGATAAAGGCGTGCAGATTGGGCTGAATGAGCTGGCGGCCTCCTCGCTGAATTTTGTGGTGCGCTGCTGGAGCAACAGTAGCGATCTGCAGGACGTTTATTGGGATCTGATGAAAAATTTCAAGCGTACGCTGGATGCGCACGGTATTGGCATCCCTTACCCGCAGATGGATGTGCATCTGCATAAAGTCACCTCTGCGGCAGAGGAAAAGGCTCTGCCAGAAAAGGTTCAGTTAGCAAAGACCAACGCGGAATAAGCCAGAACGGGCGAGGGCAATCCTCGCCCGTATTGTTATTAGCTCCGCTGATATTCCATTAGTTCTTTCCATTTCACCCCCACGTCTTTGCGCTATACACTGCCCGCCATTATCTCTGTGGGGAAAAAAAATTATGTTATCCGTTTATTTTCAGGGGCTTGCCCTTGGGGTGGCGCTTATTTTGCCGCTGGGGCCGCAAAACGCCTTTGTTCTTAATCAGGGAATACGCCAGCAGTATCACCTGATGACCGCCGCTCTTTGTACGCTGAGTGATATTATCCTGATCTCCGCCGGGGTTTTTGGCGGCAGCGCGCTGCTTAATCAGTCGCCGCTGTTACTGAATCTGGTGACCTGGGGCGGCGTCGCGTTTTTGTTGTGGTATGGATGGGGCGCGTTGCGTACGGCGATTAGCGCGAATATCTCGCTGGCCAGCGCGCAGATAAAGCAGCAGAGCCGCTGGCGCATTATCGCTACGCTGGTTGCCGTGACCTGGTTAAACCCGCACGTTTATCTGGATACGTTTGTGGTGCTGGGAAGCCTTGGCGGTCAGCTGCCGCCAGAGGCGCGTCGCTGGTTTGCTCTGGGCACCGCAAGCGCCTCTTTTATCTGGTTCTTTAGTCTGGCACTGCTGGCGGCCTGGCTGTCGCCACGATTGAGTACGGTTGGCGCGCAGCGCATCATCAATCTGTTTGTTGGCCTGGTGATGTGGTTTATTGCGCTAAAGCTGGCATTACAGGCGATTACAGGGTTTCACTAGGCGACCAATGGCATTAAATGCGGCGGGGCGGCAAAAAAAGAAACTTTTGCCACAATAAAAACTCAGATGAACACGCATGTTGCCCGCGTCTGGCTTGTGGCAGGCTTGCGTGGCCGTTATGGCAACCGCCACCCGGCGTCTCGCTAATTTTTTGTCTTCAAGGAGGACCTTTCGTGAAACTGAAAGCACTGGCTCTGGCCGCAACCATGGGGTTAAGCATCGGCTCACAGTTAGCCCAGGCCGATGAGTTGCCCAATGGGCCGCATATTGTCACCTCAGGGCAGGCCAGCGTAGATGCGCGTCCTGATATCGCCACGCTGGCAATCGAAGTTAACGTCTCCTCAAAGGATGCGGCGCAAGCAAAGAAACAGGCGGATGACCGCGTGGCGCAATATTTTGATTTGCTCAATAAAAATGGCATTGAGAAGAAAGATATTGATGCAGCGAACCTGCGTACCCAGCCGGAATATGATTACACCAAAGAGGGCAAGTCGGTGCTGAAAGGCTACCGTGCGGTGCGTCAGGTAAAGGTAACGCTGCGTCAGCTGGATAAGCTGAACGATTTGCTGGATGGCGCGCTTAAGTCGGGGCTGAATGAAATTCGCTCGGTGGAGTTGGGCGTCGCGAATCCGGATAATTATCAGGCGAAGGCGCGTCAGGCGGCGATTGAAAACGCTACGCAGCAGGCGGCCGCGCTGGCAAAAGGCTTTAACGCGACGCTGGGCCAGGTTTACAGCGTGCGCTATCACGTTGCCAACTATCAGCCGATGCCGATGGCACGTATGTATAAAGCTGCGGATGCTGCGCCGATGACCTCCGCTGAGCAAACCTATGAGCAGCAGAGCATTCATTTTGACGATCAGGTTGATGTGGTGTTCGAGCTACAGCGCAATAAATAAACCCGGCAGAAACAGCCCCTGCGCGTTGGGCGCTTATGTGCCCGCGCGGAGAGTGCAGGCCGATCGTAAAGACGCAAAAAATGTCATCCCTGACAGCTCGGCCCGCGCCGTCCATGGCGCGGGACGCTTTACTCTTCTGCCTGCGCTCCCCACGCCTCAGGCTTTAGGAGCTGGTTTGCCCGCGCGGAGAGTGCAGGCCGATCGTAAAGACGCAAAAAACGTCATCCCTGACAGCTCGACCCGCGCCGTCCATGGCGCGGGACGCTTTACTCTTCTGCCTGTACTCCCCGCGCCCTGCGCTTTGGGTACTTGCGTGCCTGCGCGGGATTGCCTTTTCGCGCCCTAACCGCTGAGCGCTTCCTCTTCCTGACGCAATACGCGATGACCATGCGCCAGCAGCGCGTCGGTTACCTTACGCATCAGGCGGCTTTCCGGCGCAAAGCGGTGCCAGTAAAGCATGCGGCGCTGATAAAGACCGGGCGTGAGATCGATAAGCTCACCGCTCGCCAGCTCCCGTTCGATCTGCAAATGCGGAATCATACAGCAGGTCGATCCCTGACGCGCCAGCTGCACAAACGCCTCGGATGAGTTAACGATATGACAAGGCACGCTGCCGGGCGACAGATCGAAATTCTGCTGTAAGAAAGCCTGATGCATGTCATCAAGGTGGTCAAAAGCCACCGCTGGCGCTTTCAACAACGCCGAGCGCGTCACGCCGTTAGCAAAATAGCGCGCGGCAAACTCGGGTGAGCCGACAAACAGATAATCCAGCGCGCCAAGCCGATCCACCAAACAGCTGGGCAGCGGCTGCGGCTGAATACTCACCGCGCCCACCACCTCGCCGCGTCGTAAGCGCTCCTGGGTACGGGTCTCATCTTCCACCTGCAAATTCAGGCGTACCGGCGAATCGGTTAACACCTCTTTTAGCGCTGGCAGCAGCCAGGTCGCCAGACTGTCGGCATTCACCGCCAGCGATAGCAGCAGAGGCGTAGTGCCGCCGTTTTCATCGCCCAGCCACTCGTCCTCCAGCAGCTCTACCTGATGCAGCAGGGCCAGCAGCTTTTGTCCTTGTTCGGTCGGGCGCGGTGGAATAGTACGCACCAGCAAAGGCTGACCGAACATATTTTCCAGCTGCTTAATACGCTGTGACACCGCCGACTGGGTGATACATAACTTTTGCGCCGCGCGTTCAAAGCCGCGCTCGCGGATCACAGCATCCAGAGCCTGAAGCGTTCGATAGTCGGGTCTTTTCATTGTTATTTTGTTCTCCTTCAGCAATGCCGGGACACTATGCCATAAAATTCACGCTTTGCCGCTGCGGTCAGAAGCGGCAGTTTGTGCACTGCTTTGCAAAGCGACAAAACGCCGCGCATCCAATACGCATTTTAACCAGAGCTTGTTTTATACTACGCGCACACCATTAGCACAGGTTTTAAACATACCATGACGCAGGATGAACTGAAAAAAGCAGTAGGCTGGGCCGCGCTGGATTATGTCACGCCAGGGACGATTGTCGGCGTAGGCACCGGATCAACCGCCGCCCACTTTATCGATGCGCTCGGCTCGATTAAGCATCAGATCGAAGGCGCCGTTTCCAGCTCGGATGCTTCTACGCTGAAGTTAAAGAGTCTGGGGATCCCGGTCTTTGACCTTAACGAGGTGGATTCGCTGGCGATCTACGTTGACGGCGCGGATGAAATCAACCCGCAAATGCAAATGATTAAAGGCGGCGGCGCAGCGCTAACGCGTGAGAAAATTATCGCTGCGGTAGCGGATAAATTTATCTGTATCGCCGATATTTCCAAGCAGGTTGATGTGCTGGGCGGTTTTCCGCTGCCGGTGGAGGTGATCCCGATGGCACGTTCTTATGTTGCGCGTGAACTGGTGAAACTGGGCGGCCTGCCGGAATATCGTCAGCAGGTTATCACCGATAACGGCAACATTATTCTCGACGTGCATAATCTGAGTATCGTGAACCCCTCTGAACTGGAACGCGCTATCAATGCGTTGCCTGGCGTAGTGACGGTAGGGCTTTTTGCCGCGCGTGGCGCCGACGTTGCGCTGATTGGCGGGCCGGACGGCGTAAAAACCATCACCAAATGATCTGGCTGGCGCGTAGCTCGCGCCGGTTATTTCTTGCCGAAAAACATCTTTTCTCCAGTAGGCGAAATTTAGTGACTTATGTCACATAAGAGATGCCTGGAGCGCTATCATTCTGCCTGCAAGGTGCTTCCCATCATAATCTGTTGAATCTGCCCCTATCTTCCTTTACCCATGCTAAGCGGCAGGCAATCGTTTGTATTGCCGCGCGCGTAAATTTTGATATTTTGACAGAAGGCTGGCTTATTACAGCCCCTTCTGAAGTCTGCAAAATAGGGTCGGGAAATGGCAAAAGTATCGCTGGAGAAAGACAAAATTAAGTTTCTGCTGGTGGAAGGCGTTCACCAGACTGCGCTGGATAATTTGCGTGCGGCAGGTTACACCAATATCGAATATCACAAAGGCGCGCTGGATAGTGAAGCGCTGAAAGCCTCCATTCGCGATGCGCACTTTATCGGTATTCGTTCCCGTACTCAGCTGACCGAAGAGATCTTTGCCGCGGCTGAAAAGCTGGTGGCCGTGGGCTGCTTCTGTATCGGCACCAATCAGGTGAATTTAGAGGCGGCGGCAACGCGCGGCGTGCCGGTGTTTAATGCGCCATTCTCTAACACCCGTTCAGTAGCGGAGCTGGTTATTGGTGAAATGCTGCTGCTGATGCGCGGCATCCCGGAAGCGAATGCCAAAGCCCATCGCGGCATCTGGAACAAACAGGCCGCCGGCTCGTATGAAGCGCGTGGCAAGAAGCTGGGCATCATTGGTTACGGCCATATCGGTATGCAGCTTGGCGTGCTGGCGGAAAGCCTGGGGATGCATGTCTTTTTCTACGATATCGAAAACAAGCTGCCGCTGGGCAATGCCACGCAGGTCAGGCACCTTGCCGATCTGCTGAATATGAGCGATGTGGTCAGCCTGCACGTGCCGGAAACTCCCTCAACCCAGAATATGATGAGCGCAGAAGAACTGGCGCAGATGAAGCCAGGCTCACTGCTGATTAACGCCTCACGCGGAACGGTGGTGGATATCCCGGCGCTCTGCCAGGTGCTGGCGAATAAACATCTCTCCGGCGCGGCGATCGACGTTTTCCCGGAAGAACCGGCAACCAACAGCGATCCGTTTAATTCTCCGCTGTGCGAGTTCGACAACGTGATCCTGACGCCGCATATCGGCGGCTCTACTCAGGAAGCGCAGGAGAATATCGGCATTGAAGTCGCTGGTAAGCTGGCAAAATATTCTGATAACGGCTCTACGCTTTCCGCCGTTAACTTCCCGGAAGTCTCGCTGCCAATGCACGGCGCGCACGTAAGCCGCCTGCTGCATATTCATGAAAACCGTCCAGGCGTGCTAACCGCGATCAACCAGATATTTGCCGAGCAGGGCATTAATATCTCGGCGCAGTATCTGCAAACCACGCCGTTAATGGGTTATGTGGTGATCGATATCGATGCGGAATTGGATGTGGCGCACAAGGCGCTGACGATGATGAAGGCGATTCCGGGCACCATGCGCGCCCGTTTGCTTTACTGATTGACTGTTTTTTTGCTCATCGCGCCGCCTGATTCCGGGCGGCGTGCTATTTTTCCCACTGCCACAGGCGTGAAGGGGTTAACATCGCGGGCAGCGGAATATCCCAGGTTTCCACCGGCAGCGTATCGACCTGCTGGCAGTCGTGCGCCAGGCCAACAGGAAGAAAGCGATGCCTGCGCCAGTGCTGTAAGGTGCGATCGTAAAATCCGCCGCCCATTCCCAGACGCTGTCCATGCTTATCAAACGCCACCAGCGGCACAAACATCACATCCAGCCGATCGAGCGGAATAATATCCTGCACATTTAGCGGCGGCTCCGGGATGCGTAAGCGGTTGGGGATCAGCTCTGTTTCCGGCGTATAGCGGATAAACAGCAGATTTCCCGGCGAGAAAGGGTGCAGTACCGGCAGGTAAACCTGCTTATGCTGTTGCCACAGGCGGGCAATTAAAGGGCGCGTGTTGAGTTCGCCATCCACCGAAAGAAACAGCGCGATATGCTGCGCCTGAGCGACCGATTCGACGTTTAACGCATGTTCAGCGACGCTATTCGCCGCCAGCGTTTGCTGTTCCGCGCTGAGCCCGCGCCGTAAATGGCGGACATGCGTGCGTATCGCCTGGCGTTCAAGTGATAAGGACATAGAGGTTTTCCTGCGCCTGCGGGGATGATGCGAATATAGCACAGGTAAAGCGAAGAATTAGCGGGCAAACGCGTTGCGTAACCGCTAAACAAGAAAGGAATCTCCGAGATGCCGCCGTAGGCTGTAACCCTTGAACCCTTGGTTCAAGGTGAATGTGTCGTCGTAACCATTAGGCTTCCCGGACGGACCGGGCATGCACACAGGCTGCGGAGCGCCACACTCTGTGGTTTTGAAATATCGGCTCAGGGGACTGGCCCACTTGCAAACATCTCAGAGAAATTGTACCTCACCGCCACTGTATCACAGTCGGCCGTAAAGTGTTATTCGAACTTCGCACCCTGGCGTTCAGTTATGCGACCTTGCTCAAGCAATGCTTGTTCTATGGTCTGTTGCAGCATCCGAATGCGTTGTTCCATGTTAGCAGCGTAGTCACGGGTTTTCCCCTTTTCCTGCGCCAGCTCATGGCAAATGTTCAACGCAGCGATGAACACCAGCTGCTCTGTATTTGTGACTCTAGTGCGAACTTTAAGATCTTGCAACCGCTGATTAAGATCTTCCGCCGCCGCGTTCAGCGCATCTTGCTGTTCAGGCGGACAATTCACGCGTAACGAACGTCCAAAAATCTGAATATCTACCGGTTGTGCAGACATGCCACCTTCCTGACTGATTACTGCGCCCGCATCGTTCTGAACCTGCTCCGGCTCAGAAGGGGCGCCACTATATATATCCTGGCGTGAAGAAACAAGCCCTTTCTGGAAACCTCAAGGCACCTGGTGGTAGCATAACACGAACTTACTCCGCCAACGATGATAATGCATATGTCTACAGATAACACACAGCCAGCCTGGCAGGCGCTGGCATCCCTCCTGACCCAGCAAGGGGTAGGAATGACGCCAGCTGAAATGCACGGCTTGATCAGCGGCATCGTCTGCGGTGGCAATAAAGATCACAGCTGGAAAGCGCTGGTACACGATCTCACCAATGAAGGTTTAGCGTTTTCACAATCGCTCTCGCAGCCGCTGCAGGCGCTGCACGCGCATATTCAGGACACGCTGGAAGAAGAAGGCTTTCTGTTTCAGCTGATGCTGCCTGATGAAAATGAAAGCAGCGTCTTTGAGCGTGCCGATGCGCTGGCGGGATGGGTTAATCACTTTCTGTTGGGGCTGGGCGTGACGCAGCCTAAACTGGATAAAGTCAAAGGCGAAGCGGGCGAAGCCATCGACGATCTGCGCACCATTGCCCAGCTTGGCTATGATGATGAAGAAGACCAGGAAGAGCTGGCACAGTCGCTGGAGGAGGTTATCGAGTATGTGCGCGTAGCCGCTTTGCTGTGCCATGAAACCTTTAATCCGCCGATGCCGCCGGGTGCGCCGGAAACCACCAAGGTTACGCTGCACTGATTATTTGCTCTTGCCGCGCGGCGGCCTAACTCAGGGAGAAGATACGGATGATTACGCTGGATACTTTTTTGCAGCGCCGCCAGGCGCTGTTGTCGCGTATGGCTGCGGGCAGCGCGGCACTCATTTTTGCCGCGCCGGAAGTCACGCGCAGCGCGGATAGCGAATATCCGTTCCGCCAGCACAGCGATTTCTGGTATTTCACCGGCTTCAACGAGCCTGAAGCGCTGCTGTTGCTGATTAAAAGCGATGAAAATCACAACCACAGCGTGCTGTTTAACCGCGTACGCGATAAGCAGGCGGAAATCTGGTTTGGTCGCCGTTTGGGGCAGGATGCCGCGCCGGAGAAGCTGGGTGTCGATCGGGCGCTGCCGTGGGACGACCTGAACGAGCAGCTGCATCAGCTGCTGAACGGGCTGGACGTGGTTTATCATGCGCAGGGCGAATATGAGTTTGCCGATCGCATCCTGTTCAGCGCGCTGGAGAAGCTGCGCCGTGGCTTCCGTCAGAATTTGCAGGCGCCGAATACGCTAACCGACTGGCGGCCGTGGGTGCATGAGATGCGCCTGTTTAAAGGCCCGGAAGAGCTGGCGATTTTACGCCGCGCCGGTGAAATCAGCGCGTTGGCGCATACGCGCGCGATGCAGGTGTGTCGGCCCGGCATGTTTGAATATCAGCTGGCGGGTGAAATTCACCATGAGTTTACCCGTCACGGCGCGCGGCATCCCTCTTACAATACCATTGTCGGCGGCGGCGAAAATGCCTGCATCCTGCACTACACCGAGAACGAAAGCGAACTGCGCGCGGGCGATCTGGTGCTGATCGATGCAGGCTGTGAGCTGCATGGCTACGCGGGCGATATCACCCGCACCTTTCCGGTGAGCGGCAAATTCAGCGTGCCGCAGCGGGCAATTTATAACATCGTGCTGGCGTCACTCTACAAAGCGCTTGAGCTGTTTCGTCCGGGTACCAGTATTCGTGAAGTGAATGAAGAAGTGGTGCGGGTCATGGTCAGCGGACTGATCGACTTAGGTGTGATGCAGGGCGATGTTGAGTTGTTAATCGCTGAAAACGCCCATCGACAATTCTTTATGCACGGCCTGAGCCACTGGCTGGGGCTGGATGTGCATGATGTTGGTGATTACGGTACGCCGGATCGCGGACGTATTCTGGAGCCGGGCATGGTGCTTACCGTTGAACCCGGACTTTATATCGCGCCGGATGCGGATGTCCCGGCAGAATATCGCGGGATCGGTATCCGTATTGAAGATGACATCGTGATTACTGAACAGGGCAATGAAAACCTTACCGATAGCGTGGTTAAAGATGTCGATGCTATCGAAGCGCTGATGGCGGCAGCGCAGCAGGCATGAGCGTGATCATAGCCGGTGGCGGCATGACCGGCGCAACGCTGGCGCTGGCGCTCTCGCATCTCACGCAGGGATCGCTGCCGGTGACATTAATCGAAGCGATAGCGCCGGGAGATCGCGCGCATCCGGGTTACGATGGCCGGGCGATTGCGCTGGCGGCAGGCACCTGTCAGCAGCTGGCGGCGATTAATCTTTGGCCCGCGCTTGCTGACTGCGCAACGCCAATTACCCATGTTCACGTCAGCGATCGCGGTCATGCCGGGTTTGTAAACATCGATGCCGCTGACTATGGCGTGAGCGCGCTGGGCAACGTGGTTGAGCTGCATGAAGTGGGAAGCCGCTTATATCAGCGCTTGCGTAAGGCGCCGGGCGTTACGTTACGCTGCCCCGAACAGGTAAGCCGCGTTGAGCGGCATCAGGATCATGTCAACGTGACGCTGGGCAGCGGAGAACAGCTGCAGGGCAGTTTACTGGTCGCGGCTGATGGATCACACTCATCCGTTGCCGCCGACTGCGGCATTCAGTGGCTGCGGGATGACTATCAACAGATTGCCGTTATCGCCAACGTGACAACGCAGGTAGCCCATCAGGGCCGCGCCTTTGAGCGCTTTACTGAACATGGCCCGCTGGCGCTGCTGCCGATGTCGCACGGGCGCAGTTCGCTGGTCTGGTGCCACCCGCCTGCGGCGCAATCCCGCATCGATCGCTGGAGCGATGCTGAATTTTTAGCGGAGCTACAGCAGGCGTTTGGCTGGCGGCTGGGGCGCTTTACCCAGGTTGGACAGCGCACCAGCTATCCGCTGGCGCTGCAAACCGCCAACCAGACGGTGGCGCATCGGCTGGCGCTGGTGGGCAATGCGGCGCAAACCTTACATCCGATTGCCGGTCAGGGATTTAACCTTGGCATACGTGACGTGATGTCGCTGGCGGAAACGCTGGCGGCGGCGCAACGTCAGCAGGAAGACCCCGGCAGTTTTGCCGTATTACAGCGTTACCGTCAGCGGCGAGAGCCGGATCGTACCGCCACTATCGGCGTGACCGATGGGCTGGTGCGGCTGTTTGCCAATCGCTACCTGCCGCTGGTGGCAGGCCGTAACCTTGGCCTGATGACAATGGATAATTTACCCTGGCTGCGCAACCGCCTGGCGGAGCGTACGCTTGGCTGGGTAACGCGCTGAAAAGAGGATTTCAATGCAAACTTATGATGTGGTGATCGCCGGTGGCGGTATGGTGGGGCTGGCTGTCGCCTGCGGATTACAGGGCTGCGGGCTGCGTATCGCGGTGCTGGAAAAGTCCGTGCCGGAACCGTTTAACCCCAGCGAACCGCACGGATTACGCGTCTCCGCCATCAATGCCGCCAGCGAAAAGCTGCTGCAGCATCTGAATGTCTGGTCCGCTATTCTGGCGCAGCGTGCCAGCGCTTATCACGGCATGGAAGTGTGGGATCGCGACAGCTTTGGGCGCATTGAATTTGATGAGCCGCAGGGCGTCAGCCACCTTGGCCATATTATTGAAAATCAGGCCATTCATCAGGCCTTATGGCAACGGGCGCAGCAGCTAAGCGATATTACGCTGCTGGCGCCCGCGCAGCTGCAACAGGTGGCCTTTGGCGATAACGAAGCCTTTATCACGCTGCAGGATGGCAACATGATGAGCGCCCGTCTGCTGATTGGCGCTGATGGCGCGCACTCCTGGCTGCGGGAAAAAGCGGATATTCCCTTAACCTTCTGGGATTATCAGCATCATGCGTTGGTAGCGAATATTCGTACCGAGCAGCCGCATCAGGCGGTGGCGCGTCAGGTTTTCCACGGTGAAGGGATTTTGGCCTTTCTGCCGCTGAGCGATCCGCATCTCTGCTCGATCGTCTGGTCACTGCCGCCGCAGGAGGCGACCCGCCTGCGCGAGATGCCCGCCGCGCTGTTTAACCAGCAGCTGTCGGTCGCTTTTGATATGCGTCTTGGCCTGTGCGAAGTGGAAAGCGAGCGTCAAACCTTCCCGCTGACGGCGCGCTATGCGCGTCAGTTTGCTGCGCATCGGCTGGCGCTGGTGGGCGATGCGGCGCATACCATTCATCCGCTGGCGGGGCAGGGCGTTAATCTGGGCTTTATGGATGCCGCTGAGCTAACCGGTGAAATCCGCCGCTTGCAGCAGCAGGGCAAAGATATCGGTCAGCATCTCTACCTGCGCCGTTATGAGCGCAGCCGTAAGCACAGCGCGGCGCTGATGCTGGCGAATATGCAGGGATTTCGGGAGCTATTTGCTGGCAATAATCCGGCGAAAAAGCTGTTGCGTGACGTCGGCCTGCGGCTGGCGGACAGGCTGCCCGGCGTCAAGCCGCGTTTGCTGCAACAGGCGATGGGCCTGCACGATCTGCCGGAATGGCTGCGTTAAGCGTCGCCAGTTAAACAGGTTAAAAAGGCCGCCTATGCGGCCTTTTTTATCCAGATGGTTCCTACCTGGCCTCTGTTGCCGAAGTGCGCAGATCTGTTATTAAACGTATAAGCCCACCGCTGGTTTCACTTCTCTTAAGTATGTTCGCTCTTTTTATGTAACTTAGCGGCATTTTCACCGTTTTTGTCGCGCTTTTGCCGGATTGCACCAAAACGCAGCAGCTGCACGCTGCTGATTCACTCGTTTGAATTATTCTAATTCTACCCGCTTCTTCGCATTAGTTTTTCTAATTTAACCCACCGATCGCCTGCGGCTTTTTTTCACGTTATCGCCTCGCTGGCTGGTTTTTAAACTGCTTTGTTACCTTTCTGTTGTTAGTTATGTGCCTTGTCACGCATTTTTTCAGTGAAAAATTCTGCACAATCCGTCAGGCACTGAACGCGCCCTGTAAAGGTTCGCCCTTGTTTAGCTTATGGTTAATCGCCTCGTTCGGTGATAACGTCAGAGCAAAGAGAACGTTTGCGTCGGGCGTTTTAGCCTCATTTAGCGTCCAGTTAACCCGTTAACGCACAGGAATGTTATGAAGCAGACTCCGTTATACCAACAGCATCAAGCCTGCGGCGCGCGCATGGTGGATTTTCACGGCTGGATGATGCCGCTGCACTATGGCTCGCAGATGGATGAGCATCATGTGGTACGCACCGATGCCGGGATGTTTGATGTCTCCCATATGACCATTGTCGATCTGCACGGTGAGCGTACCCGCGAATTTCTGCGCAAGCTGTTGGCGAATGATGTCGCGCGTCTGACGCAGCCAGGAAAGGCTCTCTACAGCGCCATGCTGAACGCATCGGGTGGCGTGATTGATGATTTGATTGTTTACTTTATAACCGATGACAGATTCCGGCTGGTGGTTAACTCCGCCACGCGTGAAAAGGATCTGGCCTGGATTAATCAGCATGCGCAGCCCTACGGTGTCACCTCGCAGGTCCGTGACGATCTGGCATTGATCGCCGTTCAGGGGCCGAATGCGCAGCAAAAAGCGCAAACGCTGTTTAGCGCAGCGCAGCGTCAGGCCGTTAGCGGCATGAAACCTTTTTTTGGCGTCGAGTCAGACGGCTTTTTTATCGCGACCACCGGCTATACCGGTGAAAGCGGGTATGAAATCGCGCTGCCGAACGAGCAGGCCGCCGATTTCTGGCAGCGGCTGCTGGATGCAGGCGTGAAGCCAGCCGGGCTGGGCGCGCGTGATACCTTGCGTCTGGAGGCCGGTATGAATCTGTACGGTCAGGATATGGATGAAGGCGTCTCGCCGCTGGCGGCGAATATGGGCTGGACCATCTGCTGGGAACCGGCCGATCGTCAGTTTATTGGCCGTGAAGCGCTGGAGCATCAGCGTGAAAAAGGCAGCGAAAAACTGGTTGGCCTGATCATGACCGAAAAAGGGGTGCTGCGTAACGATCTGCCGGTAATGTTTACCGATGCGCAGGGTAACCAGCAGCAGGGCGTGATTACCAGCGGCTCCTTTTCCCCAACGTTAGGTTGCAGCATTGCGCTGGCCCGCGTTCCGGCAAGCATTGGCGAGCGCGCCATTGTACAGATTCGTAATCGGGAAATGCCCGTTAACGTCACTAAACCTATTTTTGTTCGCGCCGGTAAACCGGTCGCTCAGTAACCAGTGCAGGAGAATGCAGCGATGAGCAATGTGCCAAATGAATTAAAATATCGTGAAAGTCATGAGTGGGTACGTAAGGAAGCGGACGGCACCTATACCGTTGGCATCACTGAACATGCGCAGGAGCTGCTGGGCGATATGGTGTTTATCGATCTGCCGGACGTCGGCAGCAGCTTCGCCGCCGGTGATGATTGCGCGGTTGCCGAGTCGGTCAAAGCGGCTTCTGATATTTACGCGCCGTTAAGCGGCGAAATCGTGGCGGTTAATGATGCGCTGGAAGCGTCGCCGGAGCAGGTGAATAGCGAACCTTACGCTTCCGGCTGGCTGTTTCGCCTGAAAGCCAGCGATGAATCTGAACTGGATCAGCTGCTGGATGCGGAGGCCTATCTGGCCTCCATTGATGAGTAATTTCCGGCAGGCCGTCAGCGCCACGCTAATGCGCTGACCGCCAGTTTTTCGCGGTCGGCTGCGGCTGACCGCTTATGTTGATAGCGGTAGCCTCCCCTCAGGATTGACGATTCATGACTCAGACACTCAGCCAGCTTGAACATACTGGCGACTTTATCGAACGCCATATCGGTCCCTCACTGGCGCAGCAGGAAAGCATGCTGCAGGCCATCAATGCCCGCTCGCTGAAAGAGCTTATCGCCAGCATCGTGCCCGCCGACATCCAGCTGCCTGGCCCGCCTGCGATTGGCGATGCGGTAACGGAACATCAGGCGCTGGCTGAGCTAAAAGCGATTGCCAGCCGTAATCAGCGCTGCAAATCATATATCGGCATGGGCTATACGCCGGTGCTGACGCCGCCGGTGATCCTGCGCAACCTGCTGGAAAATCCGGGCTGGTATACCGCCTACACGCCTTATCAACCAGAGGTTTCCCAGGGTCGCCTGGAAGCGTTACTGAACTTCCAGCAGCTGACGCTGGATTTAACCGGCATGGATATCGCCTCCGCCTCGTTGCTGGATGAGGCCACCGCCGCTGCCGAAGCGATGGCGATGGCAAAACGCGTCAGCAAGCTTAAAAACGCCAATAAATTCTTTATCGCCGACGATATCCATCCGCAAACGCTGGACGTGGTAAAAACGCGTGCGGAAACCTTCGGCTTTGAGATTCTGGTGGATAAAGCGGAGCGCGCGCTGGATCATGACGCGCTGTTTGGCGTGCTGTTGCAGCAGGTTGGCACCACCGGCGAAGCCCACGACTACGGCGCGCTGATGAGCGAACTAAAAGCGCGTAAGGTGGTGGTCAGCGTCGCGGCCGACTTTATGGCGCTGGTGCTGCTGGAAGCGCCGGGCCAGCAGGGCGCGGACATTGTTTTCGGCTCCGCCCAGCGTTTCGGTGTGCCGATGGGCTACGGTGGCCCGCATGCGGCCTTTTTCGCCGCCCGCGATGAATTTAAACGCTCAATGCCGGGACGGATTATCGGCGTCTCGCGCGATAATGCAGGCAATACCGCGTTACGTATGGCGATGCAAACGCGTGAACAGCATATCCGGCGTGAAAAGGCGAACTCCAATATCTGTACCTCGCAGGTGTTGCTGGCCAATATCGCCGGGTTTTATGCTGTCTTCCACGGGCCGCAGGGGCTGAAGCGCATCGCCAGCCGTATTCATCGACTAACCGATATTCTGGCGGCCGGGCTGCAAAAAGGCGGCCTGACGCTGCGTCATCGCAGCTGGTTCGATACCCTGACGGTTGAGGTGGCAGACAAGGCGGCGGTGCTGGCGCGTGCGCTCAGCTTTGGCGTTAACCTGCGTACCGATATCCATCAGGCGGTGGGCATCACGCTGGATGAAACCACCAGCCGCGACGATGTTGCTGCGCTGTTTGCGATTCTGCTGGGCGACGATCACGGACTGGATATCGAGCAGCTGGACGCCGCCGTGGCTGCCGACTGCCGCTCTGTTCCGCCTGCGTTGCTGCGTCAGCAGCCTATCCTGACCCATCCGGTTTTCAATCGTTATCACAGCGAAACCGAGATGATGCGTTATATGCACAGCCTGGAGAAAAAGGATCTGGCGCTGAATCAGGCGATGATTCCGCTCGGCTCCTGCACCATGAAGCTCAACGCCGCCGCTGAGATGATCCCGATCACCTGGCCGGAATTTGCCGAGCTGCATCCGTTCTGTCCGCCGGAGCAGGCGGCGGGCTATCTGCAAATGATTGGTCAGCTTTCTCAATGGCTGGTGCAGCTGACCGGCTACGATGCGCTTTGTATGCAGCCTAACTCCGGTGCACAGGGCGAATATGCTGGTCTGCTGGCGATTCGCCGTTACCATGAAAGCCGTAACGAAGCCGAACGTCATATCTGTCTGATCCCCAGTTCAGCGCACGGCACTAACCCCGCTTCAGCGCAGATGGCAGGCATGACGGTGGTGGTGGTGGCCTGTGATAAGCAGGGCAATATCGATCTGCATGATTTACGACAGAAAGCGGAGCAGGCGGGTAGCGCGCTCTCCTGCATTATGGTGACCTATCCTTCCACGCACGGCGTCTACGAAGAGACCATCCGTGAAGTTTGCCAGATCGTTCATCAGTATGGCGGCCAGGTCTATCTGGACGGCGCAAACATGAACGCACAGGTGGGGATTACCACGCCAGGCTATATCGGCGCGGACGTTTCTCACCTGAATCTGCATAAAACCTTCTGTATTCCGCACGGCGGCGGCGGTCCGGGCATGGGGCCGATTGGCGTGAAAGCACATCTGGCGCCGTTTGTGCCGGGCCATAGCGTGGTACAGGTCGATGAGATGCTCACGCAGCAGGGCGCGGTATCCGCTGCCCCCTTTGGCAGCGCATCAATTTTGCCGATTAGCTGGATGTACATTCGCATGATGGGCGCGGAAGGGTTAAAACAGGCGAGCTCGGTTGCCATTCTGAACGCCAACTATATCGCCAGCCGTTTGCAGTCGGCTTATCCGGTGCTGTATACCGGACGCGACAACCGCGTGGCGCATGAATGTATTCTGGATATTCGTCCACTTAAAGAGCAGACCGGCATTAGCGAGCTGGATATTGCCAAGCGGCTGATCGATTACGGTTTTCACGCGCCGACCATGTCGTTCCCGGTGGCCGGTACTCTGATGGTGGAGCCGACCGAATCAGAAGGAAAAGCCGAGCTGGATCGCTTTATTGATGCCATGCTGGCGATTCGTATGGAGATCGATCGGGTAGCGGACGGCGAATGGCCGCTGGAGGATAATCCGCTGGTGAATGCGCCGCATACTCAACAGGAATTGGTCGGTGAGTGGGCGCATCCTTACAGCCGTGAGCTGGCGGTGTTCCCGGCAGGCAGCGCCAATAAATATTGGCCGACGGTGAAACGTCTGGATGATGTCTTCGGCGACCGTAACCTGTTCTGCTCCTGCGTGCCGATTAGCGATTACCAGTAAGAGTAATAAAAAAGGCCGGATAATTTCCGGCCTTACTGTTTACAGCTGTTCGCCGTTGCTGGCGATCACCTGCTGATACCAGCTGAAGCTTTTTTTCTTCGCGCGCGCCATAGTGCCGGTGCCGTCATCATTTTTATCTACATGGATAAAACCGTAGCGCTTGTTGTACTGACCGGTGGTGAACGAAACGCAGTCGATACAGCCCCACGGCGTATAGCCCATCAGATCAACGCCATCTTCCAGCACCGCTTTTTTCATCTGCTCGATGTGCGCGCTGAGATAATCGATGCGGTAATCATCCTCAATAAAGCCGTCGCCGTTCGGTTTATCGATGGCGCCAAAGCCGTTTTCCACGATAAACAGCGGCTTCTGATAGCGCTCATACAGAATATTCAACGAATAGCGCAGGCCAACCGGATCGATCTGCCAGCCCCAATCGGAGGCTTTTACGTGCGGGTTCGGCACGCTGCCCTCGAAACCGGTAATGGAGTCGCCTTCGCCTTTGGTATTCGCCTGCACCGCCGTGCTCATGTAATAGCTGAAGCCGATATAGTCGCAGCAGCCGTTGCGCAAGATCGCTTCGTCTCCGGCTTCCATCTCAATGTGATAGCCTTTGCGCGCCCACTCATGCAGCGTGTACGCAGGATAGTAGCCGCGCATCTGCACATCGCTGAAAACATAGCGACGATGCATCGCTTCCTGGGCAAACATCACATCGTCCGGATGGCACGAGAAGGGGTAGACCGGCACCATGGCGATCATGCAGCCAATCTGGAAATCGGGATTGATGCGGTGACCCAGCTCCACCACTTTGGCACTGGCGACAAACTGATGGTGCATGACCTGATACATCGCCTGTTCAGGTTTTTCATGATCGGTAAACACCACGCCGGAACAGCAGTAGCCGAACAGCGGATAGTTCCAGGTGCGCTGATTATTGATTTCGTTAAAGGTCATCCAGTATTTCACTTTGTGCTGATAGCGGCGCAACACCACTTCACTAAAACGCACAAAGAAATCGACTACTTTACGGTTCAGCCAGCCGCCATATTCCTTCACCAGATGCCACGGCATCTCAAAGTGGGAGAGGGTGATCACTGGCTCAATGCCGTGCTTCAGCAGCTCATCGAACAGATCGTCGTAAAATTGCAGGCCTGCTTCGTTCGGCTCCAGCTCATCGCCGTTGGGAAAAATACGCGTCCAGGCGATAGAGGTACGGAAGCATTTGAAACCCATTTCGGCAAAAAGCGCGACATCTTCTTTATAGTGGTGATAAAAATCCACCGCCTCATGGTTCGGATAGCTGTAGCCAGGCTGGACGCCATCGGTCATTACACGATCGACGCCGTGCGACCCCCCTGATAGCACGTCACAAATGCTGATGCCTTTACCACCCTGATCCCAACCACCTTCAACCTGATGCGCGGCAACGGCGCCGCCCCAGAGAAAATCCTTCGGTAATTGCTGCTGCTTTGTCATAAAGAGATCCTTACTGTTGCAGTAAAAGTACGGTCTGGTTCACACAGCGCCCAGCGGTATTAAGCGGCGGCAAAAATAGCGTGCGGCCGTCAGCGAGGGCGCGGGGAAAATAACGGTCTGATGGCAAACGTTGACCGGAGTGTAGCAAAGCGCGAAGGAATGTCACGTTATAACGAAACGTGACAAAGGTGATTTGTTACCTGAGAAAAACAACCTGTTTTATTTGCCCTGGCGGCTGGCGAGTTTACGACCAATGGTTTCGATAATATACATAACCGGCACCTGACTGGTAATATCAAAGCCGCCGTTCATACGTATTAATGGCATATGACAGGAGATATTAAAATCCGCCATTTTAGCCAGCGAGCTGGTTTCGCTATTGGTAATGGTGATGATTTTACAGCGGTGCAGGCTGAACTGGCTGGCCAGCCTGAGCATCTCCTCGGTTTCACCGGAAACCGAAAGAATAATCGCCACGGCATCTTTATACATATCGCTGCTGACCGGATAATAAGGGTCATCAATATAGTTACTGAATTTTCCTACGTTAGAAAAAAAGCGTGCGCCATATTTCCCTAACGTGCCAGAGGTGCCTGCGCCGACAAAAATAATTCGCTGCGCCGCTAAAATATGTTCCACCGCCTGGCTAATTAAATGCTCAAATTCATCGTTATTAATGCTTTTAAAAAAGCTGACCAGTTCATTGACGCCATAATTAATTGGCCGCTGCTGTTCCTGCTCCAGATATAATTTAAAACGAATGCGAAACTCGGAATAACCGTCACACTGCATTTTACGGCAGAAGCGTAATACTGAGGTGGTAGAGACGCCAGCGGCATCGGCCAGTTCACGAATGGTCATATACATCACCTTGTCACCGCTTTTGATCACAGTGTTGTATACCATCATCTCTGTGTCATTGAGCGTTGAAATTATACTGTGAGTAAACATGCTTATTCCGCCAGTGAGTGCCGCGCCATACCTTACCAGATTTTGCCCGGCGCGCCGACGTGCGCGTGCAGGTTACAGAATAAGATGAATTTATTTGGGCTTACACTTGTACACTGAAAAAATTCTTCGCTAGTCTGTAAGCGAGTAAGGTTTTTCAGGCGAGTCGCTAACGATTCTTTTTTATACACAAGACATGAACAGAACAAGGGGAGTGAACAGCGTGAATAAAAGCGTATCGTCACCGGGATATTCTCTGGCGGAAGAGATCGCTAACAGTATCAGCCACGGTATTGGCTGCATTTTTGGCATTGTCGGACTGATCTTGCTGCTCAGCCAGGCGATGGAAGCTAACGCCGGGGCGCTTGCCATCACCAGCTACAGCGTGTACGGCGGCAGCATGATTTTGCTGTTTCTCGCCTCCACGCTCTATCACGCGATTCGCAGCCCGCGCGCGAAGTTTTGGTTAAAAAAGCTGGATCACTGCGCCATCTATCTGCTGATTGCCGGCACCTATACGCCTTTTCTGCTGGTGGGGCTGAAGTCGCCGTTAGCGCATAGCCTGATGGTGGTGATCTGGAGCCTGGCGCTGGCCGGGATCGTGTTTAAACTGGTGTTTATTCATCGCTTTAAGGCGCTGTCGCTGGTGACCTATCTGCTGATGGGCTGGCTGTCGGTTATCGTGATTTACGAGTTGGCGACTAAACTGGCACCCGGCGGCGTTTGGCTGCTGGCGGCGGGCGGCATTATCTATACGCTGGGCGTGATTTTTTATGTCGCGAAACGCATCCCTTACAATCATGCCATCTGGCATGGTTTTGTACTGGGCGGCAGCATCTGCCACTTTTTAGCGATCTACCTTTACGTGTTGTAAATGAAACACCATTAAAAAAGGCGGCGCTGGCGCCGCCTTTTACGTTGGGCCTTAATCAGGCCTCCGCCAGGGAATAGGGCAGCGGCTGAATCGCCAGCTGGCCGCCTTCATCGCCCTGCACGCGCAGCACGCTTTCCGCTTCCAGATCGTTGTTCAACACCGCCTGCACCCAGACATCACCGGAATCAAGCTGAACCGCCGCCAGAATGGTGCCGGTGCGCCGCCAGTTTTCACCCATTTTCAGTTCCAGCGCATCGCCCGCTTCTGGCACGCGACCCGCTTTTCCTGCCAGCCAGTAGAGGGCGCGCTTGTTGGCACCACGGAACTTGGCGCGTGCCACCATTTCCTGGCCGGTATAGCAGCCTTTCTTAAAGCTGATCGCTTCCAACGCCTGTAAATTGGTGGCCTGAGGAATCAGCTGCGCGCTGGTTTTTTCATCCAGCACCGGCAGACCCGCTTCAATATCCAGCGCCAGCCACTGTTTGCTGTCATTTAACTGGGCATCGTCTTCCAGCGCCTGTTTCAGCTCGCTGGCTTTCTCCGGCGTGGTCACCAGCAGGAAACGCTCGGCCGGGGTATCAAACCACAGCAGCGTGGAGCCGTTATCCTGTACCACTGGCGTTTGTGCATCCGGCAGCGCGGCAAAGCGATTAGTCAGCGCCGCTCTGGCCTGAAAACCGGCCACGCCCAGCAGCACCGCGCTGTCATCGGCAGCGATAGTGACTTTAGAAAACACGGCATATTTTTTCAGCTCGCTAACCTGGGTATCGCGCAGGCCGCGACGCACCAGATAGGCATAGCCTTCGCCACGGTGAAACAGGCGCAGGTTACTCCACATTTTGCCTTTGGCATCGCAGTGCGCGCAGGGCAAATGCTTTTCAGACGGCAGCGCAGCGACATCCAACGTCACCTGGCCTTGCAAATAGCTGGTGCTGTCAGCACCCTGGACGGAAACCAACGCCCAGTCTTCCAGCGAAATTAACGTCAGCGGCAACCGGGACGAAGCCACAGGCTGGCGCGGTGGAAAAGTAAAATCAGGCATAGCGCAATCCTGAAGAGTCAGTTAATAACAAGAGTGACTTCATATTAAAAGAGCAAGAGGGCTTTGCAACCTGTTTCCGGAAACGGACGCACAATTCGCGTGTTAATCCTGAAACTTGTGAGCGTGCTATGCGGCACGGCGCGCAGCAGAGGAATTTGCTTGCAACAGGCCGGAAAAAAAGCGCTACACTAGCCAGCATCTTGAAGCTAACCGATGACGGAACACATGGATATTAACGATAAATCCCGTATTCACTGGGCGTGCCGCCGCGGCATGCTGGAGCTGGATATCGCCATCATGCCTTTCTTTAAATATGAATATGATGCGTTAAGCGATGACGACAAGGCGCTGTTTATTCGCCTGTTGAAAAGTGACGATCCGGATCTGTTCAACTGGCTGATGAATCATGGCGAACCGGCAGATGCCGAGCTGAAACGTATGGTGCGGCTGATTCAGACGCGTAACCAGCAGCGTGGCCCGGAACGTGGTGCGGTGGCAATCTGAGCTGACGCCTTCGGCGTTCGCCCGGCGCGTGACCCTGGCGCTTTACCTCGCCATCGCGCTCGGGCTGTTGTGGCTTCCCTGGCCGCCACCGTTAACGCCCTTTATTGTTGGGCTGCTGCTGCTGTTAATCATTGAGCTACGGCAGCGCCTGCGGTTACAGCGGCGTTTTCGCGGGCCGTTAACCACGGATGAAAATCGCTGGTGGCACTGGCAGCAGCAGCGCGGTCGGGTAACGCGCCCGCCTTTTATTCTGCCGTTTGGCCTGCTGCTTTTGCTGCGTACGCAGCAGGGGAAACGCTTTTCTCTGTGGCTGATGCGCGACAGCATGAGCGAAGCGAGCTGGCGAGCGCTGCGCCGTCTGTTAAAGGGCTGACACGCGTTGCCTGTCCCGGGCGCAACGCATCCGGCGCAGCAGGCTAAATTACAGTAACGTCGCGGTTTCCGTCAGAATTTGTTCGCACCACTGCGCGATACGCTCATCGCTTTCTTCAAACTGGTTTACATCATCCAGCGCCAGGCCAACAAACTGGTTACCGTCGGGCGTAAGCGGTTTTGGGCTGGTAAATTCATAGCCTGCAATTGGCCAGTAGCCAACAAACTGCACGCCCATCGGCGTCAGCAGGTCATGCAGCATCCCCAACGCGTCAAGAAACCACTCGCCGTAGCCCAGCTGATCGCCCATGCCATAAAGTGCCACCACTTTGCCGCGCAGGTTCAGCGCCGGGATCTCCTGCCATATCGCTTCCCAGTCCTCTTGCAGCTCACCGAAATCCCAGGTCGGGATGCCGAGGATCAGCATATCGTACTGCTCCATCAGCGTTGGAGAATCATCTTTCAGGTTGTGCAGCGTCACCAGCTCCTCGCCGATAAAATCACGAATTTTCTCGGCGGCCATTTCGGTGTAACAGGTGCTGGAACCGTAAAAAAGGCCAATCTTCATACGGAACATCTACTCATAAATAGCTCAATGGGCGCAATTGTATCAGAAGGCCGCCGCTTTCAGGCATAATGAAGGCAAAATCACACATTTGCGCAAAGAGGCAAAAGTGCAGGATAACGATCTTATTGAACAGTTTCTGGATGCGCTGTGGATCGAACGTAACCTGGCGCAAAACACGCTGGCCTCCTATCGTCAGGATCTGCAATCGCTGAGCGCCTGGCTGAAGCATCACCAGCGCACGCTGCTGCAGGTTGACGCCGTGGATTTGCAGGCTTTTCTTGCCGATCGCGTGGAGGGCGGCTATAAAGCCACCAGTTCGGCGCGTTTGCTGAGCGCCATGCGGCGTCTGTTTCAATATCTTTATCGGGAAAAGCTGCGCGATGAGGATCCCAGCGCGCTGCTCTCTTCGCCGAAACTGCCGCAGCGTCTGCCGAAAGATCTCTCTGAAGCGCAGGTCGAACGGCTGCTACAGGCACCCAGCGTTGAGCTGCCGATTGAGCTACGGGATAAGGCGATGCTGGAGCTGCTCTACGCCACCGGCCTGCGTGTTTCAGAGCTGGTGGGGTTAACGGTCAGCGACGTCAGCCTGCGTCAGGGCGTGGTACGCGTGATCGGTAAAGGTAATAAAGAGCGGCTGGTGCCGTTAGGGGAAGAGGCGATACACTGGCTGGAACACTATCTGGAGTATGGTCGCCCCTGGCTGCTGAACGGCCTGGCGATTGATGTGCTTTTTCCCAGTAATCGGGCGCAGCAGATGACGCGGCAAACGTTCTGGCATCGGATCAAGCACTACGCCACGCTGGCGGGCATTGACAGCGAAAAGCTTTCGCCGCACGTTCTGCGGCACGCTTTTGCCACGCATCTGCTGAACCACGGCGCCGATTTACGTGTCGTACAGATGCTGCTGGGGCACAGCGATCTCTCCACCACGCAGATTTACACGCATGTCGCCACCGAGCGGCTGCGTCAGTTACATCAACAGCATCATCCGCGCGCCTGATGCGGCGGGATAATAAGGGAACAGGATGAAAAAAACTTTTGCCATCGTCGCCTTGCTGGCTGCCACGGTTACCGGTGTTGCGCAGGCGGACGACGCGACCATTCAGCAATCGCTGCGCAAACTGGGACTGCAACAAACCGAAATCCAGCCTTCACCGCTGCCGGGCATGAAAACCGTGCTTTCAGAAAGCGGTGTGCTGTATGTCACTGAAGATGGAAAGCATTTTATCCAGGGGCCGCTGTATGACGTCAGCGGCGCGCACCCGGTGAATGTCACTAATCAGCTGCTGCAAAAGAAAGTGGACGCGCTCAGTAAAGAGATGATCGTTTACAAAGCGCCGAAAGAGCAGCATGTGATTACCGTTTTCACCGACATTACCTGCGGCTATTGCCGTAAGCTGCATCAGGAAATGGCGGATTACAATGCGCTGGGCATCACCGTACGTTATCTCGCTTTTCCGCGTGAAGGGATGAACGGGCAGGTCGCGAAAGAGATGAAATCTATCTGGTGCGCGGCGGATCGTAATAAAGCGTTTGATGCGGCGATGAAAGGCGATGAAATTTCGCCCATTGATTGCAAAATCAATCTCGACCAGCACTATCAGCTGGGCATCCTGTTTGGTATTCAGGGCACGCCAGCCATGCTGCTGGAAAATGGCATGATGATCCCGGGCTATCAGGGCCCACAAGAGTTGAAACAGCTTCTTGATAAACAAAAAGCGGTAGCTAATCAGTAGTGAATAAACCGACACAACTCCGCCGCCGTGAAGCGGCAAGCGATGCGGCGCTGCCTGCGGATCTTCATCCGCTGCTGCGCCGTCTGTATGCCCAGCGTGGCGTTAGCGACGAGCGCGCCCTGGAACGCGGCGCGAAATTTTTGCATCCGTGGCAGGGATTAAGCGGGATGGCACAGGCGGTTGCTCTGCTGCATCAGGCGCTGATCGATGGCAAGCAAATTATGATCGTCGGCGATTTTGATGCCGACGGCGCCACCAGCACCGCGCTTACCGTGTTGGCGTTACGCAGTATGGGCGGCCGGAATGTCCAGTATCTGGTGCCTAACCGCTTTGATGATGGCTATGGCCTCAGCCCGGAAGTGGTGGAGCAGGCGGCGGCACGCGGCGCGGAGTTAATTCTGACGGTCGATAACGGGATTTCCTCCCATGCGGGCGTTGAATACGCGCATCAAAAAGGGATTCCGGTACTGGTTACCGACCACCATCTGCCCGGCGAAACGCTGCCTGCGGCAAAGGCGATAGTGAATCCCAACCTGAATGACTGCACTTTTCCTTCAAAGGCGCTGGCTGGCGTTGGCGTTGCGTTCTATTTGATGCTGGCGCTGCGGGCGCATCTGCGCGAGCAGGGCTGGTTCGACAACGGGCAGACAATGCCAAACCTGGCGGAGTTGTTGGATCTGGTGGCGCTGGGCACGGTGGCGGACGTGGTGCCGCTGGATGCCAATAACCGCATTCTGGTCTGGCAGGGAATGAGTCGCATCCGCGCCGGTAAATGTCGTCCGGGGATCCGCGCGCTGCTGGAGATCGCCAATCGCGATGCGCGCCAGCTGGCCGCCAGCGATCTCGGTTTTGCGCTGGGGCCGCGCTTAAACGCGGCGGGGCGTCTGGATGATATGTCGGTTGGCGTGGCGCTGCTGCTGACGGAAGATCTGGCGCAGGCGCGTATGTTGGCCAGCGAGCTGGATGCGTTAAACCAGACGCGCAAAGAGATTGAACAGGGGATGCAGGCGGAGGCATTAACGCTCTGCAATCAGCTGGAGCGCAGCAGCGAGGCGTTGCCGTTAGGGCTGGCGTTTTACCATCCCGAATGGCATCAGGGCGTGGTAGGGATTCTGGCCTCGCGGCTGAAAGAGCGCTTTCATCGTCCGGTGATTGCTTTTGCACCCGCGGGCGACGGCACGCTAAAAGGCTCTGGTCGTTCCATTGCCGGTTTGCATTTACGCGATGCGCTTGAGCGACTGGACACGTTGCATCCCGACTTGATTTTAAAGTTTGGCGGACATGCGATGGCCGCCGGATTATCGCTGCAGGAGGCAAAGTTCGAGCAATTCAGCGCCTTGTTCAGCGAGCTGGTGGGCGACTGGCTGGATGCGGACGCGTTGCAGGGCGTTATCTGGTCCGATGGCGAGCTGATGGCGCAGGAGCTAACGTTGCCGACGGCGGAGATGCTGCGCGATGCCGGTCCGTGGGGACAGGCGTTCCCTGAGCCAGTTTTTGATGGCAAATTCAAGCTGTTACAGCAGCGGCTGGTAGGCGAACGGCATCTGAAGGTGATGATTGAGCCGTTAGGCGGCGGCCCGTTACTGGACGGCATCGCGTTTAACATCGATACGCGTCTCTGGCCCGATGCCAGCGTGCGGCACGTCGAACTGGCTTACAAGCTGGATGTGAATGAGTTTCGCGGCAACCGCAGCGTGCAGCTGTTAATTGAGCACATCTGGCCGCTGTAAGGCCTGGCTGGCAGCGGAGAGCGCTTCTGCTGTCAGCTTTATTATCAACTCGGAAAGCGCCTCTGCTGTCAGCTTTTGATTACCATACAAAGCGTTAACTGTTTTGCTGGCAATCTAAAGCGTATCCAGACTCAGGTCTGCGGTTTCCATTGGGCGCAACGGGGTTCAACGGTATTTCTCAGGCACCAGCTTGCCCAGGATATAGACAGCCAGCAGCGTCAGACCAATATAGATGCCACGCTCCGCCCATGTCTCAAAGTGGAAAAACCAGTAAGCGCATAACAGAAAAACCAGCGTGCCAAGCAGTGAACCCAGGTAATGCAGGAGCGTGCGAATCACCGTCTCGCATTTCGCATCATCTTTTTTTGAATTCATTATCTACCGCATCAAGGATTTGGTTAAAAGCTGACGTTCCGTTAGTCCATCTAACGTGTAACGCCTCTACAAACGGCTGGAGAGCCGGTTCAAGTAAAAAGTAGAGGAGATCATAATTGTGAGGCCGCAGAGCGTTATATACCTCCGGAACATACGATTGAAGCCGACGGGAGGTATAAATGCAGCGTTCTGCCATTCCTCCAGCAAGTAACGCATTACCGATAATACTGCCACGGATACCAATAAATAAGCTACTCTTCTGCGCAATGCTCTGCGCGATACGTCCAGAAATCAATGTGTTAGATGTAGACCTGCCAGCAACGGAGAACAGCGTATGGCTGTAAATGCTGTTCTGTTTTTCTTCCGGAACATATTGATTGAAGGCGGCAAAAACGATCTCTAAGGTTTTAATGAAATTATGGTTTTTCAAAATACCGTAGCGGATCGCTGTCACCATCCTGATCCGTTCGTTTTCCCTGGCGGAGCGTGAGTCGGTGTCGATAAACCCGTAGGCCAGATAACCAACATCTTTTGGTACTGACATCACGCCATTCCAGAAGCCGAACACTGATTCAGGCGAAACCAATATTTTTACTATTCTCTGGGCTATTTCCCTGTAGCTACTCATACCCTTAACTCCCTTTAGGTAATGCGATCCAGACTTAATGTACGCATTTTTTAGATCCAGTAAAGTATAAAGAGAGAGTTTTACGCAATGTAACCGTCATCTGGTTAAGGTATGTTTTTAAATTAATTGTCGAAAATGGAGCCGCGATGGTGATTAAAATAGCGCTTTTGTTATTAGTTACATCATTCTCAGTTCAAGCAACAAGCCTGGAAGAAAACCTTGCGAAAATAACCTATTTCTCTTGGGGAAATGATGGCTTTATCGCACAACAATCTGAAGGCAAAAGCCTTTATGAAAAAATTGCATCTTCAGAAAATAGCGCGGAAATTTTTTTAAAGATAATAAATTCACCCAGCGCCACAAACGAAAGTAAACTCTACGCCGCCTGTGGATTATCCGTTATTAATAAAAAGCGGCTTAACGACATTGGTATAGAAAAAGGTTTCGTCACGGTTCTTCAGGGCGATATTTTACGCAAAGACGATTTTGCTGCCCAACTTGCCAAAATAAAAGAAAAAGGGTGTGCAGGGTAAATAAGAAACGCTTTTATAAGAGCGCGAGAAGATACCTTTGCAAGTTAACGCAGAGGCCATAAGAACAGCGAACAAACCGCCCCGTAAGGCACAAAGCGGCGCAGATCAACGCCGAGGCAGAAAAGCGGCGAACAGTTTATCGCTGAATTCAGGGAAGCAGCAGGTTGGTCGTGGAGAAAAGCCTCCGCGTCAGGGATGACGCGGCGGAGTCTCCAGGGATGGATTCATGACGACTTTACGGAACGGCCAGCCTGTTGCTGACGCCGCCGCTCCCAACATCAATGCCAGCCCGCCGCGTCGCCACCAACCTAAACATCAACGCCAACCCGCCGCGTCCCCGCCAACCCAAACGCCAACGCCAGCCCGCCGCGTCGCCACCAACCTAAACATCAACGCCAACCCGCCGCGTCCCCGCCAACCCGAACACCCGCCCCGCCCGCAATGCCCGTACAAAACTACAATCTCACCGCCTTTTCAGTTAAACTCCCTTGTTATATCTCATGCCACTTCTTAAAAGATCCTAAAGCCATGTTTGAAATCAATCCGGTCAAAAATCGTATCCAGGACCTCACCGAGCGCAGCGACGTTCTTAGGGGGTATCTTTGACTACGATGCCAAGAAAGAACGCCTCGAAGAAGTAAACGCCGAACTCGAACAACCCGACGTCTGGAACGAACCTGAACGCGCTCAGGCGCTGGGTAAAGAACGCTCCGCGCTGGAAGCCATCGTCGACACCCTCGACCAAATGGCTCAGGGCCTGGAAGATGTCGCAGGCCTGCTGGAATTGGCCGTTGAAGCGGATGACGAAGAAACCTTTAACGAAGCCATTGCCGAACTCGACACCCTTGATAAAAAGCTGGGTGAGCTGGAATTCCGCCGCATGTTCTCCGGCGAATATGACAGCGCCGACTGCTACATCGACCTCCAGGCAGGATCCGGCGGTACGGAAGCGCAGGACTGGGCCAGCATGCTGCTGCGTATGTATCTGCGCTGGGCAGAAGATAAAGGCTTCAAAACTGAAGTCATCGAAGTCTCCGACGGCGAAGTCGCAGGCGTCAAATCCGCTACCATCCGCATCGCAGGCGAATACGCCTTCGGCTGGCTGCGTACCGAAACCGGCGTTCATCGCCTGGTGCGTAAAAGCCCGTTCGACTCCGGCGGCCGTCGTCATACTTCCTTCAGCTCCGCCTTCGTTTACCCGGAAGTGGATGATGACATCGACATCGACATCAACCCGGCGGACCTGCGTATCGACGTCTATCGCGCATCCGGCGCAGGCGGTCAGCACGTAAACCGTACGGAATCCGCGGTACGTATCACCCACATTCCTACTGGCACCGTCACGCAATGCCAGAACGATCGCTCTCAGCATAAAAACAAAGATCAGGCCATGAAGCAGATGAAAGCCAAGCTTTATGAACTGGAAATGCAAAAGAAAAATGCTGAGAAACAGGCGCTGGAAGACAACAAATCTGATATTGGCTGGGGCAGCCAGATCCGCTCATACGTGCTGGATGATTCACGCATCAAAGATCTGCGCACCGGCGTAGAGACGCGTAACACCCAGGCGGTGCTGGACGGCGATCTGGATCGTTTCATTGAAGCAAGTTTGAAAGCAGGGCTATAAGGAACCGACATGTCTGAACAACAACCGCAGGGCGCTGATGCCGCGCTTGAACTTAACAACGAACTGAAAGCGCGTCGTGAAAAGCTCAGCGCGCTGCGTGAACAGGGCGTGGCGTTTCCGAACGACTTCCGCCGCGACAGCATCGCCGACCAGCTGCACGCGCAGTACGGTGACAAAGAAAATGAAGAGCTGGAAGCGCTGAATATCGAAGTCAGCGTGGCGGGGCGTATGATGACGCGCCGTATCATGGGTAAAGCCTCTTTTGTTACGCTGCAGGATGTTGGCGGCCGCATCCAGCTCTACGTTGCCCGTGACGACCTGGCGGAAGGCATCTATAACGAACAGTTTAAAAAGTGGGACCTGGGCGACATCCTCGGCGCGCGCGGCAAACTGTTCAAAACCAAAACCGGCGAACTCTCTATTCACTGCACCGAGCTGCGTCTGCTGACCAAAGCGCTGCGCCCGCTGCCGGATAAATTCCATGGCCTGGCCGATCAGGAAACCCGCTATCGTCAGCGCTACCTTGATCTGATTGCCAATGAAGAGTCGCGTAACACCTTCCGCATTCGCTCGCAGATCATGGCCGGTATCCGCCAGTTCATGGTTGGCCGCGACTTTATGGAAGTGGAAACCCCGATGATGCAGGTGATCCCCGGCGGTGCCTCTGCCCGTCCGTTTATCACCCATCACAATGCGCTCGACATCGATATGTACCTGCGTATCGCGCCGGAACTCTATCTGAAACGTCTGGTGGTTGGCGGCTTCGATCGCGTGTTTGAAATCAACCGTAACTTCCGTAATGAAGGCATCTCGCCGCGCCATAACCCTGAGTTCACTATGATGGAACTCTATATGGCTTATGCGGATTACAAGGATCTGATCGAACTCACGGAAAGCCTGTTCCGTACGCTGGCGCAGGATGTGCTGGGCACCACCGAAGTGGCGTACGGCGAGCAGACCTTTGATTTCGGCAAGCCGTTTGCCAAACTGACCATGACCGAAGCGATTCAGAAATATCGCCCGGAAACCGACCTGGCCGATCTGCAAGACTTTGACAAAGCCGTGGCGATTGCACGTTCGCTGGGCATCAAAGTTGAGAAAAGCTGGGGCCTTGGTCGCGTTGTTACTGAAATTTTCGAAGAGACGGCGGAAAGCCATCTGATTCAGCCGACCTTTATTACCGAGTATCCGGCCGAAGTCTCTCCGCTGGCGCGTCGTAACGACACCAACCCGGAAATCACCGATCGTTTCGAGTTCTTTATTGGCGGTCGTGAAATCGGTAACGGCTTCTCCGAGCTGAACGACGCGGAAGATCAGGTTGATCGTTTCCGCCAGCAGGTAGCAGCGAAAGATGCCGGTGATGATGAAGCGATGTTCTTCGATGAAGATTACGTCACCGCGCTGGAGCACGGCCTGCCGCCGACCGCGGGTCTTGGCATTGGTATCGACCGTATGGTGATGCTGTTCACCAACAGCCATACCATTCGCGACGTTATCCTGTTCCCGGCGCTGCGTCCGAACACGAAATAATGACGTAACGTGGTAAAAAAGGGGCGCTCAGGCACCCCTTTTTATTTCAACCTCACAGCCACCGCTTTCGATTCCCCCTTGCTTGAGATTGTCTCGTTCCTTTGCCATGCTCAAACGATCCTTTCTGGAAAGAGGCAATAACATGCAGCCCAAAGCGCGTCCCGGTTTTATTCGTCACTGGCAGGAACTGGAAGAGCCAGATGAAGCGCATTATGGCGATAGTCATGAACATATGGGCATTGGTGCGCCTTTAGGGCGGGCGCTGGGGTTAACGCGTATTGGCATTCATCATGAGCGCCTGCTGCCAGGACGTCGTCTTTCTTATCCGCATGCTGAAAGCGCGGAAGAAGAATTTGTCTATGTGCTGGAAGGACATCCTGATGCCTGGATTAACGGTGAGCTGCATGCTTTACAACCGGGCGATGCCGTGGCCTTTCCCGCAGGAAGCGGTATTTGTCATACTTTTATAAATAATGGGACAGCGGAAGTAAGATTATTAGTAATAGGCGAGGCGAATAAAGAGGAAAACCGTATTCATTATCCGCTCAACCCTGAATATGAAGCGACCCGAAAAGATCGCTGGCATAACCCACCGTTACAATCATTCGGCCCGCATAGTGGCCTGCCCGATAAGTCATAAACGACGGGCTGTTTATTTATCAGGCGAAGCACTATGCGCTTACGATTTTAGCGCGTTGGTCAGCCAGGCGGAGAATTGAGAATAAGGAACATAGAGCGCGGCATCCTTATACAGCGTTTTGCCGCTTTGCTTATCATTAATCTCAGCGCTATAGCCGACAATCACACCGGCCAGCGTATCATCCGACGCGTTATACACCGCGCCGCCGGACATTCCCTGAACCACGCCAGCATCTGCGGCCACCACCACACAGCTCTGCTTATTCCAGCTGTTTAGCAGGCTGCTGTTAACCAGATTCTTGCCAGATGAAGCGACCGGCATCGCGGTATAAAAACTATAGCCGTACAGGTTTACCCGATCGCCCATAAAACCATTACGAAAGCGCGGCGGCAGATTTTGCTCATCGTTTTTATGGTAAACAATCGCCAGATCGCAGGCAGGATGCCAGGCCTTAACTTTATATAAAGAGAACTTCGCCACATGGGCAGCGGTCAGGCTATAGTCCGCCGTCAATGGAATGGTGGTACCGAGCGTGCCCAGCCCCAATACCGTGGGGATACCGGTGACGGTCATATCAACGCGCCGCTGGGCTTCTTTGCTGTATTCATAATGACCGACCGAACAGCCAGTCAAACTCAACGCCAGCAGGGCGCACATCTTGCGCATGGCGACTCTCCGATATTGATTATTAAGCGCTGTTAATCCCTTATAAAGATATCGGCAGCGGCCTTGCTTTCTTTAATGCCTGGTTTATCCCCTGGAAAGCGTTATCGCACGCTATTTAGCGCCGTTGCGCCAGCGCGAAAGCAAACTTTAACAAAATTACCCGGCTAATTGTTAAGTAAAGATAAAGGAATACTCTTAAAGAAGATGTTTTGCGCGCCAAAGGTGTCCACAAGATTATTGCGAATGGCGCAATAATCCCTTGTGCGTTTTGGGGTGTTTGTCACATTAACGCTGTGCTTTAATAACCGCAGTGACGCAATAAACAGATGCAACATCACAACGCGTCATTCAATCCGCTGTCCGGCAGCGGCCTGCCTGGAGTCTGCAATTATCGTTTTCTGGAGAATGTTATGCCTGTTTCACTACTGGCGTTGGCGCTGAGTGCGTTCGCCATTGGTACCACGGAGTTCGTTATTATGGGATTACTGCCGGAGGTGGCGGGCGATCTGCGTGTTTCGATCCCTTCCGCTGGCTGGCTGATTAGCGGCTATGCGCTGGGCGTGGCGATTGGCGCACCGGTGATGGCGTTGCTGACCGCGCGCCTGCCGCGTAAACGTACGTTGATCCTGCTGATGTCGATTTTTATTATCGGCAACGTGCTGTGCGCCCTGGCATACAGCTATAACCTGCTGATGCTGGCGCGTATTGTCACCGCGCTGTGCCATGGCGCTTTCTTTGGTATCGGCTCGGTGGTTGCCGCCAGCCTGGTTGCGCCTAATCGTCAGGCCTCGGCGGTTGCGCTGATGTTTACCGGCCTGACGCTGGCTAACGTACTGGGCGTGCCGCTCGGTACCTGGTTTGGTCAGCTGTTTGGCTGGCGCGCGACCTTCTGGGGCGTAGCGGTGATCGGCATACTGGCCTTTGTGGCGCTGATTGTCAGCCTGCCGACCAATAAAGATGAGAAGCCGGTACACCTCGGCAGTGAAATTAGCGCGCTGGCAAACGGCAAGCTCTGGCTGTCGCTACTGATGACGGTCTGTTTTGCGGCGGCGATGTTCGCCCTGTTTAGCTACATCGCTCCGCTGCTGTTACAGGTGACCGGCATCAGCAATCGTGGCGTAAGCTGGACGCTGTTTCTGATTGGCGCGGGCCTGACGGTAGGCAATATCATCGGCGGCAAGCTGGCGGACTGGAAAGTGTCCTTCAGCCTGATTCTGAGCTTTGCGCTGATTGCGATCTTCTCTCTGGCCTTTAGCTGGACCAGCCACGGGCTTTGGCTGGCGGAGATCACCCTGTTTCTGTGGGCGATGGCGACCTTTGCCACCGTGCCGGGCCTGCAAATTAACGTAGTGCGCCACGGCAAAGATGCACCGAACCTGGTTTCCACGCTGAATATTTCGGCATTTAACGTCGGTAATGCGTTGGGCGCCTGGGTTGGCGGGGCAGTGATTGAGGGCGGCTACGGCCTGACCGCCGTGCCGGTGGCGGCCGCAGTGTTGGCTGCGGTTGGCCTGGTTGTCTGCCTGATCACTTTCCGTAAAGCGGGCGGCGAAACGCAGCCCGCGCGCGCTTAATTTAGTCATGTAGTAACGCATCGGCGGCATAAGATGTGCCGCCGATGCAATCGTTAACGCCTCTTTTATGCCAGCCCGTTATGTCGTTTCCGGATGCCTGTTGCTGCCTGTGGGGCAGCCAGCAATATATAAAGCGCCAGCCTTAATATCTTATATCGCCCGCTATGGTTACTTAAAGGCGGTATGACTAATTGCACGCTAAAGTGTGCGCTTATATCGCATTGGGTTGTCAACACTTCGTGTTACCTTATCGGTTTTATACAAGAGTGTTAATCTATGAAGATACACAAAGTCATTACCCCAAACTTTTATAAAAAATTCCAATGCGTGGGGGCGGCCTGTTTAAATCATTGCTGCCAGGGATGGGTTATTTACATAGATAAGAAAACACACGGAAAATATATTAACTCGTCTAATAAAGAGATAAGAGATATCTCTAATAAGTATTTTGTAAAAACCAGGGAAGGTAAAAATAAATATTCCATTATTGAGTTTAACGAAAAGGGAACATGTCCTTTTTTTACTGAAGAAAAACTGTGTAAAATTCATCAAGTCATGGGCGGTAATGCCCTCTCCAGAACCTGCGCTCGCTATCCCCGCCAAATGAAAGTCTGGAACGATCAGGCACGCCATAATATGTCGATGTCTTGCTCAGAAGTCGCACGGCTGGTTCTGTTCGATCCAGACAGTATGCTACAGCATGAAGAAACCAATCTGCTCGCCTCGCCTGCCAAAAACAAACAGTTTTACTCGCATGATTTGGGGCAAAAAAAACAGCTTATTCATCTGTTCGCCTGGAACCTGATCGCTGCACAAGGCAGCAGCATTGAGGCCAATTTACTTGCGCTGGCCCAGTTTATTTTATATCTGCAACGTATCGATTTTGATTTGGCGGAACGACTCACTGAAGCGGAAGCCTTCTACGAATCATTACTCGCGGCACTGAATAGCGGTGAAATGGACACGCATAGCGGCGTCAGCGAGCAGTCTGCATTATTAAAACTTCGCGCAGTAATGGCGATCTTCAAAGATCATATTAATACCACTGTACGCAATAAGTCACTGCGCGGTAATTATGAATTTCTTGCGGATTATTTGCATGAAGAAGCGAGTAATATCACCGAACTACAACAAAAATTTACTAAACTTAATCAGCAATGGCAGCAGCTTTGTGCTACTTCATGCCTGAAAGAGCCGTATGTGATGCGTAATTATCTGCTTTATCACCTTTATACCAGCTGGTTTCCCGGTGATGATTTTTCGCTTATCATGAGAAAGTTCTACCGTATCGTAATGGATTATTTCTTTGTGAAATTTTCACTCGCGGTGAAATCGTTCCATCAGGAAATTACGCCAGACGACGTCATTGAACTGGTTGCTGACTATTATCAATATATCAGTCACTCTGCTTCAATGGAGGATAAGCTGGATCAAGCCATTAATGAAATAAACAACGGGGACGATTTATCCTGCCTGCTGCTGTTAAGTTAACCCGCGTGCGGCCGGATTAATCAAGCAGGGCATTCAATTTAACCCGAAACTGCGCCGCCTCGTGCTGAAGATGCTGGCTAAACGCGCTCACCAGCGCCGAAGCCGGACGATGCAGCGGACGAATCAGACTGACGGTAAAAGGCACCTCAACGCTAAACCGCCGAATCACCACGCCGCTGGCGGCATAATCAAGCGCCGTCAGCGGATTCACGACCGATATGCCGACGCCAGCCCGCACCATGGCGCATACCGACGCCGCGCTATGCGTTTCCATCACCATTCTGCGCTGCACATTTTGCTCATGAAACAGCGCGTCCAGCAGCTGCCGATAGCTATCGCTGCGCGACAGGCTGATATAGCTTTCACCGGCAAAGTCCTGCGGCGTTAGCTGCCTGCGTGATGCTAACGGATGCCCGGCGGGCAACACGCACACCTCATTCAGCGTTAACAGCTCAATACGTTCCGTCCCGGCGGGTGTGACGTGGGTTTCGGTCAGGCCGAGATCGTGGCGCTGCGCTGACAGCCACTCTTCCAGCAGTGGTGACTCCTGCGGGATGATATTCAGGCTGAGATCGGGATAGTGTTGCAGAAAAGGCTGGCAAAGCGGCGGCAACAGCGACTGGGAAAAAACCGGCAGGCAGGCGATCGAAAGTTCGCCCTGGCGGAACTGACGCAGCCCTTCCGCCGCGCTGATAATGCGATCGAGGCCGTACCAGGAGCGCTGAACCTCTTCAAACAGGCGCAGCCCCTGAACGGTGGGTTGCAGGCGACCACGCACGCGCTCAAACAGATTAAGGCCGGTCAGCTTTTCAAAGCGGGCCAGCTCGCGGCTAACGGTTGGCTGCGAGGTGTGCAGCAGTTCGGCGGCGGCGGTTAAATTGCCGCTGGTCATCACTGCGTGAAAGATCTCAATATGCCGATGGGTGACGTTAGCCATAACTGCTCCGGAAACCAAAGCCATATCATATTTGCATAGACTGCGCAGAAACAGATATTTTTCACATGAAGCGCGCTATGGCGTAATAGGCAAAAGAGTAAGGAGAATCCTGATGCCGCGCCCGCTTAACCATTCTGATACCGCCCTGAACGCCGCTAACCTGCTGCCGCTGACTGAACGCTATGATGGCCCGTTCTGGGCCTACGATGCCGATATTATTCGCCAGCGCATCGCCCAGCTACAGCAGTTTGACGTGGTGCGCTTTGCGCAAAAAGCCTGCTCGAATATTCATATTTTGCGTCTGATGCGTGAAGCAGGGGTGAAAGTGGATTCGGTTTCGCTGGGCGAAATCGAGCGTGCGCTGGCGGCGGGCTATGTGGCGGGCGGCGATGAGATCGTGTTTACCGCCGACCTGCTGGATAAACCGACGCTGGCGCGCATCGCCGAGCTACGCATTCCGGTTAATGCCGGATCGGTGGATATGCTGCATCAGCTGGGCGAACGTGCGCCCGGCCATCCGGTCTGGCTGCGCGTGAATCCGGGCTTTGGTCACGGGCACAGTCAAAAAACCAATACCGGCGGCGAAAACAGCAAGCACGGCATCTGGCATGATGATTTGCCGCAGGCGCTACAGGCTATCGATCAATACAACCTGCAATTGGTCGGTATTCATATGCATATCGGTTCGGGGGTCGATTATGCCCATCTGGAACAGGTATGCGATGCCATGGTCAGCCAGGTGATCGCGCTGGGTTGTGATATTAGCGCCATCTCTGCTGGCGGCGGCCTGTCGATTCCCTATCGTTACGGCGAAGAGGCGATCGATACGCAACACTATTTCAGCCTGTGGCATAACGCGCGCCAACGTATTGCCGCACATCTGGGCCATGCGGTGAAATTAGAGATCGAGCCGGGACGCTTTCTGGCGGCGGAAGCGGGCGTGCTGGTGGCGCAGGTACGGGCGGTAAAAGAGATGGGCAGCCGCCACTTTGTGTTGGTGGATGCGGGCTTCAGCGATTTAATGCGCCCGTCGATGTACGGCAGCTATCATCATATTTCGCTGCTTGCAGCAGATAACGCTGCCGCGCAGAGAGAGCAACGCGAAACGGTAGTGGCGGGGCCGCTATGCGAATCGGGCGACGTGTTTACCCAGCTGGAAGGCGGACAGGTTGAAACGCGTCTGCTTCCGGTAACGGCGCCAGGCGATTATCTGGTGTTCCACGATACCGGCGCATATGGCGCCTCCATGTCATCCAATTACAACAGCCGCCCGCTGATCCCGGAAGTGCTGTTTGATGGCGGCGCGGCGCGTGAAATTCGCCGTCGCCAGACCATTGAAGAATTGCTGGCGCTGGAGCAATAATCCGCCCGCCGTTCCTGCTGCGTTACAGGAACGGCGGCGATTCAGGCCAGCAGCTCTTTACGCAGCAGCACAATCTCTTCTGCCAAATCCCGGCACAGCATGGCATTCATCAGATGATCCTGCGCATGTACCAGGATCAAGGTCACCGGCAGTTTCCCTTCACCCTCATCAGCACCGATCAGCTGCGTTTGAATACGATGCGCCGCTTTAGAGGCTTCCGCCGAGGCGGCCAGCGCTTCGTCCGCCTGCTGCCATTCACGCTTACGGGCTGATTGAATGGCGCTCATCGCGTGCGATCGCGCTTCGCCAGCGTTAATCAGCAATTCCATAACGATTTGTTCAAAATCCATACTCACCCCAACTATTGGTATACCAGATTTGAGTTAATCATCTTATTGGAATACCAAATAAGCGAACTGCGCTAAAGCTCACAGAAAAAAGCGCCGATTCCGCTAATTTTGGTATGCCATATCAGGGAAGGGTTGGGTTGTCACACCAGGACGATTACTCATTTACCCTGAGGGGTTGCTTATGTCTCTACAGGATCGATTGATTGACTCGCTGGGGAGCTTCGCCACGCGCTTTAACAGCTATCGCTACATTATGGCGATCAAAGCCTCTTTTATTACCCTGATGCCGGTGATTATCGTCGGCGCGTTTTCGGTGCTGATTTCAAATATGGTGCTGGATGCGAAAAACGGTCTCGCCAGTTTTCAGGCGCTCGCTTTCCTTGCCGAACTCAAACCGATCACCACCAGTATTAACTATGCCACGCTGAGCTTTCTGAATATCGGCGCGGTATTTTTAATCGGCATTGAGCTGGGCAGAATCAACGGCATCAGAACGCTGTTTCCTGGCCTGCTGGCGGTGATCTGCTTTATCGCCGTTACGCCCACCACGCTGGAAATGATGGTTGATGGGCAGATGCGGCTGGTGACGGATGTGCTGGCGAAACAGTTTTCCGACACCAAAAGCCTGTTTCTCGGCATGTTTATCGCCATCTTATCGGTAGAGATTTACTGTCGGCTGGAAAATGTCGAACGGCTAAAAATCAAAATGCCCGATACCGTACCGCCAAACGTTTCGGCCTCTTTTTCCGCGCTGATCCCGGCGATCATTACCGTGTCGGCTATTGCCACTTTCGGTTTTATTTTCCATCAGGTCAGCGGCATGTACCTCTACGACGCGGTCTACCGCGTGGTGCAGCAGCCGCTGGAATCGGTGGTGCAGAGCCTGTGGGGCATTTTGCTGCTGATGTTTGTCGCCCAGCTGTTCTGGGTAATCGGCATTCATGGCAATCAGATGATTAAACCGATCCGCGAGCCGCTGCTGCTGGGGGCGATTCTGGTGAATATGAACGCCTTTGAGCAGGGAATCGAAGCGCCGAATATCATCACCATGCCGTTTTGGGATGTCTATATGAGCATCGGCGGCTCAGGATTAACCATCGGCCTGTTGACGGCGGTAATGCTGGCGACCAAACGCAAAGAGATGCGGGAAATCGCCAAGCTTTCGTTTGGGCCGGGGCTGTTTAATATCAACGAGCCGGTGATTTTCGGCATGCCGATTATGCTGAACCCGATTCTGGCGATCCCGTTCATTATTACCCCGCTGGTAACCGGCACCATTGGCTATTTTGCCACGCTGATGGGCTTTGCCGGGAAAGCGGTGGTGATGGTGCCCTGGACCACGCCGCCAATCATTAACGCCTGGCTTTCTACCGCCGGTTCAATGGGCGCGGTGGTTACCCAGCTGGTGTGCATTGTGGTTTCAGTGCTGATCTATCTGCCGTTTGTGAAAATCGCCGCGCGTCGTGCCGAAGCCGCTGAGGCGAAAGCCCTACAGCAGCCGGAACTGGCGCAGCCTTAAGGAGTAGAAATGAGCAAAGTCACCATTGATATTCCGCCCGATTTTATTCTGGGCGCGGCGGCTTCCGCCTGGCAAACCGAAGGCTGGCATGGCAAAAAGGCGGGGCAGGACTCTTATCTGGACGCCTGGTATCAGCAGGATCGTCATGTCTGGCATAACGGCTACGGCCCGGCGGTGGCAACTGATTTTATCAATCGTTATCAGGAAGATGTGGCGTTAATGAAAGCCTGCGGATTAACGCACTACCGCACATCGATTAACTGGTCGCGCTTTCTGCTGAATTACGAAACGGCGGAAGTGGATGAAGAGTATGCCAGCTACTACGACCGCCTGTTGGATGAGATGGCGGCCAACAATATTGAGCCGATGCTCTGCCTGGAGCATTACGAATTACCGGCGGTCCTGCTGGAGAAATATGGCGGCTGGGGCGCGAAAAAGGTGGTGGACCTGTTTGTCCGCTATGCGGAGAAAGTGTTTGCCCGCTATGCCCATCGGGTGAAGCGCTGGTTTGTATTTAACGAACCGATTGTGGTGCAAACCCGCCTCTACCTCGACGCGCTGCGCTGGCCTTACCACCAAAGCACCGGCACCTGGATGCAGTGGAATCACCATAAAAACCTGGCTACCGCGCGGGTGGTGGCGCTGTTTCGCGCCGGTGGTTGGGCGGGCACCATCGGTACGATTTTGAACCCGGAAGTGACCTGGCCGCGCTCCAGCGCGCCGCACGACCAAAAAGCCGCAGAGATGTATGACCTGTTCTATAACCGGGTGTTTCTCGATCCGGCGATCAGAGGGGAATATCCGCCAGCGCTGTTGCAGCTGTTAGCGCAGCATCAGGTGGCGTGGGAATACAGCGAGGAAGATTTAGCGCTGATTGCCGCGCAGCGCGTCGATGAAGTCGGGCTGAATCTCTATTATCCGCATCGGGTTAAAGCGCCGTCGCGCGCCTGGCATGCGGAGACGCCGTTTCATCCCGCTTATTACTATGACCATTTTGAGCTGCCGGGACGGCGCATGAACCCGTCGCGCGGCTGGGAGATTGAGCCGCGCATCGTGGCGGATATCGCCCGGCGCATGCGCGATGAGTATGACAATTTCCCGTGGTTTATTGCCGAGAACGGCATGGGTATTGAGAACGAAGCGCGCTTTCGCGATACGCAGGGCGAGATTCAGGATGATTACCGCATCGCTTTTATCGCCGAGCACCTGTATCAGGCGCTGCTGGCGCGCGAAGCGGGCAGTAACTGTCAGGGTTATATGCTGTGGGCGTTTACCGATAACGTTTCGCCGATGAACGCCTTTAAAAATCGCTATGGCCTGATTGAAATCGATTTAGACCATCAGCGCCAGCGGCGCATGAAGAAATCAGCGCACTGGTTTCGCCAGCTGCGCGCCAGCGGCCAGCTGACCCTGACGCTGAACGATCAACCCAGGTAAGGAGCGGCAAATGAAACGTATCGTACTGGCCTGCGCGGCAGGCATGTCAACATCAATGGTGGTAACGCGCATGGAGAAAGAGGCGGCGGCGCGTGGCCTGAGCTATGAAATTTACGCTATTCCGGAGCAAAATTTGCGCGAGGAGCTGGAAAACCATGCCGGTGAGGTGGCCGTGGTGCTGCTGGGACCGCAGGTGCGTTTTAAGCTGGAGGAAAACCGTAAGCTGACCGAGCCTCATCGGGTTCCGCTGGCGGTGATCGATACGCTGGCGTATGGCACGTTAAATGGTGCAAAGGTACTCGATCAGGCGCTGGCTTTGATAAACTAGCCGGGTGTTGCCATCTGTTGTTACCGTTTAATCAGGCGCTACGGGATGGCGTGGTCAACGGGCGAAGGGTGATGAAGTGGATAAGGGCGCAGCGCCGCAAGAGAGAAAGCAATATCAGGAAATTGGCGAGCATTTGCGCCAGCAGATCGTTGCCGGGCTCTATCCGGTTGGCTCACGACTGCCGCCGGAGCGTAATCTTGCTGAGACCTGGGGCGTGAGCCGAACTATCGTCCGCGAGGCGTTGCTGATGCTGGAGCTGGAGGGCACGGTTGATATTCGGCAAAGTTCGGGCGTGTATGTGATGCGGATTCCCAGCGCCAGCAGCGATGAGGAAGAGGCGTTTTTCCGCAGTGATGTGGGGCCGTTTGAGATGTTACAGGCGCGTCAATTGCTGGAGAGTAATATTGCTGCTTTCGCTGCGCGCATGGCGACCAAAGCGGATATTGAGAATCTGCGTCGTACGCTGGAGCAGGAGCAGCGCGCCATCGCCCTGGATGATACCAGTCAGGATAACGATCGTTTGTTTCATCTGTTATTGGCCGGCGCGACGCAGAATCAGATGCTGATGGATACGGTAAAAAGTATCTGGCGGCATCATGAAAATAATCCGCTGTGGCAGCAGCTGCGCAGGCATATTGAGACGCGCAGTTACCGTTTGAAGTGGCTGAGCGACCATCAGACGATTCTGGCGGCGCTACGGCGGCGCGATGTGATGGGTGCCTGGCAGGGGATGTGGCAGCATCTGGAGAATGTGAAGAATACGCTGATGGAGCTGTCGGATGCGGATGCGCCCGATTTCGATGGGTATCTGTTTGAATCAGTGCCGATTTTTCAGGGGAAGCTGGTATGAGCCGCTGGCGTATTGTTGCTTTGTCTGAGGTGCCGCACTGTCAGCCGCAGCTGGTGTCGTGGCTGTGGCGCGCGTTTGGCGATGAGCAGAGCCAGAATTTTTTCGCCAGCGTGATAGAGAGTAGCGTGCGCGGCGCAGATTTCCCGCAGACGTTTGTGGCGCTGGAGGGCGATCGGCCGGTAGGGACGGTGGGCGTTTGGCGTTGTGATTTAATTAGTCGTCAGGATCTTTTTCCGTGGCTGGCGGCGTTATACGTTGATGAAAGCGCGCGCGGCAGCGGGCTGAGCGCGGCGTTGCAGGCGTATGCGGAAGGCTGGTGTCGTGACCAGGGTTTTACCGATCTTTATCTGTATGCGCTGTGCGCGGATTATTATGAGCGGTTTGGCTGGCGCTATATTGGCGATGCGTTGGATTATCCCGATGTAGCGGTTCGCTTGTATCACAAGGCGTTGTGATAAGCGCGGCGGAGGGGTTTTAGTTCGTTCGGCGGCGGGTTGCGTTTACGGTGGCTGTGGTTCGTTCGGCGGCGGATCGCGTTTATGGTGGTTTCAGCTCGTTCGGCGGTTGGGTGGTGTTTTCGGTGATTGCAGTCCATTCGGCGGCGGGCAGACGCTGCGTAAAGACGGCGTGAACCCATCCCTGGGGCCTCCGCCGCGTCATCCCTGACGCGGAGGCTTTACTCCGCCGCCTCACTGACTCCTGCGTTTGTTTGCCGCCGCCTCACTGGCTTTGGTGTTTGTTTGCCACCAGCACCAAACCGCCCTTTAAATAAACGATAAAAGCTACTCGTTATAATTTTGCGAACAACGCCACAATCTAAAAATATCTCCACGATAAAATAATTAATCTTTCTAATCCGAACCGTCCCCAGCAAGGGTTATGCAATAAATTTCATCATAAGGATATGATGTATGAGCTTCAGCCTGCCCGGAAACGATCTTTATTACCTGCCGCGCGACGATCTTCCGCCGGAAAAATATCAAGACATCATCAGGCCTGTTTTTGCCTGGCCGAAAATCGACAGTAACTATGTGTTTGACGATCGTATGCATTTCGGTTTTCAGCTGATTAATATGCGGCAACGCGCTTTTAACGGTTATACCCATCAGCTGCCGCCGCACGGACCACGCGAGCGGGAAAAGCTGAAAAATATGATCTATCGCGGCGAAGTGGTGATGCTGGGCGGTTTTTCTGGGACGAAAGGCGAGCTGTTTTATATCGATGAACAGGGTGAGCTGATTTGCCGCGATCCGCGGGCATTTAACTTCGGCGGGGCGCAGGACGTCATCCGGGAATATAAGCGCTCGGTTGCTCGTCGGGACTACAGCAGCCGTGGCGGTAAACCACGTCCCACCGTTTTACCCGGTCGTCCATCCGGCGTTAAACAACCCGCTCCGCAGAGCACCATTAACAGCAAAGCTGCCGGACGGCTTCTGGCGGCTGGCGGGATCTATAATAGAAACCCTGAAGGCTTCAGGCAAGCTGCACAGCAGCTCGGCGGCGATGCGCCTGCGGGTTACGACCAGATGATGTCTGAACAGGCGAAAGGCCTGCTGATTGCTGGCGCTTCTGTTGCCGCTGGTTTGACAATGGGACGGATGAAGTTTCCTGATTTAAATGAACTGGAGGCATTTGGCGCTAAAGGCACCTATACATTACGACAATTTGATCCTGAAAAAGCTGGTGGTCCCATCGAACACCTAACAACTGAGGGGGTAACCATTACTCACGAAGGGATAACTATTGTAGAAAAACATATCTCTCGTTTTGATCCTGACCCAGGAAACGAATTTATGGTGACAAGATTAAAGAAAATCGCTGATGGTGAAATCCCTCCAGAACAGGTAGATTTAAATTTCTATACTTATGAATGCAGAGAATTTCAGCGTTACTGTAACTTAGGTTGGGAAACGGGAAGGCCTGGCGATAACATTGAGGCTTACGAATTGTGGAATAACACACATACTGCCACTCTCGAAGACTATAGAATAACTGGCGATAAACTTTATCATCCGGATGCACCATTATGGTAAGTAATACAGAACTGAATATTTTAAAGCTGCTGGCCTCAAGGGATGATGTCAATTGGACCTGGTATAACCTTGATCGTGCTCTGAGCCAGCGAAAAATGGCTGGGGCTGGCAATGTTGCAAAGCTTGTAGATAACCTATCTAAAGCAGGTCTAATCGATATCATACCCAGAACCCCTGCCGGTATGGATTATTATCGTATATCTTCACAAGGGGTTAAATTGCTTAATGATAAAAATGAATAGACTTGTTGATTTCTTATCGAAGCGGAAGGGGGGAGACCTATACCTGCTTTTTGCTCCCTCGACTGACCAACACCATATCGCCCTTTATATAAACGATAAAACTATTTTTCATAACTTTGCCAACCACTCTACAATCTAAAAATACCTGATGGGCGCGGTTTGCGCTATAACTCCGATGGGTCGCTCTCTGGTCTTTTAGATCCTAAGTTGATGAGGTAATGATATGGATGACGATTTTGAAATAACCTTTTTTAGTGATTCTGATTATGAAGAAATCACCGTGGAGGTTTCATTCAGAGACCAAATTTTTTGTCAATTAAACAAAGATAAAGGTCCTGATAATATTGAGGTTGAGTTTTTTGCCGACGCCAGAATTTTAGCTGAGAAAAATGCCATGAAATTTAGTTTGGATGATTTTTTAAAAGTCATTGCGGAAGCATCGGATGCGTTGAAAGAATCTTAGTTGATGTAATCCCATCTGCTGAGATTTAGGGGGGCGTTGAGCGCTTTAACGTTTTTGCCTGATGATATTGAGTTATTAAAATAGAAGGCTGGGAAAGTAAAGTAGCTTGTAAAGTTGGTTAATGGCCACTATAAAGTCGCTGGGTAGCTGGTAGCAGAGGAAACTGATAATAATAGCCCTAAAATTTCACAAAGATTTTTTGGGAAAGGGTTAATATGTTGATTAATGAATATTTTAAAGGTTTCAGATTCCGTTCTTTTTTTATCGAGAAAGCATTGGTTTGCCAGATGCTGGCATTCTTTTTCCATGTTTCATCTTCTGGCTGGGTGTCATTAACTATCGATGAAGGTGTTTTGCGCTTATCAGTTGAAGATTCAGAGCCGATGCTGTTGGATATCAAAGATATTGATGATGAGTTTGCATATCCCGTAGAAACTGCTGTTGAGTTCAATAATTATCTTGGCAAAAAAATAACTAACATATCTGAGTACAGGTTGGAAGGGATCAAAGAGGGTTGTGTTGGTGTTTATATTGAATGCGGTAATGAAGGATTTAGCATAGTAGAAAAGGGCAGCTGCTTATTTTTATTTGATGGAATATATCAGGATTTTCAGGAGGAAACCTTTTTGTCCAGATTAAATATTTAATCCTGGCGCTCGGGTGCAAGGTAGAGATAACCAGTAGTTTTTACTTTTCTAAGCTTATTTTCGAGATGTTAAGTTACGGTAGCTGGACAGCCGGGGGAAGGAGAGGGGTGGGCAGTGGAGGCGGGCCTCCCGCGCCAGGGAAGGCGTGGGCGGAGGCCCCAGGGATGGGTTTATGCCGTCCCGCCGGAACTGCCCACCCCTCGACTGACCGGCACCAAACCACCTTTAAGCTAATCCACATCAAACCGCCCTTCACCTCAGCCTCAGCCGGGTGAACTCACTGAATGCCTGCGCACCAGCGTTGGATTAAACGTATTCGTCACCTCCGGTAGCGGCTGACCATTCGCTAACGCTAATGCCAGTTCGGCGGCCTGTTGCGCCATCGTCACAATCGGATAACGAATCGTCGTCAGGCGCGGACGCACATAACGCGACACCAACACATCATCAAAACCCATTAACGACATCTCCTCCGGCACGCGAATACCGTTATCGCTTAGCACCGCTAACGCGCCCGCCGCCATCGAATCGTTATAACAGGCCACCGCAGTAAAATTTCGGCCGCGTCCTAACAGCTCCGTCATCGCCTGCTCGCCGCCCACCTCATCCGGCTCGCCAAACGCCACCAGCCGATCGTTACAGGGCAAACTGTACTCTCTCAACGCATCGTAATAACCCTGCAAACGCTCCTCGGCATCGGAAATCGTATGCGTGGAACAGATATAAGCGATCTGATCGTGACCCTGCTGAATCAAATGGCGCGTCGCCAGCCACGCGCCATAGCGATCGTCCAGCGCAATACAGCGCTGCTGAAAAGCGGGCAGCGAACGATTAAGCAACACCATGCCCGGCATCTGCTGCATCAGTTTCTCCAGCTCCTCATCCGGGATCTTCTTGGCATGCACCACCAACGCCGCGCAACGATGCCGCATCAGCTGTTCAATCGCCTGCCGCTCCTTCACCTCGTTGTGGTAACCGTTGCCAATCAGCAAAAAATTACCGGTTTGCCAGGCGATCTCGTCAACGGCCTTTACCATCGCCCCGAAAAAAGGGTCGGAAACATCGCCAACCACCAAACCAATGGTTTCTGTTGACTGCTGAGCCAGCGCCCGCGCGTTGGCATTCGGGTGATACTGCAGCTGCTCCATTGCGCTAAACACCGCCAGACGTGAATTCTCACTGGCCTTGGGGGAGTTATTGATAACTCGCGAAACGGTAGCAACAGAAACACCCGCCAGTTTGGCGACATCCTTTATCGTAGCCATGAATAGAGAACCTTCCGGGGTAAACGTTTACACATACTGAGAGTGTTGCGGAAAAGAGTGGCAAGTTCAACCGCACAGAATGCCAGCTTCGTCGCAAAGCGCGCCGAATATTGCGCTTTTATTTTGCCAGTGGGAAAAGCTACCATGCCCCTCTGTTCTTTTCGCTGGCATTCACATCCCACCATGACGATCAAAAAAGTACCGCACCTTGCCCACTGGGGCGCGTTTACCGCCGTAACCGAAAATGGCCGACTTACTGGTTGCGAACCCTTTTTTGCTGACAGCAACCCCTCGCCGATGCTGCAAAGCATCCCGCAGCTGGTCTATTCCGATAAGCGAATTCGTCAGCCGATGGTGCGGCGATCCTGGCTTAAAGCGCGTGAAAACAGCGATCGCACGCTGCGTGGACGGGAAGATTTTGTCGCCGTGGATTGGGAAACCGCGCTCGATCTGGTTGCCGCAGAAAACCAGCGCGTCCGCGCGCGTTACGGTGCCAGCGGCATCTTTACCGGATCGTACGGCTGGTCTTCGGCAGGAAGGGTCAACCATGCGCGCACGCTGGTACGACGCTTCTACTTCAATGGCGGTGGCGGCGTGGATCAGCAGGGCAACTACAGCTGGGGATCGGCACAATTTTTCCTGCCTTATGTGATCGGCACTTATATGCCGCTCACCGGTCGCGTCACCGACTGGCCGAGCGTGATTGAACATGCGGAAGTGGTGCTGGCGTTTGGCGGCCTCGCGCTGAAAAATTCCCAGGTGGCGTCGGGCGGGGCGGGCGAGCATACCCTGAAACCGGCGCTGGAACAGCTGGCGCGCAAAGGCACGCGCGTCATCAACGTCAGCCCGCTGCGCGACGATTGTCCTGCCTTTCTGAATGCCGACTGGATCGCGATTCGCCCCAACACCGATGTCGCGCTGATGCTGGCGCTGGGCTATGAGATCGAGCGCCTCGGCGCGGCGGATCGTGACTTTCTGCACAGCCACTGCGTCGGTTATCCGCAGCTGCGGGACTATCTGCTGGGACAAAGCGACGGCGTAGCGAAAACGCCGCAGTGGGCCAGCGCCATCACCGGCATCGCGGCGCAACGTATCAGCGAACTGGCGCGTCAGCTGATCGGTAAACGCAGCTTTATCACCTGTTCTTATGCAGTACAGCGCGCGCATCGCGGCGAACAGCCTTACTGGATGATGATTGCGCTCTCCGCCATGCTGGGGCAGCCTGGCCTGCCGGGCGCGGGCTTCTCGTTTGGTCATGGCTCAATGAACAGCGTGGGCAACCCACGGCTGGATACGCCTGCGCCGCAGCTGCCTACCGGCCCCAACCCGGCTGGACTGGCGATCCCGGTGGCGCGCATCTGCGATATGCTGCTGCAACCCGGCGAAAATTATGCTTTCCAGGGAAAAACGCACCGCTATCCCGATATTCATCTGATGCACTGGGCGGGCGGTAATCCGTTCCATCATCATCAGCAGCTTAACCGGCTGGTGCAGGGCTGGCAGCGCCCGGACACGGTTATTGTGCAGGATATTGTCTGGACGCCAGCGGCACAAATGGCCGATATCGTATTGCCAGTTACCACCACCCTGGAGCGTAACGATATTGGCGGATCCTCGCGCGATCGCTTTGTTTTCGCCATGCATCAGGCCATTGCGCCGCAGCATCAGGCGCGTAACGACTTCGATATCTTTGCCGATCTCGCTGAACGCCTCGGCTACCGGGAGCGTTTCACCGAAAACCGTAATGAGATGCAGTGGATCGCCCATCTTTACCAGCATTGCGGCGAGGCGCAGCGGCGTAAAGGCGTGGAATGGCCGACCTTTGACACATTCTGGCAGCGTGGCTATGCCGAGGTGCCAGCCAGCGAACGCGACTACGTTTTTATGGCCGACTTTCGCGCCGATGCGCAGGCCAGCCCGTTAAAAACGCCCAGCGGGAAAATCGAACTCTTCAGCCAGCGCATCGCGGATTATCAGCTGGACGATATGGCGGGGCACCCGGAATGGCGTGCGCCGCAGGAGTGGCTGGGTAGCGAACAGGCGACGCGTTTTCCGCTGCATCTGATTTCCATTCAGCCTGCCGATCGCCTGCACAGCCAGCTTGATGCAACGCCGGATGTTCAGGCGAACAAAACCGCCGGTCATGAAACGCTGTGGATGCATCCGCAGGACGCAGCGGCGCGCGGTCTCGGCGATGGCGATGAAATCGAGGTATTTAACGCCCGTGGCATGATGCTGGCGGGGCTGCGGCTGAACGAGGGCCTGACGCCGGGCGTGGCGGTGATCTCAACCGGCGCCTGGTTCGATCCTGGCTTTGGCGGTGCCTGGCAGAGCTGGGATCGCGCCGGTAATCCGAATGTGTTGACGCTGGATATTGGCACCTCGCGTTTGACCCAGGGGCCAAACGCCATGTCCTGCCTGGTGGAGATCCGTGCGCGGCAAACATTGCAAAATAGCTGATAAATCACATAGCTGGTTACATTTTGCGGGTAACTGTTGCGAATCATCGATAGCCGTCCGTCGCTGCCGCTTGGTACATTTTACGTCCCAGAGGTATTGATGGGTGAACATCAACAAGTTTATTGATTACACCAACCTGCGCAGATGCGCAGGTTTTTTTTGCCCGTTTTAAGGTCATGGACCATGCCGCGCATACAAAAATTTCTTGGAAAAGACCAGATCAAAGCGCCGTTCAACCCCTTTCGGTTTCGCCTTATTTGTCTGGGAGTGCTGGGATGTTTGTCGGTTCTGCTGGCTCGCGTCGCCGATCTTCAGTTAATTAACCATCCGATGCTGGAACACGAAGCGGATCAGCGTTCGCTACGTACCGTTACGCTGCCCACTAACCGCGGCACCTTGCTGGATCGCGATGGCGAAACGCTGGCGCTGAGCGTGCCTTCACGCGACATCATTGCCGATCCGCAGCGCGTGCTGGAGGCCAATCCCGATTTCACCAGCCCCAAATGGGAATATCTGGCCAGCGCCCTTAGCCAGCGCCCGGAACAGATCCAGCAGCAAATTACCGCTAACCCGCATCGCCGCTTTCTTTACCTGGGCCATAAAATCGAGCTGGGCATCGCCAAAGATATCAGCAAGCTGCATCTGAAAGGCATCAGCAGCGTCTATAACGACAGCCGTTTTTATCCCATGAGCGAGGCCGCAGCGCCGCTTATTGGCATTGTCGGCGCAGATAATAGCGGCCTGAACGGGCTGGAAAAAGGCTACGACAAAGTGCTACAGGGGCAGCCGGGCGTGGAAAAATATCGCCAGGATCGCGAAGGTAATATCATCGCGATGATCGACTATCAGCCGCCGAAACAGCCGCCTACCGTGCAACTCAGTATCGATAAGTTCGATCAGTACACCCTTTACAGCAAACTGCGCGATGGCGTGCTGTTGAATAAAGCGGACTCCGGCGCGGCGGTGTTGGTGAAGATCGATACCGGCGAAATTCTGGGTATGGCCTCTTATCCCTCTTTCAACCCGAATAACTACGCGGATGTCTCACCGGCGCAAATGCGTAACGTGGCGATCAATGACAGCTTCGAACCGGGCTCGACGGTAAAACCGTTAGTGGTGATGGAAGGGCTGGAGCGCGGCCTGGTACGGCCTGATTCCGTGCTGGATACCACGCCGTATCGCGTTAACGGCCACCTGATCCGCGATGTGGGCCACTGGCCGCGCCTGACCATGACCGGCATTCTGCAAAAATCGAGCGACATCGGCGTTTCGCACATTGCGCTGGCGATGCCGGCGGAAGCGCTGGTGAATACCTATCACGCTTTCGGCCTCGGCAAACCCACCGGTCTTGGGCTGACTGGCGAAAGCGTCGGCTATTTCCCACTGCATCGTCAGCGCTGGGCCGATATTGAACGTGCGACGTTCTCGTTTGGCTACGGATTACGCGTCACGCCGCTGCAGATCGCCCGCGAATATGCCACGCTGGGCAGCTACGGCATTTACCGTCCGCTTTCCATCACTAAAGTGACGCCGCCGGTAATCGGTAAACAGGTCGCTAATCCCGATACGGTAAAAACCGTGGTGCATATGCTGGAGAGCGATGTGTTGCCGGGCGGCACCGGGATCCGCGCCGCGGTGCCGGGTTACCGGTTAGCCACCAAAACCGGTACGGCGGAGAAGATGGGCGCCAGCGGCAAATATGATGGCGGTTACATTAACTATACCGCAGGCATCGCACCGGCCAGCAATCCGCAGGTGGCGCTGGTGGTGATGATTAACCATCCCACCGCAGGCGATCACTTTGGCGGATCGGTGGCCGCGCCGATCTTCGGTAATATCATGGGACCGGTGCTGAAACATATGAATATCGCCCCTGATGCGCTGGTCAGCGGCGCGCCGCGTTAAACCGCAAGAAAACCGCGCTAACGGAAACAGCGCGGTTTTTTAACCCGCCAGCGTTGAGTTCAGCGTGCCTTTGCTGCATGGTGATAGCCAGTTTTTTCGGCTGCTAAGGAGCTGGCATGCTTTTTTCCTTTTTCCGTTTTCTGTTTCGTCTGCTGTGGCGCGTGCAGCTGCGCGGCGATCTTTCCGGGCTGCGCAAAGACAAGGTGCTGATAGCGCCGAATCACGCCTCGTTTCTCGACGGCGCGCTGCTGGCGCTGTTTCTGCCGGTAAAGCCGGTTTTTGCCGTCTATTCAGATATCACCGATAAATGGTTTATGCGGCTGCTGAAGCCGATGGTGGATTTTGTTCCGCTTGACCCCACGCGGCCGATGTCGTTGAAATACCTGGTGCGCACGTTGAACGAAGGGCGACCGGTGGTGATCTTCCCGGAAGGGCGCATTACCATCACCGGTTCCCTGATGAAGGTATACAGCGGCGCGGGCTTCGTGGCGGCAAAATCGCAGGCAACCGTGGTGCCGATGCGCATCGAAGGGGCGGAATATACGCCGTTTGGCCGTCTTGGCGGCGTCTTTAAGCGGCGTCTGTTTCCGCGCATTACGCTGACGGTGCTGCCGCCCACGCTGATCCCGATGCCCGATGCGCCTCGCGCCCGCGATCGTCGTGCGCTGGCGGGCGAACATCTGCATCATATTATGATGGAAGCGCGAATGGCGGTGCGTCCGCGTGAGACGCTGTTCGAGGCGTTGCTCAGCGCCCGTACTCGCTATGGCTGGTTTAAGCGCTGCATTGAAGATATTAATTTTGCGCCAGACAGCTACAGCGGCCTGCTGAAAAAATCGCTGGGCGTAGGGCGCATTCTGGAGCGTTACACGCAGCCCGGGGAATATGTCGGCCTGCTGCTGCCAAATACCACCGTCACTGCCGCCGCCATTTTCGGTGCCACGCTGCGCGCGCGCGTTCCGGCCATGCTGAACTATACCGCTGGCGTTAACGGCCTGAGCAGCGCGGTCGCCGCGGCACAGATAAAAACCGTTTTTACCTCACGGCAGTTTCTGGAGAAAGGCAACCTGTTGCACCTGCCGCAGGGGATCCCGCAGGTGAAGTGGATCTTCCTGGAAGATTTGAAAGATACCCTGACCGGCAACGATAAATTGTGGATCCTGGCGCATCTGCTGGTGCCCCGGCGCGCCATGCTGCCGCAGCGCGCAGAAGACGCAGCGATGGTGCTGTTTACCTCCGGCTCGGAAGGCAATCCGAAAGGGGTGGTGCATTCGCACAAAAGCCTGCTGGCGAACGTCGAGCAGATTCGTACCGTCGCCGATTTCACCCCGCGCGATCGCTTTATGGCCTCGCTGCCGCTGTTCCATGCCTTTGGCCTGACGGTTGGCCTGTTTACGCCGCTCTTTACCGGCGCGCAGGTCTTTTTATATCCCAGCCCGCTGCACTATCGCATCGTGCCGGAGCTGGTCTACGACCGTAACTGCACCGTGCTGTTTGGCACCTCCACCTTCCTCGGCAACTATGCTCGCTTCGCGAACCCTTACGATTTTGCGCGTCTGCGCTATGTGGTCGCCGGTGCGGAGAAACTGCAGGAAGGCGTGCGCCAGCTTTATCAGGATCGTTTCGGCATTCGTATTCTTGAAGGCTATGGCGTGACCGAATGCGCGCCGGTGGTGGCGATTAACGTACCGATGGCGGCAAAACCGCATACCGTTGGCCGTCTGCTGCCGGGTATGGATTCCCGCCTGATGTCGGTGCCGGGCATTGAGCAGGGCGGAAGGCTACAGCTGCGCGGGCCCAATATCATGAATGGCTACCTGCGCGTGGAACGGCCAGGCGAGCTGGAGCCGCCGATGGCTGACAACGGCGAAGGCGTGATGGAGCCAGGCTGGTACGACACCGGCGATATCGTCAGCTTTGATGAAGGCGGCTTCTGTGAGATTCAGGGCAGGGCGAAGCGCTTTGCCAAAATTGCCGGTGAAATGGTCTCTCTGGAGGTGGTCGAGCAGATCGCCCTGAAAGCCTCGCCGGAGAAACAGCACGCCGCCACCATTAAGCCGGACGGCAATCGCGGCGAAGCGCTGGTGCTGTTCACCACCGACCGCGAATTGCAACGCGATGCGCTCCAGCAGGCGGCGCGCGAACTGGGCGCGGCAGAACTGGCGATACCGCGCGATATCCGTTTCCTGCAACAGCTGCCGTTGCTGGGCAGCGGCAAGCCCGACTTTGTTACACTGAAGAAAATGGTGGAAGAATGAAACTCCCGCTTCAAAGCTCCTCATTAATGTCGCGCGGCATGCTGGCGGTGATCGGCGCGCAGTTTTTCTCCGCTTTTGGCGATAATGCGCTGCTGTTCGCCACGCTGGCGGTGCTGAAAAATCAGCGCTATCCCGACTGGAGCCAGCCGGTGCTGCAAATGGTGTTTGTCGCCACCTATATTCTGCTGGCCCCGTTTGTCGGTCAGCTGGCGGATAGCTTTGCCAAAGGGCGCGTGATGATGCTGGCAAACGGTCTGAAGCTGTTGGGCGCGCTGGTGATCTGCTTTGGGCTTAATCCTTTTCTGGGTTACGCGCTGGTGGGGATCGGCGCGGCGGCTTACTCACCGGCCAAATACGGTATCCTGGGCGAAATCACCGACGGCGATCGGCTGGTTAAAGCTAACGGCCTGATGGAAGCCTCGACGATTGCGGCGATCCTGTTGGGATCGGTGGCGGGCGGCGTGCTGGCGGACTGGAACCTGCTGGCGGCGCTGATCGCCTGTGTGGTGACCTATGGGCTGGCGGTGGCTGCGAACCTGCTGATTCCACAGCTGCAGGCGGCGCGTCCTGGTCAGAGCTGGCATCCGGGAGCGATGGCGCGCGCTTTTTTCCAGGCGGCGCAACTGCTGTGGCGCAACGGCGAAACGCGTTTCTCGCTGGTGGGCACCAGCCTGTTTTGGGGCGCTGGCGTCACGCTGCGCTTTTTGCTGGTGCTGTGGGTGCCGGTGGCGCTGGGCATCACCGATAACAAAACGCCTACGCTGCTCAATGCCATGGTGGCGATTGGGATTGTGTTTGGCGCGGCGGCGGCGGCAAAGCTGGTGACGCTGAAAACCGTTGGGCGCTGTATGCCCGCCGGCGTGCTGATTGGCGTGGCGGTGGTGTTTTTTGCCCTACAGCATACGCAGATCAACGCCTACGCCTTGCTGATTGTCATTGGCGTGCTGGGCGGTTTCTTTGTGGTGCCGCTTAATGCGCTGCTGCAGGAGCGCGGAAAACAAACGGTCGGCGCGGGTAACGCCATTGCGGTGCAGAACCTGGGCGAGAACAGCGCGATGCTGCTGATGCTGGGCCTCTACTCGCTGGCGATTAGTCTGGGCGCGCCGCCGGTTGCCACCGGAGTGGGCTTTGGCGCGCTGTTTACGCTTGCCATCGCGCTGCTTTGGGGCTGGCAGCTGGCGCAAAAGCGTCGCGTGTTATAGCAGATAACGGCGGACAACCCGCCGTCTGTAACCTTGTGCGCCGCCCTCTTTTGACGGCGGCGCTGTTTTTTACGGCGCGGGGTAAGTATAGCGACGGTGAATCGCTTCCAGCTGCTCTATCAGCTCGCTGCTGAGCGTGAGCTGATAACTATCGATATTGCTCTGCAGCTGCGCCAGCGTGGTCGCGCCCAGCAGCGTGCTGGCGACAAAAGGCTGTTGGCGCACAAAGGCCAGCGCCATCTGCGCCGGATCGAGCGCGTGGCTGCGTGCCAGCTCGACATATTCCGCGATCGCCTGCTGCGACTGTTCACTGCTGTAACGCGTAAAGCGGCTGAACAGCGTGTTGCGTGCGCCAGCCGGACGCGCGCCGTTGAGATATTTACCGCTAAGCGTACCGAAAGCGAGACAGGAATAGGCCAGCAGCTCCACGCCTTCATGCTGGCTAATTTCCGCCAGGCCCACCTCAAAGCTACGGTTAAGCAGGCTATAGGGATTCTGGATCGAGACAATACGCGGCAGCTCATGCTTTTCCGCCAGCTGCAGATAACGCATCACGCCCCACGGCGTTTCATTCGAGACGCCAATATAGCGAATCTTACCGGCGCGCACCTGCTCGGCCAGCGCCTCCAGCGTCTCCAGCAACGTCACCGGCACGCTGCTATCGGTATACTGATAGCCCAGCTTGCCGAAACAGTTGGTCTGACGCTGTGGCCAGTGAACCTGATAGAGATCGATATAGTCGGTGTTCAAACGCTTCAGGCTCGCATCCAGCGCCACACGAATATTTTTGCGATCCAGCACCTGAGCCGGGCGAATACCGGCGTCACTGCCGCGCGATGGCCCGGCGACTTTGGTGGCCAGCACGATTTTGTCACGGTTGCCGCGCGCTTTTAGCCAATTGCCGATATAGCTTTCGGTGCGTCCCTGGGTTTCCGGGCGCGGCGGCACGGGATACATCTCCGCGGTGTCGATGAAGTTAATGCCGCAATTAACGGCTAAATCCAACTGGGCATGGGCATCGGCTTCGCTATTTTGCTCACCAAACGTCATGGTTCCTAATCCCAGCTGGCTGACTTCCAGCGTACTATGGGGGATACGGTGATAGTGCATTTGCCGGCTTCCTTTTGTCATTATGGGGAGAGTGCAGGCGCTGCCATTTCTAAAGCGCCATTTCGACTATAGCGGGCGCTGAGGAGAGGGGGAAGAGGAGAGTTGCGGTTCAATTTAACGATAAGCGCCGAGGGATGCTGCACGGTCGGCGCTCATATCGGATTAGCGCTCAATGATGGAAGATATCTCATCACCGTTGATCTGCATTTCATTACCGGCCTGATCGGTATATTTAACCAGCCCCGTTTCCTTATCAATTTCCGGCTTGCCGTCGGTCATAATCATGTGACCATTTTTCGTCGACATCACGTAATTGCTGCTGCAGCCGCTTAACAACATCACGATAGTCAGGGCAGCCACGCTGGTTATCCGCTTCATTTACTCTGTTCTCCTGGGTGGTGATTACAACTAAACAGTGTAGTAATAAAATATTTGCTGCCCAGGATTAATCGCAGGAATCTGAAAAAAGCGCCAGCAGGAAAAGATTACAGCAAAAAATGACGCGCCAGCAGCGGGGCGGTAAAGCTCTTCTTCAGGTAAAAACCGCGTGGCAACGTCATAATCGGCTGCCCATGCTCGCCGATGCCTTCGGTTAAGGCTTTACTGTTGGCCGCTTTCGGACGGATCTGCAACACCTCGCCGTGGCGGGCGGTGATACGCTCTACCTGGCCCAGAACGATCATATCCATAAGCTCTTCCCAGTCGCGTTGCAACAGCGACTCCTCCTGCGGCGTCGGGCTCCAGAGTAGCGGCGCGCCAACGCGGCGCGTTGCCAAAGGAATCGCCCGATCGCCTTCCACCGGGATCCACAACACCCGCGCCAGCTTATGGCGTACGTGGCTGCTCTCCCAGGTTACGCCGCTATTGCCGGTCAGCGGCGCCACGCAAACAAAGGTGGTTTCCAGCGGGCGGCCCTGGGCATCAACCGGGATGGTTTTCAGCTCCACGCCAAGATGGGCGAAATCACGTTCGGGCTTGCTGCCCGCGCTGGCCCCAAGATGCATCTCCAGCAGCATGCCAACCCAGCCTTTATCACGACGTAAATCCGCTGGCGTGGCGATGCCCGCCAGCTGCGCCAGTTCATCCAGCGTATAGCCAGCCAGCGTCTGCGCGCGAGCCAGTAACGTCGCCTCATCGGGCGGGGGCGTGGTGAGAAAACAGGGATCCATAATACTCTCAATAACTGTTCAAAAAATAGCCACCCAGCACAGGTGGGTTATCTGCACGTGGGCGTGCAGAATAGTCGGGGAATAATAGCATGATAAATCTTAAGAATTTATTTGGCCGCGCCTGGACAGGATCGAATTACGCGAGCGTTTTACCCACATTGTCACCGGCAATGAACAGGATCTTACACCCAGTTATCCACAGAAACATGGGATAACTTCGCTTTTTTCCCCGTACTGGTTCCATTTACAGCCTTGACGCAGGCCATTTTTACTGGGCGCAGCCGTTTTGTGCATAACTTTATCGCATATTCTGTGGATAAAATCAGCGGTGGGCGATCTTTCACCAGTAGCGGATCCTTGCGGGTATAAACAGTGCGATTGACTGCGCAAATGCGGCTAATAATGCGCTTAATCTATTTAAAATAAACAGGTTAGCTATTTATAACGGACAAATGAAATCCGCTGCTTTTGCTGCTTTTCCCACGCGGCTACCATGTTCTGCACAAAGCTATCCACAGAAAAAGTGAATAAAATTGCCCTTTTCTGCCGTTAGCTGTTTATAACTATGATGAAAACTGTGAGTTATCCCCCTGTTATGCGTTATTCACAGCCGCAAGCAGTGGTTTACCGCCTGTAAGGAGTATGAAACAATCAGACCATCTGAATTTCAGTTTGAGGTAGTCCCGTGATCGACGATGATGGCTACCGCCCAAATGTTGGTATTGTAATCTGTAACAGACAGGGACAGGTATTGTGGGCCCGGCGTTTCGGACAGCACTCCTGGCAGTTTCCTCAGGGTGGCATTAATCCTGGAGAAACCGCCGAACAGGCCATGTACCGCGAACTCTTTGAAGAAGTCGGCTTGCACCGTAAAGATGTGCGCCTGCTCGCCTCTACCCGAAACTGGTTACGTTATAAGTTGCCAAAACGTTTGGTGCGTTGGGACACAAAGCCGGTATGTATCGGCCAGAAACAGAAGTGGTTTCTTCTGCAGTTGATGAGCAATGAAGCCGATATCAACATGCAAACCAGTAGCACGCCGGAATTTGACGGCTGGCGCTGGGTCAGCTTTTGGTATCCGGTTCGTCAGGTCGTCTCTTTTAAACGCGACGTCTATCGCCGCGTGATGAAAGAGTTTGCCGCTGTGGTCATGCCATTGCAGGAGAGTGCAACGCAGCGCAATACGCCTGCTTATCGACGGAAAAGAGGTTAAGCCACGCTGATGATGCTGACTCAGTTGCGTGAGATTGTAGAGAAAGTGGCGGGCGCACCGCGCCTCGAAGAAGCGCTTGAGATCCTGGTGAACGAAATCTGTTTTGCCATGGAAACTGAAGTCTGCTCCATTTATCTCGCCGATCACGATCGTCGTTGCTATTACCTGATGGCGACGCGCGGACTGAAAAAGCCGCGCGGCAAGATCGTCACGCTGGCCTTTGATCAAGGCATCGTTGGGTTGGTTGGACGGCTGGCGGAGCCGATCAACCTGGCCGATGCGCAGAGTCACCCCAGCTTCAAATATATTCCGTCGGTTAAAGAAGAGCGTTTCCGCTCGTTCCTCGGCGTGCCGATCATCACCCGACGCCAGCTGCTTGGCGTGCTGGTGGTGCAACAGCGCGAACATCGCCAGTTCGATGAAAGCGAAGAATCCTTCCTGGTGACGCTCGCCACCCAGCTGGCCACGCTGATTACCCAATCTCAGGTTAGCCAGCTGTTTGGCCATTTCCGGCAAAAACGCGTACGCGCGCTGGCGGCAGCGCCCGGCGTGGCGGTCGCGCCCGGCTGGGTGGATACCACGCAGCCCTCGCTGGAGCATGTTTCCGCCGCCTCGACGCTGGACGTTGGGCGCGAGCGCGAGCGACTGGCGCAGGCAATGAGCGAGGCCAGCAACGAATTCCGTCGCTACAGCAAACGCTTCAGCGCCAGCGTGCAAAAAGAGAGCGCGGCGATTTTCGATCTCTACTCCCACCTGTTAACCGACGCGCGGCTGAAACAGGATCTGTTTGCCGAGATCGACAGCGGATCGGTGGCGGAGTGGGCGGTGAAAAAGGTGATCGAGAAATTCGCCGCCCAGTTCGCCAGTTTGCAGGATAACTACCTGCGTGAACGCGCGGGCGATCTGCGCGTGCTGGGCCAGCGCCTGCTGTTTCACCTTGATGATACGCTGCAAGGCACTAACGCCTGGCCGGAGCGCTTTGTGCTGGTGGCGGATGAGCTAACGGCGACCACGCTGGCGGAGCTGCCGCAGGAGCGGCTGGCGGGCGTGGTGGTGCGTGACGGCGCGGCCAACTCCCATGCGGCGATCCTGGTGCGGGCGATGGGCATTCCCACGGTGATGGGCGCGGACATCCTGCCGGAGCTGTTAAATAAGCGCTTACTGATCGTTGATGGCTATCGCGGCGAACTGCTGATCGATCCTGAGCCAGTGCTGGTGCAGGAATATCAGCAGCTGGTCAGCGAAGAAAACGAGCTAAGTCGGCTGGCGGAAGATGACGTTGAGCAGCTCGCCAGGCTGAAAAGCGGCGAGCGCATTCAGGTGATGCTGAACGCGGGCCTGAGCGCAGAGCATGAACAGGCGATGGATAACTGGGTGGATGGCATCGGCCTCTACCGTACTGAAATCCCGTTTATGCTGCAAAACGGCTTCCCCTCGGAAGAGGAGCAGGTCGCGCAGTATCAGGGCATGCTACAGCTGTTTCTGCATAAGTCGGTCACGCTGCGTACGCTGGATATCGGCGCGGACAAGCAGCTGCCCTATATGCCGATCAGCGAAGAGAACCCTTGTCTGGGCTGGCGCGGCATCCGCCTGACGCTTGATCAGCCGGAGATTTTCCTGGTGCAGGTGCGGGCGATGCTGCGCGCCAACGCCGCCAGCGGCAATCTCAGCATTTTGTTGCCCATGATCACCGGCATCGAAGAAATTGACGAGGCGCGCCGCCTGATTGAGCGCGCCGGGAAAGAAGTGGAAGAGATGCTCGGCTACGCGATCCCGCAACCGCGCATCGGCATTATGATCGAAGTGCCTTCCATGCTGTTTATGATCCCGCATCTGGCCTCACGCGTTGACTTTGTTTCGGTTGGCACCAACGACCTGACGCAGTATCTGCTGGCGGTGGATCGCAACAATACCCGCGTGGCTAACCTGTACGATTCACTGCATCCGGCGATGCTCAAGGCGTTGAAGTCTATTGCCAGAGCGGCGCGCGAAGCGCATATCGATCTCTGCTTGTGCGGTGAAATGGCGGGCGATCCGATGTGCGTGGCGCTGCTGATTGGGTTGGGCTATCACCATTTGAGCATGAACGGCAAAAACGTGCCGCGCGTGAAATATCTGCTGCGCCATATCGACCACGAAGAGGCGCTGGCGCTGGCGGAACGCAGCCTGCAGGCGCAAACGGCGACCGAGGTGCGACATCAGGTTGCCGCCTTTATGGAGCGACGCGGTTTGGGCGGGCTGATCCGCGGCGGACGCTAAGCATTTATCCACGTTTACATTTCGATGAATCCCTCAGAAAACGGCTATGCTATCATGCCTGGCCGGTTTTCCCTGGCTGAGAGGCGCTGCGTATTACGCGGTGTACAAGGAGTAAACTATCCATCGTCCAGCCTGTGGACGGATGACATCAATGGTGAAAGATGAATAGCTATCTGGCTTTCCCTCAATTCGATCCGGTGATTTTCTCGATCGGACCTATCTCCCTGCACTGGTATGGCCTGATGTATTTGGTCGGGTTTATTTTTGCTATGTGGCTGGCGGTACGCCGTGCGAACAAACCCGGTAGCGGCTGGAAAAAAGAGGAAGTGGAAAACCTGCTGTATGCGGGCTTCCTTGGCGTGTTCCTGGGCGGCCGTATCGGCTATGTGCTGTTTTATAACCTGCCGCTGTTCCTGGATAATCCGCTCTACCTGTTCAAAGTCTGGGATGGCGGCATGTCGTTCCACGGCGGATTAATCGGCGTTATCGTGGTCATGCTGTGGTTTGCGCATCGTACCAAACGTCACTTCTTCCAGGTCGCTGACTTTATTGCGCCGCTGATCCCGTTCGGGTTGGGCGCGGGCCGTCTTGGCAACTTTATTAATGGCGAACTGTGGGGCCGCGTCGCGCCTGATTTCTCCCTGGCAATGCTGTTTCCCGGCTCGCGCAGTGAAGATGTAGCGCTGGTTGCTACGCACCCGGAGTGGCAATCGCTGCTGGCAACGTACGGCGTGCTGCCGCGTCATCCCTCACAGCTGTATGAACTGGCGCTGGAAGGCGTGGTGCTGTTTGCCATCCTCAACCTGTTTATTCGCAAGCCGCGTCCGATGGGCAGCGTTTCCGGCTTGTTCCTGATCGGCTACGGCGCATTCCGCATTATCGTGGAGTTTTTCCGTCAGCCCGACGCCCAGCTGGGGCTGTTTAGCGGCATCAGTATGGGGCAAATTTTGTCGGTTCCGATGATTCTGGCCGGCATCATCATGATGATTTGGGCGTACCGTCGTCGCCCGCAGCTACACACAGGTGAACAAAAATGAAGCAGTATCTGGCATTAATGGACAAAGTGCTGAACGAGGGCACGCCGAAAAACGATCGCACCGGAACCGGCACCCTGTCGATTTTTGGCCACCAGATGCGTTTCAATTTGCAGGAAGGCTTTCCGTTGGTCACCACCAAGCGCTGCCATTTGCGCTCGATTATTCATGAACTGTTGTGGTTCCTGAAGGGTGATACCAACATCGCTTATCTGAAAGAAAACAACGTCTCGATCTGGGATGAGTGGGCCGATGAAAATGGCGATCTCGGACCGGTCTACGGCAAACAGTGGCGCAGTTGGGGCGCGGCGGACGGTCGTCAGATCGACCAGCTGGCTAAGGTGCTGGAGCAGTTGAAAAACGATCCCGATTCACGTCGGATTATCGTTTCCGCCTGGAACGTCGGCGAGCTGGACGAAATGGCGCTGGCGCCGTGCCACGCGTTCTTCCAGTTCTACGTCGCGGACGGCAAACTCTCTTGCCAGCTTTACCAGCGCTCTTGCGATGTGTTCCTCGGCCTGCCGTTTAATATCGCCAGCTATGCGCTGCTGGTGCATATGATGGCGCAGCAGTGCGATCTGGAGCCGGGGGATTTTGTCTGGACCGGGGGCGACACGCACCTCTACAGCAACCATCTGGAGCAGGCGCGCCTGCAGCTGACGCGCGAACCGCGTCCGCAGCCGAAGCTGGTGATCAAACGCAAGCCCGCCTCGCTGTTTGATTACCGTTTCGAGGACTTCGAGATCGAAGGTTACGATCCGCATCCCGCCATCAAGGCACCGGTAGCGATCTAACCCTGGCACCTCAGCGGCGCATCCCCGCGCCGCTGACCTTCATGCTATCTGCTCATCAGTAATACTGATCCTTTTTCGGCGCATCCCGTGCCGCTAATTTCCCTCTCAGCGACAACGCTATGCGGTCATGGCAATAACGGTTCATACATTCACTTCCTTTCCGTCTGCTTTTGAATTCTCTTTCTTTCCTCGAACGTTGTGCAGCTTCGCATTCAACATCAGCGATGCGGCAAGTTTCACAACGCTGTGCAAGCCGTTGCAATTTAACGAGAAAATCGGGAAGCATGGCCGCAAGCTGTTGCTAACGTGCTGGTCGCGGCCGGTCAGCGCGGCACAATAGGGCAATGAAAAACAGATATAGCGATGGATTTACCCTAATGGAGCTGCTGCTGGTGGTGACCATAGCCGGTCTGCTGAGCCTCGCTTCGTTGCAGGGCTGGCAGAGCTGGCAGCAGCGTCAGCGCATGCAGGAGACCGCCCGGCAGCTACAACGCTTTTTACATGGCGTGCGCGCCTGGGCCAACTGGCATAACCAGCCGCAGCCGTTGTGGCTGTTGGCGGGTGAACGCTGGTGCCTTGGTAGCGGAGCGGTGCCCGCAACCGGCTGCGAACGCGCGCACCGGCTACAGCTGCTGGCGCCGCATCCGCAGGTGCAGATTTTCGCGATAGAAGGGACGCCGGGGTTTTACGGTAAACGTAACGTAGCAAAAGCGGGGCATATTATCTTTGGTGAAGGCCAACTGCGCTGGCGAGTAATTATCTCGTCACGCGGGCGCATTCGGGTTTGCGAGGTTGCGCCATGCCTGTAAAAGCCGCTGGTTTTAGCCTGATGGAAATGCTGATCGCGATGGCGCTGAGCGGCATTTTAATGCTTGGGGCGTTGCGTCTGCTGCCCCATTTGCAGCGGCAAAATTTGCAATTGCAAAGCCAGGTGCGGTTACAGGAAGAACTACAGCAGATAATGAGCCTGCTGGAAAAGGCGATTCGTCGGGCGGGCTACTGTCGCGGCATATGTCAGGGAACGCCGCTGATTATTCAACAAAACTGCCTGTTGGTAAGGTGGGATGAAAACAGCAATGGTCGCTGGGAAGGGCCGGAGCATGAGGAGAGCGAATGGTACGGATACCGACTGCGCAATCAACGACTGGAGATGCAGCGCGCCGTGAGCAGCTGCGACGGCAACGGCTGGGAAAGCCTTTCCGATCCCACCACCCTGACCGTGGCCGAGCTGGCGTTTACTCACCGCGGGCAGCAAGTCACAGTGACGCTCAGCGGCGCATCGCCGGGCTTTCCCGCGCATATATTCAGGCTGCAAAGCATCGCCACCACCCACAATTTGCCTTAAGGGAGGAGGGCGGTATGGCGCTGGCGATGGTGCTGCTGATCCTGTTGCTGGGCGCCGGGCTGCTGCACGCCACGCGCCAGCAGCTTGATGGTTCGCTGGCGCTGGTGGCAGACGAGCGGCAGTTCCTGCTGGAGCAGCATCAGGCACTTTCAGCGCTGGCATGGGGCGAACGGCTGAGCTGGCCGTCTCAGCAGGGCTGGCATTGCCAGCAGCAGCCGCAGCATGGCTGGCGCGCCTGTCTGCTGCACCATGCCAGCGACGAAGCGTTGCTACGCGGCAGCGGCGTAGCATCCAGCGGCGAGGCGCTCTCTCTATGGCAGTGGCTGACGCCGGGCGAGGCGGGGCGCTGGCGGGCGCGGGCGCACGGTTGGCTCGATTTTTGCCCGCTTTCTCCACAAGATCGTTGTCAGCCTGATGCAGCGTGAAACAGGCTTTAGCGTAGCGGAAACGCTGCTGGCGCTGCTGCTGTTTGCCGTCAGTTTAACGGCGCTGTTGCACTATCAGCGGGTACTGGCGACAGGTTTTTACCAGCAGTGGCAACAGCGCGAGGCCTGGCGCGTGGCGGCAAGGCGTCTGCAGGGGCAGGAGATCGAAAGCTGGCAAACCACGCTGCACACGCAGCCCGCAACAGAAGGCTGCCTGCTATGGCAGGCGACGGCTTCCCGGCCCGGCCTGGCTGCTGTTACGCTAAGCCAGCTGCGCTGTGCTCAATAGCGTGGTCGGCGGGTCATTCCGCCAGCTGGCCTTATAAGGCAGGGTAATTTTGCGGTTTTTTTGCACGATGGTTGCATTAGTCAATGTAAGGGGTAGAGTGTCCCCGCGCTAACGCGCAGTAGCAGCACTGAACAGGAGCCAACATGTTTACGGTTTATCACTCCAACCAGCTCGATATTCTTAAATCGCTGGCGGCCTATCTGATTGAGAACGAACCGTTACGCGATCCTTTTCAGTCCGAAGTGGTACTGGTGCAAAGTCCGGGCATGGCGCAATGGCTACAGATGCAGCTGGCCCAGCAGTTCGGCATTGCAGCCAATATCGCTTTTCCGCTGCCCGCCTCTTTTATCTGGGATATGTTTGTCCGCGTATTGCCCGGCATTCCAAAAGAGAGCGCCTTTAATAAAGCCAGCATGAGCTGGAAGCTAATGACGCTGCTGCCCGATCTGCTGCGGCAAGAGGCGTTTCGCCCGCTGCAACACTATCTCAACGATGACGACGACAAGCGTAAGCTGTTTCAACTGGCGTCGCGCGTGGCCGATCTCTATGACCAGTATCTGGTTTATCGCCCCGAGTGGCTGAACAGCTGGCAGCAGGGCAAAACCCTTGATGGCCTGGGCGAGGCGCAGCAGTGGCAGGCGCCGCTGTGGGCCGCGCTGGTGGAATATACCCGCGATCTTGAACAGCCGGAATGGCACCGCGCCAACCTTTATGCGCGGTTTATTCAAAAGCTGGAGAACAGCGAATCGCGTCCGGCGGGCCTGCCGGATCGCGTGTTTATCTGTGGCATATCGGCGCTGCCGCCGGTTTATCTGCAGGCGCTGCAGGCGTTGGGCAAGCATATCGATATTCATCTGCTGTTCACTAATCCCTGTCGGCACTACTGGGGTGATATTCAGGATTATGCTTTCCTGGCGAAGCTGCAAAGCCGCCGTCGCCGTCATCATCAACAGCAGCAAGAGATCGCGCTGTTTCGCGATCCCGACGGCGCCTCTTCACTGTTCAACGACGCCGGTGAACAGCAGCTAACCAACCCGCTGCTCGCCTCATGGGGCAAGCTGGGGCGCGACAACCTTTATCTGCTGGCGCAAATGGAGGCGCGCGAGATCGATGCCTTTGTTGAGGTGCCGCAAGATACCCTGCTGCAGGCGTTACAGCACGATCTGCTGGAGCTGGAAGATAACGCGGTTATTGGGCTGAATGCGGAAGAGCTAAAAAGCAGCCATAAAAAACGCTGTCTCGATCTGCAGGATCGTTCGGTGGTGGTGCATGTTTGCCACAGCCCGCAGCGCGAAGTGGAAGTGTTACAGGATCAGCTGTTGGCAATGATGGAGGCGGATCCTGCGCTGACGGCACGCGATATTATTGTGATGGTCGCCGATATTGATGCCTACACGCCCTATATTCAGGCGGTGTTTGGCAACGCCTCGGCGGATCGCTATCTGCCTTTTGCGATCTCGGATCGCCGCGCCAGCTTCGCTCATCCGGCGATCATGGCCTTTCTCAATCTGCTTGCCTTGCCCGATAGCCGCTTCGCCTGTGAAGAGGTGCTGGCTTTGCTGGAAGTACCGGCGTTGGCGACGCGCTTTGCTATTGATGAAGAAGGGTTGCGCCGGTTACGTATGTGGGTAGAAGAGTCCGGCATTCGCTGGGGACTGGATGATGATAACGTACGCGAGCTGGAGCTGCCGCCGACCGGTCAGCACACCTGGCGCTTCGGGATTACCCGTATGCTGCTGGGTTATGCGATGGAAAGTAGCCACGGCGACTGGGATGGCATTCTGCCTTATGACGAATCCAGCGGGCTGATTGCAGAGCTGGCCGGTAACCTGGCCGAACTGTTGATGCAGCTTAACCACTGGCGGCAGATCCTGGCCCTGCCGCGCACGCTTAGCGACTGGCAGCCGCTGTGCCGCGAACTGCTGCAAACCTTTTTCGCCGCCGATGTGAATACCGATGCCGCGCTGATGCTGATTGAAGAGCAGTGGCAACAGGTTATGGCCTATGGCCTGCAGGCACGCTACGTCGATAGCGTTCCGGCTACGCTGCTGCGCGATGAGCTGGCCGCGCGCCTCGAACAACAGCGTATCAGCCAGCGTTTCCTCGCCGGGCCGGTTAACTTCTGTACCCTGATGCCGATGCGTTCGGTGCCGTTTCGCGTGGTGTGCTTGCTGGGTATGAATGACGGCGTCTATCCGCGCACGCTGCCGCCGCTGGGATTTGATCTGATGGCGCAGCAGCCGCAAAAGGGCGATCGTAGCCGCCGTGACGATGACCGTTTCCTGTTCCTGGAAGCGTTGCTGTCGGCCCAGCAGAAACTCTATATCAGCTATATTGGCCGCTCAATTCAGGATAATACGGAACGATATCCTTCGGTGCTGGTCACTGAACTGGTGGACTATATCGGGCAAAGCTTTCATCTGCCGGGTGATGAGGCGCTGGATGTCGATAACAGCGCGCAACGGGTGCTGGCGCATCTGCACTGTCTGCATAGCCGTATGCCGTTCGACCCGCAAAACTTCGCACCGCAGGCGGAATACCGCAGCTTTGCGCAAGAGTGGCTGCCTGCGGCGCGCGGCAGCGGCGAACCGCATCCGCCGTTTATGCAGCCGTTGCCGCCGCTGGAGATGCATGAGCTGAGTTTTGAACAGCTGCTGCGTTTCTGGCGTCATCCGGTGCGCGCCTTCTTTACGATGCGCCTCGGGGTCAGTTTTGCGCTGGAGCAGACCGAGCTGCCTGACGCCGAGCCGTTCGTACTGGATGCGCTCGATCGTTATCAAATTAACGCGCAGCTGCTTAATGCCCTGATTGAACAGGAAGATACCCAGCGGTTGTTTAATCATCATCGGGCGGCGGGCGTATTGCCGTATGGCGCTTTCGGTGAACTGTTCTGGCAAACGCAGCAGGAAGAGATGACGCCGCTGGCGGAACAGGTCAGGGAGCTGCGCGCCGAAAGCCGCAGCATAGAGATCGACCTGACCATCGCTGGCGTGAAACTCAACGGCTGGCTGCCGCAGGTGCAGGAGAGCGGCCTGCTGCGCTGGCGTCCGGGCGTGCTGAACTTTACCGATGGCCTGGCGCTGTGGCTGGAGCATTTGGCATGGTGCGCGCTGGGCGGTAAAGGACAGAGCCGTATGCTGGGGCGCAAAGAGAGCAGCTGGTGCTTTGACGCTGTCGATGCGCAGCAGGCGCAGGCGTGGCTAACGCGCTACGTCGAAGGCTATCGTGACGGCATGAGTTCGCCGCTGCTACTGCTGGCGAAAACCGGCGGTGCCTGGCTGGAAGCCAGCTATGACGCTAAAAACGACGTCATGCTGATGGATGAAGCCACGCAGGCCAAAGCGCGTGCGAGGCTGTTAACTGCCTGGCAGGGCAACTATCAGCTGGAAGGCGAAGGCAGCGATCCTTATCTGCAGCGCCTGTTTCGTACGCTGGAAGCGGCGCAGCTTGATGTTATTTGTGCCGCAGCCGAACAGTGGCTATTGCCGCTGTTGCGTTTTAACCGCAGCGATACCGAGAAAAATGATGACTCGTCGATTTAACCGGCAACAAAAGCGTCTGGCGGGATAGTTACCCGCCCGATTTCACTCGTGATATGTGTTTTGACCAGCGATACCGCGTTGGGAACAAGGATAAAGCTCAAGGGGATTAGATGCGAAAGTACGCTGTCTGGACAGCCAGTCTGTTACTGATTTTCACCATGTTTAGCCAGGTAGCCAGCGCTGAGAAAGGCTGGCAGCCTGTTGATCGGGCGATTCAAAAAAGTAATAAAGATCCTCGCCATTATCAGGCGATTCGTCTGGATAACGGCATGACGGTGCTGCTGGTTTCCGATGCGCAGGCCACAAAATCGCTGGCGGCGTTGTCGTTACCGATTGGTTCGCTGGACGATCCCGACCGGCAGCTGGGGCTGGCGCACTACCTTGAGCATATGGTGCTGATGGGATCGAAGCGCTATCCAGAGCCGGGTAACCTGGAAGAATTCCTCAAAAAACATGGCGGCAGCCATAATGCCAGCACCGCTTCCTATCGCACTGCTTACTATCTGGAAGTGGAAAATGAGGCGCTGGCGCCTGCGGTTGATCGCATGGCGGCCGCCATCGCCGAGCCGCTGCTCGATCCGGTTAATGCCGATCGCGAGCGGAACGCCGTTAATGCCGAAATGACCATGGCGCGCTCCCGCGACGGGCATCGTATGGGGCAGGTAGGTGCGGAAACGCTGAACCCTGCCCATCCTGCTGCGCGCTTCTCCGGCGGTAACCTGGAAACGCTAAGCGATAAACCCGGCAGTAAACTGCACGATGCGCTGCGCGAGTTTTATCAGCAGCATTACTCGGCCAACCTGATGAAGGCGGTGATCTACAGCAACAAGCCGCTGCCGGAGCTGGCGACCATCGCTGCGCAGACATTTGGACGGGTGAGCAATCACCAGGCCAGCGTCCCCACCATCAAGGTTCCGGCGGTCACCGACCAGCAAAAAGGCATTATCATTCATTATGTTCCCGCTCAGCCGCTGAAACAGCTGCGGGTGGAATTTCGCATTGATAACAATGCCGATCGCTTTCGCAGCAAAACCGATACCTTAATCAGCTACCTGATTGGCAACCGCAGCAAAGATACACTTTCTGACTGGCTACAAAGCCAGGGACTGGCCGATGCGGTTAACGCCGGTGCCGATCCGGTGATTACGCGTAACGGCGGCCTCTTCGCCATTAACATTTCGCTGACCGATAAAGGGTTGGCGCAGCGCGATCGGGTGGTTGCAGCAATTTTTAATTACCTTGCCATGCTGCGTGAAAAAGGCATCGATAAACGCTACTTCGATGAAATGGCCCATGTGCTGGACCTGGATTTCCGCTATCCGTCGATTACGCGCGATATGGATTATATCGAATGGCTGGTAGATACCATGCTGCGCGTGCCGGTTGAGCATACGCTGGATGCGCCTTACCTGGCTGATCGCTACGATCCGGCGGAAATCAACGCCCGCCTGCAGGAGATGACGCCGCAAAATGCGCGTATCTGGTATATCAGCCCTGACGAGCCGCACAACAAAGTCGCTTATTTTGTCGATGCGCCTTATCAGGTTGATAAAATCAGTGCCGATCTGTTCAAACAATGGCAGCAGACCGCCGCCGGGATCTCGCTGGCTATGCCCGCGCTGAATCCTTATATTCCCGATGACTTTAGCCTGATCCCGACAGCGGACAAGCCGGTAACGCATCCTCAGCCGCTGATTAATGAGCCGGGGCTACGTGCCTTTTATATGCCGAGCCGTTATTACGCCAGCGAACCAAAAGCCAGTATTACTCTGGCGTTGCGTAGTGACGCCGCCATGGCTAACGCCCGTAATCAGGTGCTGTTCGCGCTGAATGATTATCTGGCCGGCGTGGCGCTGGATGAGCTGGGTTCGCAGGCCGCGGTGGGCGGCATTAGCTTCTCTACCAGTGGAAACGACGGGCTTACCGTGAGCGCCAGCGGCTTTACCCAGCGGCTGCCAAAACTGTTAATTACCCTGTTGCAGGGGTACGTCAGCTATGTCCCAACGGAAGATCTGCTGGCGCAGGCGAAGTCCTGGTATAAGCAGCAGCTGGATGCGGCGGAGAAAGGTAAAGCGTTTGATCAGGCGATTCAGCCGGTGCAGATGTTGTCGCAGCTACCCTATACCGAACGCAGCGAGCGCCGCAAACTGCTGGATTCCATCACCCTGAAAGAGCTGAACAGCTATCGCCGTATGCTGGTAGAGCAGGCGGCGCCGGAGTTGCTGGTGGTTGGGAATATGTCGCCGCAGGCGGTTAAATCGCTGGCGCATGACGTGAAGCAGCAGCTGAACTGCAAGGGAACAGAAGAGTGGCATGCTAAAGATGTCATTATCAAACAGCCGCTGCGCGCCAATATTCAGAAAGCGGGCAGCAGCAGCGACTCGGCATTGGCGGCGGTCTATGTGCCGGTTGGCTACAGCGAACATCAAAGTATTGCCAACAGCACGCTATTGAGTCAGATTATTCAACCCTGGTTTTATAACCAGTTGCGTACCCAGCAGCAGCTTGGCTATGCGGTATTCAGTTTCCGCATCGCGGTTGGTCGTCAGTGGGGCATTGGTTTCCTGTTGCAAAGCAACAGCAAGCAGCCCGCGCTGCTGCTGCAACGCTATGAGGCTTTCTATCCTGAGGCGGAAAAACGTCTGCGGGCAATGAGCCAGCAGGATTTCGCCCAGTATCAGGCGGCGCTGATTAATGAGCTACAGCAGCGGCCACAAACGCTGGATGAAGAAGCCAGTCGCTACGAAAAAGATTTTTATCAGCAAAATTACGCTTTCGATACCCGAGAAAAAGTCATCGAACAAATTAAAGCGCTGACGCCGCAGAGCCTGGCGGACTTCTTCCACCGGGCGGTGATTGCTAAGCAGGGACTGGCTATGCTGTCGCAGATCTCCGGCAGTCAGCATGGAAAAGCTGAATATGCCGCGCCGCAAGGCTGGAAAACCTGGCCAAACGTTAGCAGCCTGCAGCAGACGCTGCCGGTGACAAGCGAGAAGAAATGAATGACAACCATCCGCAGCGGCTCGATCCGCTAACCTTGCCGCTCCATGGGGAGCGGCTTATCGAGGCGTCAGCGGGAACCGGAAAAACCTTTACCATCGGCATACTCTACCTGAGGCTGTTACTGGGCCTCGGGCAGCAGAATGCTTTCCATCGTCCGCTGTCGGTGGAAGAAATCCTGGTGGTGACCTTTACCGAGGCTGCCACCGCCGAACTTCGTGGGCGCATCCGTCAGAATATCCATGAGCTGCGGCTGGCCTGCGTACGCGGCAATAGCGCAAATCCTGTGCTGGCGGCGCTGATGCAGGAAATCAGCGATCCCGCCGATGCCGCCGCGCTGCTGCTGGCGGCGGAGCGGCAAATGGATGAGGCGGCGATTTTTACCATCCACGGCTTTTGCCAGCGCATGTTGAACCTCAACGCGTTTGAGTCAGGAATGCTGTTTGAACAGCAGCTTATTGAAGACGAATCTGCGCTGCGTCGTCAGGCGGCCGCTGACTTCTGGCGGCGCCACTGTTATCCGCTGCCGCTGACGATCGCGAAAGTGATTGCCCAGGAATGGACCGGGCCGGAGCAACTCCTCTCCACCTTAACCCCCTGGCTGCATGGCGAATCGCCCGCGTTAAAATATGCGCCGGATAGCGAAGAGACGCTGGCGCAGCGCCATGAAAAGATCGTGGCACGCATCGATAACCTGAAGGCGCAATGGCGGGCAGCGGCAGCGGACCTGCGCGAGCTGATTGAAAAATCGGGCGTGGATAAGCGCAGTTACAGCAGTAAGCATTTACCTGCCTGGCTAAATAACGTGGCGGCCTGGGTTGAAGAAGAGACGCTGGGCTACGCGGTGCCGAAAGATCTGGCGCGTTTCCGTCAGAGCGTACTGCTGGAAAAAACCAAAAAAGGCGAGCCGCCGCGGCATCCATTATTTGCGGAGGTGGATGCCTTTTTCGCCGAGCCGCTTTCATTACGCGATCTGATTATCGCCCGCGCGCTGGATGAGATTCGCCTGGCAACCCGCCGAGAGAAAAAGCTGCGGGCGCTGCTCGGCTTCGACGATCTGCTTAGCCGTCTGGATGAGGCGCTACATCAGCCTGGCGGCGATCTGCTGGCGGAGGCGATTCGCGCCCGCTATCCGGTGGCGCTGATCGATGAATTCCAGGATACCGACCCACAGCAGTATCGTATTTTTCGGCGTCTCTATATTGCGCAGCCGGAAAACGCGCTGCTGTTGATTGGCGATCCCAAGCAGGCTATTTACGCTTTTCGCGGCGCGGATATTTTTACCTATATGCGCGCCCGTGGGGAAATCAGCGCTCACTACACGCTGGACACCAACTGGCGTTCATCGCCAGCGATGGTCGCCAGCGTTAATCAACTCTTTTCCCGGCTGGATAACCCGTTCTTATTCAGTCAGATCCCCTTTATTGAGGTTAATGCCGCGCCGCCCAATGAAACGCGCGGTTTTCATCTGAACGGGGCGGAGCAGCCAGCGCTGCGCTTCTGGCTGCAGCCCGGCGAAGGCGTGGGCGTTAGCGAATATCAGCAGTGGATGGCGCGCCAGTGTGCAGCCGAAATCCTTCACTGGCTACAGGCTGGCCTGCGAGGCGAGGCGCTGGTGGGCAAGCAGGGCGATCGGCGTGCGGTCAGCGCCTCGGATATTACCGTTCTGGTGCGCAGCCGCAGCGAGGCTGCCGTTATTCGTGATGCGCTGGAAAACCTGAATATTCCTTCAGTCTATTTATCCAATCGCGATAGCGTGTTTACCACGCCGGAAGCGCGTGAACTGCTGTGGCTGCTGCAGGCGGTGCTGGCTCCGGAGCTGGAACGCACCCTGCGCAGCGCGCTGGCGACCAGCATTTTAGGGCTGGATGCGGTCACCATTGATGCGATGAGTCAGGATGAAGATCGCTGGGACATGCTGGTTGAGGAGTTTGCCGCCTATCGCCAGCGCTGGCAGCAGCGCGGCGTGTTGCCCATGCTGCGTGAGCTGATGACCCGTCGCCATATCGCGGAAAACCTGCTGGCCTCTGAAAGCGGCGAACGGCGGCTGACCGATCTGCTGCACCTGGGCGAGCTGTTGCAGGAAGCTGCCGCACAGCTGGATAGCGAACATGCGCTGGTGCGCTGGCTGGCGCAGCAAATCGCGCAGCCTAATCATCAGGCGGCCAGTCAGCAGCTGCGCCTTGAAAGCGATCGTCACCTGGTGCAGATCGTGACGATCCATAAATCAAAAGGGCTGGAATACCCGCTGGTCTGGCTGCCGTTTGCCGCTAACTTCCGCGAAGCGGCGCAGGGGCTGTATCACGATCGCCAAACGTTTCAGGCGCTGCTGGATTTAAGCGATGATGAAGAGAGCCTGGCGCTGGCGGAACAGGAGCGGCTGGCGGAGGATTTGCGCCTGCTGTATGTGGCGCTGACCCGCTCGGTTTATCATTGCAGCATCGGCATGGCGCCGTTGATCAAGGGCAATCGTAAGAAAGAGGGCAACAGTGACCTGCACAAAAGCGCGGTGGGTTATCTGGTCCAGCGCGGCGAGGCGCTGAACGCCAGCGGCCTACAGCAAGCGCTGCATGATCTCAGCAACGATGCGGTAGAAGTGATGATGCCGGAAGAGGCGGCGGAAGGGCGCTGGCAGCCGGAAGGCGATCGTATGCCGCAGCTGGATAGCCTGGTGATCACCCGTCCCTTGCAGGATCACTGGCGCGTAACCAGCTACTCCGGCCTGCAACAGCACGGCCCGACGGTGGCGCTCGATCTGGCGCCGCGTTTCGATATCGACGCGGCAGGCGAAACCGCTGAAGTGGCTGCACCAGCGTTGACGCCGCATACCTTTCCGCGCGGCGCGTCGCCGGGCACCTTTCTGCATGGCCTGTTTGAAACGCTGGATTTTAACCAGCCGCCGGAGGAAACCTGGCTGGCGGAGCAGCTGCAGCTGGCCGGTTTTGGCGAGCAGTGGCTACCGATGCTTTCCGACTGGATCGGCCGGGTATTGCAAACGCCGCTTAACCAGCAAGGCATTCACCTGGCAGGGCTAACGCCGGGCCGCTATCTGGTGGAACTGGAATTTTACCTGCCGATGCACCAGCTGCTGACCGCGCCAGCGCTGGATGCGGTGATGCGCCAGCACGACAGCCTGTCGGCGCGCGCGCCGGAGCTGAATTTCCAGCAGGTGCAGGGAATGCTGAAAGGCTTTATCGACCTGGTTTTTTGCTGGCAGGGAAAATATTACCTGCTGGATTATAAGTCTAACTGGCTGGGTGAAGAGAGCGCGGCCTATACGCCGCAGGCGATGGCGGAGGCGATGATCGGCCACCGTTACGATTTGCAGTATCAGCTCTATACGCTGGCGCTGCACCGCTATTTGCGTCATCGTGTGGCGGATTACGATTATCAGCGCCACTTCGGCGGCGTGTTTTACCTGTTTTTACGCGGAATGGACGGCAGCGCCAGTGAGAACGGCGTGTTTCATCACCGTCCCTCTGCAGATTTTGTCATGGCGCTGGATCGCCTGTTTACCGGAGACAAGGTGGAAGCGAAATGAGAAAAATAAGCGAGTTGCTGCGTGAGGCGGTGGATAAGCGCCTGATACGCCCACTGGATTTGCAGTTCGCCCATATGTTGGCGGACGATCAACAACCGGCGCTGATGCTGGCGGCGGCCTGCGTGAGCGCCGAGGCGGGCGAAGGGCATGTCTGTCTGCCGCTCGACCATCTTCGTGACGGGCAGCTGTTCGCCGGTCGGCAGCCGGAGCTGGCGGCCGAGATCTGGCAAACGGTTGGGCAGCCGGAAGATTGGCAGCGTTTGCTGCTGCAAAGTCATGCCGTCAGCGATGGCTCAAAGCCGACGCCGCTGGTGCTGGCGCAGCAACGGCTCTATCTGCATCGGATGTGGCGCGGAGAAGGGCATGTGGCGCGCTTTATCGCTACCGAGCAGGCGGTGCCTGCGTTTAACGACGCCGATTTGCAGCAGATATTAAATGAGCTGTTTGGCGAACGTCCTGACGACTGGCAGAAAATTGCCGCTGCCGTGGCGATTACCCGGCATATTTCCGTGATTTCCGGCGGCCCTGGCACCGGTAAAACCACTACCGTCGCGAAAATGTTGGCAGCGCTGATTCGCCTTTCTCAGCAGAAATTGCGTATTCGTCTGGCGGCGCCAACCGGCAAAGCGGCGGCGCGATTAACCGAGTCGCTGGGTAAGGCGTTACAGGCATTAACGCTAAGCGACGCGGAGCGCAGCGCCTTTCCTGATGATGCCACCACGCTGCACCGTTTACTGGGCGCGCAGCCCAACAGTCAGCGCCTGCGTTACCACGCCGGTAACCCGCTGCACCTTGATGTGCTGGTGGTGGATGAAGCCTCAATGGTGGATTTGCCGATGATGGCGAATCTGATTGCCGCGTTGCCGAAACATGCGCGGGTGATTTTCCTTGGCGATCGCGATCAGCTGGCTTCGGTTGAAGCAGGCGCGGTACTGGGCGATATCTGTCGCTGCGCCGAAGCGGGCTACAGCACGGCTCGCGCCCGGCAGCTGGCGCAGCTCACCGGCTGTGAGCTGGACGGCGCGGACGGTGACGATATGCCCAACGTACGCGACAGTATCTGCCTGCTGCGCAAGAGCTATCGTTTCGATGCCCGCTCCGGCATCGGACAGCTGGCGCAGGCCGTGAACGCAGGCGATGCCAAAGCGGCGGAAAAGGTTTTTGGCGCGGGCTTTGCTGATATTTGTCGCAGCGAGCTAAGCAGCGCCGAACATTACCAGCAGTTGTTGGAGCAGGGTATTGCCGGTTACGACGACTATCTGTCGCTGCTGCAAAGCGATGCGGAGGCGGATAAAGTGCTGGCGGCCTTCGCCCGTTACCGGCTGCTCTGCGCGCTGCGTGAAGGGCCGTTTGGCGTAGCGGGTTTAAATGAACGTATTGAACGTCAGCTGCTGAAGCAGCGCCGAATTCGGCGGCCGCAAGCGCAAAGCCGCTGGTATGTGGGGCGGCCGGTGATGATTGCACGCAATGATAGCGCGCTGGGGCTGTTTAACGGCGATATTGGCGTTGCCATGAATGATGCCAGCGGCGCGCTGAAGGTCTTTTTCCCGCTGCCGGACGGCTCGATTAAGGCGGTACAGCCAAGCCGTTTACCGCCGCACGATACCGCCTGGGCGATGACGGTGCATAAATCGCAGGGATCGGAGTTTGAGCATACGGCGCTGGTGTTGCCGAATCACTATTTGCCGGTGCTAACGCGTGAGTTGGTCTATACCGCCATTACTCGCGCGCGCAGCCAGCTAACGCTCTATACCGATCGACAAATCTTTGCGCGTGCGGTTGCCGTGCGTACCCAGCGCCGCAGCGGATTAGTGGAGCGTCTGAGCGCTCCCTGTACTGAGACGTTCGATCTTTAATTCCCACTTTTATCTCACTTCGAAAAACAGCGTAATATCTTAAAGTATGAGATTACGCTGTTGTCGATGAATTATTAAATGTTTAGCTGGCTAATTAAAAAAAGAAATTTATATATTGCTTAACATTCATGCCTCGCTCAATGGATATATATTAACCTCATTGGAATGTCGCTTTAAGTTTCCAGGAAGGATATATGTCAAATTCTTTTTATTTACGCGTTGCAGGGGTTGCTGGTGAATGTGTAGAGGCGAATCACAAGGAATGGATAGATATATTTTCTGTTAACTGGGGGGCTTCTCAGCAGGTAAGTAACTATAGAGGCGGCGGAGGTGGCGCGGGCAAGGTTGATTTTAAAGATCTCAGCGTAGTCGCCGCGATCGATAACGCGACGCCGACATTAATGAAAATGTGTGTTACTGGCCACCATATTAAAGATGTATACGTTTCACTTTGTAAGGCTGGCGGCGGAAAATCAATGGAATACGCATCATTTATATTAAAAGATACATTAATAACTGATGTGAATATCGGCGGATCAAATGGAAGTCAGACGTTAGTGACTTATAACTTCCAGGCTGCAGCGATAGAAATTCATTATTGGAAGCAGATGAGCAACGGCGTGAAAGGCGCTGAAGTTGCGATGGGATTTGATATAAAACAGAATAAAGTCACAGCGTGACCATGGGAAAAATCATCGTTGATAATGAAATCGGCTTAATTGTTCGTGGTAAACGTCTTCCCGCACATGTACCAGACCTGTTAGAACAACATGCTGATTGTGTGTTAAGCGATGGATCGCCTGTAGGGTTTTACGGTACAGGTGCAGGCTATCTGGGGGTATCAGCTTCCACTGGGATGGGAATGGACGGCGTTGTTATGACCTATGACGATTTTGCCTCCGGCATTTACGGCAGGATCCATTATGTTGATGCTGTAGTTGCTAAAAAATATAATTTGGCATCACCTTACTGCTAATTAAAGTATCCAAAGCAGAATCCATGCTTTTTGCTGCTGCATGGAATGAAATGAAGCATCATCCTGGAAGCTTTAGCCTTTTAGGCAATAACTGCTCTACTCATGCCAGTCTGGCCTTTAATAAGGCAGGCGTTCTGCCCTCTGCCATACCCGGGATCGATACGCCTGACAATTTATACCATCAGCTGATAGCAATAAGGGAAGGTCAGTTCCGTTCTTTTTCTGGCTTTTTGGGATTCACACCTGAGCCAGGAGGGTTCAGCATTGATATGCTATAAGTATTGTGATGTATTAAAAGCTGCAATGGTTTTAACGATTTTCGCACTTTTTTGCCGGGGGAGTATGGCTTCGTTTTTAACACGACCAATAGACATAACAGCGGAAAACGCCATGTTTAAGGGCGTAGAAATGTTACATCCGCAAAAAAAAATTATTGTTGAAGTAAAAAAAGAAAAAAAAGAAGAGGAGATTATTTCTTCACTTAAACCAGGAAGATCGCCATCGTTAATCTCTGGCTATCCCGATCCCGTATTGATTGAGGGAGTGATATTAAATGGCTCAGAGCCAAAGCTGGTGAATCAGCCGGTGAGGTTACGTTTGCCTGAGCAGGAGTGGCAGCGTATCAAAGCGGAGAAAGGATCAATTATCGGCATCGGCATTATCATGACTAAACAAGGGTATGGCTTACTTTGCCTTGAAAACCTTACGGATAGAGATAGCGATAAACAAACCGCCTGGCTTAATACTTTATCCTGTCGGAAACGCTGGGATCCCGCCTGAATGAACAGGCACAGCCCAGGCTGCGCCAGTCGCTATTTGCTAAGAAGTCAGGTTAAATCAGCCATTAGCACCTTAGAGCGGCGCTGGTAGTTATACATCTGCTTTTTGCTTTCCGGCAATAGCTCGATATCTACCGGCGTAAAGCCGCGCTCCTGGAACCAGTGAATACTGCGGGTGGTTAGCACAAACAGCTTTTTCAACCCCAGCTGGCGTGCCTGCAAAGCGACGCGCTGCAGCAGCATTTCACCGCGAGAAGAGCTACGATAGTCCGGGTGAACCGCGACGCAGGCCATTTCACCAATCTGCTCATCGGGGAAAGGATAGAGCGCCACGCAGGCGATGGTCAGATTGTCGCGCTCGATAATGGTGAATTTATCGATTTCCATCTCCAGCTGTTCACGCGAGCGGCGTACCAGAATGCCCTGCTGCTCCAGCGGACGGATGAGCTCCAGAATGCCGCCGATATCGTTGATGGTGGCGCGGCGGATCTGCTCGGCGGATTCCATCACAATCTGCGTACCGATGCCGTCACGGGAGAACAGCTCCTGCAACAGCGCGCCATCTTCCTGATAGCTAATTAAATGGCTGCGGCGTACGCCGCTGCGGCAGGCTTTCACCGCGCCGCGCAGGAAACGCACCGTACCGGAAAGGTAGTCGCCACGCTGCTCCAGCGTTTCAATGCGCGCCTGCGCATCGTTCGGGAACAGTTCAGAAATAATATTGCCTTCATCATCCGTCGCGCCCTGTTCAGAGCAGAAGCCGATCATCTTTTCCGCCCGCAGTTTGATCGCCAGCTGGGTGGCTACCTCTTCCGAGGTCAGATTAAAACTTTCGCCGGTGACCGACACCGCCACCGGACCGATCAGTACAATGGCGTCGCTGTCGAGCTGGCGATGAATCGCCTCTTCATCAATGCGGCGAATGCGTCCGCTGTGGCAATAGTCGATGCCATCGTCCACGCCCAGCGGCTGAGAAATAATAAAATTGCCGCTGACGACATTAATATGCGCGCCCTGCAGCGGTGTATTGCTCAGGCTCATCGACAGGCGAGCGGTGATATCCAGCTGTAAACGTCCGGCGGCCTGCTTAACCAGCTCAAGGGATTGCGCATCGGTTACGCGAGTATGCTTATGATAAAGCGGCTCCAGCTGATGTTCTGCCAGGTTAGCATCAATTTGCGGCCGGGCGCCGTACACCACCACCAGCCGGATACCCAGACTATGCAGCAGGCCAATATCGTTAATTATGCTGGAGAAGTTCTCATGCTCGATCGCTTCGCCACTGAGCATAATCACGAAAGTCTTGTCCCGATGAGCGTTGATATAGGGAACGGAATGGCGAAAACCCTGAACCAGTGCGGTGCTACGTTCCTTCACGGCAAACCCTCTCTTGCATGAATATTCGGTTTTTGTGTATTTTTATTCTTTTGTTGCCTGAAGTGCAAGCTGCTTTTATGATCGCTTATCATTTTTCACAATCGGTTAATAAGCTTAACAGGCTGCATTTAATGGTTTTTTCCGGATGACAGCATAAAAGCGATTGGGTTAAAGTTTTCGCCACTTTTTTTTCTGGCTTTTTTTTAGACACAACACAGTATCTGGAGCGGCATGTCCGAATCTCATCCCGTTATCAGCCGTCGTCGGCTGTTACAGGGCGCTGGAGCAATGTGGTTACTGAGCGTGAGCCGGGTTGGCCTGGCGGCCAGCAGCCATATTGTTGCGGTGCGCATCTGGCCTTCTTCCAGCTATTCCCGCCTGACCATTGAATCAAGCGTGGCCCTGAAATATAAGCAGTTTGCCCTGAGCCATCCCGATCGCGTGGTGATCGATATTGAAAATCTGCATCTGAATCGGGTGCTGAAAGGGGTAGGGCAGCTGGTACAACGCAACGATCCCTATATCAAAACGGCGCGCGTGGGCCAGTTTGATCAAAACACCGTGCGTATTGTGCTGGAGCTGAAGCAGAACGTCTCGCCGCGCCTGTTTACGCTGGCGCCGGTCGCTGGCTTTAAACATCGCTTAGTGGTGGATCTCTATGCGGCCTACGATACGCAGGACGATCCGCTGTTGGCGCTGCTCAAGGATTACAATCAGGGCGAGCTGGAGCGGACGCAGCCTGCCGAAGCGCCGCTGCCCGGCAAAGCAGGACGCGACCGTCCGATTGTTATCATGATCGATCCGGGACACGGCGGCGAAGATCCCGGCGCGCATGGCCTGCATAAGACGCGTGAAAAGGATATCGTGCTGAAAATCGGCCGTCGTCTGAAGGCGCTCATTGATAAAGAGCCGAATATGCGCGCCTATATGACGCGTAATGAGGATGTCTTTATTCCGCTGAAAGTGCGCGTGGCAAAGGCGCGTAAACAGCGCGCCGATCTGTTTGTTTCTATTCACGCCGACGCCTTTACCAGTCGGGCGGCGCGCGGTTCTTCGGTGTTCGCGCTTTCCACTAAAGGCGCAACCTCGGCGGCGGCGCGCTTTCTCGCGCAAACGCAAAACGAATCGGATTTAATTGGCGGCGTCAGTAAAAGTGGCGATCGCTATCTCGACCATACGATGTTCGATATGCTGCAAAGCCAGACCATTACCGATAGCCTGAAGTTTGGTAAGGAAGTGCTGACGCGCATAGGCAAGGTGAATCATCTGCATAAGCGCAGCGTGGATCAGGCGGGGTTTGCGGTGCTTAAAGCGCCCGATATTCCGTCGATTCTGGTGGAGACGGCGTTTATCAGTAACCCGGCGGAGGAGCGCAAGCTGCGTACGGCGCGCTATCAGCAGCAGGTGGCCGAAGCGATTCTGGGCGGCATCAAAGCCTATTTTTCGAAAGGGGCGGCGCTGGCACGCTATAAATAGTGCGGTAACCGGGGAGCCTGTCGCAGGCGAACCGGTTTTACCAAACGCCAGATACAAAAAAACACCCTTAAGGGTGTTTTAATGATTGGTTGCGGGAGCCGGATTTGAACCGACGACCTTCGGGTTATGAGCCCGACGAGCTACCAGGCTGCTCCATCCCGCGTCCGGATGTTGTCGCTTCCGTCACGACAAGCTTATTGCGTACTGCTTAATTGGTTGCGGGAGCCGGATTTGAACCGACGACCTTCGGGTTATGAGCCCGACGAGCTACCAGGCTGCTCCATCCCGCGTCCGTGGATGCGCACTATACTCTTACCGGATTTTCATGCAACCCCTTTTTTAAAATTAATTAGCATAACGGCGCAGGTTGTTGAATATATCCGCAGCATGGTGGTTTTCTACACAAAACGCGCCACTCTTTTTCTGGTAACGCATTTCATTCTTATAACCCCTTTGCTATCGTGCCCTGCACGCAGCCGAGGTGAGAAGATAATGAACGGACGTTGGACGAAGTATTGGGTTACGGGCGCGCTGTTAGCGCTGCTGGCGGGGTGTTCCTCTAAGCCGACCGATCGTGGTCAGCAATATAAAGATGGTAAAATTGAGCAGCCGTTGGCGCTGGTGAATCAGCCGAATGCCAAAGGGCGTCCGGTTAACGGGAAAGATTTCGGCGATCAGGTCAGTGAAATCCGTTTCGCCTCCTCTTCTTTATATACACGGCAAACTAATACCTATAGCGCGATTGAAAACTGGCTGCTGGCAGGCGGCGATACGCGCCAGCTGCGGCTGTTTGGTCTGGATGCTTTTCAGATGGAAGGCACGGATAACTACGGTAACGTGCAGTTTACCGGCTATTACACGCCGGTGATCCATGCGCGCTATACGCGCCAGGGCGAGTTCCAGTATCCGCTTTACCGTATGCCGCCGCGTAGTAAAGGCCGCAAGTTGCCGAGCCGGGCACAGATTTACAGCGGCGCGCTGGATGAGCGCTATGTGATTGGCTACAGTAATTCGCTGATGGATAACTTTATTATGGACGTGCAGGGCAGCGGCTATGTCGATTACGGCGATGGACGTCCGCTGATGTTCTTTGGCTACGCAGGCAAGAACGGCTGGGCCTACCACAGCGTCGGTAAGGAGCTGATCGATCGCGGCGAAGTGAAACGCGAAGATATGTCGATGCAGGCGATTCGCAAATGGGCCGATGAGCATAGCCCGGAAGAGGTGCGTGCGCTGCTGGAAACCAATAACTCTTTCGTTTTCTTTAAGCCGGAAGACTTTACGCCGGTGCGCGGTGCCAGCGCAGTGCCGCTGATTGCGAAAGCGTCGGTGGCGGCGGACCGCTCGCTGATCCCGCCGGGCACAGTGCTGCTGGCGGAAGTGCCGCTGTTAAATAACGACGGTAAATTTACCGGTAAGTATGAGATGCGCCTGATGGTGGCGCTGGATGTCGGCGGCGCAATTAAAGGCCAGCACTTTGATATCTATCAGGGTATCGGGCCGGAAGCGGGGCATATGGCCGGTTTCTTTAACCATTATGGCCGCGTTTGGGTGCTGAAAAGCGCGCCAGGCACCGGTACCACGCTGTTCAGCAATGCGCAAAACCACCAGAATGGTTCAATGCTGGTCAGCGCCAGCCAGTAAACTTCAGTATGGCGGACCGTTCTGGTCCGCTATCGACTATCAACAAAGGTTATTTCATGAGAGTTCTCTCTGACGCCTGGCGACAGCGCTTTGGCGGTACGGCGCGTCTCTATGGTCAGGACGCATTACAGCTGTTTGCCGACGCTCACGTTTGCGTGATCGGCATTGGCGGCGTCGGTTCGTGGGCGGCGGAAGCGCTGGCGCGCACCGGCATCGGCACCATTACGCTTGTCGATATGGATGACGTCTGCATTACCAATACCAACCGTCAACTTCACGCTTTGCAGGGTAATGTCGGCAAGGCAAAAACAGAAGTGATGGCCGAGCGCATGCGGGCGATCAATCCTGAATGTACGGTTCACTGCGTAGACGATTTTATTACCCCTGATAATACTGCCGAGTTAATGAGCGCTGGCTACAGCTATGTGATCGATGCGATCGATAGCGTGCGACCAAAAGCAGCGCTGCTTGCCTGGTGTCGACGCAATAAGATCCCGGTGGTCACCACCGGCGGCGCGGGCGGGCAAATCGATCCCACCCAAATTCAGGTGAGCGATCTGGCGAAAACCGTTCAGGATCCGCTGGCGGCGAAATTGCGTGAGCGGCTAAAGCACGATTTCGGCGTGGTGAAGAACAGCAAAGGCAAGCTCGCCATCGACTGCGTATTTTCTACCGAAGCGCTGGTTTATCCGCAGCCGGACGGCAGCGTTTGCGCGTCACGCAGCACGGCGGAAGGGCCAAAACGAATGGATTGCGCCTCCGGGTTTGGCGCCGCAACCATGGTCACCGCCACCTTTGGCTTTGTGGCGGTATCACACGTGCTTAAGAAAATGTTGGCGAAGGCGGCGCGTCAGGGTTAGCGGCTGCGGCGCGAACCGCCTGCGCCAGCGCATCAAGCCCGCTGCTGCGCGAGGCGCTGAGCTGTTCGCGCAGCCCTAACTCATCAAACAGCTGTAACGGATCCTGTTGTAGCAAGGTTTCCGGCTGCTGACGCTCAACTGCCGTCAGCAGCACCGCCAACAGGCCGCGTACGATCCTGCCTTCGCTGTCACCATAAAAATGCAGCGATCCATCATGCAAACGCTGATGACCCAGCCAGACGCGATTTTCACAGCCGCTTAGCTCAATGCCCGCGCTTTTCAGCGCCTCCGGCAGCGGCGGCAGCTGTTTGCCCAGCAGGATCAGCTGACGGTAACGCTCTTCCCAGCCGGGACAGGCGGCAAACTTCTCTTTTAATGATGAGACGGTAATCAGTTCGGCAAACGGATGTGGGGCGATAAGCGTCATAGTGGTTACTCGGCCAGTAAAGTGATGGCGTTATGGATGGCGCGCACCAGCGCATCGACATCCTGCAGACTATTATAAGGCGCAAACGACGCGCGCAGCGTACCCGCAACGCCCAATGCCGCCATAAGCGGCTGGGCGCAATGCTGACCAGCGCGCACGGCTACGCCGCTTTCGGCCAGCAGCGTCACGACATCGCTGTGATGAATCCCGGCGATATCAAAAGAGAGCAGGCTGGATTCGCCGCTGCGAAAGCTGCGGAAACCGGGAATCGCCTGCAGCTGCTCTTCCGCCAGCGTCGCCAGGCTGCAACACCAGCGCTCCGCCGCATTGATATCCACGCTTTCCAGCCACTCCAGCGCCGCGCTCAGGCCAATCACGCCCGCGACGTTTGGCGTACCCGCCTCAAAACGCCACGGCACCGGCTGCGGCGTAAAGCCGTTAAAATCAACATCGCTAAGCATTTTGCCGCCGCCCTGCCAGGCGGGCATCGCCTCCAGCAGCGCCGGTTTGCCATACAGCGCGCCGATGCCCATCGGACCGTAAAGTTTGTGACCGGAAAAGGCATAAAAATCGATATCCAGCGCCTGAACGTCCGGCGGGCAATGCACCACGCCCTGCGCGCCATCAACTAGCACCAGCGCGCCTGCGGCATGCGCCAGATGAATCGCCTGCGCCAGATCGGGACAGCCGCCGGTTACGTTGGACATCTGCCCCAGCGCCAGCAGGCGCGTTTTGCTATTCAACAGCGTGGGCAACAGCGCCATATCGGGTAGATAGTCTGGCCCCAGCGGCCATTTCACCACCCGCGCGCCGGTCTGTTCGGCGGCCATCAGCCAGGGCACCAGGTTGGCATGATGCTCTGCTTCGCTGACGATAATTTCGTCGCCGGGCCGTAATCTCGGCCTGAAGGCGCTCTGCGCGACGAGGTTAATCGCTTCGGTGGTGCCGCGCGTCCAGATAACTGCCTGCGGCTGTGGGGCATTAATCAGGGCGGCTACCTGCGCGCGCGCGCTTTCGTAGCGCTCGGTGAGCTTTCGCGCCGCGGCATACTGGCTGCGATGAACGGTTCCGGCGCTCAGGCTGTAGTAATGCTCAGTGGCCTCGATCACCGCCTGCGGTTTTAGCGCGGTGGCGGCGCTGTCCAGATAGACGCCCGCGTTGGCCAGCGCCGGGAACTGCTGACGGAACTGGGCAGGATTAAATTGGGTCATGCGGTTCTCATTACAATCAGGGTTTTGCCTCTGCGGCCAGCAACCGTTCGGAAATCTCCTAAGCCACTGGCGAAGCAACAAATCCGCGTTATGCTGAATAGACAAGGTGTAAACTTTTGCCGTCAGTTTGCCAGAGGGAATAGGGCTGTTAAAGGACATTCACGCTGGCTGACCGGGACGGTTAGTTTGTCGCATTTAATCTGCAAGGAGATGGAAAATGAAAAAACTCGCCGCAGTACTGGCCGCCTGCGCCATGACATTTACTTTAGCAGCCTGCTCCAGCAATTACGTTATGCATACCAACGATGGTCGCACCATCGTTACCGAAGGTAAGCCTATGGTAGACGATGATACCGGCATGATCAGCTACAAAGATGCCAAAGGTAGCGAGCAGCAGATCAACCGCTCTGATGTCAAAGAGATGGTAGAGGTCGGCCAGTAATTAAGGGCAAAAAAAAGCACCGCATTTTGCGGTGCTATTAAAATCACTATGGACAGACAGGGTAAATCTACAGGAATAAACGGTAGCCAGGCTACCCGATCTGAAAAAGGTCAGATCAAATTGCAAACACAACATCACGACCACAAGCCAAAAATCCTCTGAAATCAGCAGTTTCCCGCATATTCTGAAAACTTTTCGTTCCGGCTCAGGAAGTGCGGCAACTATAGGTATTTGCTGGAGCTTCCTCAACGGACAATTTATAATGTCTCGGATAAAAAAATCTAATACGTAACGCGATGCTGTCGGGTTGCGTCAAAGTGTTTCAGCCAAGATTTGGGAATCATGTCAAAACGTCTTCCACCACTGAATGCCCTGCGCGTTTTTGATGCGGCAGCGCGTCATCTCAGCTTTACCAAAGCGGCTGAAGAGCTGTTTGTTACCCAGGCGGCTGTAAGCCATCAGATTAAATCTCTGGAAGATTTTCTCGGTCTTAAGCTGTTTCGGCGGCGTAATCGTTCGCTATTATTAACGGAAGAAGGTCAAAGCTACTATCTGGATATTAAGGAAATTTTCTCGGCGCTTAACGATGCGACGCGTAAGTTGCAGGCGCGCAGCGCCAAGGGCGCGCTGACGGTAAGTTTGCTGCCGAGTTTTGCCATTCAGTGGCTGGTGCCACGACTTTCCAGCTTTAACTCAGCTTATCCGGGAATCGATGTGCGTATCCAGGCGGTGGACCGGGAAGAAGAGAAACTGGCCGACGATGTGGACGTGGCCATTTTTTATGGGCGCGGCAACTGGCCGGGGCTGCGCGTTGAGAAGCTGTATGCGGAGTATCTGCTGCCGGTTTGCTCGCCGCAGCTGCTTACCGGTGATAAACCGCTAAAAACCCCAGCCGATTTAGCGCATGTCACGCTGTTGCACGATGCGTCGCGCCGCGACTGGCAATCTTATACGCGCCAGCTAGGCGTGCAGCATATTAATGTGCAGCAGGGACCGATTTTCAGCCACAGCGCGATGGTGCTGCAGGCGGCGATTCATGGTCAGGGCGTGGCGCTGGCGAACAACGTAATGGCGCAGAGTGAGATTGAAGCGGGCCGCCTGGTGTGTCCGTTTAATGATGTGCTGGTAAGTAAAAATGCTTTTTATCTGGTTTGTCATGACAGCCAGGCAGAACTGGGTAAAATAGCCGCCTTTCGACACTGGATTCTGGCAAAAGCCGCAAGCGAGCAAGAGAAATTTCGCTTCCGCTACGCCAATTAACCTGTTTATTTATCCGCGACGGAGTGACCCGGCGCGTTATGTTACGAGGATCGTTTGATGTCCAGTCGTGCAATGTTAATTTTTTCCGCCATCAGCGGCTTTTTCTTTGTCGCCTTTGGCGCGTTTGGTGCGCACGTCCTGAGTCAGTCTCTGGGGCCGACAGAAATGGCCTGGATTCATACCGGGCTGGATTACCAGGCCTGGCATACGTTGACCATTATTGGCCTGGCGGCGGCGATGCTGCGTCGCGCAAATATCTGGTTTTATTGGAGCAGCGCCTTTTTAGCGCTGGGCGTGGTGCTGTTTAGCGGCAGCCTTTACTGTCTGGCGCTGTCGCATTTGAAGATGTGGGTGTTTGTTACGCCTGTTGGCGGCACCTGTTTTCTGATTGGTTGGGTTTTAATGTTAATCGGCGCGCTGCGTCTGAAGAGAAAGGCAGATCGCCATGAATAAAGTGTTGTTGTATTGCCGTTCCGGCTTTGAGAAAGAGTGTGCGGCGGAAATTACCGATAAAGCGGCGCAGCGTGGCGTGTATGGTTTCGCGCGGGTAAAAGAGAATTCAGCTTACGTGCTGTTTGAATGCTATGAAACCACCGATGCCGATAAGCTGGCGCGCGAGTTACCTTTCAGCGAGCTTATTTTTGCGCGGCAGATGGTGGTGGTGGGTGAACTACTGCGCGATTTGCCGCCTGAAGATCGGATTTCGCCGGTGGCCGGCATGCTGAACGGCGTGGTTGAGAAGGGCGGCGACTTAAGGGTCGAGGTGCCGGATACCAATGAAGCGAAAGAGCTTTTGAAGTTTTGCCGCAAATTTACCGTTCCGCTGCGTAGCGCCCTGCGTCAGCAAAAGAGTTTGCTGAACTATGAAAGCGCCACGCGGCCGGTGATCCATGTCTTTTTTATCGCGTCTGGTCACTGCTATGTGGGGTACTCTTATCCCAATAATAACTCACCGTTTTTTATGGGCATTCCGCGTCTTAAATTCCCTTCTGACGCGCCGAGCCGTTCTACGCTGAAGCTGGAAGAGGCGTTCCATGTGTTTATTCCAGCCGATGAATGGGATGAGCGTCTGGGCAGCGGAATGTATGCGGTTGATCTGGGTGCCTGTCCGGGCGGCTGGACTTATCAACTGGTGAAACGCAGCATGATGGTACATGCGGTGGATAATGGCCCGATGGCGCCTTCGCTAATGGATACCGGACAGGTGATGCATCATCGCGAAGATGGTTTTAAATATCGTCCGACGCGCAGCAATATTAGCTGGGTGGTGTGCGATATGGTGGAGAAACCGGTACGCGTGGCGAATCTGATGGCGGAGTGGCTGATTAATGGCTGGTGCCGTGAGGCGATTTTTAACCTTAAGCTGCCGATGAAAAAGCGCTATGAAGAGGTGTCGCAAAACCTGGCGATGATTCAGGAAAAGCTGCGTGAGAACGGCATTAACGCGCAAATTCAGGCGCGCCAGCTTTATCACGATCGCGAAGAAGTCACGGTGCATATTCGCCGCATTTGGGGCGCAACGCCGGGCCGCCGCGACGAGCGATAAAACATGTCATATCTCTGCGGGTAGATACTTTTTTTCGCTAAAGGATTAGCAATTAGGCCGGCGTGAAGCTTTGCGTGTGACTAATCCGCTCGCCGCTGATTTAACCATTATGACTTGCCGCTGCTTCGGTTTTTCTGCCAGCAGCGGCATATTATTACAGCACCCGGTTTGCTGCATGCAAAGCGTAACCCTTCCACGTAACGATAAAGAACAGTGTAAACAATAAATATCCTGCTATTAATTCATTTTTAATTAATTAAATAAATATACGAGAGTAAATAAAAGCATCCGGTAAAAAGCGCTCTTCAGTAAATAAGCAACATAAACAGCGCTAACTTAAGGGTTTAATACAGTTTGTTTTCATTGGAAATATCTATATCTAAGTTGTATGATACCGGGCACCATTCGTACGGTATTGTACTGTATTGGAAGGATCTCTTATTTTAAAAGGATATTACAATGAAAACAGCATGCAAACTCGCTATCCTGGGCGCTTTTCTGGCAACGCTTACCGGTTGCACCGGCAGCGTTTATAATAAAGAAAAAAACTGTAATTATGACTATTTGCTGCATCCTGCCGTCTCTGTTTCAAAAATTATTGGCGGTTGCGGCCCGGTAGATAAATAATAAGTTTTTTTATAGCGCTAAATGCTGGTCTGAATTGACCAGCATTTTATAAGTAATATCTAATTTCCATACTTTTAATGCATATAATGTAAAGTAATTCCCCTCGTATGCAGAAGGCACAATATGCGGATGGCTGATAACCCTTACTTTTATTTAATTCACATAATATGTAAATTTCACTGTCACTATTTTTAATTATTTGGGTTTTACGTTTCCCTGCTGAATATTAGCCAGTTCTCTCGCCATATTAAAAGTATTATAAGGCATCTGATTTTTACGTTGATGCTTAAAAGTGAAATTTTCTGGTGAGCCTTTTTCAAGCATCTTAGCAATTGGATATGAACAGTTGTTTGTGAACGTTTTGAATTTAATGCTGTTTTCCTTCCATGCATTAATTGCTTTACTAACATTTGATAATTTTACTTTTTGGAAGTTATTTTTTTATTTGAGGTGGCTTGGTGAATGCTTTTTCCTTTATTATCGCCAGTAAATAACGTGTCATTGAAGTTTTTCATATCTTCTATTAGTTCCGTTCGGCAATTTTCCAGGCTTGTACACTCTTTGCTTTTGTCGCCATACAATGAAAAGTATTTTAATGTATTACCATCCCTCAATAGTATAGCACTGTGCAGACCTCTGCCGAAGTTCATTACCAGTGCATTTTTTTATAAATATAATGATATCCATGTTTAAATCGAAAAAAATTTTGGATAAGTTAGAGGCCTTTAGAGAAAATATCAAATAAATAAATTTTAACTAAGAGAATTTTTAATAAATATAAGCGCAACTCCAAATTTAGTTGCGCCTGGTATAGTTTGAGGTTTGTGGAACTGTTGTTGGACAACATGACAATTATTAAAAAGGTTACTTTAGTCCCGACGGTAGGCAAGACTATGCTTCATGTTTGCCGACGTAAATCTTTTAAATTACCGTTAAGGTTAAGATCGGTACGCAGCGTAGCGACGCGCTGGCTAATAAATGCCATCTCACGCTGTTCAATGAGCTTTTTACGCCATTTATCAGGCACCGCATCAAGTTGCTGATACAGTGCTTCCAGAGAACCAAACTGCTGCAGTAGCTGACTGGCGCTTTTGGCGCCGATTCCTGTGACACCCGGAATTTTACTGCTGCCGATCCCTGCCAGCCCCCAAAAATCAGGCAACTTATCTGGCGTGACGCCAAACTCCTGCTCGATAAAAGGTAAATCCAGCCAGCGTTTTTGAAAGTAATCACGAATACGGATTTCAGGCGCCAACAGCTGACAATAACCTTTATCCGTGGAAACAATCGTCGCCTGATAGCCATTTTGCGCCACCTTTACCGCCAGCGTAGCCGCCAGATCGTCCGCCTCATCACCTTCAGCAGACCAGCAGGGCACACCCGCCTGACGAAACGCTGCCTGCAGCGCAGGCATTTCCCGCTGCAAGTCTTCCGGCATCGGCGGACGTCCCGCCTTGTAATCGGGCAGCAGCTGATGTCGCCAGCCTTCACGGCGCAGCTCATCGTCAAAAACCGCCACGACATGCGTGGGCTGCGTATGGCTTAACAGCTGTTGCAATGCCGACACGCAGCGATCCTGACAAGGGGTTCCCTGTACCGCATGAATACGGCGGATAAGATTGAGCGCATCAATAATTAATAGATGAATAGTCATGATTTAAGACGGGCAGCCTGAAGCCGCCCGTTTGCGGTTATTTAATGATTTCGTAGCACGGTATATAGGCCGTGCCCGGCAGCTTCATGCGGTGCTGGGCCACAAAGCCCTGCAGCAGATCGTCCATGCGATGCATAATGGCTGGATCGCCATGAAGCCGGTACACCCCTTTCTGGCGAATTTCACGAATGCCCATCTCTTTCACATTGCCTGCAACAATGCCGGAGAAAGCGCGGCGCAGGGCAGCAGCCAGTTTTTCCGGCGGCTGATTAGGGTAGAGATTAAGGTTCGCCATATTTTCATGCGTTGGCAGAAAGGGAACCTGTAAATCAGGCTCGATACGCAGCGACCAGTTAAAGCTGTAGGCATCGCCGCTTTCACGACGGTTCTCTTTAACCTGCGGCATCGCTTTTTTCATCTGGCGCGCCACTTCGGCAGCATCGTCAATAATAATGGTGTAATAACGGCGCGCCTGCTCACCGACGGTATTGACGATAAACTCATCCAGCACGCGGAAATAGTCGGCGCTCTCTTTGGGGCCGGTAAGGATCAGCGGCAGCACCTGATCGTTATTCGCAGGATTCATCAGAATCCCCAGCAGATAAAGCAGCTCTTCCGCCGTACCGACGCCGCCAGGGAAAATGATGATGCCGTGAGCGATGCGCACAAACGCTTCCAGGCGCTTTTCAATATCCGGCATGATAATCAGCTCGTTAACCAGCGGATTCGGCGGCTCTGCGGCAATAATCGATGGCTCCGTCAGGCCGATAAAACGCCCTTCGCGGTAACGCTGCTGGGCATGACCAACCGCCGCGCCTTTCATCGGCGCTTCCATTACGCCCGGCCCGCAGCCGGTACAGATATTGAGTTCGCGCAGGCCCAACTGGGTGCCGACATTGCGACAATATTGATATTCCGTGGCGTTAATTGAGTGACCGCCCCAGCACACCACCATATTCGGGTATTCGCCCACGTGCAGCGCACGCGCGTTACGCAAAATAGAGAACACCAGGTTAGTGATATGCGTGGAATTCGCCAGATCGAGCGGCTGAAAACGGCCCGCTGTTTCGAACTGGCCGGTGACAAATAAAATATCGCGCAGTACGGCAAACAGGTTAGCCTGCAACGAACGGATAATGCGTCCGTCAACGAAGGCTTCCTCCGGCGGATTAATCAGTTCCAGCTTTACGCCACGCTCACGGCTCAGCACATTAATATCGAAATTTTCAAAGCGGGAGAGCAGCTCATGGCTACTGTCGGTCTGGCTACCGGAATTAAGCACGGCGAGGGAACAGTTGCGAAACAGCTGATAGAGATCGCTGCTGGCCGTACGTTTCAGCATGTCGACTTCTAACTGCGACAACAAATCCATTGAGCCAAGTGGGCTGATATGTGTAATCAAGTGAACTCCTTTACACCCGCCAGGGTGACAAATGACATCGTGCCATTACGGCAAGAACACGATGACGAGAAAATCCCTGAGCGGTGGGGATTGCCACCGCTGTTTCTCAGAGTAGCCTTGTGTACTGAAGTTCCTCAACCGATTCCGGTAGCAGAAGCAACTCCTGCGAGGAGCTTCGCAGTTTACTGACGCACCAGGCGTGAATGGCTGGGAGAAAAATCAGTATTGCTGCGCCACGGATTAATATCCAGCCCGCCGCGTCGCGTATAGCGGGCATATACCGAGAGCGCTTCCGGCTGACAAAAGCGCAGCAGATCGTTAAAGATACGTTCTACGCACTGCTCATGAAACTCGTTGTGATGACGGAACGAGACCAGATAGCGTAGCAGCGACTCGCGCTTGATGCGCGGCCCGCGATAGCGGATCTGCACGGAACCCCAGTCGGGTTGATGGGTGATCAGGCAGTTTGATTTCAACAGGTGGCTGACCAGCGTCTCTTCAACGATCTCTTCGCCTTTGGCGTCGGCCAGATAATCCGCGTTGAACTGATAGTCATCAATAGTGATATCCTGCTCATCAATACAGAAACCATCAAACTGACCGATCGGCTGCCCTTCAATCTCCTGTAGACGGAACAGCGCCACGCTGACCTCTCCCTGAGCGCAGGCGCGCAAATCACGCTCCAGCGTCTGGCGCACCTCGCCCCAGTCGGTAAAGCGCGTCTGATTGAAGCTGTTAAGATAGAGCTTGAAGCTTTTTGACTCGATCAGGTTAAGGCTATCCGCCCGCAGCGTGATTTCGCCGACGGCAACCTGCGGCACGCCTTTCGCGTTCAGCCAGGAGAGCTCATACAGGGTCCAGATATCTGCGCCATGAAAGGGCAGGTTGGTGGGATAAAGGCCCAAAGGCTCACGGTTAAGCGAGCGGGGCACCGCCTGGAGCAGGCCCGGTTCGTACCGATCCTGATAGGCGGTCGGCTTGCCCAGCGTCAGGCCGGCAAGCGCCTGATGGTTTTCGTAAGAAGACATAATGTAACCTCAAACCCGTCGGGGAAGACGAGCGGAGTCTTTTCCTGTGATAAAGAAACGGTAAATAAGGCTGTAAGTGTAACTCAGTCAGCCTGGAGTAAAAAAATGAATGATCACATTGCCGCCGCGTTGCATGACTTTACCCAACGCTACTGTCAACAATGGCAGCAGCGCTATGGGCATCTGCCCGCCAGCGCAGAGTTATACAGCATTCCTTCGCCCTGCGCGGTAGAAAACCGTAACGAGCAGGTGCTTTGGCAGCCGCAGCCTTTTCGCGCAAAGCCGCATCTTGATGCGGTGGAACGGGCGCTGGATCTCCAGCTGCAATCTGCGGTGGTGAGCTATTATACAACGCAATACGCCGGAGATATGCCCGCAACCTATGAGCAGCAACCGATCACTTTACTGCAGGTGTGGAGCGAAGACGATTTTGTGCGCGTTCAGGAAAACCTGATTGGGCATTTAGTAATGAAAAGGCGGTTAAAACAAACGCCGACATTATTTATTGCCACCACCGCATCTGATTCAGAAGTTATATCTGTCTGTAATTTAACCGGTGAAGTGATCTGCGAAACGTTGGGCACGCCGCGGCGTGAAAAACTGGCTGCGGATCTTCGGACTTTTCTCAAGTTATTACAACCGGTTACTGAGATTGCTTAAGTGATCTGCCTGATACGTTGTGCGAGATTTCTTACATAAGTTGTAAGAGATCGCTAAAAGAAAAAACCAGGAAACAAAAAGTTATTTTGTGAAAATAATGTAAATCATAAACTTAGTGCGATCCGCCTTTTCAGATTTTTTCCGAGATCCATTGTTAAAGGAAAAGGTAGCTTGTTTCCTTTGCTGACCAGGGCAAACTGCACAGCATCGGAAAGGGAATCCGTGGAATGGATAACGTCAGGGAAGGCGTTCATCAGGATGATCTGCCGCACAGGGAAGGCGTGAAAGGATAGCTTCAGGATGAAGCTGAATATTCCAGGGCTGGAATAACGGGACACCTCCAGGATGGAGAATGAGAGCCAGAAAGGATTTCTGGTGGGCCAGGAAAGCCGATGGAGTACCGCCATGAAGGCGTGTTTGTCAGGATGACAACAGGGAAAAGTTTTCATGGACGAGCAGGGAGCAATAAAGTAGCAGGATTGCTGCAAACGAACCGGGGGCACTGTATTTACAGTGCCCCCTTTTTTTATGCCGCGCGTTTTCCCGCCGCCTTTGCGGTGCTATGCTTGCCGCCCTTAAAATTTCACCCATTGTGAGGATCGGAATGCAGCGTGAACATCAGGTTCGCCAGGGGTTGCTGGCGCTGGAAACATTACTGAAAACGCATGCGCTATGGCAGAACAACGCGCCTGAAACGGCCGCGTTCAACAGCACACAGCCGTTTTTCCTCGATACGATGCAGCCGCTGGAGTGGTTACAGTGGGTTTTAATCCCGCGTATGCACGCCTTGCTCGACGCCGGAGCGGCCTTGCCGCAAAATTTTGCCGTCGCACCCTATTATGAAATGGCGCTGGACGCCGGGACAGCAGGACGCAACGAGCTGCTCCTTCACCTTAACGCGCTGGATGCGCTGTTTATAACGGATCGTTGATGCTGGAAATTATCTATCAAGATGAATGGCTGGTGGCGGTAAATAAACCAGCAGGGTGGCTGGTGCATCGCAGCTGGCTGGATCGCAAAGAAAAAGTCGTGGTAATGCAAACGGTGCGCGATCAAATCGGTCAGCACGTCTTTACCGCGCATCGGCTCGATCGTCCCACCTCTGGCGTTTTGCTGATGGGGCTTTCCAGCGAAGTGGGGCGTCTACTGTCGCAACAGTTTGAGCAGCACCAGATGGTGAAAACCTATCATGCCGTGGCGCGCGGCTGGCTGGAGGGCGCGGAGCGGCTCGATTATCCGCTCACCGAAGAGCTGGATAAAATCGCGGATAAATATGCCTCGGCGGACAAAGGGCCACAGCCTGCGGTAACCCACTGGCGCGGACTGGCGGTGACAGAACAGCCGGTGGCGATTGGCCGCTATCCTACCTGCCGCTATAGCCTGGTGGAGCTGCAGCCCGCTACGGGCCGTAAACATCAGCTGCGCCGCCATCTTTCCCATTTGCGTCATCCCATTATTGGCGATACCACGCACGGTGATTTACGGCAGAATCGCGGCGTGGCTGCGCATTTCGGCTGCGATCGCCTGATGCTGCACGCCAGCAGCCTGGCGCTGAATCATCCGGTAACCGGCGAGCCGCTGGTTTTACGCGCCGGGCTCGATCATGACTGGCAACGGCTGATGCAGCAGTTTGGCTGGCAGCATCATCTCCCTGATATTCCCAGGGTTGAGTTTGCGCAGACGCCAGGCCAGGATAGAGAATCACTCTAAGGGAGAAGTTTATGGCGCAGATAGGTATTTTCGTCGGAACGGTTTACGGCAATGCGTTGCTGGTCGCGGAAGAGGCGGAACCGATCCTGCAAGAGCAGGGGCATCAGGTAACCATTTTTGAAGATCCCAGCTTTAGCGACTGGCAGCAATATAGTGATAAAGTTGCGCTGATCGTCACCTCGACCACAGGACAAGGCAATTTCCCTGACAGCATCGCCGGGCTGTATCACGATGTGAAGGATAAGCTGGGCCATCAGCCGCAGCTGCGCTATGGCGTTATCGCGTTGGGTGACAGCAGCTACGATCACTTCTGCGGCGCCGGGAAAACCTTCGATGCGCTGTTACAGGAGCAGGGCGCAACGCGCGCAGGCGATCTGCTGCTGGTGGATGCGATGGAATCGCCGGAGCCGGAAAGCGTGACTTCCCCCTGGGTTGAAAGCTGGGGCAAGCTGCTGTAATCCTTCCCGCTCCGGTAAGTGCCCGTCTTTCCCGGTCAGGTGACCGGAGCCGGATTAAACACCGCCAGCGCATTGCGAATGCCCCAGCGATCGGACCAGGTTTGCTGTCGGCCGCTGGCGATATCCAGAATCATATTGAACAAGCGCCAGCCGACCTGTTCAATGGTTTCTTCGCCGGTGGCAATGGTACCCGCATTGATATCCATCAAATCGTGCCAGCGGGTGGCTAATGCGGTGCGCGTCGCCATTTTAATCACCGGAATAGCGGCCAGGCCATAGGGTGTGCCACGACCGGTGGTGAACACCTGTAGCGTAATGCCGGAGGCCATCTGTTGCGTGCCGCAGACAAAATCGCTGGCAGGCGTGGCGGCATAAATCAGTCCGCGCTTCGTTGGACGCTGTCCGGGTGACAGCACCTCGGCGATGGCGCTGCGTCCCGATTTTGCAATCGAGCCGAGTGCCTTTTCCACCACGTTGGCCAACCCGCCTTTTTTATTACCCGGCGAAGGGTTGGCGCTACGATCGGTTTGCCCCTGACGCAAATATTCATCATACCAGGCCATCTCTTCCAGCAGACGTTTACCAGTGGCTTCGTCCACCACGCGCGGCGTTAACAGATGAATCGCATCGCGCACTTCGGTCACTTCGGAAAACATCACCGTCGCGCCACAGCGCACCAGCAGATCTGATGCATAGCCCACCGCCGGATTCGCCGTCACGCCGGAAAAGGCGTCGCTGCCGCCGCACTGCATGCCGACAATCAGCTCGGAAGCGGGGCAGGTTTCGCGCTGCCGTTGGTTGAGGCGCTGCAGGTGGCGATCCGCAACGCGCAGAATCTCCTGCACCATCGCCTCGAAGCCGACATGACGCTCATCTTGCAAACGCACAATATCTTCCTCGCCAAGGGAGATAGCCTGTACATCATCACCGTTGGCGGCTAATAACCGCTCCGGCTGCAGCTTTTCACAGCCGAGGCTGACCACCATCACTTCACCGCCGAAATTGGCGTTCAGCGCCAGATTATGAATGGTGCGGATCGGGATAATGGCCGCAGGCGCATTGATCGCCACACCGCAGCCGTAAAGATGATTCAGCGCCACCACGCCATCGACATTGGGATAACGCGGCAACAGATCGCGCTCAATGATGCCGACCACATAATCCACGACGCCAGCCACGCAGTGAACGCTGGTGGTAATGCCCAGCAGATTACGCGTGCCAACGCTGCCGTCGGCGTTGCGGTAGCCTTCAAAGGTATAGCCTTCCAGCGGCGGCAGCGGTTCCGGCACGCGCGTCGCCAACGGCAGGCTTTCCAGCGGTGGCGCTTCAGGCAGCGCCACCAGCGACTCTTCAATCCAGCTGCCCTGGGCAATATCACGCAACGCGTAACCAATCACTTCACCATAACGACGAATCGCTGCGCCGCGCGCAATCGCGCTGAGCGCCACTTTGTGCCCTTGCGGAACATGCTCCGTCAGACGCAGGCCGCAGGGAAAAACGCTGCCCGCAGGCAGGCCATTATCATTCACGACGATGGCAACATTATCGTTTTCATGTACCTGAATATAACGCGGCGTCTCTTCGAATGTTTTCATTGCTTCGGTATCCAGTAAATGGAAAAGAGTGAAAAAGGGGATGGCGCCGGTGAAAACCGCGTCTTTAGTTTTTGCTGTGAAAAGTATAAGAAGCGGCAAAGCGGCGGGCATTATGCAAATGACCTGGTTTGTGGGCTCACTTCACTTCATTTTCAGGCTTTAGAACAAATGCAAGTGAAGAGGCTCACAAACCCAACCCGCGCACGCGCTGGCCTGCTGCCGATCGGCCTGAAAAAAACGATTCCGTGAGCGAGGCCGCAGCGAATTATGCAGATGCCATAAAATAAGCGCATTTTACCCCTAAATATCGGGCGTTATTCCAGTGAATTGCCCCGTCGCGCTCCATATACTTTTTCCAGATTTGACGACTGGTGAGACAACAACGCTGCGTAATAAATGTTTTTGCTAATAAATAAATATCGCCATGTTTAACCCAACCTCATTCTGATACTCAACGCGAAGTGTATGCAGTCAGAGTGGAAAGTAGCGTACCGCTATATTTCAGGAGTGCATCATGAATTCATACAGCCAGGCGGAAAGCGCCGTGGAAAAAAGAACTAACGCACGATACTGGATTGTCGTGATGTTATTTATCGTCACCTCTTTTAACTATGGCGACCGCGCCACGCTTTCGATTGCCGGTTCCCAGATGGCGAAAGATATTGGCCTCGACCCGGTTGGCATGGGCTACATCTTCTCGGCATTCTCATGGGCTTACGTTATCGGCCAAATCCCCGGCGGCTGGCTGCTTGACCGTTTCGGCTCGAAGCGTGTCTACTTCTGGAGCATTTTCATCTGGTCTCTGTTTACTCTGCTACAGGGATTCGTCGATATCTTTGAAGGTTTTACCGTGATCGTCGCGCTGTTCATGCTGCGCTTCCTGGTGGGCCTGGCGGAGGCGCCTTCTTTCCCCGGCAACAGCCGTATTGTCGCCGCCTGGTTTCCGGCGCAGGAGCGCGGTACCGCCGTGGCGATTTTTAACTCAGCGCAATATTTCGCCACCGTTATTTTCGCGCCGATCATGGGCTGGCTGACCTCGCAGGTGGGCTGGGCGCACGTCTTCTGGTTTATGGGCGGGTTGGGCATCATCATCAGCTTTATCTGGCTGAAAGTAATCCACGATCCTAACGATCATCCGGGCGTTAACCGGGCCGAGCTGGCATATATGGAGCAGGGCGGCGCGCTGATCAATATGGACGCGAAGAAAGAGAAACAAAAAGTCAGCGGACGGGAAAAGTGGTATCAGATTCGTCAGCTGATCTCTTCGCGCATGATGATTGGTATCTATCTCGGCCAGTACTGCATCAACGCATTGACCTACTTCTTTATTACCTGGTTCCCGGTTTATCTGGTGCAGGCGCGTGGCATGTCGATTCTCAAGGCAGGTTTTATCGCCTCCATTCCGGCCATCTGCGGTTTCCTTGGCGGCGTACTCGGCGGCGTAATCTCCGACTGGCTGATGCGTAGAACCGGCTCGCTGAATATCGCCCGTAAAACGCCAATCGTACTCGGTATGCTGCTCTCTATTTCGATGGTGACCTGTAACTACGTCGAGACGGAATGGGTGGTAGTGTTCTTTATGGCGACCGCGTTCTTCGGTAAAGGCATCGGCGCGCTCGGCTGGGCGGTAATGGCGGATACCGCGCCGAAAGAGATCAGCGGACTCAGCGGCGGCCTGTTCAATATGTTCGGCAACATCTCCGGCATCATTACGCCAATCGCTATCGGCTACATCATCGCCACTACCGGTTCGTATAACGGCGCACTGATTTATGTCGGCATCCACGCTTTCGTTGCGGTACTGAGCTATCTGGTGCTGGTGGGTGATATCAAACGTATCGAACTGAAAAAGTTAGTGTAAGGAGAGGCGATGAATACGCAAAGCACGCCCGTGATTACCGATATGAAAGTCATTCCGGTCGCCGGTTATGACAGCATGCTGCTCAATATCGGCGGGGCGCACAACGCATTCTTTACCCGCAATATCGTGGTGTTAACCGATAGCGCCGGACATACCGGCCTGGGTGAAGCGCCGGGGGGGGAAACCATCTTCCAGACGCTAAACGAGGCGATTCCGCAGGTGGTAGGGCATGAGGTCGGCCGTATGAACCGGCTGGTGCAGCAGGTGCATAAAGGGAATCAGCACGCTGATTTCGATACCTTCGGCAAAGGCGCCTGGACATTTGAACTACGGGTCAATGCGGTGGCTGCGCTGGAAGCCGCGCTGCTCGACTTATTGGGTCAGTGCCTGAAGGTGCCGGTCGCCGAACTGCTTGGCCCAGGCAAACAGCGCGATGAAGTCACCGTACTGGGCTATCTGTTTTACCTCGGCGATCGGCAAAAAACCGATCTGCCTTACCTGAGCGGCGAGCAGGCGACGCACGACTGGTATCACCTGCGTCATCAGCAGGCGCTGGATAGCGCGTCGGTGGTTCGGCTGGCGGAAGCCGCTCAGGATCGCTACGGCTTTAAAGATTTCAAGTTAAAAGGCGGCGTGCTGCCGGGCGAAGAGGAGATCGAAACTGCGCGGGCGCTGAAAAAGCGCTTCCCGGAAGCGCGTATCACCGTTGACCCTAACGGCGCCTGGCACCTGGATGAAGCGATTGCGCTCTGCAGCGGTTTGCAGGATGTGCTGAGCTATGCCGAGGACCCCTGCGGCGCCGAACAGGGCTACTCCGGGCGCGAGGTGATGGCGGAGTTTCGCCGCGCCACCGGTCTGCCGGTGGCAACCAATATGATCGCCACCAACTGGCGGGAAATGCAGCATGCGGTGATGCTGAACGCGGTGGATATTCCGCTGGCCGATCCGCACTTCTGGACATTAAGCGGCGCGGTGCGCGTTGCGCAGCTTTGCGACGACTGGGGCCTGACCTGGGGCTGCCACTCTAACAACCATTTCGATATCTCTCTGGCGATGTTTACCCACGTCGGCGCCGCCGCGCCGGGGAAACCCACCGCCATTGATACCCACTGGATTTGGCAGGAGGGCGATCAGCATCTGACCAAAGAACCTTTATCGATCCGTCACGGCAAAATCGCCGTGCCTGACAAACCAGGCCTGGGCATTGAGCTGGACTGGGAACGCCTGCAACGGGCGCATGAACTGTATAAAACTTTGCCGGGCGGCGCACGTAACGACGCGACCGCGATGCAGTACCTTGTTCCCGGCTGGACATTTGATCGCAAGCGCCCGGCGTTCGGGCGCAGCAAAGCATAAGGAATCGACCATGAGCCAACAGAACGCTACGCCGAAAATCACCGCTATGCAGGTCATCCCGGTTGCCGGTTACGACAGTATGCTGCTCAATTTGAGCGGGGCGCACGCGCCATTTTTTACCCGCAACATCGTGATCATCAAAGATAACGCGGGGCATACCGGCGTCGGTGAAATTCCGGGCGGCGAGAAAATCCGCCAGACGCTGGAAGAGGCGGCGGCCCTGCTTGTGGGTCATACGCTGGGTGAATATAAAAACCTGCTGAATAAAGTGCGTAACACGTTCGCCGATCGCGACGCAGGCGGACGCGGCACGCAAACCTTCGATCTGCGCACCACCATTCATGTGGTGACCGGTATTGAGGCCGCGCTGCTGGATCTGCTCGGGCAGTTCCTGGGCGTTAACGTTGCCAGCCTGTTGGGCGAAGGCCAGCAGCGCGATAGCGTCGAAATGCTGGGCTACCTGTTCTATGTCGGCGATCGCCGCAAAACCACGCTGCCTTATCAGAGCGAGCCGTCGGCCAGCTGCGACTGGTATCGTCTGCGTCACGAAGAGGCGCTGACGCCGGAGACGGTGGTCAGGCTGGCTGAGGCAGCGTATGAGAAATATGGCTTTAACGATTTTAAACTCAAAGGCGGCGTGCTGGCCGGTAGCGAAGAGGCGGAAGCGGTCACCGCGCTGGCTAAGCGTTTCCCGGAAGCGCGTATCACGCTGGATCCCAACGGCGCCTGGTCGCTGGAAGAGTCGATTCAGCTGGGTAAACAGCTGCGTAACGTGCTGGCCTATGCGGAAGATCCGTGCGGTGCCGAGCAGGGCTATTCCGGACGCGAAGTGATGGCGGAGTTCCGTCGCGCCACCGGCCTGCCGACCGCCACTAATATGATCGCCACCGACTGGCGTCAGATGGGGCATACCCTGTCGCTGCAGTCAGTGGATATTCCGCTGGCCGATCCGCATTTCTGGACCATGCAAGGCTCGGTGCGCGTGGCGCAAATGTGCCATGAGTTCGGCCTGACCTGGGGCTCTCACTCCAATAACCATTTCGATATTTCGCTGGCGATGTTTACCCATGTCGCCGCCGCCGCGCCGGGCAAAATTACCGCCATCGATACGCACTGGATCTGGCAGGAAGGCAATCAGCGTCTGACGAAGCAGCCGCTGGAGATCAAAGGCGGTATGGTGCAGGTGCCGCAGAAAGCGGGCCTGGGCGTGGAGCTGGATATGGATCAGGTGATGAAGGCGCACGAACTTTATCAGAAGCACGGACTGGGCGCGCGCGATGATGCGCAGGCGATGCAGTTCCTGGTGCCGAACTGGAGCTTTAATAACAAACGTCCGTGCCTGGTGCGCTAAGCGCGCTTAACCGAGAGGAAACAGAATGTCTTATCCCAACCGTTTTCGTCAGCGTCTGCTGAGTGGTGAAACGCTGATCGGCAGCTGGTGTTCGCTGGCGAATCCTATTACCACGGAAGTGCTCGGCCTGGCGGGTTTCGACTGGCTGGTGCTGGACGGCGAACATGCGCCAAACGATATCACCACCTTTGTGCCGCAGCTGATGGCGTTGAAAGGCAGTTCCAGCGCAGCGGTGGTCCGTCCGCCCTGCAATGAGCCGGTGATCATCAAACGTCTGCTGGATATTGGTTTTTATAACTTTTTGATTCCGTTTGTGGAAAGCGAAGAGGAAGCGGCGCTGGCCGTGGCTTCGACGCGCTATCCGCCCGCCGGTATTCGCGGCGTCTCGGTTTCGCATCGCAGCAACATGTACGGCACGCTGCCGGACTACAACCTTGATATCAACAACAACGTCAGCGTGCTGGTGCAAATTGAAAGCCAGCTGGGCGTGGATAATCTCGACAGCATCATCAGCGTTGAGGGCGTGGACGGGATTTTTGTCGGCCCCGGCGACCTCTCCGCCGCGCTCGGTTATCTGGGGCAGCCAGCCCATCCTGAAGTGTTAAAGGTCATTCAGCATATTTTTGCGCGGGCGAAAGCCGCAGGCAAACCGAGCGGCATCCTGGCGCCGGTGGAGGCTGACGCGCGTCGTTACCTCGAATGGGGAGCAACCTTTGTCGCCGTAGGCAGCGATCTGGGCGTCTTCCGTAATGCCACGCAGGCGCTGTGCGATCGTTTTAAAAAATAGCTTAACAAGGGGAATAGCAATGAAAGTTGGATTTATTGGTCTGGGCATCATGGGCAAACCCATGAGCAAAAACCTGGTAAAAGCGGGTTATTCGCTGGTGGTGCGTGATTTCAGCGAGCAAAACGAAGCAGAGCTGATTGAACTGGGCGCCGCCACGGCGAAAACGCCAAAAGCGGTCGCTGAACAGTGCGACGTCATCGTTACCATGCTGCCGAACTCACCGCACGTTAAGGAAGTGGCGCTGGGTGAAAACGGCATCATTGAAGGCGCCAAACCCGGCACCGTGCTGATCGATATGAGTTCCATTGCGCCACTGGCCAGCCGCGAAATCCACGACGCGCTGGCGGAGAAGGGCATCAAAATGCTGGATGCGCCGGTAAGCGGCGGTGAGCCAAAAGCGATCGACGGCACCCTTTCGGTGATGGTCGGCGGTGATAAAGCGGTTTTCGATCGTTATTACGATTTGATGAAAGCGATGGCGGGCTCGGTGGTGCACACCGGCGATATCGGCGCAGGCAACGTCACCAAGCTGGCGAACCAAGTGATTGTGGCGCTGAACATCGCGGCGATGTCTGAGGCGCTTTCTCTGGCAACGAAAGCAGGCGTTAACCCGGATCTGGTTTATCAGGCGATTCGTGGTGGGCTGGCAGGCAGCACGGTGCTGGATGCCAAAGCGCCGATGGTGATGGATCGTAACTTTAAGCCAGGCTTCCGTATCGATCTGCATATTAAAGATCTCAGCAACGCGCTGGATACGTCGCACGGTGTTGGCGCGCAGCTGCCGTTGACCGCTGCCGTAATGGAGATGATGCAGGCGCTGAAAGCCGATGGCATGGGCACTTCCGACCACAGTGCGCTGGCCTGCTATTATGAAAAATTAGCGAAGGTTGAAATTTCACGCTAGTCATCCGCACAGGTGTCGAGCCGGTCAGGGTGACCGGCTCCGTTCTCTGGCTGCGGCCAGCTCAACAGCGCTCGGACAATTTATGAAAATCGTTATCGCACCGGATTCGTATAAAGAGAGTTTATCCGCCCTGCAGGTCGCTTCGGAGATTGAAAACGGCTTTCGTGCAATCTTTCCCGAGGCGGAATATGTCAAGTTGCCGGTTGCGGATGGTGGCGAAGGCACCGTAGAAGCAATGGTAGCGGCCACGCAAGGTAAAATTGTCAGATTACGGGTCACCGGGCCTTTGGGCGAACCGGTTGATGCTTTTTATGGTTTGTCTGGCGATGAAAGCTGCGCGTTTATTGAGATGGCCGCCGCCAGCGGCCTGGAACTGGTGCCGCCTGCCCGGCGCGATCCACTGGTGACCACCTCGTGGGGCACCGGCGAGCTGATCGCTAACGCGCTGGATCGCGGCGTACAACATTTTATTATCGGCATCGGCGGCAGCGCCACCAACGATGGCGGCGCCGGTATGGTGCAGGCGTTGGGCGCCAGGCTGCTGAATGCGCAAAATGAGCAGATCGGTTACGGCGGCGGCGCGCTGCCGCAGCTGGCGCGCATTGATATCAGCCAGCTTGATGCGCGCCTGCGTCAGTGCCGCTTTGAGGTCGCCTGCGATGTTACTAATCCGCTGACCGGCGATGAAGGCGCTTCAGCGATTTTCGGCCCGCAAAAGGGCGCGACGCCGGAGCTCGTGCAGCAGCTTGATCGGGCGCTGGCGCACTACGCCGCGATTATTCAGCGCGATCTGGATAAGGATGTGCTGCATATTCCCGGCGGCGGCGCGGCGGGAGGCATGGGCGCAGCGTTGCACGCGTTTTGCCAGGCAGAGCTGCGGCGCGGTATTGAGATCGTGACCGAAGCGCTGGGGCTGGATGAGTTAGTGAAAGACGCCACGCTGGTGATCACCGGCGAAGGCCGCATCGACAGTCAAACCGTACACGGCAAAGTGCCGATTGGCGTGGCGAAAGTGGCGAAGCGTTATAACAAGCCGGTGATCGGTATTGCCGGTAGCCTGACGGCGGATGTCGGCGTGGTGCATCAACATGGTCTCGACGCGGTATACAGCGTGATCTATTCCATCTGCACGCTGGAAGAGGCGCTGGATAACGCGGCGGAAAACGTACGCATGACGGCCCGCAATATCGCCGCAACCCTGAAAATAGGTCTGGCTATCCCGCCAGCCTGAAGCAGGCTATCACCTGCAACATTGGTCAGGCTGTGCCGTCAGCCTGTCACCCCTGACTAAGAATGTGGCGCGCCGCCTGCGCCACATTCTCCATTTCATCCAGCAGCTCCAGCAGTTCCGGCTCCAGCGCCATCACTTCGCCATCCAGCCGCAGGCTATGTTCAATCTGCCGACAGAGATTTTTCATGCGTGGCACGCCGCTGTAGCTGGCGCTGCCGTGCAGCTTATGAATAATTTCCCGCAGCCCGTTCTGACGGTTTTCCGCCAGGCTCTGCTCCACCTTTTCCCGCACCTCCGGCAGAAAATCCAGCAGCATGCGCAGCAGATCGCGCGCCAGATCCGGTTTGTTAGCCGCCTGACGCAGCGCCAGCTGCCAGTCAAGCGACGCCGGAACCGCTGTGGTTTCCGGCGTTCCCGGTAACAGCGTCGGGGAGTAACGCGCCAGCAGATGGCTCAGTTTCACCTCGTCAATCGGCTTGGCGAGGTAATCATTCATGCCCGCTTTAATCAAGTGCTCACGTTCGCCATCAATGGCGTGAGCGGTCACGGCGATAATTGGCGTATTGGCATGCTGGGGCAGTTCGCGAATCAGTTCGCTGGCGCGAATGCCGTCGATTTCAGGCATCTGAATATCCATCAGAATAATATCCAGCGCCTGCTGGCGGGCGATATCGATCGCTTTTTCACCGCTGTCGCACAGCACGATATTTTCTACCTGCTCCTCCAGCAGCGCGCCAATCAGCTTCAGGTTGGCGGGGTTATCATCTACCGCCATTACCGCCAGCGGCAGACGGGCGCGCGCGGGCAGGTCATAAAGCTTACGCGCATGTAAATCGAGCATAATCGGCAACAGGCGTGTGCGGGTGACCGGTTTACATAAGCAGGCATCAATGCCGCGCGTTTTCAGCAGCTCCGCCTGTAACAGCATCTGGCTCGGCATCGCCATAATTACGCAGTCCGCCCGCGCCGTCAGGCTGTTAATAAACGCCTGCGACAGTACGCTGTCGGTGCTTTGGCTAACCGGCAAACTCATCAGCAGCATATCGTAACGCGTCTCGGTCAGCCCTTCGAGCGTCAGGCTGTAGCTGACGGTAAGCGGCGTGGAGCTAAGGATATCCAGCGCCGCCTGCGCCGCAGCCGGGTTCGCCTCAACATAGGCGAGACGCTTGCCGCGCAGCCCATCCAGCGCGCGAGGATCGCTGGCGGCGTTCGGATTCAGCGCCAGACTGACGTGGAACCAGAACGTTGAGCCCTGACCCAGGCGGCTGTGAAAGGCGATATCGCCACCCATCTCTTTCACCAGTTTCTGGGTGATCACCAGCCCCAGCCCGGTGCCGCCGTGCCGCCGGGAAATACTGGCATCCGCCTGGCGGAAAGCCTCAAACAGCTGCGACTGCTGCTTTTCCGCGATGCCGATGCCGCTGTCGTGGACCTGTACTTCCAGCTCGACGCTGCTGTTGCTCAGGCCGCGCTTTTCCACGCGAATATCGATATTGCCGCGTTCAGTAAACTTCACCGCGTTGCCAATCAAATTGGTTAAAATCTGCTGCAGGCGCAGCGGATCGCCAATCACATTGTCCGGCACCTCGCCCTGAACGTTAATGGTCAACTCCAGCCCTTTGTCATGGGCGGAAGGAGCCAACAGCACCAGCGTTTCATCCAGCGTGGCGCGTAGCGGGAACGGAATCGACTCCAGCACCAGCTTCCCGGCTTCCAGCTTCGAGAAGTCGAGTACATCGTTGATGATGCTCAGCAGGTTATTGGCCGAGCGCTCGATAGTATGCAGATAATCGCGTTGGGTGGCGGTAAGCGGCGTTTTTAGCGTCTGCCGCGTAAAGCCGATCACACCATTCAGCGGCGTGCGCAGCTCGTGCGACATATTGGCGAGGAATTCTGACTTGATGCGCGCCGCCTCCTGCGCCCGCCGCTTGGCCAGATCCAGCTCCACGTTCTGGATCTCCATCTGTTCCAGCGTTTCACGCAGGTCGGAGGTTGCCTGATCGATATTCTGCTGCATCTCTTCATGGTAGGCCGTCAACGACATCGCCATGGCGTTAATGCCGTTTTTCAGCATATCCAGCTCGCCAAGCATATGCCCCTCGACGCGGCTGTCGAGCTGACCACGGCGAATACGATCCACCGTGCTGACCATATTGCGTATCGGCCCGGTGACGTCACGCATCAGGCGATAGGCAAACAGCATGGCGATAGCGAGGCAAAACAGCAGCAGCAGCGTAGAGACAAAGATCTCTTTATATTGCTGTAGCCTGACCGATTGCAGATCCAGCTCAATCGCCACGTAGCCCAGCGGATTGCCGGTGGGCTTGGCATCCCGCCCCGGCGACTCATCCGGGTAATAGCTTTCCGATACCACCGGCGTGCGCAGCACCATGATATTGCCAACGCGTTGAATCGCCGTGACTTTTGGCGGCTTTACGCCATCCGGCAGGCGCAGCATCTCCTGATTCAGATGATAGTTTGAGGTAACAAACACCTGATTTTTATCATCAAAAACCGTAATGGCGCGCACAATGTCAGAGTGGCGGCGATGCAGCACGCTCACCAGCTGGCGTACCGATTCGCGGCTGTGAAAGGTCATGCCGTATTCACTGGACACCGCCAGCGGTTCGATAATATTTGCGCCAGCATCCACCAACTGACGTTGCAGTTCGTTATAGCGATGCACCACAAAAAAGGTACTGAGCAGCAGGCCAATCATTAAGGTCGGCGCCAGTATTAAAATCATCATCCTGGCCCGCAGGCTATATTTGGTCATGATAGTCCGGTATGAGACAATTACGCTGGGCAGTAACGCCGTCAGAACGGTATTACTTCGCGTAGCAATTATTCAGAGATTCTATTCCACTATGGCGCAATTCTACTCCGCAAAACGGCGTGTGACGACCCGACAGACAATTACGGTGACTATTCACGATCTTGATGCTTTCGGTCAGGGGGTGGCTCGCCATCAGGGCAAAACGCTTTTTGTCAGCGGCGCGCTGCCGGGCGAGCAGGTCGAGGTTGAGCTGCAGGAGGATAAACGCCAGTACGCACGCGGACGCGCACGGCGGATTTTACAGCCCAGCGAGCAACGCGTTACGCCGCGCTGCCCACATTTCACCGTTTGCGGCGGTTGCCAGCAGCAGCATGCTTCGCAGGCATTACAACAGCAGAGTAAAGCCAATGCGCTGGCGCATCTGCTGACGCGGGAAACCGGTCAGCCGATTCAGGTGGATGAAATTATTGGCGATAGCGCTTACGGCTACCGTCGTCGCGCGCGGCTCGGCCTGCAATATCAGAACAAAACCCAGACGCTGCAAATGGGCTTTCGTAAAGCCGCCTCAAACGAGCTGGTTTCCATCGATTGTTGCCCTATTTTGAAGCCCGAACTTGAGGCGCTGCTGTTGCCGCTCAGAGCCTGTCTCTCCTCTTTGCAGGCGGTACGACGTCTGGGGCATGTCGAACTGGTGCAGGCGGATAACGGCCCGGTGCTGGTGTTGCGCCATCTTGATCCCTTAAGCGCAGGCGATCGGCAAAAGCTGGAACGCTTTTCGCATGAGCATCGGCTGGCGTTGTTTCTGGCGCCTGATAGCGAGCAGTTAACGCAGATCGACGGTGAGCCGCCTTATTACCTGTCGCATCAGCTGAAGCTGAACTTTAGCCCGCGCGATTTTATTCAGGTTAATGACGCGGTAAATCAAAAGATGGTGGCGAAGGCGCTGGAATGGCTCGATCTACAGCCAGGCGATCGGGTGCTGGATCTGTTTTGCGGGATGGGAAATTTCACTTTGCCGCTGGCGAAGTTCGCACAAAATGTTGTGGGTGTGGAGGGCGTAGCAGCTTTAACGGCGCAAGGTGCGTATAATGCCAGCCAGAATTGTCTCGAAAACATCACTTTTTTTCATGAGAACCTGGAAGATGATGTGACGCGCCAGCCCTGGGCAGCGCGCGGTTTTGACAAAATATTACTGGATCCAGCGCGAGCGGGCGCGGGCGGCGTTATGCAGCATATTGCTAAACTGGCGCCACAACGTATTGTTTACGTTTCATGTAACCCGACTACACTTGCCCGCGACAGTCAGGTGCTGCTGGCGTCCGGTTACCAGTTAGAAAGGGTTGCGATGCTCGATATGTTCCCGCATACCGGTCATCTTGAATCCATGGTGCTATTCGGTAAAACATAAGTATCTTTACAGGTTGCCAGGAGAGGTTATGGTTGCGGTAAGAAGCGCACATTTGAATACGGCGGGTGAGTTCGCGCTCGATGAATGGATCACCAGTTTGGGGATCGTTAACCCGCAATCAAGTGAACGACTGGCCGATACCTGGCGCTATTGTGAGGCCGTCACCCAGGCGCATCCCGATCAGGCGTTGCTGCTGTGGCGCGGCATTGAAATGGTTGAAATCCTTTCGATGCTGAGCATGGATAACGACACGCTGCGCGCCGCGCTGGTGTTTCCGCTGGCAGATGCCGATGTGGTATCGGAAGAGAAGCTGGAAGAGACCTTCGGTAAAGCGATCGTCTCGCTGGTGCATGGCGTGCGCGATATGGATGCGATTCGCCAACTGAAGGCGACTCATAACGATTCCATGGCCTCCGAGCAGGTGGATAACGTACGCCGCATGCTGCTGGCGATGGTGGAAGATTTTCGCTGCGTGGTGATCAAGCTGGCCGAGCGTATCGCCCACCTGCGTGAAATGAAGGACGCGCCGGAAGATGAGCGCGTGCTGGCAGCAAAAGAGTGTACCAATATCTACGCCCCGTTAGCCAACCGTCTCGGCATCGGGCAGCTCAAGTGGGAGCTGGAGGATTTCTGCTTCCGCTATCTTCATCCTGATGAATACAAACGCATCGCTAAGCTGCTGCATGAGCGGCGTATCGACCGCGAGCAGTATATCGAAACCTTTGTTAACAGCCTGCGCACCGAGATGACGCGCGAAGGCGTTAAGGCGGAGGTTTACGGGCGGCCGAAACATATCTACAGCATCTGGCGCAAGATGCAGAAAAAGTCGCTGGCATTTGATGAACTGTTTGATGTGCGCGCGGTGCGCATTGTCGCCGAGCGTTTGCAGGACTGTTATGGCGCGCTGGGGATTGTGCATACGCTGTATCGTCATTTGCCGGATGAGTTTGATGACTATGTCGCTAATCCGAAGCCCAACGGCTATCAGTCGATTCATACCGTGGTGCTCGGTCCCGGCGGCAAAACGGTTGAGATTCAGATCCGCACGCGCCAGATGCATGAAGATGCGGAGCTGGGCGTCGCCGCGCACTGGAAATATAAAGAAGGCTCCGGCGGCCAGGCGCGTGGCGCGCATGGTCATGAGGAGCGTATCGCCTGGCTGCGTAAGCTGATCGCCTGGCAGGAAGAGATGGCGGATACCGGCGAGCTGCTGGAAGAGGTGCGTAGCCAGGTTTTCGACGATCGCGTGTATGTGTTTACGCCGAAGGGCGACGTGGTCGATCTGCCTGCGGGTTCGACGCCGCTGGATTTCGCTTATCACATTCACAGCGATATTGGTCATCGCTGCATCGGCGCCAAGATTGGCGGCCGTATCGTGCCCTTTACCTATCAGCTGCAGATGGGCGATCAGATTGAAATCATTACGCAAAAGCAGCCGAATCCGAGCCGCGACTGGCTAAACCCCAATCTTGGCTATGTCACCACCAGCCGTGGCCGCTCTAAAATCCACGCCTGGTTCCGCAAGCAGGATCGCGATAAGAATATCGTAGCGGGCCGCCAGATTCTGGATAACGAACTGAATCAGCTGGATATCAGCCTGAAAGAGGCGGAGAAGCTGCTGCTGCCGCGCTATAACGTCGGCACGCTGGATGAGTTGCTGGCGGCGATCGGCGGCGGCGATATTCGCCTCAATCAGATGGTGAATTTCCTGCAGGCGAAGCTGAATAAGCCGAGCGCGGAAGAGGAAGATCGCGAGGCGCTGCGCCAGCTGACGCAGAAATCCCATACGCCGCAGCGCGCAGGGAAAGAGAGCGGGCGCGTGGTGGTGGAGGGCGTTGGCAATCTAATGCACCATATCGCCCGCTGCTGTCAGCCGATTCCGGGTGACGATATTGTCGGCTTTATTACCCAGGGACGCGGGATTTCTATTCACCGCGCCGACTGCGATCAGCTGGCGGATCTGATGTCCCATGCGCCGGAGCGTATTGTGGATGCGGTTTGGGGCGAGAGCTATTCCAGCGGTTATTCGCTGGTGGTGCGCGTGACCGCCAACGATCGCAGCGGGCTGCTGCGCGACATTACCACGATTCTCGCTAATGAGAAGGTGAACGTGCTGGGCGTTTCCAGCCGCAGCGATACGCGTAAGCAGCTGGCCACCATTGATATGGATATTGAGATTTATAATCATCAGGTGCTGGGCCGCGTGCTGGCGCGGCTTAATCAGGTTCCTGATATCATCGACGCCCGACGTCTGCATTAATCATCCGGCATACCGCAGGCGCTGCGGTATGCCGGTCCCGCTTATTCGCATTAAGGTTTCACTATGACTGCTCTTGATCGTCTGCTGACTATTATGCAGACCCTGCGCGATCCGCAGCACGGCTGCCCCTGGGATCGTGAACAAACGTACGCCACGATTGCGCCCTATACGCTGGAAGAGACTTATGAGGTGATCGACGCGATTCAACGCGAAGATTACGAGGATCTGCGCGGCGAGCTGGGCGATTTGCTGTTTCAGGTGGTTTTTTACGCGCAGATGGCGCGGGAAGAGGGGCGTTTTACCTTTGATGATATTTGTCATGGCATTGCCGATAAGCTGGAGCGCCGCCATCCGCATATTTTTGCCAACGCGCAGGTAAAGGATAGCGAGGAAGTGCTGCATAACTGGGAGCAGATTAAGCAGCAGGAGCGGGCAGAGAAAGCGCAGCATTCGGCGCTGGATGATATCCCGCAGGCGCTACCGGCGCTGATGCGCGCGCAGAAGATCCAGAAGCGTTGCCGCAGCGTGGGCTTTGACTGGAATTCGTTGGGGCCGGTGGTTGATAAGGTGCATGAAGAGATCGATGAGGTGATGCACGAAGCGCAGCAGGCGGTGGTAGATGAGGCGAAGCTGGAGGAGGAGGTAGGCGATTTGTTGTTTGCTACCGTTAATCTGGCGCGTCATCTCGGTACGAAAGCGGAAACCGCGCTGCAAAAAGCCAATGTGAAGTTTGAACGCCGTTTTCGTCAGGTGGAGCAGATTATCGCTGCGCAAGGCATGAATATGAGTGACGCTTCGCTGGATCAGATGGAAGCCGCCTGGCAGCAGGTGAAAGCGGGCGAGAAAGCGGCGGGTTAAAGCAGCGTTAAAGCGGCTCTAAAGCTTAAACGGCTCTGCCGCCGTTTTGGCGTAGAGCTGTTCGTTGGAGGGTGTGCTTTATGTGGGTTAAAACGGCTCCGCTGCCGTCAGCGGGGGAAAGGCCGTTCCGTAAAGACGTCGTCAATCCATCCCTGGAGACTCCGCCGCGTCATCCCTGACGCGGAGGCTTTACTCCACGGCCTTTCCCCCGCTTCCCACGCTTTCGGTGTCGGTTTGTCAGAAAAACCCTCTTTATCAAGCTTTCTGTGTAGGTTTGTCAGAAAAACCCTCTTTATCAAGCTTTCGGTGTCGGTTTGTCAGAAAAAACCTCTTTATCAGGCTTTCTGTATAGGTTTGTCAGATAAATTTTCTTTATTATCAGAGGGTAATTCTGTTTTTTCCAAAGTAGAAAACCCCTGGTTAAGTTACGGAAGTCCGATATCAAGGGAAGGCGAAGGGCGGGGCATAAGGCGGGCCTCCCGCGCCAGGGAAGGCGCGGGCGGAGGCGCCATGGATGGCTTCATGCCGTCCCACCGTTGACCCGCCCTTCGCCTGACCGGCACGGTTCAGTTCAAAGCGTGCAGCTGTACCACCCATTACCGGACCGGCACGGTTCAGTTCAAAGCGTGCAGCTGTACCGCCATCGCCTGACCGACACGATACAAAGCTCGCAGCGTTCATTTTTTAGCCACAACACCTCACTGCCAACCGGTCGCCAATCTCGGCTTACTCGTTTCAGCTTTTAGCGAAAAAAGGGTGATGGTCATGACGCAAATCAACCCTTCGAACCTCTCCCCCGGTTAAGGTAGGCCGTCATCAGAAACGGCGATGGCGGCAATGATCAATTGTGGGTAAGAGGTGAATCCAGTATACTGTTTTCCCGTCCTGGTTATTCCACCGTTTTAAACCTCAACTCTCAGGTTCAGCATGACAACGAACTATATTTTTGTGACCGGCGGGGTCGTATCCTCTCTGGGTAAAGGCATTGCCGCAGCCTCCCTCGCAGCCATTCTCGAGGCGCGTGGCCTGAACGTGACCATCATGAAACTGGACCCGTATATCAACGTGGATCCCGGTACCATGAGCCCGACGCAGCACGGTGAAGTGTTTGTCACCGATGACGGCGCCGAAACCGATCTCGATTTAGGTCACTATGAACGCTTTATCCGCACCCGGATGACGCGTCGCAATAACTTTACCACTGGCCGCATCTATTCTGAGGTGCTGCGCAAAGAGCGTCGCGGTGATTATCTTGGCGCCACAATCCAGGTGATTCCGCACATCACTAATGCCATCAAAGAGCGCATTATTGAAGGCGGCGAAGGCCATGACGTCGTGCTGGTGGAAATCGGCGGTACCGTTGGCGATATCGAATCGCTGCCTTTCCTTGAAGCCATCCGTCAGATGGCGGTTGATGTCGGCCGCGAACATACCCTCTACATGCACCTGACGCTCGTGCCTTATATGGCAGCGGCGGGTGAAGTAAAAACCAAACCGACTCAGCACTCCGTTAAAGAACTGCTCTCTATCGGTATCCAGCCTGACGTGCTGATCTGCCGTTCCGATCGCGCCGTTCCTGCTAACGAACGCGCAAAAATCGCGCTGTTCTGTAACGTGCCGGAAAAAGCGGTTATCTCCCTGAAAGACGTTGATTCCATTTATAAGATTCCTGGCCTGTTGAAATCACAGGGCTTAGATGATTATATTTGTAAACGATTCAGCCTGAACGTGCCGGAAGCAAACCTCTCTGAATGGGAGCAGGTGATCTACGAAGAAGCCAATGCGGGCGGAGAAGTCACCATCGGGATGGTCGGCAAATATGTCGAACTGCCGGATGCGTACAAATCCGTGATTGAAGCGCTGAAGCACGGCGGCCTGAAAAATCGCGTAACGGTGAACATCAAACTGATCGACTCGCAGGATGTGGAATCGCGCGGCGTCGAAGTGTTGAAAGATCTGGATGCCATCCTGGTGCCGGGCGGCTTTGGTCCGCGCGGTATTGAAGGCAAGATCCTCACCGCGCAGTATGCGCGTGAAAACAATATTCCTTATCTGGGCATCTGCCTGGGTATGCAGGTTGCGCTGATGGAGTTCGCGCGTAACGTTGCGGGTATGGCTGATGCCAACTCAACGGAATTTGTGCCAGACTGTAAATATCCGGTGGTGGCGTTGATCACCGAATGGCGCGATGAAAACGGCAACGTTGAAGTCCGCAGCGAGCAGAGCGATCTCGGTGGTACCATGCGCCTTGGCAGCCAGCAGTGCCAGCTGACCGATAACAGCCTGGTGCGCCAGCTGTATGGCTCCGATACCATCGTTGAGCGTCATCGTCATCGCTATGAAGTCAACAACATGCTGTTGAAACCGATCGAAGCAGCGGGACTGCGCATCGCAGGCCGTTCCGGTGACGATCAGCTGGTTGAGATTATTGAAAACCCGAACCACCCGTGGTTTGTTGCGTGTCAGTTCCACCCGGAATTTACCTCAACGCCCCGCGATGGTCACCCGCTGTTTGCCGGCTTTGTAAAGGCCGCCAGCGAGTACCAGAAGCATCAAGTGAAGTAAGCATTTTTATAACAGTGCGCGAACTTTTCGCGCACTGTTTGTCAGAGTTTTAGCTTAACTTGTACTGAGGAAAAACTAATGTCCAAAATCGTTAAAGTCATCGGTCGTGAAATCATCGACTCACGTGGTAACCCGACTGTTGAAGCTGAAGTTCACCTGGAAGGCGGTTTTGTCGGTATGGCTGCCGCGCCGTCAGGGGCTTCTACCGGCTCTCGTGAAGCACTGGAACTGCGTGACGGTGACAAATCTCGTTTCCTGGGCAAAGGCGTGACGAAAGCCGTTGCTGCGGTTAACGGTCCGATTGCTGAAGCCATCCTGGGTAAAGATGCAAAAGATCAGGCGAACATCGATAAGATCATGATCGACCTGGACGGTACTGAAAACAAATCTAACTTCGGTGCTAACGCGATTCTGGCGGTTTCTCTGGCAAGCGCCAAAGCTGCAGCCGCAGCGAAAGGCATGCCGCTGTATGAGCACATTGCTGAACTGAACGGCACGCCGGGCAAATTCTCTATGCCGCTGCCGATGATGAACATCATCAACGGTGGTGAGCACGCCGACAACAACGTCGACATCCAGGAATTCATGATCCAGCCGGTTGGCGCTTCCAGCGTGAAAGAAGCGATCCGTATGGGTTCTGAAGTGTTCCATCACCTGGCGAAAGTGCTGAAAGCGAAAGGCATGAACACCGCAGTCGGTGATGAAGGCGGCTACGCGCCGAACCTGGGCTCCAACGCAGAAGCGCTGGCCGTTATCGCTGAAGCGGTAAAAGCAGCGGGCTACGAGCTGGGCAAAGACATCACTCTGGCGATGGACTGTGCGGCATCTGAGTTCTACAAAGATGGCAAATACGTTCTGGCTGGCGAAGGCAACAAAGCATTCACTTCTGAAGAGTTCACTCACTTCCTGGAAGACCTGACCAAACAGTACCCGATCGTTTCTATCGAAGATGGTCTGGACGAATCTGACTGGGAAGGTTTTGCTTACCAGACTAAAGTGCTGGGCGACAAAATCCAGCTGGTGGGCGACGACTTGTTCGTTACCAACACCAAGATCCTGAAAGAAGGTATTGAGAAAGGCATCGCTAACTCCATCCTGATCAAATTCAACCAGATCGGCTCACTGAGCGAAACCCTGGCTGCGATCAAGATGGCGAAAGATGCGGGCTACACTGCCGTTATCTCTCACCGCTCTGGCGAAACTGAAGATGCCACTATCGCTGACCTGGCGGTAGGTACGGCAGCAGGCCAGATCAAAACCGGTTCTATGAGCCGTTCTGACCGCGTAGCGAAATACAACCAGCTGATTCGTATCGAAGAAGCGCTGGGTGGTAAAGCACCGTTCAACGGTCTGAAAGAAGTTAAAGGCCAGTAATTCGCTGGTAAGGCGCGGCGGAATTATCCGCTGCCCAATAATGCTAAACCCCGTCGCCTGACGGGGTTTTTTTATATCCTGATAAAAGCTGGTTTGCTAACAAAACGCGTCAGCGTCAGCGGTAAAACTTTACCGGCTGACAGGTCAGCGCATAAAAAGGATGTGCTGGTTAATTCGGGCCAGCATTAATTAACGTTGGGATAAATTTTAATACCACTATTATTTCAAGCGATGAAACGGATTAACTGCCGCTCTCTGGTTGCGTAATAAACCGGCAGATGACCACGGCAAAAAGGCGATTGGACAAGTGTGTAAAGAATATGTCAGGCGCATGACAGAAGTTTGATATGCATCACATTGCGGCCTGAAGGCAAAAGGTGACCTACGTATAAATCTGAAAAGCCCCAACTTGAGCCAGGGATTTTTTACTATTTTGTTAAAAATTAGCGGGTTAGCCTTTAATAAAGTGTTTCCAGAACTGTCTGATTTGGCTTAGGGCAGGGTTAATTACTGGAAAAAATATGTAAACCTTACGTCATTAACTGTAATGAGACGGAAGGTTCAAAATGAAATATCGCGCTGATATTGACGGTCTTCGCGCACTTGCCGTGCTGCCAGTGATCGCCTATCACCTGGGCGTGACCGGCATACCAGGTGGCTTTACCGGGGTAGATATCTTTTTCGTGATATCCGGTTACCTTATTTGCGGCATTATTTACCAGAGCGCTATGAAGGGAGAGTTTTCTTACCTTGAGTTCTATAAACGCCGCTGCTTACGTATTTTACCGCCGCTGTTTGTGGTGCTGATCGCCACGCTGTTATTTGGTTACCATAATCTGTTACCGGCACAGTTTACCGAATTAGGTAATAGCGCCGTTGCCACCACGCTTTTCTCTTCCAATATTTTCTTTTGGCAGCAAACCGGTTATTTCGCCGGCCCGGCGGAGCTGAAACCGCTGCTGCACACCTGGTCTCTGGCGGTTGAGGAGCAGTTCTACATTCTGTTCCCGATTGTGCTGCTGTTTGCCGTTCGCTGGTTCCGTCATCGCGTCACGCAGGTGATGCTGGCGATCATTGCGGTTTCATTTCTGCTCAGCGTGGTTGGCGTGCTGAAAAAGCCCGACTTCACCTTCTATATGTTGCCGACGCGCGCATGGGAACTGGCGATTGGCGGACTGATTGCAGTTTCCACCATGGAAACGCGCATGGCGGCGGTGCGTCAGGAAATTAAACATCTGATGAGCCTGGCCGGACTGGCGCTGATTCTGTTTGGCTTCTTCTGGCTCAACACCAGCAAACCGTTCCCTTCATGGAATGCGATCTGGCCCTGCGTCGGCAGCTTCCTGCTGATTCTGGCGGGCCGCGAGGCGGTGGTAAACCGCGTTCTGGCGCTGAAGCCGGTGGTTTACGTCGGGATGATCTCCTACTGCCTTTACCTGTGGCACTGGCCGTTGATCGTTTACAGCAAAATGTTCCTGAACATGGACGAAGGCATGCGCGATCTGCTGGTGCTGGCGCTGACCTTTGCTCTGGCTATCGCTTCCCGTTATCTGGTTGAGATTCCTTTCCGCTATAAGCTGTCGAACCTGAATCCGACCCTGGTTTCCGCCTTTTCGGTGGTGGGTCTGGTGATTGTCGCGTCGGCCACGCTATATAAAAGTCATGTCAGCAATGAGTCCGGTAAGTTTTCCGATCAGGCGCTGGCGGTAGCGAAATTCTCGCAGTATCGCGGCACCGAAGAGTATTTTTATCAGTTCCGTTTAGGGAAATGCTTTATCGATGGCAACAACGAGGCGAAAGGGCATTTCGATCGTGATTTCTGCCTGAAAACCTCCAGCAGCGAGAAAAACTATCTGCTGGTGGGCGACAGCCACGGCGCTCATTTGTGGCGTGCGCTTAGCCTGGCGGCGGGTGAGAACGTTAACCTGATGCAGGCGACATCCGCAGGCTGTAAACCGGTTTCGCATCAGTCCATTAATAATAAATGTACCGAACTGATGGATTACGTTTATCAGCAGTGGATCCCCAAACACAAAGTGGATGGCATTATCATTTCTGCTCGCTGGCTGCCGGAGGATATCGCGCCGCTGAAAGCCACGCTGGAGACGCTGAAAGGCATCACCAACAATATTACGGTAATGGGACCGACCATTGAGTATGCCGAGGCGCTGCCTGACTTGCTGGCCTATCAGGAGAACGGACGCAAAGATTTAGTTTCCAGCTCCATTAACCATAATATTAAAGGTATCGATCTGCGCATGCAGCAGGCGATGGCTGAAGAGAAAGTGGGTTATATCTCGGTCTATAACATTATGTGTCCGAATGATGTTTGCCATGCGCTGGCGTCAAACGGTCAACCGAGCGCGTTTGACTATGGTCACTTTACCCTGAGCGGCGCAAACGACGTTGCCCGTCAGGCAATGGCGAAAATGCACCGGAATAAATTCATGTAATGCCACGTCGCCGCCCGCCATCAGCGCGGGCGGCGGTTTCATGCTTCAGTTTGTGCCTTTTCTGCCCACGGCATTTGGCGTCACCTCCTCTATCTGCCATAATCTGCGCCCTTATTTCTCCTGACGTGAGTGCGTAATGCAGTACCCGATTAATGAAATGTTCCAGACGTTGCAGGGCGAAGGTTTTTATACCGGCGTTCCGGCAATTTTTATCCGCTTGCAGGGATGCCCGGTTGGCTGCAGCTGGTGCGATACCAAACACACATGGGATAAGCTGGCCGATCGGGAAACCTCGCTGGGCGATATTCTGCTGAAAACGGTGGAAACCGATGCCTGGGGCGCTGCCGATGCCGAAGCGTTATTAAACACCATTAACCAGCAGCAGTGGACGGCGCGCCATGTGGTGATTACCGGCGGCGAGCCCTGTATTCATGACCTGACGCCGTTAACGGAAGCGTTGCAGCAGGCCGGTTTCAGCTGTCAGATCGAAACCAGCGGAACCCATCCTGTACGCTGTACGACGCAAACCTGGGTAACGGTATCCCCTAAAGTGAATATGCGCGGCGGTTATGATGTGCTGGATCAGGCGCTGGTACGCGCTGATGAGATCAAACATCCGGTCGCGCGTCAACGCGATATCGACGCGCTGGATCAGCTCCTGGCGCGCGTGCAAGATGATAAAGCTCGGATTATTGCGCTACAGCCGATAAGCCAAAAAGAGGACGCCACGCGTCTTTGCATCGCCACCTGTATTGCCCGTAACTGGCGCCTTTCGATGCAGACCCATAAATACCTCAACATTGCCTGATTAACGCCCTTGCCTGCGGGTGGTACACTCCTTGTTCGGAATAGCCACACCAAAGGAAGGGTTATGCATCATTTGCCGCTTAATCAAAACATCTCCGGCTGGCTCGCCCAGCATCCACAACGTGCGGTTTTCCCGGCGCTAACCGCCGCCATCGACGCTGACTGGGTGGTGATTGGTGCCGGTTACGCCGGATTAGCCTTTGCCCGTCGTCTGGCCGCGTTAAAACCGGCATGGAAAATCGCGGTGCTGGAGGCGGGCACCGCTTACGAAAGCGCATCCGGCAGGAACTCCGGTTTTATTATCGGCTTGCCGCACAATATCGGCAGCTCAACGGCCGAACTAAAAAAAGCCCACGCTTATCGTCAGCTGTTGCAGGCGGGTATGCAACGGCTAAAAGCGCTGGTGGATGCGCATCGCATCGAATGCGCCTGGGATGCCGCCGGAAAATATCATTGTCAGGTCGCAGTCGGGCAGGAAAAGATTTTACAGCGTTACTGCGCCAGCCTGGAGCAGATGGCGGAAGATTATCAGCTGCTGAACCGCGACGAACTACAGGAAAAACTGGGCACCCGCTTTTATCACAAAGCGATCTTTACCCCCTATACGGTGCTGGTGAATCCGGCGTTGCTGATTGCTGGTCTGGCTGCGACGCTGCCTGCTAATGTTACGCTTTATGAGCACAGCCCGGCGCTGGCCCTCGATTACCAGCGGGGAGGCGTCACGGTTTATACCGCCACGGGCGCGGTGCGGGCGCAAAAAGCAATGCTGGCGACCAATGCGTTATCGAGCCATTTACTGCCGGGCGTTCGCCGTCAGGCGGCAATGGCAACCTTTGCCAGCCTGACGCCGCCGCTTACTGAGCAACAGCTGGCGCGGCTGCCGCAGATGACAAGCTGGGGATTAACGCCGGTCAACGCGATTGCGGGCGCCACGCTGCGCTTTACCCAGGATCGTCGTTTCCTGCTGCGTCAGCATGTGATCCCGGCGCTGCATGGCAACATCAGCGCACGCCAGACGCAGCGCGCGGCCCGCTTGCATCATCAGCTGTTTCGCAAAGTCTATCCGCAGCTTGAAGATGTGGCGTTTAGCCATTGCTGGTCGGGCACCATCAGCGTGACGCGTAACGGCGCGCCGCAGTGGGGCAAAATCAACCCTTTTTTGTATACGGCGGGCGGCTGTAACGGGGCAGGAATATCTAAACAGACCATTGCTGGTGAGCTGCTGGCGGACTATGCCGTTGGGCAGGATCATCCGCTGCTGGCTGCTATGCAGGCGTTGGGTAAAGCCAGCTGGCTTCCCCCATCGCCTGTACTGGACATTGCTATCCACGGCGCGCTACAGAAAGAGCGCTGGCAGGGCAGGAAAGAGCGTTAGGCCGCGACTACTCGCCGCGATAAACGCAACCGGCGGTGCAGGTTTCTTTGATCATCACTGCGCTAAGAAGCGGCATTACCGGTTTCATCTGCTGCCAAATCCACTGCGCCAGCACTTCGCTGGTCGGGTTCTCCAGACCGGGAATATCGTTCAGGTAATAGTGATCGAGACGATCGTATACCGGTTTAAAAGCGGCCTTCAGCTCGGCGAAATCCATAATCCAGCCGGTATAAGGGTCGACATCGCCGGTGATTTCAAGACGCACCAGGAATGAGTGACCGTGCAGACGTCCGCACTTATGGCCTTCAGGCACATGCGGCAGATGGTGTGCGGCTTCGAACTGGAAATCTTTAAAAAGCGTGGTTGCCATAATCGGTATCTCAGTTGTTGCAAAAACCGGCGAAGTCTACCGGAAAAACAGATTTTTCGCACCAGTTTCCCCGGTTAGCGCGCTTTTGACGCGGGTACAGTTATTGTCCAGCAAGTAAATCACTGATAAATAAATCATTTAATAAGAAGCGAAAACGTTAAGCTTTATCGGCAAAAGTGTTTAGGCGTTTTGGTTATTTATTATTTCTAACCCTTATTTACCGGTTAATATGCGACTCGGTAACCTCTACGCTATCTTCCGTCTCTGAACGGTTTGGCACCACTGATACTGGAACTATCAAGGCAATGACGACTCAGGCACCCCCAGGTTCTTTGCTCCCGCTTGACCCGGAGCAGCTCGCCCGCTTGCAGGCGGCGACCCATGATTTATCAACGACGCAGCTGGCATGGATTTCCGGCTATTTCTGGGGGGTGGTGAACCAGTCGCCCGGCGCTGCTGCCGTTGCGCAAAATGCGCCTGCGCCCGCCGCTGAGGCACCGGCGATTACGCTGCTTTCCGCTTCGCAAACCGGCAATGCGCGCCGCGTCGCGGAACAGCTGCGTGACGATTTGCTGGCAGCGAAACTGAATGTGAAGCTGGTAAACGCCGGTGACTATAAATTCAAGCAGATCGCGCAGGAAAAACTGCTGATCGTGGTGACCTCGACGCAGGGCGAAGGCGATCCGCCGGAAGAGGCGGTGGCGCTGCATAAATACCTGATGTCGAAAAAAGCGCCGAAGCTAACGGAAACCGCCTTTGCGGTGTTTGGCCTTGGCGATACCTCGTATGAGTTTTTCAGCAAAGCGGGGAAAGATTTCGACAGTCGGCTGGCTGAGCTGGGCGCTGAACGTCTGCTGGATCGCGTTGATGCTGACGTTGAGTTTGCCGCCGACGCGCAAAAATGGCGCGAGGCGATTGTCGCGCTGTTGCAGAAGCGCGTGCCCGCCGAGACGCCTGCGCAGGCCGCTGCTACCGCAACCGGCACCGTTAATGAAGTGTTTACCACGCCCTACACGCGTGACGAACCGCTGGTGGCCTCACTTGCGCTGAATCAGAAGATTACCGGTCGCGCTTCCGATAAGGATGTGCGGCACATTGAGATCGATTTAGGCGATGCCGATCTGCGCTATCAGCCGGGCGACGCGCTTGGCGTCTGGTATGAAAACGATCCGGCGCTGGTGAAAGAGCTGACGGAACTGCTCTGGCTGCGCGGCGATGAAATCGTTGAGGTTAAAGGGCAAAGCCTGCCGCTGGCGCAGGCGTTGCAGCAGCATTTTGAGCTGACGGTTAATACGCCGCAGATCGTTGAGCAATACGCCAAACTGGTGCGCAACGAGAAACTGCTGGCGCTGGCGGCGGATAAGGCGCAGCTCCAGCATTATGCGCAAACCGTGCCGATTGTGGATATGGCGCGTCTGGCGCCCGGCGAGCTTAACCCGGAGCAGCTGTTGTCATTATTGCGTCCGCTAACGCCGCGCCTCTATTCCATCGCCTCTTCGCAGGCGGAAACGGAAAACGAAGTGCATATTACCGTTGGCGCGGTGCGCTATGAGATTGACGGACGTCCGCGCGCGGGCGGCGCTTCCAGCTATCTGGCCGACAGGCTGGAGGAAGAGGGCGAGGTGCGAGTGTTTATCGAGCATAACGATAACTTCCGTCTGCCCGCCAATCCCGATGCGCCGGTGATTATGATCGGGCCGGGCACCGGTATCGCGCCGTTCCGCGCCTTTATGCAACAGCGTGAAAATGACGGCGCCAGCGGCAAGAACTGGCTGTTCTTCGGCAATCCGCACTTCACTGAAGATTTCCTCTATCAGGTGGAGTGGCAGCGCTATGTAAAAGAAGGGCTGCTGACTCATATCGATTTGGCCTGGTCGCGTGACCAACAGCATAAAATTTACGTACAGGACAAGATCCGCGAGAAAGGCGCGGAGGTGTGGCGCTGGTTGCAGGACGGCGCGCATATTTACGTCTGCGGCGATGCCAATCGTATGGCGAAAGATGTTGAGCAGGCGTTACTGGAAGTGGTAGCTGAGCAGGGCGGTATGGACCTTGAATCGGCTGATGAATTTTTAAGTGAGCTGCGCATTGAGCGCCGTTATCAGCGAGATGTTTACTAATGAGTGAAAAACACCCAGGACCGCTGGTCGTCGAAGGAAAACTCTCCGATGCGGAGCGCATGAAAAAAGAGAGCAATTTTCTGCGCGGGACGATTGCCGACGATTTACAAAATGGCCTGACCGGCGCCTTTAGCGGCGATAACTTTCTGCTGATCCGCTTTCACGGCATGTATCAGCAGGATGACCGCGATATTCGCGCCGAACGTGCCGAGCAGAAGCTGGAGCCGCGTCATGCGATGATGCTGCGCTGTCGTCTGCCGGGCGGCATCATTACGCCGAAGCAGTGGCTGGCGATTGAACATTTCGCCACGGAAAACACGCTGTACGGCAGCGTGCGCCTGACCAACCGTCAGACTTTTCAGTTTCACGGCATTCTGAAAAAGAACGTGAAACCGGCGCATCAGATGCTGCACGACGTGGGGCTGGATGCGATCGGCACCGCCAACGATATGAACCGTAATGTGCTGTGTAGCTCTAACCCGGTGGAGTCGGAGCTGCATCAGGAAGCGTATGAGTGGGCGAAGAAAATCTCTGAGCATCTGCTGCCGCGCACCCGTGCCTATGCCGAAATCTGGCTGGATGAGAAAAAGGTTGTCACCACCGAAGAGGAGCCGATCCTCAGCGCCACCTATCTGCCGCGTAAGTTCAAGACCACGGTTGTGGTGCCGCCACATAACGATGTGGATCTGCACGCCAACGATTTGAACTTTGTCGCTATCGCCGAGAACGGCAAGCTGGTGGGCTTTAACCTGCTGGTGGGCGGCGGGTTGTCCATTGAGCATGGCAATAAAGAGACCTACGCCCGTACCGCCAGCGAGTTTGGCTATCTGCCGCTGGATAAGACGCTGGCGGTTGCCGAGGCGGTGGTCACCACCCAGCGCGACTGGGGCAATCGCACCAATCGTAAGAATGCCAAGACTAAGTATACTCTTGAGCGCGTGGGCGTAGAGACGTTTAAAGCGGAAGTGGAACGTCGCGCTGGCCTTACCTTTGCGCCGATCCGCCCGTATGAGTTCACGACGCGTGGCGATCGTTTCGGCTGGGTAAAAGGGATCGATAATAAGTGGCACCTGACGCTGTTTATTGAGAACGGCCGTTTGATGGATTACCCGGATCGTCCGCTGAAAAGCGGCATCGCGGAGATCGCTAAAATTCATCAGGGCGATTTCCGTCTTACCGCCAACCAGAATCTGATCGTGGCGGGCGTGCCGGAAAGCGAAAAAGCGCGCATTGAAGAGATTGCCCGCGCGCATGCGCTGATGGAGAACGTTACCGCGCAGCGTGAGAATTCCATGGCCTGCGTGGCGTTCCCGACCTGTCCGCTGGCGATGGCGGAAGCGGAACGTTTTCTGCCCGCCTTTGTGACGCGCGTTGAAGAGATTATGTCGCAGCACGGCGTTGGCAATGAGCATATTGTATTGCGCGTGACCGGCTGTCCGAACGGCTGCGGGCGCTCCATGCTGGCGGAGGTGGGGCTGGTGGGTAAAGCGCCGGGACGTTATAACCTGCATCTCGGCGGCAACCGCAGCGGCACGCGTATCCCGCGCATGTACCGGGAAAATATTACCGCAGAAGAGATTCTGACGCATATCGATGAGCTGGTTGGCCGCTGGGCGCAAGAACGTACGCCGGGCGAAGGCTTTGGTGATTTCACCATTCGCGCCGGTGTGGTTAAACCGGTTGTCGATCCAGCCCGCGATTTCTGGGAATAACGGAGGGGATATGTCTGTACTCGATATCGCAGCACTGAATGCATTACCGAAGTTAGATCGCATTATGGCGCTGGCTGAGGTGAATACGCAGCTGGAGGCGCTGTCCGCCGAGGATCGCGTGATCTGGGCGCTGGAGAATCTGCCGGGTGAGTTTGTGCTCTCTTCCAGTTTTGGTATTCAGGCGGCGGTGTCGCTGCATCTGGTTACGCGCCAGAAGCCAGACATTCCGGTGATTTTGACCGATACCGGTTATCTGTTCCCGGAGACTTACCGGTTTATTGATGAGCTGACGGAGAAGCTGGATCTGAATCTGAAGATTTTCCGTGCCGAGCAATCGGCGGCGTGGCAGGAAGCGCGTTACGGCAAGCTGTGGGAGCAGGGCGTGGAAGGGATTGAGCGCTACAACGAGATCAATAAGGTAGAGCCGATGAACCGCGCGTTGCAGACGCTCGGCGCGCAGAGCTGGTTCGCCGGTTTGCGCCGCGAGCAGTCCGGCAGCCGGGCGAATTTGCCGGTGCTGGCAGTGCAGCGCGGGGTGTTTAAGGTGTTGCCGATTATCGACTGGGATAACCGTCAGGTTTACCAGTATTTGCAGCAGCACGGTTTGGGTTATCACCCGCTGTGGGAGGAAGGCTATTTGTCGGTGGGCGATACGCATACTACCCGCAAGTGGGAGCCGGGCATGGCCGAGGAGGAGACGCGCTTTTTTGGTTTGAAGCGCGAATGCGGGCTGCATGAGTAAGATTCTGTAGTAAATGAGAAGGGCGGCTGCAAGGCCGCTTTTTTGTATTGCTGGTCAGGGATCGTTTGCGAGCCGGTGGGAGGTTCAGCGGCGAACGGGGCGCTTCCCCTGGCAGTTGAGTTGTCTGCTATGTCGTCTGCGAGCTGGTGGAAGGTTCAGCGGTGAACGGGGTGCTTCCCCTGGCAGTTGAGTTGTCTGCTATGTCGTCTGCGAGTTGGTGGAAGGTTCAGCGGTGAACGGGGCGCTACGTAAAGGCGGCGTGAATCCATCCCTGGAGCCTCCGCCGCGTCATCCCTGACGCGGAGGCTTTACTCCGGCCCCGCTCGCCGCTTCCCTTGGCAGTTGAGTTGTCTGTTTGCCGCTTCCCTGGCTGCTGAGTTGTTTTTTACGTCGTCTGTGAGCTGGCGGGAGGTTCAGCGGTGAACGGGGCGCTACGTAAAGGCGGCGTGAATCCATCCCTGGAGCCTCCGCCGCGTCATCCCTGACGCGGAGGCTTTACTCCGGCCCCGTCCGCCGCTTCCCTTGGCCGCTGCGTTGTCTGTTGGACGCTTCCCTTGGCCGCTGCGTTGTCTGTTGGACGCTTCCCTTGGCCGCTGCGTTGTCTGTTGGACGCTTCCCCTGGCCGCTGCGTTGTCTGTTTGCTGCTCCGCTGGGCTGCTGCGTTGTCTGTTGGTTAACTTTCTGCCAGCGCTTTTAATGCCTCTGAGGTCAGCGAAATATTCACCTTAATCACCTCGTAATGCGCAACCGCGACAAAAGGATCTTCGGCCAAAATGGTATCCAGGCGACCACGATCGATATCTTTTGCCATCAGCACGCCGCCGGTGCGCGGATCTTTGCGGCCTGCGGCAATAAACACGTCAGCGTCGAAATAGCGTTTCAGCCAGCTAATATGCGCGTCCGTCAGCGCTTCAACTTCCTCAATCGGGCGATGGTAGCTCAGATTAATGATATACATCATGACTCCTTGTTGGCGGCGGGCGGATTAGCCAGCTCGTTAATCAGGGGAAACAGAATGCGCACGCTGTCGCGCGTGCGGGCGCTGATGCGTCCGGGTAACCAGCGATCAAGATAGTTAACGTTATCCCGCTCGGTTTGATGTTGCGCGCTGCCCTGCGGGAAATGGCGGGAAGCCGTGCGCTGCTGCATACCATCTTTCTTGCCCAGATCCCAGTTCGCGGCGCGCACCGTCAGCAAGGGAAAACCGGCAGTGTCAAACGCGTTTGGCGTCGGGTACGCGGCGCTATGGGGCGGACGCGTCGCCGCGTTAATGCCATATCGATGCGCAATATCCAGCGCCCGATCGCGCGTCTGCTTGATCACCGCCGAGGCGGTGTTCTGCCCACTGTTAAAATAGAGCCGATCGCCGACGATCAAACTGTCGAGATCGATCACCAGCAGCGTATTCTTGCGATCGTCCGCTTTCATGCGGGCAATATAGGCTTCCATACCGTGCAAATCATCCTGATGCGCGCTGAGCGCGACAAAGCGCACCCCGTAATGCAGCGGTTGATGGCTAAGCTGCTGCGCCAGCTCCAGCATCACGCCCAGCCCGGAAGCGTTATCGTCCGCGCCCTGAAGACGCAGTCCGCCGATATCCTTTTGCGTCTCTTCTTCGCTTAGCGGCCGCCAGGTGTCCAGATGCGCAACCACTAAAATCTCCTGCGGTACTTCGCCGCTGCGTGCGGCAATCACCGATGTGGCGGTAAGGTTGCGCCAGCGCGTCTTGCCATCATTGCCGCGCCAGGCGGCTTTGGTTTTAAAATCGCGCTTATCGCTTTTATAACCCATGGCAACAAACTGTTGTTGCAGATAATCGGCGGTAAGCAACTCTGCCGGGCTGCCCGCCATGCGGCCGGGAAACCAGGTGGCGATATGGCGTAGTTGCTGTTCTGCAAACTGGCCGGGAACCGGAGAGCTGGCGCTAACCGGCAAACTGATGCCGCAGCTGAGCAGCGCGGCCAACGCGCTCAGGCGGAGCAGGGAAAACATACCGTGGTCCTTAGACGTCATCCGGTGACGCTGAAACGAAATAATTTTGCCAGGATAGTATGAAACTGTGACGCAGATTGCACAATTTCAATCGCTCTTAAATACCCGAAATATCATCTGTTAAGCACCTTTTATGCAAAGCTTTGCCGGAGCGTTATTCCATTCAGTAACTACTCATTCCAATTCGTAATTTCATCTGCCGGAAGCAGCAGTCGTATAGTCGCGTTAACTTTTTGTTATTTAATGTAAGGTCGACGTGGATTATCTCCCTATATTTGCCGATCTAAAAGCCAAACCGGTGCTGGTTGTCGGCGGTGGCGACGTGGCGGCGCGCAAAATCGAACTGCTGCGCCGCGCTGGCGCGCATGTGCAAATTGCCGCGCGCGCGCTCTGCCCGGAACTGCAGGCGCTGGCGGATAGCCAGCAGCTTGAGTGGCTGGCGACCCATTTCGATGAGCAGCAGCTCGATCAGGTTTATCTGGTGATCGCCGCCACCGACGACAGCGAACTGAATGCGCAGGTTTTTGCCGCGGCCAATCAGCGTCGACTGCTGGCAAATGTCGTCGATGACCAGCCGAAATGCTCCTTTATCTTCCCGTCGATCGTTGACCGCTCACCGCTGGTGGTGGCGATCTCTTCCAGCGGCACCGCGCCGGTGCTGGCGCGTATGCTGCGTGAAAAGCTGGAAACCCTGCTCCCCGCTAACCTCGGCGCGATGGCGCAGGTGGCGGGTGAGTGGCGCGACAAAGTCAAACAGCGTTTCAGCAAAATGTCCGATCGCCGTCGCTTCTGGGAACGCGCGTTTAACGGGCTGTTTGCCAGCCAGATGGCGGCAGGCAACGTGCAGGGCGCGAAGCAGACGCTGGACGCGCAGCTAACCGAAGAGACCGCCCATCAGGGGGAAATTATTTTAGTGGGCGCAGGGCCGGGCGATGCCGGACTGCTGACGCTGCGGGCGTTACAGGTTATGCAGCAGGCGGATGTGGTGCTGTATGACCATTTGGTCAGCGAAGAGATTCTGGATCTGGTGCGGCGCGACGCCGACCGCCTGTGCGTGGGAAAACGCGCCGGTGCGCATTCAGTGGCGCAGGAAGAGACCAATCGCCTGCTGGTGCAGCTGGCGAGCAAAGGAAAGCGCGTTGTGCGTCTGAAAGGCGGCGATCCCTTTATTTTTGGTCGCGGCGGGGAAGAGCTACAGGCGGCGGCGGAAGCGGGCATACCTTTCCAGGTTGTGCCGGGCGTCACCGCCGCATCCGGTGCCACCGCCTATGCGGGCATTCCATTAACCCACCGCGATTATGCGCAGAGCGTCCTGTTTATTACCGGCCACTGCCGCGCCGATGGACAAACCATCGACTGGCCGTCGCTGGCGCGCGCGCATCAAACGCTGGCGATCTATATGGGCACGGTAAAGGCGGCGGAAATCGCCGCGCAGCTCATCGCCCACGGACGTGCGGCATCAACGCCGGTTGCCGTTATCGGTCGCGGTACGCGCCAGGATCAGCAGGTGCTGACCGGGACGCTGGAACAGCTGGAACAGCTGGCGCAACAGGCGCCGACGCCCGCGCTGCTGGTGATTGGTGAGGTGGTTAATCTCCACGCGCAGCTGGCCTGGTTTCAACATTCAGCACAGCAGGCCGGACGCGATTCCGCCGTTGTGAATTTGGCTTGAGGAAAAATCATGGATCAAAAACGACTGACTCATCTGCGTCAACTGGAGGCGGAAAGCATCCATATTATCCGCGAAGTGGCGGCTGAATTTGGCAATCCGGTAATGCTTTACTCCATTGGTAAAGATTCATCGGTCATGCTGCATCTGGCGCGTAAAGCCTTTTATCCCGGCACGCTGCCGTTCCCGCTGCTGCACGTTGATACCGGTTGGAAATTTCGCGAAATGTACGAATTCCGCGATCGCACGGTAAAAGCGATCGGCGCGGAGCTGCTGGTTCATCGCAACCCGGAAGGCGTGGCGATGGGCATCAATCCCTTTGTGCACGGCAGCGCGAAGCACACCGATATCATGAAAACCGAAGGGCTAAAGCAGGCGCTGAATAAATATGGCTTTGATGCTGCGTTTGGCGGCGCGCGTCGTGACGAAGAGAAGTCGCGCGCGAAAGAGCGTATTTACTCTTTCCGCGATCGCTTTCACCGCTGGGATCCGAAAAACCAGCGCCCGGAGCTGTGGCACAACTACAACGGACAGATTAATAAGGGCGAAAGCATTCGCGTCTTCCCGCTCTCCAACTGGACCGAGCTGGATATCTGGCAATACATCTTCCTGGAAAACATTGAGATTGTGCCGCTTTACCTGGCCGCAGAGCGTCCGGTACTGGAACGTGACGGCATGCTGATGATGATCGATGACGAGCGTATCGACCTGCAACCCCATGAAGAGGTGAAATCACGCATGGTGCGTTTCCGTACCCTGGGTTGCTGGCCGCTGACCGGCGCGGTGGAGTCGTCGGCACAAACGCTGCCGGAAATTATTGAAGAGATGCTGGTTTCCACCACCAGCGAGCGACAGGGCCGCGTTATCGACCGCGACCAGGCTGGCTCAATGGAGCTGAAGAAACGTCAGGGTTATTTCTAAGGGGAAGCCAGATGAATACCGTTATTGCACAACAGATCGCCGATCAGGGCGGGGTGGAAGCCTGGCTGCATGCGCAGCAGCACAAGAGCCTGCTGCGTTTTCTTACCTGCGGCAGCGTGGACGATGGTAAAAGTACGCTGATTGGTCGCCTGCTGCACGATACGCGGCAGATTTATGAAGATCAGCTTTCATCGCTGCATAACGACAGCAAGCGCCACGGCACCCAGGGCGAGAAGCTCGATCTGGCGCTGCTGGTGGATGGCCTGCAGGCCGAGCGCGAACAGGGCATTACCATTGATGTCGCTTACCGCTATTTCTCTACCGAAAAGCGTAAGTTTATTATTGCCGACACGCCGGGACACGAGCAGTACACGCGTAATATGGCCACCGGCGCGTCCACCTGTGACCTGGCGATTTTGCTGATTGACGCGCGCAAAGGCGTGCTGGATCAGACGCGTCGCCACAGCTTTATCTCTACGCTGCTGGGCATTAAACACCTGGTGGTGGCGATCAATAAAATGGATCTGGTGGAGTACAGCCAGGATCGCTTCGAGCAGATCAAACAGGAATACTTTGATTTCGCGGCGCAGCTGCCGGGCGATCTCGATATTCGTTTCGTCCCGATGTCGGCGCTGGAAGGCGACAATGTCGCAACGCAAAGCACCACCATGAACTGGTACAGCGGCCCCACGCTGCTGGACGTGCTGGAAACGGTGGAAGTGAACCGCGTGGTAGAAAGCCAGCCGATGCGTTTCCCTGTGCAGTACGTAAACCGACCGAATCTCGATTTCCGTGGCTATGCCGGTACGCTGGCCTCGGGCATTCTGCGGGTGGGTCAACGCGTGAAGGTGCTGCCTTCCGGCGTTGAATCAAGCGTGGCGCGCATCGTGACCTTTGATGGCGACTTGCCGGAGGCGGGACCGGGCGAAGCGGTGACGCTGGTATTAAGCGATGAAATCGATATCAGCCGTGGCGATCTGCTGGTGGCGGCGGAGGAAACGCTGAAAGCGGTGCAGGGCGCAGCCGTGGATGTGGTCTGGATGGCAGAGCAGGCGCTAACGCCTGGCCAAAGCTTTGATGTGAAAATCGCCGGTAAGAAAAGCCGCGCCCGCATCGAAAGCATCGACCATCAGGTCAATATCAATAACCTGACGCACAACAATCAGGTTGACGCGCTGCCGCTGAACGGCATCGGCCGGATAAACGTGATCTTTGATGAGCCAATGGTGCTGGATGCCTATCAACAGAATCCGGTGACCGGCGGCATGATCTTTATCGATCGGCTGACTAACGTCACCGTCGGCGCCGGAATGATCCATCAACCGCTGCAGCAGGCGAGCGCCAGTCAGGGCGAGTTCTCCGCTTTTGAGCTGGAGCTGAATGCGCTGATCCGTCGTCACTTCCCGCACTGGGAAGCGCGCGATCTGCTGGCGGGCAAGCAATAAGATGGCGACGCATGATGAAAATGTCGTCTGGCATGCGCACGCGGTAACGCGTGCCGATCGCCAGCAACAGCACGGGCATCGCGGCGTGGTGCTCTGGTTTACCGGCCTCTCCGGCTCCGGCAAGTCAACGGTCGCCGGGGCGCTGGAGCAGGCGCTGCATCAGCTGGGCGTCAGCACCTATCTGCTGGATGGCGATAATGTGCGGCACGGCCTGTGCCGCGATTTAGGCTTCAGCGACGCCGACCGCAAAGAGAATATCCGCCGCGTAGGCGAGGTTGCCAGGCTGATGGTGGATGCCGGGCTGGTGGTGCTGACCGCCTTTATCTCGCCGCACCGCGCAGAGCGGCAGATGGTGCGGGAAATGCTGGGCGCAGGCGAGTTTATCGAAGTGTTTGTCGATACGCCGCTGGCGATTTGCGAGGCGCGCGATCCGAAAGGGCTGTATAAAAAAGCGCGGGCGGGCGAGCTGCGCAATTTTACCGGCATCGACGCGGTTTATGAGGCGCCTTCGCTGCCGGAAATCCATCTTGACGGCGAACAATTGGTAACAAAATTAACCGCGCAACTGTTAGATCTGCTGCGCCAGCACGATATTATCAACGCCTGAGATTGCAGCGGCAAACTGCCAGAGAGCGGGCCGCGATGCGCAACAACAGGATACCTATGCATAATGTTACACCCCTGCTGGCCCGTAAACATAGTCGTGACCAGGACGAGCGTGCCTGGTCTTTTCCCGGCGGCGTAATCGGTTTTGTTTCTTACTGGTGCGCCCTGAGCATCCCCTTCCTGCTGTATGGTTCTAATACGCTGTTTTTCCTGCTGTATACCTGGCCTTTCTTCCTTGCTCTGCTGCCGGTCGCCGTTTTGATCGGGATTGCGTTTGGTTTGCTGCTGCGCGGGCAGTTTATCTGGACGCTGCTGCTGACGCTGGTTACCGTTACCTCGCTTTTCTGGCTGCTCTTTTCCTGGCTAACCGGCTGGTAAGGCGCGCTGTGGTGGGCCTCTGCCACGGCCTCAGCCTGAGACCGGCGGGTTAACGCCTGATTGCGCGGCGCTTGCTGATGATCAAACGCGACGACGCGTTACAAAACTTTACCTGCTGCGTTATTTCCAGGCACTGCGTAGAGAAAGCGGCGCAATTTCGCTGGCGGAGTGGAGTCCGGCGAAAAGTTATGGGATGATTGAGCCGTTTTTCAGGGGGCAGGATGGGAAAACTGACGCTGCTGTTACTTGCATTACTGGTTTGGCTGCAGTATTCGCTGTGGCTGGGCAAGAATGGTATTCATGATTACACCCGCGTCAGCGATGACGTTGTGGTACAACAGGCGGGTAATGCCAAATTAAAAGCGCGTAACGATCAGCTGTTTGCCGAAATCGACGATCTTAACGGCGGTTCGGAAGCAATTGAGGAGCGCGCGCGCAATGAGCTGGGGATGATTAGACCCGGAGAGACCTTCTATCGCCTGGTGCCGGATCAAAATAAACGTAACGGTCAGCAGGCTTTGTCAAATCAACAACGATAGCAATGACCACTATAACTGACGCCTGGCCAGATATTATCGCCGTGGTGCCCGCTGCCGGTATCGGCAGCCGTATGCAAACGGGGCGCCCTAAGCAGTACCTGACCATTGGTCAGTCCACCATTCTGGAGCACAGCATTGCCAGCCTGCTGGCGCACCCGGCGATTAACCGGGTGATCGTTGCGCTTAGCCCGGACGATAACTATTTTCAACAGCTACCGCTGGCAAGCGACCACCGCATCCTGACGGTAACCGGCGGAAAACAGCGCGCCGATTCGGTGCTGGCAGGCCTGCAGGCAGCGCCACAGGCGGACTGGGCGCTGGTGCATGACGCGGCGCGTCCCTGCCTGGCCGCAGACGATCTGAACCGTTTATTAGCGCTTTGCCACCACAGCCGCATTGGCGGCATTCTTGCCGCGCCGGTGCGCGACACCATGAAACGCAGCGAACCGGGCAAAGATGCGATCGCGCATACGGTTGAGCGTGAAGCCTTATGGCATGCTCTGACGCCGCAGCTGTTTCCTTTAGCGCTGCTGCGCCACTGTCTGGCGCGCGCGTTAGAGGAAGGCGCCATCATTACCGATGAGGCCTCGGCGCTGGAATATTGCGGCTATCATCCAGAACTGATCGCTGGCCGCAGCGATAACATTAAAGTCACCCGCCCGGAAGATCTGGCGCTGGCGGCCTTTTATCTTACTCAACAACACAACAAGGAGTGCGCATAATGCGTATTGGTCACGGTTTTGACGTCCATGCTTTCGGTGGCGAAGGCCCGTTGATTATTGGCGGCGTGCGGATTCCGTTTGAGAAAGGCTTTATTGCCCATTCCGATGGCGATGTGGCGCTGCATGCTCTGACGGATGCGCTACTGGGTGCCGCCGCGATGGGCGATATCGGCAAGCTTTTCCCTGATACCGATCCCGCATTTAAAGGTGCGGACAGCCGTGGGCTGTTGCGCGAAGCCTGGCAACGCATTCAGGCAAAAGGCTATCGGCTGGTGAATGTCGATGTCACCATTATTGCGCAGGCGCCGAAAATGCTGCCGCATGTGCCGCAGATGCGCATCAATATCGCGGAAGATCTTGGCTGCCATATGGATGACGTTAACGTCAAAGCCACCACCACCGAAAAGTTGGGCTTTACTGGACGCGGCGAAGGCATCGCCTGTGAAGCCGTGGCGCTGATTGCACGGGCGGAGGCATAATGGCGTTACCTGAATGGCAGTGGCTTTACGGCAAGCCTGAAATCCGTGGGCAGGTAAAAGCCAGCCCGGAAGATTTTGTGGTGATCGAAGATCTCGGTTACGAGGCGGATGGCGAGGGCGAGCATCTGCTGGTGCGCATCCGCAAGACCGGCTGTAATACGCGCTTTGTGGCCGATGCGCTGGCTAAATTCGCCGGCATCCATCCACGTGATGTCAGCTTTGCCGGAATGAAAGATCGTCATGCCATCACCGAGCAGACGCTGTGTTTGCGCCTGCCGGGCAAAGAGACGCCCGATTTCTCCGCGTTTACGCTGGAAGGCTGCGAGATCCTGCATCTGGCGCGCCATAAACGTAAGTTACGCACCGGCGCGCTGGCGGGTAACGCTTTCCAGCTGGTGCTGCGCCAGATCAGCGATCGCACGGCGCTGGAGGCGCGGCTGCTACGCGTGCAAAGCGGCGGCGCGCCAAACTATTTCGGCCAACAGCGCTTTGGTTTCCAGGGCAACAACCTGGATCAGGCGACGCGCTGGGCCAACAATGAAATTCGCGTGCGCGAACGCAACAAGCGCAGCTTTCTGCTTTCGGCGGCGCGCAGCGTCATGTTTAATCAGGTGGTCAGCGATCGCCTGGCGCAGCAGGGCAGCCTGACGCAGGCGCTAACAGGCGATGCGCTACAGCTCACCGGTCGCGGCAGCTGGTTTGTCGCCGATGCCGCCGAGTTACCTGCGCTGCAAACGCGCGTGGATAATAATGAACTGCGCATCACCGCGCCGCTGCCGGGCAGCGGAGAGTGGGGAAGCCGTGACGCGGCGCTGGCTTTTGAGCAGCAAAGCCTGGCCGACAGCGCGCCATTGATCCAGCTGCTTGAGCGTGAGCGAGTAGAGGCGGCACGTCGGGCGATGCTGGTGATCCCGCGCGATATGCGCTGGCACTGGCGCGATGACGCGACGCTGGAACTCAGTTTTTGGCTGCCAGCTGGCAGCTTCGCCACCAGCATAGTCAGGGAACTTTTCGAACAGGAAGGTAACGATGCGGATATTGCTGAGTAATTAGCATTACTGTCTCATGTTGCTTCTGTCGATCTCACGTTGAAAATTATCCCGCATCAAATCTGGCGCTATCGCTTTTATCCGCTGAACGGTAAAGCGGGCGATGTCCGTGCCAGTTTTGATAAATTGCTCGAACTGAACAGAACCCACGGCGTGCGGTTTTTTTGTGCCATAAAGGGGTGTGGATGCGACAAAAAGTTGCATGAAGCGACAAAGGGACGCATTATTCTGATGGCATTAACTCAGAGGAGTTTAATCATTAGAGGTAAAACCTATGGCTACTAGTATCCGTCTCGACGATGACTTTGTTAACGACGTTAAGATTCATGCTGATGCAGCCAGCCGCAGTGTTCCGAAGCAGATTGAACATTGGGCCAAAATTGGCCGAATAGCTGAAGATAACCCTGATCTGCCTTACAGCTTTATCAGTGAGACCTTATTGGCGCTTAGTGAAGTCAATAACCAGAAGGTTTCCCGTTATGTCAGAAGAACAGAACGAAAGTAATATTGAAGTTTTTCAAAGCCGCCGCTTTGAAAAAGCAATGGACAAGCTGCCTGAAACACTACAGGCAGTGGTAGAAGATGAGATCGACCGCATCATTGCAGATCCAGATATTGGAGAGCTGAAAAAGGGCGATTTAAACTTCCTTCGCGTGCATAAATTTTTACTCCATCACCAACAGGTTTTGTTGGGGTATAGCTGGGTTGAAAATAAGCTAGAACTCTATCTATTGAGTATTGGCGCGCACGAAAATTTCTATCGTGACCAAAAGAAAAATCGAAAGGCTGATTTAAAGCTAATCGGATGAATTAAAAGGCTCGCTTTGGCGGGCTTTTTGTTTATGGCGCACTTTATAAATTCCTCAAACCCATCCTCCTCATGATCCCCAGTCGCCTCACTTGCGACGCCCACACCCGGTGCCGCTGCTGTACGGCAAATGCCGGATCGACGGCGCGATTATCTCTGCGGGTATGCGATTTTGTTAATGAACTGGCACGCGTTAACTGGCAGTTCACGCTGGCAGAGGCTAATGCATGGATTGAAAACAACATCAGTACATTTAAAGACGTTTCAATTAATGAAAGCGAGGCCCGCACGTTTCTGATGCATAACTCAAATAATGGGGGCATGGTGTAATGAGTTTTAAAAAAAAGGAGGCTATCCGATCTGGATAAGGCGCGCTAGAATGCCTCACATTACGCCACCCCCCTGTTCTGTATAATAAATGTCCAGCAATATCGACGTAGGACAATATACAGGAAAAAATAAGCGGGAATTTCTGAGTTGTCCTTTATGAAACAAGAAGTTACGCCACAGATGCGGATATTGCTGAGTAATGATGATGGGATCCATGCGCCAGGCATCCAGACATTAGCCAAAGCCCTGCGTGAAATTGCCGAGGTGCAGCTGGTTGCGCCCGATCGTAATCGCAGCGGCGCGTCAAACTCGCTGACGCTGGAAACCCCGTTACGTACTTTTACCTATCCCAATGGGGATATCGCCGTGCAGATGGGCACACCTACCGACTGCGTATTCCTTGGCGTCAATGCGCTGATGCGACCAAAGCCGGATATCGTGGTGTCCGGAATTAATGCGGGGCCGAATTTAGGCGATGACGTCATCTATTCCGGCACGGTCGCTGCAGCGATGGAAGGGCGGCATCTGGGGCTGCCTGCGCTGGCGGTATCGCTGGACGGACAGCAGCATTATGAGACCGCCGCTGCGGTAACCTGCGCGATTCTGCAAGGCTTGCAGCGCGAGCCGTTGCGCACCGGACGTATTCTGAATATCAATGTTCCCGATCTGCCGCTCGATCAGATCAAAGGCATTCGCGTGACGCGCTGCGGCAGCCGTCATCCCGCCGATAAAGTTATTCCTCAGCAAGATCCGCGCGGTAATACGCTCTACTGGATTGGCCCGCCGGGCGATAAGCATGATGCCGGGCCAGACACCGATTTTGCCGCCGTCGATGAAGGCTATGTCTCTGTGACGGCGCTGCATGTTGATCTCACTGCCCATCAGGCGCAAGAGGTGGTGACGAGTTGGCTAAACAAAGCCGGAGTCGAGTCGCTATGGTAAGCAGACGCATCGAGACTTTGCTGGATCAGCTACGTCAGCAGGGTATTGAAGATGAGCTTTTGCTAAAGGCGATCGGCGACGTGCCGCGCGAGCGCTTCGTTGATGAGGCGCTGGAACATCAGGCCTGGGAAAATATGTCACTGCCGATTGGCTCCGGGCAAACCATCTCGCAACCTTATATGGTCGCAAGGATGACCGCGTTGCTGGAGCTAAAGCCCGATTCGCGTGTGCTGGAGATCGGCACCGGCTCGGGCTATCAAACCGCCATTCTGGCGCATCTGGTCGATCACGTTTGTTCCGTTGAGCGCATTAAAGGGCTGCAATGGCAGGCGAAGCGCCGATTAAAACAGCTTGATTTACATAATGTTTCCACGCGCCACGGCGACGGCTGGCAAGGTTGGGCGGCACGCGCGCCGTTTGATGCCATAATTGTTACCGCCGCGCCACCGGAAATCCCTGAAGCCCTGCTGGCTCAGCTGGATGAGGGCGGCATTATGGTATTGCCGGTTGGGGAAGAAATTCAGTCGCTGAAACGCGTGCGGCGTAAAGGCGGCGAGTTTATGGTCGATATTATTGAGCCGGTACGTTTTGTGCCGCTGGTGCAGGGCGATCTCGCCTGAGAAGCCTGCGCCGCCTACGCATTTCTTCACAACTGATTAATGGCACAGGAATTGGGTTGTTGTTAGTATCAGCCATTCCATTCGTCAGCAATGGATAGCGAACGGGTTGAGTACGTTCGTGGTTTCAAAGCTCGTCACAGATTCGTATTACGGGGGATAAATGAGCACGGGAAGCCCACTTTTTACTTTGAGCCGTCTTGCGGCTGTTTCATTAATTGGATTTTGGCTGACGGGTTGTACTTCTGCTGATAACGCTCAGGCTCCTATTAGTTCGGTTGGCGGCCAGTCGCAGGGCGGCGGTAATATGACAGGCGGCATGCTAAACGGTGCGTCATCCTCCCGGCCTGTATTTGCGTCCCGTTCGAATAGCGGTTCAAACGTGAATTCGAATAGTAGCAACGCTAATGTTATGACGCAGAATGGCCGTATCGTTTATAACCGCAGTTATGAGAATATTCCGAAAGGTAGCTACGGCGGAGAGACCTATACCGTTAAGCGAGGCGATACCTTGTTCTATATCGCCTGGATTACCGGCAACGATTTCCGCGATCTTGCCCAGCGCAATAATGTCGCTGCGCCTTACAACCTCAATGTCGGTCAGGCTTTGCAGGTTGGTAACGGCTCAGGATCGTCGATTACCGGCGGTAACGCGATTACGGTAGCGGACGCCACCCAGGGGGGTGTTCCGACCACGCCAGGCTCACGAGAAATCAAATCTTCTACGGTTGCGCAGCAACCGGTTATTACGTATTCTGATGATTCAGGAAAATCAGGTGGAGGCAAGATGTTGCCTTCAGCGGGGAATACAACTGTTGCAACGACAACAGCCCCGGTTACCGCACCGCCGACGGTAAGCAGTACAACGTCCAGTTCAACCCCTGTGGCTGGATGGCGTTGGCCTACTGACGGTAAGATCATCGATAACTTCTCTGCAGCCGAAGGCGGCAATAAAGGTATCGATATCGCAGGATCGCGAGGACAGCCAGTGGTTGCCACCGCATCCGGTCGTGTAGTGTATGCAGGTAATGCGCTGCGCGGTTACGGTAACCTAATTATCATCAAACATAATGATGATTACCTGAGTGCCTACGCCCATAACGACACTATGCTGGTCCGGGAACAACAAGAAGTTAAGGCGGGGCAGAAAGTCGCTACTATGGGTAGCACCGGTACCAGTTCAGTACGATTACATTTTGAAATTCGTTACAAGGGGAAATCCGTAAACCCGTTGCGTTATTTACCGCAGCGATAAACGGGCAGAGCCTTGAACTCTGCCCAAGGATCACGGGTAGGAGCCGCTTATGAGCCAGAATACGCTGAAAGTTAACGAGTTACATGAAGATGCGGAATTCGACGAGAACGGAGCTGAGATTTTCGACGAGAAGGCTCTTGTTGAAAATGAACCTGGTGATAACGAACTAGCTGAAGAAGAGTTGTTGTCACAGGGTGCGACGCAACGTGTTTTAGATGCGACGCAGCTGTATCTCGGTGAGATTGGTTATTCGCCACTGTTAACGGCAGAGGAAGAAGTATTCTTCGCTCGCCGCGCACTGAAAGGCGACATTCCGTCTCGTCGTCGCATGATTGAAAGTAACTTACGACTGGTGGTGAAAATTGCTCGTCGTTACAGCAATCGTGGTCTGGCGCTGCTGGATCTGATTGAAGAGGGCAACCTTGGCTTGATTCGCGCTGTTGAGAAGTTTGACCCGGAACGTGGTTTCCGTTTCTCAACTTACGCCACCTGGTGGATTCGTCAAACGATTGAACGGGCAATTATGAACCAAACCCGTACCATTCGCTTGCCGATTCACATCGTCAAGGAGTTGAACGTTTATCTGCGCACCGCGCGTGAACTGTCGCACAAGCTGGATCATGAGCCGAGTGCGGAAGAGATCGCCGAACAGCTGGATAAACCGGTTGATGACGTAAGCCGTATGTTGCGTCTCAACGAACGCATTACCTCAGTTGATACGCCGTTAGGTGGAGATTCTGAGAAAGCGCTGCTGGATATCCTGGCCGATGAGAAAGATAACGGCCCGGAAGACACCACGCAGGACGATGACATGAAACAGAGCATCGTTAAGTGGTTGTTTGAACTGAATGCCAAGCAGCGTGAAGTATTGGCGCGTCGTTTCGGCCTGTTAGGCTATGAAGCGGCAACGCTTGAGGATGTGGGCCGCGAAATCGGTCTGACCCGTGAGCGTGTACGTCAGATTCAGGTTGAAGGTCTGCGTCGTCTGCGTGAAATCCTGCAGGCGCAGGGCCTGAGCATTGAAGCTCTGTTCCGTGAGTAACAATGCTCCTGCAATAGGGTAATGCGAAAGCGGTGGTCTGTGACCACCGCTTTTTTATTGCCTGCAATTTATAGTTGCTGGTTATGCCGCGCCTGACAAACCGCTCAGGCGCGATGCGCAGAAAACAGCCGCGCTTTACTTTATACCAGCGATTTCAGCCGATAGATCCACTCCAGCGCCTGGCGCGGAGAAAGGGTATCGGGATCCAGCGCTTCCAGCGCCTCAACCGCAGGCGACGTCTCCTCCACCAGCAGCGGGAGCTGTGGGCCATCGGCAGTGCTGGCCGCCGCCGAACCCGATAGCGCCTCCAGCTCTTTCAGCTTTTGCCGCGCGCGCTTAATCACCTCTTTCGGTACGCCCGCTAACGCGGCCACCGCCAGTCCGTAGCTTTTACTGGCCGCGCCTTCCTGCACGCTGTGCATAAAGGCGATGGTATCACCGTGTTCCACCGCATCCAGATGAACGTTTGCCACGCCTTCCATTTTCTCTGCCAGCGTGGTCAGCTCAAAATAGTGGGTCGCGAACAGCGTCATCGCCTTGATACGGCTGGCCAGGCTTTCGGCACAGGCCCAGGCAAGAGAAAGCCCGTCGTAGGTTGAGGTTCCTCGCCCAATTTCATCCATTAACACCAGGCTGTGTTCGGTCGCGTTATGCAGAATATTCGCGGTCTCGGTCATCTCGACCATAAAGGTGGAGCGACCAGAGGCGAGATCGTCTGCCGCGCCGACGCGGGTAAAGATACGATCCACCGGCCCGATCGTCGCCTGCTCTGCCGGGACAAAGCTGCCGATGCAGGCCAGCAGCACGATCAGGGCGGTTTGCCGCATATAGGTACTCTTACCACCCATATTAGGGCCAGTGATCACCAGCATGCGGCGCTGTGGTGAGAGCGCCAACGGGTTAGCGATAAAGGGTTCTTTCAGCACCTGTTCCACCACCGGATGACGACCGCCAACCAGCTTAATGCCCGGCTTATCGCTTAATAGCGGGCGCGTGTAGTTTAATGTCCAGGCGCGCTCTGCCAGGTTGGCTAAGACATCCAGTTCAGCCAGCGCGGCAGCGCTTTGCAGCAGCGCATCCAGATGCGGCAACAGCAGATCGAAGAGTTCATCATAGAGCGCTTTCTCCAGCGCCAGCGCCTTCCCTTTGGAGGTCAGCACTTTATCTTCATACTCTTTCAGCTCTGGAATAATGTAACGCTCGGCATTCTTCAGCGTCTGGCGGCGCACGTAATGAATCGGCACCAGATGGCTCTGCCCACGGCTTACCTGAATGTAATAACCGTGTACCGCGTTGAATCCGACTTTTAACGTGTCCAGACCCAGCTTTTCGCGCTCGCGGATTTCAAGGCGATCGAGGTAATCAGTCGCGCCATCGGCCAGCGCGCGCCACTCATCCAGCTCAGCGTTGTACCCCGGCGCAATCACGCCGCCGTCGCGTACCAGCACCGGCGGCGCTTCAATCACCGCACGCTCCAGCAGCTCGCGCAGTTCGTTAAATTCGCCCATCTGCTGGCGCAGCGTGGCGAGATGTCCGGCCTCGCTCTCCATTAACAGCGCGTTCAGCTCCGGCAACTGCTGGAAAGCGTGACGCATACGCGCCAAATCACGTGGGCGCGCGGTGCGTAGCGCCAGACGCGCCAGAATACGTTCTAAATCGCCTACCTGACGCAGCACCGGCTGCAATTCACCGCTGAGATCCTGCAGGGCGGCGATGCTTTCCTGACGCTGCGTAATCACGCGGCTGTCTCTGACTGGCGTATGCAGCCAGCGCTTCAACATGCGGCTGCCCATCGGCGTGACCGTTTTATCCAGCACGGCGGCCAGCGTATTATCAATGCCGCCTGCCAGGTTCTGGGTAATTTCCAGGTTACGTCGCGTAGCGGCATCCATAATGATGCTGTCCTGCTGGCGTTCCATGGTCAGCGAGCGAATATGCGGCAGCGAAGTGCGCTGCGTATCTTTGACATATTGCAGCAGGCAACCGGCGGCGCGCAGCGCAATATGCGCATTTTCCACGCCGAAACCGGTAAGATCGCGCGTGCCAAATTGCAGGTTAAGCTGCTGGCGCGCGGTATCCAGCTCATATTCCCAGAGCGGACGGCGACGCATGCCGCGGCGATTTTCAATCAAATCCATCGCGGCGAAATCTTCCGGGTAAAGCAGCTCGGCAGGGTTGGTGCGCTGCAGCTCGGCGGCCATCGCCTCGCGGTCCGCCGGTTCGGTCAGCAGAAAGCGGCCGGAACTGATATCCAGCGTGGCGTAGCCGAAACCGCGCGCATCCTGCCAGATCGCTGCCAGCAAATTGTCCTGACGCTCGTTAAGCAGCGCTTCGTCGCTAATGGTGCCAGGCGTAACGATACGCACCACTTTGCGCTCTACCGGGCCTTTGCTCTGCGCCGGATCGCCGATCTGTTCGCAAATAGCCACCGACTCGCCTAATTGCACCAGCCTGGCGAGATAGTTTTCCACGGCGTGATAGGGCACGCCTGCCATAGGAATCGGTTCACCGGCGGAGGCGCCGCGTTTGGTTAAGGAGATATCCAGCAGTTGAGAGGCGCGTTTGGCATCGTCATAAAACAGTTCATAGAAATCCCCCATGCGATAAAACAGCAAAATGTCGGGATGCTGCGCCTTCAGACGAAGGTACTGCTGCATCATCGGGGTGTGGTTGCCAATATCCATAGCGGTTGATCCTTTCACGTTCATGTCACTCAACTTGCGGGTTCCTGTTGGTCTCTGCGGCGGTCTGGGAAGTCAGGCGGATCCTATCGTTAAAGTCTCGAAAGCGCTACCCGACGTTAGCAGGCGAGGCGTCAGAAAGGGAGGTTTATTCTTTTCCTTATCATGCTTCTTCGGCACAGGCCGCAAAATAGCGGAAGCTTGCGTTACATCAAGCGTGCGCGGTGAATAACGCTATCCACAGCAAAGCTAAGGTTATAGAATAGCCGCCTTTTTTCGTTACCCGTTGGGTCGTAACTTTTGAGGTTCTAATGCAGACTTTACCTTCTTGTCCTGAGTGCCATTCTGAATATACCTGGCAGGATGGCGATACGCTGAATTGTCCTGAATGTGGTCATATCTGGACGCAGCAGGAGGCGGGCGCGCCACAGGATCAGGAACTTATTGTGCGTGACGCCAACGGTACGCAGCTGGCGGATGGCGACAGCGTAACGGTCATCAAGGATCTGAAGGTTAAGGGCAGCTCTTCGGCGCTGAAGATCGGTACCAAAGTGAAAGGGATCCGGCTGGTGGAAGGCGATCATAACATCGACTGTAAGATCGACGGTTTTGGTCCGATGAAGCTTAAATCTGAATTCGTGAAGAAGATCTAACGTGACTACGCCGTCAGGCAGAGCAGCTAAGCGTTGGCTTCGCTGCCGCCTTTCCGGCTAGCTGAACAGCAGATCAATCGCATCGCACTGCGCGTTGCTCAGGGTTCCGCCGCTGTTGCGTGAAAGCGGCGTCATATAGCCATATTTGCGGGCAACCGCGGTTTTAATGGTGGTAACGAAGTCATCGCCGACCGTGTAAATCGCCATGAGTTTGCCAATACGCTGCTGGAATTGCGTCAGCGCAGCTAAATCACCGGCCTGCCAGCTCTGCATCGCTTCAGCAAACATCGCCGGTACCAGATTATTCAAACCGCTAATCACCCCCGCGCCGCCCGCCAGCAGATTAGGCAACAGATATTCGTCGTAACCAGAGAGCACGGCGAAATCGCCGCGTACTTTTTTGGTTTCTTCTATTAAAGCGCGGTTATGCGACAGGCAATCGGTGGTGTCTTTAATACCGATAAAATTCGGCAGCTCTGCGGCCAGCTCCGCCACCAGCATCGCATCCAAATCGCAACCGGTACGCGCCGGGAAGTTATAGGCGAACCATTTACCATCCAGCTCACGATCCAGCTGCCGGTAGTAGGCCATGAGCTGCTGCCGGGTCTGGCCGTAATACCACGGCGGCAGCACCATCACGGCATCGAAACCGCTCTGCCAGGCAATCTGCGCTAACTCCAACATATCGCTTTTACTGCCGCTGGAAATGTTGGCGACCATACTCAGACGTGACATGCCGCGCGCTTCACGCAGCAGTAATTTACGCTCGGTATGCGTTAATGAAACAAACTCGCCGATGCTGCCCATCAGTAGCAGCGTGTCGATGCCGGAGGCGTCGAGACGGGCAAAATGCTGCGCCAGCGCGTTAAGATCCAGCTGATTGTCTGACGTAAACGGCGTGACCGAAGGGCACCAGACGCCGGAAAAAGCAGGCCGTGTTTCCATATTGTTCTCCGCAGGAAAAATTTGAAACGGTGTTTTAAATTAATCCCTTTTTTAGTCGGGTGTCACAGTAAGTCGCACAATAATCCAACCGCGATCTCAATTTTCGTCTTTACTTAGTCTGCCTGCCAGAAAGTGCGGCCTGATTTCGCCCGCTTGTTGTTACCGCCGGTTTAACCCTTGCGAAAAAAGCAGCCATACTAAAGCTTAGCGACATTTCCCTGTGCGGAATAGGTCGGCAGCAGCCTTGCTAAGTGAGGTGAAAGCCCACATATAAAGCGGGAACCTGCCTCGCAAAATCATCATGCTATTCAGGCCAAACGGCAAAAAGGGTACGCCCTGCGCCCGCTTTATTGTTAACGTGGCGGGTAAAGCCAACAAGGATGAGACCATGACCGACGAACAACTGAAAACCTTAAGCGCCGCTAACGGAGAGCTACTGCGCCAGCGCCAGGCAACGGTCACCACGGCCGAATCCTGTACCGGCGGCTGGATCGCGAAAGTGTTAACCGATATCGCAGGCAGTTCCGCCTGGTTTGAACGCGCGTTTATCACCTACAGTAATGATGCCAAACAGCAGATGGTCGGCGTCTCTGACCAGAGCCTGCAGCAGTGGGGCGCGGTAAGCGAACAGGTGGTCAAAGAGATGGCGCTCGGCGCGTTAAAAGAGGCCAACGCCGACTTCGCCATTGCGGTTAGCGGCATCGCCGGACCCGACGGTGGCACCATGGAAAAACCGGTTGGCACTGTCTGGTTTGGCTTCGCCACAGCAGCAGGCGAGACGGTGCAAAAAAGGGTTGTATTTCAGGGAGATCGCGACGCCGTACGGCGGCAAACGGTCGCGACCGCGTTACAGGTTTTGCATGATGATTTTCTCAAAAATTTGACTTGATACTGTATGATTATACAGTATAATTACCATCCAATGAACGAGAGCACTGCACACAACCGTGGCGTGCTTTACCCCGGCATGATTAGGAGTAAAAATGGCTATTGACGAAAACAAGCAAAAGGCTCTGGCAGCAGCGCTGGGCCAAATTGAGAAGCAATTTGGTAAAGGCTCCATCATGCGCCTGGGTGAAGACCGCTCAATGGATGTGGAAACCATCTCGACCGGTTCGCTTTCGCTTGATATCGCCCTTGGTGCTGGCGGCCTGCCGATGGGCCGTATTGTTGAAATTTACGGGCCGGAATCTTCCGGTAAAACCACGCTGACGCTGCAGGTGATCGCCGCTGCACAGCGTAAGGGTAAAACCTGCGCCTTTATCGATGCGGAACATGCGCTGGATCCGGTATACGCCAAGAAGCTGGGCGTTGATATCGATAACCTGCTCTGTTCTCAGCCGGATACGGGTGAGCAGGCGCTGGAAATCTGTGATGCGCTGGCGCGCTCCGGCGCGGTAGACGTGATCATCGTTGACTCCGTGGCAGCACTGACGCCAAAAGCGGAAATCGAAGGTGAAATCGGTGACTCACACATGGGTCTGGCCGCGCGTATGATGAGCCAGGCGATGCGTAAGCTGGCCGGTAACCTGAAGCAGTCCAACACGCTGCTGATCTTTATCAACCAGATCCGTATGAAGATCGGCGTGATGTTCGGTAACCCGGAAACCACCACCGGTGGTAACGCGCTGAAGTTCTACGCTTCTGTGCGTCTTGATATCCGTCGTATCGGCGCGATTAAAGAGGGTGATAACGTCGTCGGCAGTGAAACGCGCGTGAAAGTGGTGAAAAACAAAATCGCCGCGCCGTTTAAACAGGCTGAATTCCAGATCATGTATGGCGAAGGCATCAACATCTACGGCGAGCTGGTGGATCTGGGCGTGAAGCACAAGCTGATCGAGAAGGCGGGCGCATGGTATAGCTACAATGGCGATAAAATCGGCCAGGGTAAAGCGAATGCCGGCAACTACCTGAAAGAAAACAGCGCTGTGGCTAACGAGATCGAGCAGAAACTGCGTGATATGCTGCTGAACAACCCTGTAGAGGAAGGCAAAGCGCCTGCTTCAGCGGAAAATTACGAAGATACCGCTAGCGAAACGAACGAAGACTTCTAATTACTCACCCCGGTCAGCCCAGCTGGCCGGGGTTTTTTGCTCTAATTCTTTGTATCCTGCCTTAATTCTCGCTAACCTCGCTTTTTACTGCTTATCGCAAACTTCAAACCTGACGGAAGCATAATGACTGACAAGCCCGCAACTCCGGTCACGTTTGCACGCCTGTTAGACCGTGCCACTCGTATTCTTGCCATGCGCGATCATAGCGAAGCCGAGTTTCGTCGTAAGATGGCGCAGTCCGCTGCGCGCGCGGCAATGCGTCATGACGAACCGGCTGAGGAAATTCCGGAAGCGCTGCTGGAAGAGCTTATCGCCTGGTGCTATGAGCATAACTGGCTGGACGATGTGCGTTTTGCCCAACGTTTTGTCGTCAGCCGCAGCCGCAAAGGCTATGGCCCACAGCGTATCCGCATGGAGCTGGCGCAAAAGGGAATAGGGCGCGAGCTGGCGGAAACCGCCCTGAGCGAAGCGGAAATTGACTGGGCCGCTCAGGCTTTCGACGCCGCCGAACGTAAGTTTGGCCTGCCGCTGCCGCAGGAGTGGAAACAAAAATCCAAAGTGTTGCGTTATCTGCAGGCGAAAGGGTTTTTCATGGAGGATATCCAGTCGATTTATCGAAATAATGATGATTGAGTCGAGATGGGATTTTACTTCCCTCGGAAGAAAATTTATCTTATTCCCACTTTTTGTTGGTAACTCTTCACGCAGCCGTGTGGAACGCCCGCCCGGTGCCAAGGGAAGAACCTTCGTTAGCGTATTCCAGGATATTTATGAGCAAGAGTACTGCTGAGATCCGTCAAACGTTTCTCGATTTTTTCCATAGCAAGGGACACCAGGTTGTTGCCAGCAGCTCCCTCGTACCCCATAACGATCCGACGTTGCTGTTTACTAACGCCGGGATGAACCAGTTTAAAGACGTTTTCCTTGGACAAGACAAGCGCAGCTACTCGCGTGCCACCACCTCACAGCGCTGTGTCCGCGCCGGTGGTAAGCATAACGATCTGGAAAACGTCGGTTATACCGCCCGTCACCACACGTTCTTTGAGATGCTGGGTAACTTCAGCTTCGGTGACTATTTTAAAAAAGAAGCGATCGCCTTCGCCTGGGAGCTGCTGACTTCCGCGCAGTGGTTTAACCTGCCGAAAGAGCGCCTGTGGGTGACCGTTTACGAAACCGATAACGAAGCCTGGGATATCTGGGCGAACGAGATTGGCGTACCGGCTGAACGTATTATTCGTATCGGCGATAACAAAGGCGGCGCTTACGCTTCCGATAACTTCTGGCAGATGGGCGATACCGGCCCGTGCGGCCCGTGCAGTGAGATTTTTTACGATCATGGCGATCATATCTTTGGCGGCCCGCCGGGCAGCCCGGAAGAAGATGGCGACCGCTATATTGAGATCTGGAACATCGTCTTTATGCAGTTTAACCGTCAGCCTGACGGCACCATGCTGCCGCTGCCAAAACCTTCCGTTGATACCGGAATGGGGCTGGAGCGTATCTCTGCGGTACTGCAACACGTTAACTCCAACTATGAAATCGATCTGTTCCAGAACCTTATCGCTTCCGTGGCAGAGGTAACGGGCAGCACCGATCTCAGCAATAAATCGCTGCGGGTTATCGCCGACCATATCCGTTCCTGCGCCTTCCTGATTGCTGATGGCGTGGTGCCGTCCAATGAGAACCGCGGCTATGTGCTGCGTCGTATCATTCGTCGCGCGGTGCGTCATGGCAATATGCTGGGCGCGAAAGGCAGCTTCTTCCATAAGCTGGTAGGGCCGTTGATTGCCGTGATGGGCAGCGCAGGTGAAGATCTGCAACGCCAGCAGGCGCAGGTAGAGCAGATTCTGAAAACGGAAGAAGAGCAGTTCGCTAAAACGCTGGAGCGCGGTCTGGCACTGCTGGACGAAGAGCTGGCCAATCTGCAGGGCGATACGCTGGATGGCGAAACCGTCTTCCGTCTGTACGATACCTTCGGCTTCCCGGCTGACCTGACGGCCGATGTTTGCCGTGAGCGTAACCTGAAAATCGATGAAACGGGCTTTGAGCAGGCAATGGAGCGTCAACGCCAGCGTGCGCGTGAAGCCAGCGGTTTTGGCGCTGACTACAGCAACGTTATCAGTATCGACGCTGCGTCATCCTTTAAAGGTTATGACAATCTGGCGCTTAAAGCGGCGATCACCGCGATCTATGTTAACGGTCAGCCAGCTGATGAGATCACCGCCGGACAGGAAGGGGTGATTGTGCTGGATGAGACGCCGTTCTATGGCGAATCAGGCGGCCAGGTAGGCGATACCGGCGTACTGAAAGGGATCAATGCGGAGTTTAGCGTCAGCGACACGCAGAAGTATGGTCAGGCTATCGGCCACACCGGCAAGCTGACATCAGGTCATCTGCGCGTTGGCGATCGTCTGGATGCGCAGGTTGACGAGGCGCGTCGCGCCCGTATTCGTCTGAACCACTCGGCAACGCACTTGCTGCATGCCGCGCTGCGCCAGGTGCTGGGCACGCACGTCGCACAGAAAGGCTCACTGGTTAACGATAAATACCTGCGTTTCGATTTCTCGCACGCTGAAGCGATGAAGCCACAAGAGATCCGTCAGGTTGAGGATATCGTGAACGCGCAGATTCGTCGTAACCTGCCGGTTGAGACCAACATCATGGATCTCGAGGATGCCAAAGAAAAAGGCGCGATGGCGCTGTTTGGCGAGAAATATGATGCGCGCGTACGCGTACTCTCGATGGGCGATTTCTCTACCGAGCTGTGTGGCGGCACGCACGCCAGCCGCACGGGCGATATCGGTCTGTTCCGCATTACTTCTGAATCCGGTACCGCTGCCGGTATTCGTCGTATTGAGGCGATAACGGGCGAAGCGGCGCTGGCGCAGGTGAACGCGCAGGCCGAGCAGCTGCATGATATCGCGCAGCTGGTGAAAGCCAACAGCAGCAATCTGAATGAGAAAGTGCGTGCGGTCATCGATCACGCACGCGCGCTGGAAAAAGAGTTACAGCAGTTAAAAGATCAGCAGGCGGCGCAGGAGAGCGCATCGCTAAGCAGCAAAGCCAAAGATATCAACGGGGTAAAACTGTTGGTCAATGAGCTGAGCAATGTGGATCCTAAACTGTTGCGCACCATGGTTGATGAACTGAAAAATCAGCTTGGTTCGGCAGTAATCGTCCTGGCGACGGTGACCGACGGCAAGGTTTCACTGATTGCGGGTGTAACAAAAGATGTTACCGACCGTGTGAAAGCGGGCGAGTTGATTGGCGCTGTGGCGCAGCAGGTTGGCGGTAAAGGCGGTGGACGTCCGGATATGGCGCAGGCGGGCGGTACAGATGCACAGGCGCTGCCTGCTGCGCTGGCCAGCGTTGAGTCCTGGGTATCTGCTAAACTGTAAGGGATAAAAAAAGCAGTACGGAAAGCGCCGTGGATAACCTCCGCTGGCGCTTTTTCATGCAATCCGTACTCTGTAATAACAAAGTCAGGTTGAGGGTAGTGATTTCGGCTAAACTAACTATCAGCAGAATGTATTAGCGTGACAAGATGCTTTGCGTTATTTGTCATCATCTACGTTTAGCGCTATATGATGGATAATGCCGGGGACCCGACAGGCCCGACTCTTTTAATCTTTCAAGGAGCAAAGAATGCTTATTCTAACTCGTCGAGTTGGTGAAACCCTCATGATTGGTGATGAGGTGACGGTAACGGTACTGGGAGTTAAAGGTAACCAGGTTCGTATTGGTGTGAACGCGCCGAAAGAAGTCTCCGTACACCGTGAAGAAATATATCAGCGTATCCAGGCTGAGAAGAGCCAACCGCAATAAAAGCTATACCGAATCCCGCGCCTCGCTCTCATTACAGCGAGGCGCAATGTTTTTACCCGCCTGATTTTTTCTCGGCTGTTTTCCCCTGATTGTGAACTGCCTCCGGATTTACTGTTGATAATTCACTCTTTTTGTCGTCAAAATATGCGAATTGAGTGGCTTTTGCGCAATCAAAAATTTGTTGGGAAAAATTGTTTGACTTATAAGTGCGGGAAAGTAATATGTGCGCCACGCAGTGCCGATGAGCGGAAACAAAGTTCAGCAGCACAGTTCGCAAGAACGCGTAAGGTGAGATGGCCGAGAGGCTGAAGGCGCTCCCCTGCTAAGGGAGTATGCGGTCAAAAGCTGCATCGAGGGTTCGAATCCCTCTCTCACCGCCATTTAATGATGCATCCGTAGCTCAGCTGGATAGAGTACTCGGCTACGAACCGAGCGGTCGGAGGTTCGAATCCTCCCGGATGCACCATCTCTAAGAAGTAAAACGAGACAGTGTTAGCAGCCTGTGTCACGGTGAGTTGTCAGCACCCTGCGTTATACAAGAATTTGTAATGCATCCGTAGCTCAGCTGGATAGAGTACTCGGCTACGAACCGAGCGGTCGGAGGTTCGAATCCTCCCGGATGCACCATCTCTAAGAAGTAAAACGAGACAGTGTTAGCAGCCTGTGTCACGGTGAGTTGTCAGCACCCTGCGTTATACAAGAATTTGTAATGCATCCGTAGCTCAGCTGGATAGAGTACTCGGCTACGAACCGAGCGGTCGGAGGTTCGAATCCTCCCGGATGCACCATTTTTAGTTCTCCCTCTGATATACCCGTTTAGTTCCTCCCTTGATGTACTCTCTTTATTTTCCCTTGCAATTGCGCATTATCTTCTGATTCTTCCCGCTTATGTTTTTCCTGTTCTCTGTTTTTTTGTTCCGCTGTTTACTGGCGCCAGCATGGCTTGCCAGGTTCCTGAACTCTCTCACCTTTTTCTGATTCCTGAATTCTTCAATAGATTCAAAGCATTTGCTGTTCACTGCTACCGGCGACAACCTGCATACTTTACGTTAAAGTAATGGGGCATTTATTCACTGCCGGGAGAGGATATGTACGATCGTTATGATGGTCTGATTTTCGATATGGACGGTACTATTCTCGATACCGAAGTAACCCATCGCCGGGCCTGGGATCGGGTGCTGACGCAATATGGTTTATCCTTTGACGAACAGGCGATGATTGGGCTGAACGGCTCGCCAACCTGGCGTGTGGCGGAATTTATTATTGCCAGCCATCAGGCCGACCTCGATCCTTTCCAGCTGGCCGCGGAAAAAACGGCGGCCGTTAAGGCGATGCTGTTTGACAGCGTTCGTCCGTTGCCGCTTATCGACGTGGTTAAAGCGTATCACGGGCGCAAGCCGATGGCGGTCGGCACCGGTAGTGAACATGCAATGGCCGACGCGTTATTACAGCATCTAAATCTGCGCCACTATTTTGACGTTATCGTCGGTGCCGATGATGTAACGCGCCACAAACCCGAACCCGATACTTTCTTGCGCTGCGCCGCGCTCATGGGCGTCGATCCTGAGAAATGCGTGGTGTTTGAGGATGCGGACTTTGGCCTGCAGGCCGCTCAGGCCGCCGGTATGGCTGCGGTAGATGTTCGCTTACTGTGAATGAGATTCTGAGTTACGGTTCGTTATTTGCCAGCAGTTTTTTGAGCGCCACGCTGCTTCCTGGCAGCTCTGAGGTGCTGCTGGTGACGTTATTACTGGCAGGGAAGACGCCAGCATTAGGTTTGATTTTTGTCGCCGCCGTAGGGAACACGCTCGGCGGGTTAACAAATGTTGTCATTGGCCGCTTACTGCCGCCAAAGCAGGGGCGATGGCATAACACAGCAATGGCGTGGTTGCGTCGGTTTGGTCCTGCAGCACTGTTATTCAGCTGGTTACCGCTGATTGGCGATCTGCTGTGTGTCCTGGCTGGATGGTTGCGTTTCTCATGGCTACCGGTAGTGCTGTTCCTGGCTATTGGCAAGACCCTGCGTTACGTAGTGGTCGCGACCGCAACTTTACAGGGTATGGCGTGGTGGCATTGATTCATTCAGAATCAGGGCTACGGTTAACATTATGCTAAACAAAAATAAATTATTCTCTGAGCGGGAGGTCACTTTGATCCCGGACGTATCACAGGCGCTTTCCTGGCTGGAAGCACATCCTGACGCCCTGAAAGGTATTGGTCGTGGCATTGAGCGTGAGACGCTGCGTGTCAGGCCAAACGGTAAAATCGCGACAACCGGCCATCCGGCGGATCTTGGCGCGGCGTTGACTCATAAATGGATCACCACCGATTTCGCTGAATCGCTGCTGGAGTTTATTACCCCCGTCGATCGTGATATCGATCACCTGCTGGCGTTTTTACGCGATATTCATCGTCACGTGGCTCAGGAGCTGGGTGAAGAGCGGATGTGGCCTTTCAGTATGCCCTGCGTGATTGAAAACAGCGATGATATCCAGCTGGCGCAGTATGGCAGCTCGAACATCGGGCGCATGAAAACGCTTTATCGCGAAGGCTTAAAGAACCGCTACGGCGCGCTGATGCAAACCATTTCCGGCGTGCACTATAACTTCTCGCTGCCGCTCTCTTTCTGGCAGGCATGGGCAGGCGTTAAAGATGCGGAAAGCGGGAAAGAGGCGATCTCTGCCGGCTATTTGCGTTTGATCCGCAACTACTATCGTTTCGGCTGGGTGATTCCTTATCTGTTTGGCGCCTCGCCTGCGGTGTGTTCCACTTTCCTGCAGGGAAAAGAGAGCAGCCTGCCTTTCGAGCGCAACGAGCAAGGTATGCTCTGGCTGCCGCATGCGACGTCGCTGCGCTTAAGCGACCTGGGCTATACCAATAAGTCACAGAGCAGCCTTGGCATCACCTTTAACACCCTGGCAGGCTATGTCGAGGCGTTGAAAAAAGCGATCAAGACGCCGTCTGAAGAATATGCGCGCATGGGCGTAAAAGATGAGCAGGGGAACTGGCTGCAGCTGAACACCAACGTGCTGCAAATAGAGAACGAACTCTATGCGCCGATTCGCCCTAAACGCGTGACGCGCTCCGGCGAAGCACCTTCTGATGCGCTGGCGCGCGGCGGCATTGAATATATTGAAGTGCGTTCGCTTGATATTAATCCTTTCTCCCCGGTTGGCGTCGATGAAAATCAGGTGCGCTTCCTCGATCTGTTCCTGATCTGGTGTACCCTGGCGGATGCACCGGAAATGAGCAGCGCCGAACTGCAATGCGCACGGCAAAACTGGAACCGCGTTATCCTTGAAGGCCGTAAGCCAGGCCAGACCATCGGCATCGGCTGTGACGACACGCGTCAGCCGTTAACCCTGGTGGGCAAAGCGCTGTTCGCCGATCTGAAACGCGTCGCGGAAGTGCTGGATAGCCAGTCCGGCACGCCGGATTATCAGCAGGTTTGCGATCGGCTGGTCGCCTCTTTTGACGATCCGGAACTTACTTACTCGGCACGTATTCTGCAGACAATGTTAGACAACGGCATCAGCGGAAGCGGATTAGCGCTGGCTGAGCAGTATCGTCAGATGCTAATGGCAGAGCCGATGCAGGTGTTGACTGAGGGCGATTTCACCGCGGAAGCACAACGTTCGCGTCAGGCGCAGCAGGAGCTGGAAGCGGCAGATAGCCTGAGCTTCACGGAGTTTCTGGCGAGTAAGAAGGGATAGAAAAGAAAATGGCCACATCACTGTGGCCAAATGAACATCTCTGTTGTCAGGGATGATGATAACAAATGCGCGTCTTTCACTTATTCAGACGCACGGCGAACAGAAAAGTTTCATCGTTCACAAAAAAAATTTTAGCTGAGGTAACGATATGCCATTACTGGACAGTTTTACCGTTGATCATACGCGTATGGCCGCACCGGCAGTACGCGTAGCGAAAACCATGAATACGCCTCATGGCGACACCATCACGGTATTTGACCTGCGCTTCTGCGTGCCGAATAAAGAAGTGATGCCGGAGCGCGGTATCCATACGCTTGAGCATCTGTTCGCAGGCTTTATGCGTAACCACCTGAACGGTGACGGCGTGGAAATTATTGATATCTCCCCGATGGGATGCCGCACCGGCTTTTATATGAGCCTGATCGGTACGCCTTCCGAGCAGCGCGTGGCGGATTCATGGAAAGCGGCGATGGATGATGTGCTGAAGGTCAACGACCAGAACCAGATCCCGGAACTGAATGAATACCAGTGCGGCACGTATCAGATGCACTCGCTGGATGAGGCGAAAGATATCGCGCGTCACATCATCGAGCATGACGTACGCGTGAATCACAATGATGAGCTGGCGCTGCCGCAGGATAAGCTGAAAGAGCTGGAAATCCACTAAGCGTAAGCATAAAAAAAGGGCCGCAGATGCGGCCCTTGTTATTTACGGCGGATCAAGAACCGACACTGGATTTCAGCGGTTGCTGCGGCGTCACTTTGATCTGCTTCACCATATTGTCCTGCACATCCAGGATATCGATAGCGTAGTTCTCTATCTGGATACGCGTGCCCGCCTGCGGGATCTCCTCCAGCTCTTCCAGCAGCATACCGTTAACGGTGCGCGCATCTTCCTGTGGCAGGTGCCAGTTAAAGGCTTTGTTGATTTCACGCACGTTAGCCGTGCCTTCAATCAGCACCGAGCCGTCGCTTTGCGGCATCACCTCTTCAGCCAGCGAAGGCGACATTGACGTAGTAAAGTCACCGACAATCTCTTCCAGAATATCTTCAATGGTGATCAGCCCTTTAATATCGCCATACTCATCAACCACCAGACCCACTTTCTTCTTGTTGCGCTGAAATTTAACCAGCTGCACGTTAAGCGGGGTGCCTTCCGGCACGTAGTAGATCTCATCGGCGGCGCGCAGCAGGTTCTCTTTGGTAAACTCTTTTTTCTCGGTCATCATGCGCCACGCTTCACGTACGCGCAGCATGCCTACGGCATCGTCCAGCGAATCGCGAAACAGCACGATACGGCCGTGCGGGGAGTGAGAAACCTGACGCTCAATCGACTTCCAGTCATCGTTGATATTGATGCCGACGATTTCATTACGCGGCACCATAATGTCATCCACGTTGACCTTCTCCAGGTCGAGCACTGACAGCAGCATCTCCTGATGGCGGCGCGACATCAGCGAACGGGATTCATACACCAGGGTACGCAGTTCATCTTTGTTCAGCGCTGAGCTGATTGAGGCGTCCGACTTGATGCCAACCATGCGCATCAGGATGCGGGTAATGGTATTTAACAGCCAGACCAGCGGCATCATGATGATTTGCAGCGGGCCGAGCAGCAGGCTGCTGGGGTAGGCCACCTTCTCCGGGTAGAGGGCGGCAATGGTTTTCGGCAACACTTCGGCAAAAATCAAAACGGCAAAGGTCAGCACGCCGGTAGCAACGGCGACGCCAGCGTTGCCGTACAGGCGCATACCCACGATGGTCGCCAACGCCGAGGCGAGGATATTAACCAGGTTGTTGCCGATCAGCACCAGGCTTATCAGGCGATCCGGCCGCCGCAGCAATTTCTCAACGCGACGGGCGCTGCGGTTGCCGTTTTTCGCTTTATGGCGCAGCCGGTAGCGGTTGAGGGTCATCATGCCGGTCTCGGAGCCGGAAAAATAGGCCGAGACCAGAATCATCACAACCAGCGTAATAATCAGTGTGGTGGTTGAAACATGTTCCAACGCGAAATCCTTGTATAAATCAGTGAGTGAGCAGGTGCTGAAGGACGCGGCTGCCAAAATAGGACATGGTTAACAGCAATGCGCCGCCGCAGTTAAACCAGACGACGCGGCGTCCACGCCAGCCTTCATGATAGTGTCCCCAGAGCAAAACGATATAAACAAACCAGGCCAGAATCGACAGCACGGCTTTGTCTACGTTCTCAGGCGAGAAGAGATTTTCCATATAAAACAGGCCGGTACAGAGTACCAGCGTCAGCAGCACGACGCCAACCTGGGTGATATGAAACATTTTGCGCTCGATGGTCATCAGCGGCGGCATATCGTTGCTAAAAGCCAGCCGTTTATTTTTCAACTGATAATCGATCCACGCCAGCTGCAGCGCATAGAGCGCGGCAATAATCAGCGTCGCATAGGCAAACAGCGCCAGTCCGATATGAATCATCATGCCGGGCGTGGTTTCCAGATGCGTAATAAAGGCATTCGGCACAAAAGTGGCGAAGGCCAGGTTGATCAGCGCGAAGCTGTAGACGACCGGCAGCAGCAGCCAGCCGCGATTACGCGAGGCGACCACGGTCATAATGATGCAGATTAGCAGGCTAACCAGCGAACCGATGTTCAACAGGCTCAGATTCTGCGCCCCGTTGACGAAGATGCGCTGCTGGAGCGCAACCGCATGCGCCGCCAGCGCCAGCGTTGCCGACAGAACCGCGATGCGTCGCCAGGCGCCGTTATTCCGCAGCAGGCTGGGAACAATCAGAGCAAGACTAAATGAGTAGGCAAATAGCGCCAGAAGAGCAAAAGCAGACATAGGATGGTCAAATATCGGAAAGATGAAGAAAAACGCAGTATAGCGCCAGCCAGAGTTTGCACCAAACGTTCTCATTGCCGATTGCAGAGATCGCCAATGCTTCGTGTTATAATCCGCCACATTGTGTCGCCCAGGCGGCTCTGTTTTATCTTGAGCGAGAGACAATGTTTGATAATTTAACCGATCGATTGTCGCAAACCCTGCGCAATATCAGCGGCCGCGGAAGGCTGACCGAAGAGAACGTCAAAGAAACCCTGCGCGAAGTGCGTATGGCGCTGCTGGAGGCGGACGTTGCGCTGCCGGTAGTCCGTGAATTTATTAACCGCGTAAAAGAGCGCGCGGTTGGGCACGAAGTGAATAAAAGCCTGACGCCAGGTCAGGAGTTTATCAAGATTGTGCGCAATGAGCTGGTTGAGGCGATGGGTTCTGAAAACCACGCGCTTAACCTGGCTGCGCAGCCACCGGCCGTGGTGCTGATGGCGGGCCTGCAGGGCGCGGGTAAAACCACCAGCGTCGGTAAGCTCGGTAAGTTCCTGCGTGAAAAGCACAAGAAAAAAGTGCTGGTGGTCTCTGCCGACGTTTATCGTCCGGCGGCGATTAAACAGCTGGAAACGCTGGCAGAGCAGGTAGGCGTGGATTTCTGTCCGTCCGACCTGAGCCAGAAGCCGGTTGATATCGTTAACCATGCGCTGAAAGAAGCAAAGCTTAAGTTCTACGACGTGCTGCTGGTGGATACCGCCGGTCGTCTGCACGTCGATGAAGCGATGATGGACGAAATCAAACAGGTTCACGCCGCGATTAATCCGGTGGAAACGCTGTTTGTGGTCGATGCCATGACCGGTCAGGATGCGGCGAATACGGCGAAGGCGTTTAATGAAGCGCTGCCGTTAACCGGCGTGATCTTAACCAAGGTTGACGGCGACGCACGCGGCGGTGCCGCGCTGTCGATTCGTCATATCACCGGCAAGCCGATTAAATTTATGGGCGTCGGTGAAAAAACCGAAGCGCTGGAGCCGTTTTATCCCGATCGTCTGGCATCGCGTATCCTCGGCATGGGCGACGTGCTGTCGCTGATCGAAGATATCGAAAGCAAGGTTGATCGCGCTCAGGCTGAAAAGCTGGCCAATAAGCTGAAAAAAGGCGACGGCTTTGATCTGAATGATTTTCTCGAACAGCTGAAGCAGATGCGCAATATGGGCGGCATGGCCAGCCTGATGGGAAAACTTCCCGGAATGGGGCAGCTGCCGGATAACGTTAAGTCGCAGATGGATGACAAAGTACTGGTGCGGATGGAAGCGATGATCAATTCCATGACGCGCAAAGAGCGTGAAAAACCTGAGATAATCAAAGGCTCACGCAAGCGCCGCATCGCCGCAGGCTCAGGAATGCAGGTGCAGGATGTCAACCGGATGCTGAAGCAATTCGATGACATGCAGCGCATGATGAAAAAGATGAAAAAGGGCGGCATGGCGAAAATGATGCGCGGAATGAAAGGCATGATGCCGCCGGGCTTTCCGGGCCGTTAAGCCGTTCCAATGTAAAGTCCCGACGGCTTGCTCACTTTAGATTGCTTTTTGCGCCAAAATGAGTAAAATTTTCGGGCTTTTTATACGACACCCGGGCCCCGTTCCTCGATGGGGCCCGGTTGTTTTATTAACTGAAGAGGATGTTATGGTAACAATTCGTTTGGCACGTCACGGCGCGAAAAAGCGTCCGTTCTATCAGGTTGTCGTAACCGACAGCCGTAACGCACGCAATGGTCGTTTCATTGAGCGTGTAGGCTTCTTCAACCCGATCGCATCTGGTCAGGCTGAAGTACTGCGTCTGGACCTGGACCGTATTGAGCACTGGGTTGGCCAGGGCGCTACGCTGTCCGATCGCGTTAACGCGCTGATCAAAGAAGCTAAGAAAGCAGCTTAATCTGTCACGGTGGTTAGCATGAGCAAACAACTCGCCACACAGCCTCCCGTTAATCCTGTCACGCTGGGAAAAATGGGCGCGGCCTACGGCATTCGGGGTTGGCTCAAAGTGTTTTCTTCCACCGAAGATGCCGACAGCATCTTTGACTATCAGCCCTGGTTCATTCAGCGCGCCGGTAAATGGCAGCAGGTTGAGCTGGAAAGCTGGAAGCACCATAATCAGGATATTATCATCAAGGTCAAAGGCATTGATGATCGTGATGCGGCGGCCCAGTTGACTAACTGTGAAATTTTAGTCGATGCCACGCAGTTGCCGAAGCTGGATGAAGGCGATTTCTACTGGAAAGACCTGATGGGTTGCCAGGTAGTTACCGTTGACGGCTATGAAATGGGTAAAGTCATTGATTTGATGGAAACCGGTTCAAACGACGTACTGGTCGTTAAGGCAAACCTGAAAGATGCGTTCGGTGTGAAAGAGCGGTTAATTCCGTTTCTTGATGAACAGGTTATCAAGAAAGTCGATCTCACTACCGGCACCATTGAAGTAGATTGGGATCCTGGTTTTTGACCTCCGAACAAAACGGTAATTCAACGGCGAGCTCTATGTGGATTGGTGTTATCAGCCTGTTTCCAGAGATGTTTCGCGCTATTACCGACTACGGGGTAACTGGCCGGGCAGTAAAAAATGGCCTGCTCAGCGTCCAAAGCTGGAGTCCACGTGACTTCACGCATGACCGACACCGCACCGTGGACGATCGTCCATATGGCGGCGGTCCCGGGATGCTGATGATGGTGCAACCTTTACGGGATGCCATCCACGCAGCGAAAGCGGCGGCGGGAGAGGGTGCTAAGGTGATTTATCTGTCACCTCAGGGGCGCAAACTCGATCAAGATGGAGTTTGCGAACTGGCGACGCAGCAGAAGTTAATTCTGGTTTGCGGACGCTATGAAGGGATCGATGAGCGCGTGATCCAGACTGAAATCGATGAAGAATGGTCGATTGGGGATTACGTACTCAGCGGCGGAGAGCTGCCAGCGATGACCTTGATTGATTCAGTCGCCCGGTTTATTCCAGGCGTGCTGGGCAAACAGGCGTCAGCAGAGGAAGATTCGTTTTCCGATGGTTTGCTGGACTGTCCGCACTATACCCGTCCTGAAGTGTTAGAAGGGCTGGAGGTTCCGTCAGTATTACTGTCGGGCAACCATGCCGATATTCGCCGCTGGCGCCTGAAACAGTCGCTTGGCCGTACCTGGCTTAGAAGACCTGAACTTCTGGAAAACCTGGCTCTGACTGAAGAGCAAGCAAAGTTGCTTAGCGAGTTCCAACAGGAATTCAGCGCGCAACAAAACTATGATGCGGAAGACTAGCCTTCCGATAAGATCAGTTTACCCAGGATAAGAGATTTAATTATGAGCAACATTATCAAGCAGATCGAACAAGAGCAGATGAAGCAGGACGTACCTTCTTTCCGTCCGGGTGATTCCGTGGAAGTGAAAGTATGGGTCGTTGAAGGTTCTAAAAAGCGTCTGCAGGCATTCGAGGGCGTGGTTATCGCTATTCGTAACCGCGGTCTGCACTCTGCATTCACTGTTCGCAAAATTTCCAATGGCGAAGGTGTTGAGCGTGTATTCCAGACTCACTCACCGGTCATTGACAGCATCACCGTGAAACGTCGTGGTGCCGTGCGTCAAGCGAAACTGTACTACCTGCGTGAGCGTACTGGTAAAGCAGCTCGTATCAAAGAGCGCCTTAACTAAGAGCTCGCGTAAGCGACATCTTAAAGTTAATAGCAATAAAGGGGTTAGCGTAGCGCTAACCCCTTTTTTTATGTTTAAAAAGCTATGCGGATAGCTTGTAGTGCATTGCGCCAGTCGACAGTTGTATAAAAAATGTCATAAACGGCGGAACCCCTGATGCCCACAGCCTACACAGAGGGAATCGTGTGTAAGTTGTACTGATGTTCTTTTCACCAGGTTAGACACGAGTTTGCACTAACAACATTCAACAAAGGTACGTGGCGGCGACCTTATTGCGGCCTCATCGTTGTTGATTTAACTCCGGAGTCTATCGAACATGACTAATGGCATTCAGCGTCAACCAACGGTACAAAATTTTTCCCGTCCAATAAATAATCAACCCAATAACGCGGGTAGCAGCCAGACGCAGGGCGTGCGTAGCCAGGCTACCAGCGGCGCGGGACATACAGGTAATGTCGCGGCGGCAGGGGGCGTTGATGCGCAACGCCAGAAAAATATCACCGAATTGAAAAAACTGATGAAAGAGTACTTCACTGCCGGTGAAGGCATGGAAGAACTAATTAATTCGCGTGCCACCGAACTCCACGAAATGGGATATAACCAGGACAGCGCACGCAACGTACTTTTGAAGGGAAACAAACTGGATGCAGCGACCGATGCAGCGCTGGGAGCCCTGGGAGCGGTGGCCTTTGCCACGTCCTCTTTTCCGTCAGAAGCGCTGGCAAAAGTCGCTAACAACTACTTTGGTTTTCCCGAAGGAACGCTGAGCGCGGAAGCGGTTAACGGCGCTATCGGTGGAGGCACGGCGATAGTGATGAAATCGTTCTGGGATAAAGTATCGGCCAATGCCCAGCATGACGCTAAATGGATGGATGCTGATATGGATAAACTGGAGCCAGCGATGCAGGAAACCGTTAAACGGCGCGAAGGGCTGGGCCACAATATGAAGCAGGCCGTTCTGGGAGGAACCGGTTATAACGCGCGCAACGTCCTTACCGGGGCGGTAGCGACCAGCGTAGCCGGATTGTCGGAGTCGCAGCGCTATGCGGCTAATACGGCAACCAGTACGCCGCTTACCGTGGCGGCTGGTGCCCTGAGCGGCTTCGTGCAAAACAAAGCCAACAATCTGCACGGCGCGGAGTTTCTGTTGGGACGTACCGACTGGAAAGATCGTTTTAAACAACTTGATGACACTAAGGCGATGGATCAAGTGGTAAAGGGTGGTGCAAAACGGTTAGCGGACGCCGCACAGGGCCTGGTTTCTCCGCGTCAGCTGACCAAAGGCGGCATGAATATTTTGTCAGGCAATATGGTTGCCGAAACGATGGCGCTTGGCGCTGGTCTGGCGGGCGTGAATAGCCTGCGCAATATGACCCGCCATGCGATGCAGAAAGAGACGGGCAATGTTAACGCGCAGCAGGCGGTCGAGCAGTTGGTTAACCTTTTTGCCGCCGCCGCCGCTTATGCCGGGCAGGGCGTGGCAGGAACCATTGCCGGTAAGCCCGTCGCCACCAACGATCAGGCAATAGACAACTTCTTTGATAATCATCCTGCGCTGGATTTCAATAGTGGCAGGCAGCGCGATAATGCAGGCGGCAATGCGGCGGCGACTGGCAATACGGCAGCGGCTGGCAATACGGCGGCGGCTGGTAATACGGCGGCGACTGGCAATGCGGCGGCGACTGGCAATGCGGCAGCGGCTGGCAATACGGCAGCGGCTGGCAATACGGCAGCGGCTGGCAATACGGCGGCGACTGGCAATGCGGCAGCGGCTGGCAATACTAACGCGCCTGCCGACCAGACCACGGACATTCCTCTGCGTCCGCTTACCCAGGCAGGCACCCAGGCGGCCGGTTCTTCATCACAGGCAGCCGGTTCCTCATCACAGGCGGCGGCTTCCTCTTCCCGTGCCGATAATGCCTCGCAGCAGAGCCTCGACAGCGCTTTTGTTGCACGGCCAAGAAGCGCCAGCAGTCAGGCAAGCTTCCATTCAGCGATTAGCAGAGCAAGTTCTCCGGAAGAGTTAAGTGCGCTTCAGGCACAGCAGAAAGTTGCGGAAGCGTCAGGTGAATGGCCGTTAAAAAGTAGCTGATTAGGCGGCTGGCTTTAAACCGAAAACGTGCATTACCCGTTGCACCTTAGCAGGATAGCGGCAGAACAGAAGCTGGTTTGCCCCCGGTCAGGGATGACCTATAACCTAAACGCAGGAGGCTCTACCACAAAATCCTCACGACGCAGATGATAGATCGCGGCAGTGACCGGCCCCTGTTCCATGACAATCAGGCCGTAGCGCAGGCCGATTAACCGCGCCCCGCAGCTCAGCGCAACCGCCCGGCTGGCATGGTTATTTTCAGCCGCTAAAATCTCAATAATATTAATTTCAGGACGGCGAAACCCTTCTCTGGCCAGCTGCATAACCGCCTTGTGCGCCACGCCCTTACGCTGCTCTTTCTGGCGAACCCAATACCCTATCGCGCTCTGTTCTTCCGGCATTTGTCCATAGCGAATTCCGGCGGCACCCAAAAAGCGGTGATCGCTGGCCGCGAAAATGCTCATTTCATTCGCTTCGCCTTTCTCCCGCTGCCGATCGATCAGGCGAAACCATTCAACGGCTTCTTCAGGCTGATAATCCTCATGCGCCCAGGACATCCACGGCTGTAGCGAAGAGAGCGACTCATTAATAGCCGTCGCGTATTCAGCGGCATCCGTGGTCAGCATCGGGCGTAAATAAATTTCCATATCGTCTCCGTGAAAAGTATTTTGCTTAGCAGCTATAGGGCAGAGAAACTTGTTATAACAGATTGTTAAAAAAAGTATTGTTACTCAATTCCATTGTCATCGCCTGGATCGGCTTAACGTTTTTTAAGTATAGCCATTTAACAACTGTAAAGTTTATTGAACGGTTGCACCTTGGTCTGTAACAAGTCTAAATTTATTTATATCCTTATAAATCAATCATTTATTATAGATAAGCTCAAGGCTTTTACGGTTGAGTAAAAAATAATGTACAGATAGGTGCTGCTGTGTATTTCCTGTGTTACATTATTTGCTCACCGCAATGACGAAAAGGCCAGAACGAGGATCGCCGATATGCAGAAAGATGCGCTGAATAATGTTCATATCACTGAAGAGCAAGTTTTGATTACGCCCGAACAGCTTAAACAGAAGTTTCCGCTCAATGCGCAGCTGGAAACGCAGGTGGCTGATGCGCGTCAAACCATCTCTAATATACTTGCCGGCCGGGATCATCGGCTGTTAGTGGTATGCGGCCCCTGTTCTGTTCACGATCCCGAAGCCGCGCTCGCCTATGCGCGCCAGCTAAAAGATCTTTCCGATCGGCTGAAGGATCAGCTGTATATCGTCATGCGTGTCTATTTTGAAAAACCTCGTACTACCGTTGGCTGGAAAGGGTTAATCAACGACCCTTATATGGATAACTCTTTTGATGTGGAAGCGGGCCTGCATATCGCTCGTCAGCTGCTGGTGAACCTGGTTGAGATGGGGCTGCCGTTAGCCACGGAGGCGCTGGATCCCAACAGCCCGCAATACCTGGGCGATCTCTTTAGCTGGTCAGCTATCGGCGCGCGTACTACTGAATCACAAACGCATCGTGAAATGGCGTCCGGCCTGTCGATGCCGGTTGGTTTTAAAAACGGCACTGACGGTAGCCTGGGCACCGCGATTAACGCCATGCGCGCCGCTGCGATGCCGCACCGTTTTGTCGGAATTAATCAGGCCGGCCAGGTCTGCCTGCTACAAACGCAGGGCAACCCGGACGGGCATGTTATTTTGCGCGGCGGCAAAACGCCAAATTACAGTCCGGCCGACGTTGAGCAGTGCGAAAAAGAGATGGTGAAAGCGGGATTACGTCCGGCGCTGATGATAGATTGCAGTCACGGTAATTCAAATAAAGACTACCGTCGCCAGCCCGGCGTAGCCGAATCCGCCGTTGCGCAGATCAAAGACGGCAATCGTTCCATTATTGGCCTGATGCTGGAAAGCCATATTCATGAAGGCAGCCAGTCCTCCGAGCAGCCGCGTAGCGAAATGCGTTATGGTGTGTCGGTAACCGATGCCTGTATTAGCTGGGAAACAACCGAGCAGCTGTTACAGAGTATTCACCGGGATCTTAGCGGCGTACTGGCGGCGCGTTTGTCACAGGAGAGTTAATACAAGATGGTGGCTGAACTGAACGCGCTGCGCGATCAAATTGATGAGGTGGATCGGGCATTGCTCGATCTGCTGGCGAAACGGCTGGAGCTGGTTGCCGAAGTCGGCGAAGTGAAAAGTCGTTTTGGCTTGCCGATTTATGTGCCTGAGCGTGAAGCGAGCATGCTGGCTTCGCGCCGCAAAGAAGCGGAAGCGCTCGGCGTACCGCCCGATCTGATTGAAGATGTGTTACGTCGTGTTATGCGGGAATCCTATTCCAGCGAAAATGATAAAGGCTTTAAGACGCTCTGCCCTGAACTGCGTCCGGTGGTGATCGTGGGCGGTAAAGGACGCATGGGCCAGCTGTTTGAAAAAATGCTGACGCTCTCCGGCTATCAGGTAAAAATCCTTGATAAAGAGGAGTGGGAGCAGGCGCCGTTGCTGCTGCAGGATGCGGGAATGGTCATTGTTAGCGTGCCTATCCATTTAACCGAAAAGGTGATCGCCCAGCTGCCGCCGTTACCGGAAGATTGCATTCTGGTGGATATCGCTTCGGTGAAAAACGGCCCGCTGCAGGCGATGCTGGCGGCGCATTCCGGCCCGGTATTGGGGCTGCACCCGATGTTCGGCCCGGACAGCGGCAGCCTGGCGAAACAGGTCGTGGTGTGGTGTGACGGACGCCAGCCAGAAGCTTATCAGTGGTTTTTGGAACAGATTCAGGTGTGGGGCGCGCGGTTACACCGCATCAGCGCGGCTGAGCACGATCAGAATATGGCCTTTATCCAGGCGCTACGCCACTTTGCCACTTTTGCTTATGGCTTACACCTTGCTGAGGAAAATGTGCAGCTTGATCAGCTGTTGGCGCTTTCGTCGCCGATTTACCGGCTGGAACTGGCGATGGTAGGACGTCTGTTCGCTCAGGATCCGCAGCTGTATGCCGATATCATTATGTCTTCTGAAAATAATCTGGCGTTGATTAAGCGTTACTATCAACGTTTTGGTGAGGCGATCGCCTTGCTGGAGCGCAGCGATAAGCAGGGCTTTATTGATAGCTTCCGTAAAGTAGAGCAGTGGTTCGGCGATTACGCGCCACGCTTTATGCTGGAGAGCCGGTCGCTGTTGCGTTCAGCCAACGACAATCGGGTCTGATGCGTTAATCTTAAAGCTCGTACAAAGCATAAAATAGAGCCCGTCCTGAAGACGGGCTTGCGCTTTTTACGCCTGCGGCGGTTGTCCATTGGACGCGGTAATACCGCCGTCCACCGGCAGATTGACGCCGGTGATGTAGCGGGCATCGTCGCTGGCCAGGAAAGCGATGGCTGCGGCAAGCTCTTCCGCTTCGCCCGGACGTCCAAGCGCGATACGCTCGTTAAACTTCGCCATCAGCTCAGCGTTGCTCTGCATCTCTTTGGTCATATCGGTAATGGTCAGGCCCGGGCAAATCGCATTTACCCGCACGCCATCTTTACCGTAATCCATCGCCAGGGAACGGGTAAAGTTGGTAATGGCGCCTTTGGCGGCATTATAAATGCTCATCCCCCAGTCGCCGCCAAGCCCGGAAACCGAAGAAATGTTGATAACGTTGCCTTTGCTTTTCAGCAGCATCGGCATAAAAGCGCGAGTGCAGTAGAAAACGCCATCCAGGTCGGTGGACATCACTTTTTTCCAGTCTTCATCGCTGGCCTGATGAATTTTTCCTGATGCATTCACACCGGCATTATTAATTAGCACATCAGCATGACCATAATGATCCTCTACCTGCTGCGCGAGGGCTTCTACATCTTCCCGTTTTGAAACGTCGGCAACAACAACCAGGTGATCGCCCGCTTTGAGCGTGGCAAAGATGTTATTAAGTTTCTCTCGGGTACGCCCTACCAGCACCACATTCGCGCCTTCTTCCGCGAAACGTTTAGCGCTTGCCGCGCCAATACCTGAGCCTGCACCTGTCACGATCGCGACTTTATTACTGAAACGTTCCATTGCGCCTCCTTGTTGATGTCAACTCGCTAATCCCAATGATTAGCAGCTCATTAAGCCTGGCATAACGACGGAGCGCGTCAGCAGTAAATCAATAAAATAGATGCAACTGGCTGATTTTAATGAATTGTTAATCTTTAGAAATTGTTAATGCGGCTGGCGAGGCGCCCGCTGTATGATGCCGGGACGCCGTGGTTCGTTAATTATCGTTGAGATAATGGGTGTGATAGAAACGCCTATACCAGCGGTCGGCCTGCTGCTGCATATCAATATCCTGAAAGCGTGTTGGATAAAGCTTCTGCGCCAGCCAGAGTTCGCCCAGCCCTATTGCTTCGGGCATGGGATATCCCCAGGCTTTGGCATATTCCGGCATCAGCCAGACGCGCTGATGCTGTACCGCATCGATCACCTGCCATACCGGCTGCGTCTTGATCTCATTGATGACCTGCGGATAGCGATTTTGTACCAGGATCACCTGCGGGTTCCATGCTATCACCTGCTCCATAGAAACCTGTTTATAACCGCGTACCGTGGCGGCGGCGACATTGACGGCACCGGCGTGCGTCATCATCAGGCCGGTATATTTACCGGAGCCGTAGGTGGTGAGTTCCGGGTTAGCCATATAAACCCGTACGCGCTGGCTTTCCGGGATGTCATGTAAACGCGCCGCGATAAGTTTGCGCTGGCTAAAGGCGGCGGTTAGCAGCTCCTCCGCCTGGCTGGAACGATTAACGACCGTGCCGATCAAGCGAATCCCCGCCTTTAATCCTTCATCGTACGCTTTTTCTTCATCTTCCAGCGTTGGATTTAACGTTGCCAGCTGCTCCGCTTTTCCACTGCGTAGTGAAATAGCAATCACAGGGATACCGAGGTTTTGAATCCGTTCAATCATGCTAAGAGGCGCATAGTTGGTAACAAACACCGCCTGCGGATGGAGCGCAACCAGCGCTTCAGGGTCAACATGGGCCAGATCGCCGGGCGCAGGCAGCGTTGCCAGCGACGGCGCAAGGCGCGCATAGTTAGCGCCCAGCTGCTCCCGCCAGTTACTCAGGACGCCAACGATTTTATCCGTTGCGCCCAACTGCACCAGCAGGTTAAGCGTCTGGTGCTGTAAAACCACCACGCGATCGACGCGATCGGGGATAGTAACTTTACGACCAAGCTGATCGATAACTTCCCGATCGGCATGGGCATAAACAGAAAACAGGGCGAGAAGCAAAAGCAGGGGAGGGAGTCTGAACATGATAAGTCTCGTGGATGCGTTGTGTATGAAATTATACAGCGATCCCGAGCCAGGAAAATGATACGGCGCAAATAACCAAGGTGCGCCAACCCCATCGGGCTGGCGCACCACCTTACTGTGGATCGACCGGCACAATATTCTCGCCGGGATAGCAGCCTAATACCTTTAACGATCGGGTAATTGCCCGCAGTTCCTGTAGCGCCTGCTGCATCTCACTGGTGCGCAAGTTGCCCTGTACATCAAGGTAAAACATCTCTTCCCACGGGTTGCCGTTAATTGGCCGTGACTCCAGCTTGCTCATAATCAGATTGTGCTGGCGCAATACCAGCAGCGCTTCAACCAGCGCACCGGACTGCTGCCCGGTCGCCATGATTAAGGTGGTTTTCGCCGGTACCTGTTCAGTCACCTCAACCGGCTTACGCGCCAGAATAATAAAGCGCGTGATGTTTTGTTGCTGATTCGCCAGGTGTCGTTCCAGCACCTGTAAATGATAAAGCTCGCCGCCCGCCTCGCTGCCTAATGCCGCCGCTTTAGGCGAGTTAAGCGCCGCCACTTTTTCCATCGCTGCCGCAGTGCTTTCGGTGTATTCAATCTTCCAGTGCGGGAAACGATTAATAAACTGGCTGCACTGCTGGAAAGGCTGCGGATGGCTGTAAACCGTTTCGATCTGTTGCAGATCGGTAGAGCCGGTAACCAGAACGCAATGGTCGATAGGCACCGTCATCTCGCCAACAATCGACAGGCTGGTTTGCTGCAGAAGATCGTAGACCTCATTAATTGAACCCGAACTGGTATTCTCAATCGGCAATACGGCGTAATCCGCCTGACCGCTTTCCACTTCCTGAATAATGTCATGGAATTTTTGACAGCCGCTCTCAATCACATTGGCAAAGTGGCGCGCGCCATATTTACGCGCGGCCAGATGGGAATAAGAGCCTTTAGGGCCAAGAAAGGCAATACGCGCGGACTGTTGATTGGTCTGGTTGAGATGCTTTTGCAGCAGCGCCTGCTGGGTAAGAACAGAATCTTCAATGATGAGCTGAAACAGGCGCGTAATAAAATGGGCGTCCAGCTGGTGGCTTTTACCGAGAGTAATTAACCGCTCCAGCAAATCCCGTTCACGATCGATATCGCGCACCGGACGATGCGTCGCCATTTTTGCTTTAGCGACGTCAATCGCCAGCGTCCGCCGTTCAGCGAGGAGATCCAGCAATTTTTCATCGATGACGCTGATTTTGTCACGCAGGGCCAACAACGGATTTTCCGGTTTCATAGCGTTACCTGTCAAATGTCCATAATAAAAAAGCCTCCCGGTTTGGGAGGCTTTATTGTTCGTCTTCGCTTTCTTTTTTCTGCGACGAAACGCCTCCCGAATCAGGGGAAGGTAAAAAAGAAAGCGAAGAAAAACGATGTGTTCATCATATAACCTGTTGCTGTAGATGCGGTTAAAGTAACCGTAGCGTTTTGCTGCTGTCAATAAAAAACGCGCCCGCAGGCGCGTCATCCACTCAATGGCGCCCCAGACAAACAGGGGCGCAGCAACATTTACACTTCATCATCAACAGGGGTTAACCCTTTCACGCTGGCGGCGGCGCGGCGCGCTTCACCTTTATGCTGAACCTTATTCAGCTGACGCTCCAGTTTACTGATGAGCTCGTTAATCGCGGCGTACATATCTTCATGGGATGCGCTGGCGACCAGCGGGCCGTTAGGTGTATTGATCGTTGCATCAGCAACGTACTCCTTCGGCGCTTTTGACAGTACGATATGCGGATTGATCAAGTGGGTTTGCCACTTTTCGAGCTTGGAAAGACGGTCTTCGACATGCTGGCGGATAGCGGGGGTGATTTCCATTTGTTTGCTGGTAATGTTCACAATCATCATGTTTACCTCTCTGTCATTGCCGTCGTAGTAAGTGTAGCATACCGTGCAGAGGGGTAAATTTTGTGATGAAAATCACATTAAAAGGTCACTTTTTGTCAAGGAAATGAAATCTGTGAGGGGGCACGGTAAATGTGCTGAAACCCCTTGTAGAACCCCGTAGCACAGGGCAGACTCAGTGAGTTAACAGCAGAGAAGAAAGTAAAATCTGCTGTTTTTATCAACAAAAAAGCAGCCTGCAGGCTGCTTTTTTGCTGTGTAATCGAATCAGGCCTGATTCGCAGCGATAACCTTCGCCACTTTATCCGCCTGAGCCGTTAACTGCAGCTTACGATAGGCATTTTCCATCAGCGGCAGCGCGGTGCGTGTCGCCTGCGTATCCGGATAATCTTTCAGCATTTGCTCAACGCGATTGACGACCGCGACATAGGCTTCGCGTTTCGTGTAGAATTGCGCCACGGAAAGCTCATATTTTGCCAGGCGGTCTTTTAAATAGACCAGGCGTTTGCGCGCATCGGTGGCATACTGGCTGCTCGGCCAGTTACGCAGCAGCTGAGAGAAGTCACGGAAGGCCGCGCGCGCATGTTCGGGATCGCGATCGGAACGATCGATGCCGAAAAAGCCTTGCAGAGCGGAATCGTCTAACGCCATATCCGTCAGGCCCTTCATATACAGAACATAATCAATGTTCGGATGTGTCGGATTCAGACGCATAAAGCGATCGATGGCAGCCTGAGCCATCGGCAGGTCAGCGTTTTTGTAGTAAGCGTAGATCAGATCCAGCTGAACTTGTTGGGCGTAAGGGCCAAATGGATAGCGGTTATCCAGTGCTTCCAGTTGCGTTATTGCGCCTTTAAAGTTACCGTCCTGCAGTTTTTGCTGAGCCGTTGCATAAAGCTCAGAAGGCGGACTGTCAGGCACTTGATCCTTAGAGCTTGAACAACCCGCAAGAGCCAGGCTCAACGTGGCTGCAGCCACCAGATATTTCATACGCGTCATGACGATTTGATTATCCTCAGAGTGTGTTATTGCGGAAGCTGTCCATGAAGCTCCCGATAGTGACCGGTACGATAGCACATTATATTAAACGGCATCGCCGTGAAAACCCAACGTTAACGAAGAAGCTGTTTATGGCACAACAAGTAAAACTCACCGCAACGGTTTCCGAGTCGCAACTCGGACAACGCTTAGATCAGTCTTTGGCGGAATTGTTCCCTGATTATTCGCGTTCGCGCATAAAAGAATGGATTCTCGATCGTCGTGTGAGCGTCAACGGTAACATTGTTGACACGCCGAAGGAAAAAGTATTAGGCGGCGAAGCCGTGGCCATCGATGCGGAAATAGAAGAAGAAGCACGCTGGGAAGCGCAGGATATTCCATTAAATATCGTTTATGAAGATGAACATATTCTGGTGATCAACAAGCCGCGCGATCTGGTGGTGCATCCAGGCGCGGGCAACCCGGATGGCACGGTGCTGAATGCGCTGCTGCATCATTATCCGGCGATTGCCGACGTACCGCGTGCGGGCATTGTGCATCGTCTTGATAAAGATACCACCGGCCTGATGGTGGTGGCGAAAACCGTTCCGGCGCAAACACACCTGGTTGAATCGCTGCAGCTGCGTGAAATCACCCGTGAATATGAGGCGGTCGCCATCGGTACCATGACCGCGGGCGGCATTGTTGATGAACCTATCAGCCGTCACTCAACCAAGCGCACCCACATGGCGGTGCATCCGATGGGGAAACATGCTGTAACCCACTATCGGGTTATGGAGCATTTCCGGGCGCATACGCGTCTGCGTCTGCGTCTGGAAACCGGTCGTACGCACCAGATTCGTGTGCATATGTCGCACATTACCCATCCGCTGGTGGGCGATCCGCTGTATGGCGGCCGTCCACGCCCGCCGAAAGGCGCATCGGATGCGTTTATTGCGACATTACGCGGCTTTGATCGTCAGGCGCTGCACGCCACCATGCTACGCCTTTATCATCCGGTTACCGGCATTGAGATGGAATGGCATGCGCCGCTGCCGCAGGATATGGTCGATCTGATCGATGCGCTGAAAGCGGATACCGAAGCTTTTAAGGACCAGCTGGACTGGCTATGAGCGATCTGATTGTTCCTGACTGGCCAGCGCCGAAAACGGTAGGCGCCTGTAGCACCACGCGCGCTGGCGGCATCAGCGAAGCGCCCTGGGATTCGCTAAACCTGGGCGATCATGTCGGTGACCTGCCCGCAGCGGTGCAGGCGAACCGACAACGTCTGGTGGATATGGCGGGTTTGCCTGCGATGCCCTGGTGGCTGGAACAGGTTCATGGCACCGAGGTGATTCGCCTTGATGGCCAGGAACCCGCCACGCGCCGCGCGGATGCGATCTGGAGCAATCAGAAACAGGCCGTCTGCGCCGTAATGACCGCCGACTGCCTGCCAGTGCTTTTCTGTTCTTTTGATGGCAGAGAAGTCGCGGCGGCGCATGCAGGCTGGCGCGGGCTCTGCGCTGGCGTGCTGGAAAACACGCTAAGCCAGTTTTCCGCTCCGCCGCAGGAGATCCATGTGTGGATGGGGCCAGCAATCGGGCCAGCAGCCTTTGAAGTCGGCGCGGAGGTCAGAGCGGCGTTTATGGCTCACGATCCAGCGGCTGACGTGGCTTTCCGCGCTGCTGGCGATAAATTTTACGCCGACCTGTGGTTACTGGCGCGTCAGCGTCTGGCAGCCCAGGGCGTTGCCTCTGTTAGCGGGGGCGGACGCTGCACCTGGCATGAATCGGCTGATTTTTTCTCCTGGCGACGCAGCGGTACTACCGGCCGGATGGCAAGTTTGATCTGGCTGAGATAACCTTACGCCACAAGACGATCCAGATTGCGTTTTTTTTCACCATCACAGCGTTCAAAGACTTGAAAATTTGAGGCCCGGCCTCATTTTATCTCCAGTAGCATTTTGACCTGTATTGGGAGGAATCATGCGTCTGGATCGTCTTACTAATAAATTCCAGCTTGCGCTCGCCGATGCTCAATCCCTCGCCCTCGGGCGCGACAACCAATTCATTGAACCTCTTCACTTGATGAGCGCGCTGCTCAATCAGGAAGGCGGCACTGTGCGTCCTTTACTGACGGCGGCAGGGGTGGATGTAGGGGGATTACGTAACGGCGTAGAACAGGCTATCAGTCGTCTGCCGCAGGTAGAAGGTACCGACGGCGATGTTCAGCCCTCTGCTGATTTGATACGGGTTCTTAACCTGTGCGACAAGCTGGCGCAGAAGCGCGGCGACAACTTTATTTCATCTGAACTGTTTGTTTTGGCTGCGCTTGATTCGCGCGGCTCGCTGGCGGACTTGTTAAAATCCGCAGGTGCCACAACGGACAAGCTCACCAACGCTGTTGAACAGATGCGTGGAGGAGAAGGCGTGAACGATCAAGGGGCTGAAGACCAGCGCCAGGCACTGAAAAAATACACCATCGATCTCACTGAACGTGCGGAGCAGGGCAAGCTTGATCCGGTTATCGGTCGTGATGAAGAGATTCGTCGCACTATTCAGGTGTTGCAACGGCGCACCAAAAATAACCCGGTATTGATTGGCGAGCCTGGCGTCGGTAAAACGGCGATTGTCGAAGGGCTGGCGCAGCGTATCGTAAACGGTGAAGTGCCGGAAGGGCTGAAAGGTCGTCGGGTACTGGCGCTGGATATGGGATCGCTGGTGGCCGGTGCTAAGTATCGCGGCGAGTTTGAAGAGCGCCTGAAAGGGGTGCTGAACGATCTCTCTAAGCAGGAAGGCAACGTCATTCTGTTTATTGATGAGCTGCATACCATGGTTGGCGCGGGTAAAGCCGATGGCGCGATGGACGCGGGTAATATGTTGAAGCCTGCGCTGGCGCGCGGCGAACTGCACTGCGTTGGCGCAACTACGCTGGACGAATATCGGCAGTATATTGAAAAGGATGCCGCGCTGGAGCGCCGCTTCCAGAAAGTTTTCGTGGCTCAACCCAGCGTGGAAGACACCATCGCGATCTTGCGTGGCCTGAAAGAGCGTTATGAACTGCATCACCACGTGCAAATTACCGATCCGGCTATTGTTGCCGCCGCGACGCTGTCGCATCGTTATATTGCCGATCGCCAGTTGCCGGATAAAGCAATCGACCTGATCGATGAGGCCGCTTCCAGTATCCGTTTACAAATCGACTCTAAACCCGAAGCGCTGGATCGTCTGGAGCGTCGCGTTATCCAGCTGAAGCTGGAACAGCAGGCGCTGAAGAAAGAGTCGGATGAGGCCAGCCTGAAACGGCTTGAAATGCTGGAAGGCGAACTCAATCAGAAAGAGCGTGAATACGCCGAGCTGGAAGAAGAGTGGAAAGCAGAGAAAGCCTCGCTCTCTGGCACTCAGAATATTAAAGCGGAGCTGGAACAAGCGAAAATTGCGCTGGAACAGGCTCGTCGCTCTGGCGATCTCGGCCGTATGTCCGAGCTACAGTATGGCAAGCTGCCGGAACTGGAAAAACAGCTGGCGGCGGCAACGCAGGCGGAAGGCAAAACCATGCGCCTGCTGCGTAACCGGGTAACGGACGTTGAAATTGCCGATGTTCTGGCGCGCTGGACCGGTATTCCGGTTGCCCGCATGATGGAAGGCGAACGTGAAAAACTGCTGCGTATGGAGCAGGATTTGCATCAGCGGGTTATTGGTCAGAATGAAGCAGTAGAAGCGGTCTCCAATGCGATACGCCGTAGCCGTGCCGGTTTATCCGATCCGAATCGTCCGATTGGTTCGTTCCTGTTCCTTGGTCCGACCGGGGTAGGTAAAACCGAACTGTGTAAAGCATTGGCTAATTTCCTGTTCGACAGCGACGACGCGATGGTGCGTATCGATATGTCGGAGTTTATGGAGAAACACTCGGTGTCGCGGCTGGTGGGCGCGCCTCCGGGCTACGTTGGCTATGAGGAAGGCGGCTATCTCACCGAAGCCGTACGACGTCGTCCTTATTCTGTGATTCTGCTGGATGAAGTCGAAAAGGCGCACCCCGATGTCTTTAATATACTGTTGCAGGTATTGGATGATGGCCGACTAACGGACGGGCAGGGCCGTACGGTTGATTTCCGTAATGCAGTGGTGATTATGACCTCGAACCTGGGTTCCGATTTAATTCAGGAGCGTTTTGGCGAGCTGGACTACGGTGCGATGAAGGATGTGGTGATGTCGGTGGTTAGCCATCATTTCCGTCCAGAGTTCATTAACCGTATTGATGAGGTAGTGGTGTTCCATCCGCTGGGTGAGAAACATATCGCTTCTATTGCTAATATCCAGCTGCAGCGGCTTTACAAGCGTCTGGAAGAGGGCGGCTTTACAGTGAACATGTCAGAAGAGGCATTGACGCTTCTGGGGCAGAACGGCTATGACCCGGTATATGGGGCGCGTCCGTTAAAACGTGCGATTCAGCAGCAGATAGAAAACCCGTTGGCGCAACAAATCCTTTCTGGAAAACTGGTGCCGGGCAAAGTAATAGAGATTGATGTTAAGGATGACGTTATCACCGCACATCAATAAACGATGAAAAAATGGGCCGAAAGGCCCATTTTTGTCTCTCTGGCGTGCCTTATGGCGCGTTTTATAAGCGGGATGTGTGAAATCTGAACGGTTAGAATTATTTTTGCAATTAGCACTTGCGAGGCGTCGAGAACTCCCTATAATGCGCCTCCATCGACACGGCACAACGGCTTACGCCACGCGGTGTTGAGCGGTTCACTAAGGTGAATCGCCGGAGAAAAACTTCTGAAAAAGAGGTTGACTCTGAAAGAGAGTAGCGTAATATACGCCACCTCGCGGCAACGGCAACAAACGCC
>NZ_JAVDXN010000005.1:0-414530 GCF_031457955.1 Mixta sp. BE291 | reverse complement strand
CTTGGTGGGTCGTGCAGGATTCGAACCTGCGACCAATTGATTAAAAGTCAACTGCTCTACCAACTGAGCTAACGACCCGCAATGCGGTTACTGCTTTAAGTGGTGGGTCGTGCAGGATTCGAACCTGCGACCAATTGATTAAAAGTCAACTGCTCTACCAACTGAGCTAACGACCCACTTTTTGCCGTCCGAAGCCTAATCGCTTATGCCTCGTCAACGGCGGCATATATTACTGATTTACCTTTCCAGCGCAACCACTATTTTCCCCTCGCGGGTTCAACTGCTTACCTTTCATGCGTTAAGACCAGAAATCAGGCGAAATCTGGTCAATATTACGCGCTTAAAGGCTTGCCGCGCGTTTTTGCGCCTGTTTCGCCGCTTCGGTGTTCGGGTACTGTTTAATCACCTGCTGATAAACCGCTTTCGCTTTTGCGTTATCACCTTTGTCCTGCATGATCACGCCCACCTTATACAACGCTTCCGAGCTTTTTGGCGATTTCGGATATTTTTTCACCACGGTGGCAAAATAATAGGCCGCATCATCCTTCTTGCCCTTGTTGTAATTCAGCTGCCCCAGCCAGTAATTCGCATTCGGCTGATAGGTTGAATCAGGATATTTTTTTACAAAGGCCTGGAACGCAGCAATAGCCTGATCGTACTGCTTTTTTTCCAGTACCAGCGCCACGGCGCTGTTGTAATCGGTATTCGCATCGCCGCTTTGCACCGGCGCTGCCGCTGCCGCGCCCGCATTCGCCGCGGTTGATGGTGCCGCTGCGCTATCGCCGCCAGCGTCAGACGCGCCATTGCTCGCCGCCGCCGCGCCGCTGCTCAGGCTGTCAATTTGCTGATAAATCTGTTTTTGCCGCTCAACAACCTGATTCAGCTGATAACTGTTTTCCTGAATCTGACCGCGCAGCGAATCAATATCGCTTTGCGTCGCGTTAAGCTGCTGTTGGAGCTGTTGAAGAAGCTGAGCCTGTGCATTGGAAATGCGCTCAAGAGAGGTGACGCGGTCTTCTACCGAGCCGGAGCCGACGTTACTGATTGCTGCCTGGGCATTAGCGGCCCAGGGGGCCGCTACGCCAATCAGTAACGACAGACTCAACATGTGAAGTCTGAAGCTACTAATCATGTGACTCTCTTAGTATACCAGGACGGCACGACGGTTTTTGGAGTAAGCCGCTTCGTCATGACCAAGAACCGCAGGCTTCTCTTTACCGTAAGAAACGATAGAGATCTGATCGGCAGAAACGCCTTTACCCTGCAGGTACATTTTCACTGCGTTAGCACGACGCTCGCCCAGTGCAATGTTGTATTCCGGCGTACCGCGCTCATCCGCATGACCTTCAACGGTCACTTTGTAGGACGGGTTGTTACGTAGGAAAGTCGCGTGCGCATCCAGCATCTGAGCGAAGTCAGAACGGATGTCATATTTGTCCAGATCGAAGTAAACAATGTTGTTCTGCTGCAGCTGCTGCATCTGCAGACGCGCCTGCTCGTCAGAAGACATGTTGCCGCCGTTCATGCCATTGCCGCTACCGTATGCACCATCAGCGCCGCCCATACCGTTGGTCTGGTCGTTGTCGTTGTTTTTGTGCGAGCTACATGCAGCTACAGCAATTACCGGCAGAGCCAGCATTAAACCCTTCAGCACTTTGTTCAGTTGCATTTCTAAATCCTGTTATAAGTTTGCCATACATATTTACACATGCATCACAGATACGGAGACCAGGCAGGGAATTTGACCTGTCCATCAGTCGCCGGAAGACGCGCTTTGAAACGCCCATCTGTCGAAACCAACTGCAACACGGAACCCATCCCCTGAGTAGAGCTATAGATTACCATCGTGCCGTTAGGTGCGAGACTTGGCGTCTCATCCAGGAACGTGTCCGTTAATTGTTGCACGGCTCCCGTTTCCAGATCTTGTCTGGCGACGTGTTGAGCGCCGCCGTTGGTGCTGATCATCACCATAGATTTGCCGTCAGTGGCAACATCAGCGTCCTGGTTTTGTGAACCTTCCCAGGTAATACGCTGCGGTGCGCCGCCGTTGACGTTAACTTTATAAATTTGCGGACGTCCTGCCTGGTCAGAGGTATAGGCCAGGCTCTGGCTATCCGGGTACCAGGTCGGTTCGGTGCTGTTAAAGCGACCGTCGGTAATCTGGCGCATCTGACCTGAGCCCAGATCCATCACATAGAGGTTAAGGCTGCCGGTTTTCGAGAGCGCAAAGGCCAGCTTAGATCCATCCGGTGAGAACGCAGGGGCACCGTTGTGACGCGGGAAAGAGGCGACCTGACGGATCGCACCGTTAGCCAGCGTCTGGATCACCAGCGCAGATTTACCGCTTTCAAAGGTCACGTAGGCCAGTTTGCTGCCGTCCGGTGACCAGGCCGGTGACATCAGCGGCTGCGGTGAGCGGTGAACCACAAACTGGTTGTAGCCATCGTAATCCGCAACGCGCAATTCATACGGGAACTGACCGCCGTTAGTTTGCACCACATAGGCGATGCGGGTACGGAACGCGCCTTTAATACCGGTCAGCTTTTCAAATGATTCGTCGCTGGCGGTATGTGCGGCGTAACGCAGCCACTGTTTGGTCACTTTGTATTGGTTTTGCGCCAGCACGGTGCCCGGCGAGCCAGAGGTATCTACCAGCTGATAAGAGACGGTATAGCTGCCATCGGCACCCGGCTGGATCTGACCGACCACAACGGCGTCAATACCCAGCGCTGTCCAGGCCGCAGGCTGTACTTCCGCCGCGCTGGTTGGCTGCTGTGGCAGACGAGAACGATCCAGCGGATTAAATTTACCGCTGTTGCGTAAGTCCGCTGCAATAATGCCGCCAATATCTTCCGGCGCCGCGCCCGGGCCATCCCATTTAAACGGGACAACACCAATCGGACGCGCCGTATTCACCCCCTGGGTGATTTCGATGCGTACTTCTGCATGCAGCATTGCTGCCCACAGAAGCAGAAAAAAGCTTAGGGTTACACGTAGTGCCTGCTTCATTTTCTCTCCCTTATCTGAACGCCATGTCCACGATAATTCGCACTGTTCCTGACGACGGTTAACTAAACCATACAGAGTACGGCAAGCTAACCATAGTTCAACCTGCCATTTGTTACTGCATTCTTACGGCTTGAATTCCAGCGTTGCGTCTTTAACCGCCTGCCAGATATCCTGGCTGGGTGGTTTTGGCATTCGCGCCATACGCGCAGCGTTAATGGCCGCCTGACACAACGCCGCGTCGCCGCTCCCCGCCGTGGCCGAAATCAACAAACCATCGGGCGCCAGCTTAATACGAACGTCACAGGTACGTCCCTTAAATGTATCGGCATCGTAGAATTTACTCTCTATCGCGCCTTTTACCTGTCCCAGGTAACTATCAATCGCCGCGCCGGACGCGCCCGATTTTTTCTGCGTGCCCTTCCCTGCCGCACCGCCGCCCGCCTGGCCGGTTTTTGGTGCATTCTTACCGGAGGTCAGGCCGCCGAGGAGATCGTCCACCGCGCTGCTGTCGCTGGCCGCTTCCGCCGCGGCTTTTTTCTTCGCATCCGCGGCGGCTTTCGCTTTTGCTTCTGCTGCCGCTTTGGCTTTGGCATCCGCTTTGGCTTTTGCCTCAGCAGCGGCTTTTTCTTTGGCTTCCGCTGCCGCTTTGGCTTTCGCTTCAGCGGCGGCCTGCGCTTTGGCATCTGCCGCCGCTTTGGCTTTCGCTTCGGCGGCGGCCTGCGCTTTGGCATCTGCCGCCGCTTTGGCTTTCGCTTCGGCGGCGGCCTGCGCTTTAGCATCCGCTGCCGCTTTGGCTTTCGCTTCGGTGGCGGCCTGTGCTTTGGCCTCCGCAGCCGCTTTGGCTTTCGCTTCAGCAGCGGCAGCTTTCGCCTGCTCTTCCGCTTTTTGCTTCGCTGCGGCAGCGGCGGCTGCTTTAGCCTGTTCCGCAGCTTCTGCTTTGGCTTTTGCGGCGGCCGCTTTTGCCTGCTCGGCCGCTTTCGCTTCAGCGGCCTTAGCCTGTTCTGCCGCTTCTGCTTTGGCTTTTGCCGCAGCGGCCTCAGCAGCTTTTTGCTGTTCTTCGGCGCGTTTGGTCGCTTCTTGCGCTTCACGCTGCTGTTCAGCCTGCTCCTGCGCCTGCTTTTTCGCCTCTGCCTGCGCCTGAAGCCGCTCTTTTTCCAGCTCTTTTAACCGCTGCTGCTCGGCAGCGCGTTTCTGTTGCAGCTCTTCAGCCTGCTGCTGCGCCTGCTTCTCACGCTGCTGCTCGGCTCGCTGGCTGTCGCTCTGCTGATTTTGCTGGCGATTATATTGTTCAACCACCGCGCCCGGGTCGACCATAACGGCATCAATATCGCTACCGCCACCGCCGCCACTGCTGGCTTCGGGGTTCTCGTTAAACGAACTCCAAATCAGTAATGCAATCAGAACGATATGCAATATCACTGAAATGATTATCGCGCGTTTTAACTTATCGTTTTGTTCGGATGCCTTCGACACGCTCGGTTCCCAAAAAACGGTTACGGAATAATTAAATTGGCTGCGTCATCAAACCGACTGATTTCACACCCGCCTGATGCAGCAGGTTCAGCGCTTTGATGATCTCGTCATAGGGCACATCTTTTGCGCCGCCAATCAGAAACACCGTTTTCGGATTCGCTTCCAGTCGACGCTGCGCTTCCGCTACCACCTGCTCAGAAGGCAACTGCTCCATACGATCGTGATCGACCACCAGGCTGTATTGCCCAACGCCGGAAACTTCCACGATGACCGGTGGATTATCGTCACTGGCTACCGTTTTAGAATCGGTGGCGTCCGGGAGATCGACCTCAACGCTCTGGGTGATAATCGGCGCCGTCGCCATAAAGATCAGCAGCAGCACCAGCAGCACGTCCAGCAGCGGAACGATGTTAATTTCAGATTTCAGATCGCGACGACCGCGACCACGCTTTCTGGCCATACGTCACCTCTGCTTACTTTTTATTCTCGCTGGAGAATGCCTGACGGTGCAGGATGGCGGTGAACTCTTCCATAAAGTTGTCATAACCCTGCTCCAGCTTGTTGACGCGCTGGTTCAGGCGGTTATACGCCATTACGGCAGGAATAGCGGCAAACAGACCGATCGCGGTGGCGATCAGCGCTTCGGCAATCCCTGGCGCTACCATCTGCAGCGTTGCCTGCTTCACCGCGCCCAGCGCGATAAAGGCGTGCATAATCCCCCACACGGTGCCGAACAGCCCGATATAAGGACTAATCGAACCCACGGTGCCAAGGAAAGGAATGTTGTTTTCCAGGCTCTCCAGTTCGCGGTTCATGGAGATGCGCATAGCGCGGCTGGCGCCTTCCAGCACCGCTTCCGGCGCATGGCTGTTGGCGCGATGCAAACGCGCGAACTCTTTAAAACCGGCGTAGAAGATCTGTTCTGAGCCGCTCAGCTCATCGCGACGCGCCTGGCTTTCCTGATAGAGGCGGGACAAATCGATGCCCGACCAAAATTTATCTTCAAATGCTTCCGCTTCGCGTCCCGCCGCGTTGAGAATGCGGGTGCGCTGGATAATAATCGCCCAGGACGCAATGGAAAACCCGATCAAAATCAACATGATAAGTTTAACCAGAAGGCTGGCCTTCAGGAACAAATCAAGAACATTCATGTCAGTCACTGCTTGAACTCCGCGACAATAGACTTGGGAAGCGCTATTGGCTTCATTAGGTGTGGGTTGATGCAGGCGATAAGGACTTCTGCTTCATTGAGCAATTTGCCTTCTGCATTAACGATACGCTGCGTAAACGTCATGGTTGCACGGGTCATTGACGTCACCTCGCTCTGCACTTCAAGCAACTCATCCAGTCGCGCGGCGGCAATGTAATCAACCGTGATTCGACGTACGACAAAAGCAATCTGCTGTTCAAGCAGCGATTGCTGATGGAAATGACGCTGACGCAGCATCTCCGTACGCGCTCGTTCATAAAAAGCGATATAGCTGGCGTGGTAAACCACCCCACCGGCATCGGTATCTTCGTAATAGACCCGCACCGGCCATCGAAACAGCGTTGTACTCACTTTACATCCCGGTAATGCTTTTTAAACGTTGCTACTATACGCAAGTGCAAACGGCTTTGGAATGGGTCGCCAGAGCGCGGAGAAAATAATTATCGAATGGAAACAATTGACAAAAACAATCGGATAATGATTGAAAAAAAACGGTCCTAAACGGACATTTGCTGACACAGGTTTGCATTACGCTTCTGGCCCGCCCGCAGCAAAGGCAGGAGCAAAAAAGCGCCCATAGCGGGCGCTTGTTGATAATGACTTGTGCGGTTAGCCGCTCGCGCGTCAGGATTTATCCTGTTGCTGCGCGCTGTCCTCTACATGTTCCAGCGCCAGCGCGGTAATAATTCCGAAAGCGCAGGCCAGCAGCGTTCCAAGAATCCAGGCAAAATACCACATGGTTTAACGCCTCCGTTAATAGAGTGAATGGGAGTGGGTTTCAATCTGTTCTTTGGTGATGCGTCCGAACATTTTGTAGTAACACCAGCTGGTATAAATCAGGATCAGCGGCACAAAAAACATGGCGACAAACAGCATCAGCTTCAGCGTCATAAGGCTTGACGTCGCGTCCCATACGGTCAGGCTCATATCAGGCTGGGTGCTGGACGGCATGATGAACGGAAACATCGCCACGCCCGCGGTTAAAATAACGCAGGCCAGCGTCAGCGAAGAGAACAGAAACGCCCACCCGCTCTTTCCGAGGCGTGAAGTGATAACGGTAAACAGCGGTAAAGCCACGCCCAGCGCCGGAATCAGCCACAGCAGCGGATACTGGTTGAAATTAATCAGCCAGGCTCCCGCTTCACGCGCAACGTCTTTATTTAACGGATTGGAGGGCGCCGCATGATCCAGCGCGCTGGTCACCACATAGCCATCAATGCCGTAAACCACCCAAACGCCTGCCAGCGCAAAGGCAACCAGCATAATCAGCGCGCAGATTTGCGCCGTGGCGCGGGCGCGTAAATGCAGCTCGCCGACGGTGCGCATCTGTAGATACGTTGCGCCCTGCGTCAGAATCATCGTCAGGCTGACGACACCAGCCAGCAGGCCAAACGGATTCAGCAGCTGGAAAAAATTCCCGGTATAGTAGAGACGCAGATCGGCATCGGTATGGAAAGGCACGCCCTGCAACAGGTTGCCAAACGCCACGCCAATCACCAGCGGCGGAACAAAGCTGCCGATAAAGATGCCCCAGTCCCACAGCGTGCGCCAGCGCATATCTTCAATTTTCGAACGATAGTCAAACCCCACCGGTCGGAAAAACAGCGAGGCCAGCACTAAAACCATCGCAACATAAAAGCCGGAGAAGGCAGCGGCATACACCATCGGCCAGGCGGCAAACAGCGCGCCACCGGCGGTAATCAGCCAGACCTGATTGCCATCCCAGTGCGGGGCAATGCTGTTGATCATAATACGGCGATCGGTATCGGTGCGCCCAAGTATGCGCGACAGCATACCCACGCCCATATCAAAGCCATCGGTGACCGCAAAACCGATCAGCAGAACACCGATCAGCAGCCACCAGATAAAACGTACAACTTCATAATCCAACATGGCGGACTCCTTTACTGTACCGGCTGCGAAGCGATAGTGGACTGCTCATAGTGGTAGCGTCCGGTTTTCAGGCTGCTGGGCCCCAGGCGGGCAAACTTGAACATCAGATACATTTCCACCACCAGGAAGAGCGTATAGAGGCCGCAAATCAGTCCCATGGAGAACAGCAGATCGCCGACGGTCAAGGTAGAGTTTGCCACGGCGGTGGGCAGCACTTCGCCAATCGCCCACGGCTGACGGCCATACTCGGCAACGAACCAACCTGATTCAATGGCAATCCACGGCAATGGGATGCCATACAGCGCGGCCTTCAGCAGCCAGCGGCGTTTCCCGATGCGGTTACGGATAACGCTCCAGAACGAGAGACCGATAATGGCGAGCATCAGCATGCCGCTCAGCACCATAATGCGGAAAGAGAAATAGAGCGGCGCCACGCGCGGGATTGAATCCTGCGTTGCCAGCTTGATCTGCGCTTCCGTTGCGTCCGTCACATTCGGCGTATAGCGTTTCAGCAGCAGACCGTAACCCAGATCCTGCTTGTGACCGTTAAACGCTTCGCGCACCGCCGGATCGCTATTGCCCGCCTGCAGCTCTTCCAGCAGATGATAGGCTTTCATGCCGTTGCGGATGCGTACTTCATGCTGCACCAGCAGATCTTTCAGGCCGGTGACCGGTTGGTCCACTGAACGTGTCGCAATCAGGCCCAGCAGATAAGGAATTTGAATGGCGTAGCTGTTTTCTTGCGTCAGCTGATCGGGCAGGCCAAACAAGGTAAAGGCGGCCGGTGCAGGCTGCGTTTCCCATTCGGCTTCAATCGCCGCCAGCTTGGTTTTCTGCACATCGCCCATTTCATAGCCCGATTCATCGCCCAGCACGATCACCGACAGTATCGCCGCCATGCCGAAGCTGGCTGCGATAGCAAAAGAGCGTTTAGCGAAGGCCAGGTCGCGCCCGCGCAGCAAGTAATAAGCGCTGATGCCAAGAATAAACATCGCGCCGGTGGTATAGCCTGCGGCCACGGTATGCACAAATTTCACCTGCGCCACCGGGTTCAGCACCAGCTCGGAGAAGCTCACCATCTCCATACGCATGGTTTCAAAGTTAAACTCTGAGGCAATAGGGTTCTGCATCCAGCCATTAGCGACCAGGATCCAGAGCGCGGAGAAGTTAGAGCCCAACGCCACCAGCCAGGTCACCGCCATGTGCTGCACTTTGCTCAGCCGATCCCAGCCAAAGAAGAACAGGCCAACAAAAGTAGATTCAAGGAAGAAGGCCATCAAACCTTCAATCGCCAGCGGGGCACCGAAAATATCGCCGACGTAGTGGGAATAGTATGACCAGTTGGTCCCGAACTGGAACTCCATAGTCAGGCCCGTTGCCACGCCCAGCGCAAAGTTGATGCCAAACAACTTGCCCCAGAATTTGGTCATATCTTTATAGATTTGTTTACCCGACAGGACATAAACGGTTTCCATGATCGCCAGCAGAAACGCCATACCCAGCGTTAACGGGACGAAGAGGAAGTGGTACATCGCAGTCAGGGCAAACTGTAAACGTGACAGTTCGACGATATCAAACATCTTAACCCCTTGCTCTTTTCTAAAAGCAGTTAAAACATGCGGCTGACTTGCCAAAAAAAGCAGGCAAATAGCGCCATGCTGCTTGCTGTTTAAAATAAAACGCTATTTTTATTTTGCTGTTTAACAGACAGGAAAAATCATGCCCGCAGGCAGCAAACGAAAGAGAGTAGATAAACTCACCATCAGTGAGACGGCAATATCATACCCCTACAAACGGTACGGTAAAGCGAAATTATCGTGATCCTTCCAATATTTTTTGATCTGGACGCAGATTTAACCTGAACGTGTTACTCAGGTCTGATATGACCTGGCGCAATAAAATCAAAAAGGAAAGGCATCGCTAATTATAAATTTAACATCAAAGGCTTAGCCTAAAATTATCAATAACGTTAAATATAATCATCAGTGTTTACCAAACAAGTAATAAATATGTTAAAAGCGTGTTTTAAATAATCGAAATCGGTAATGCCTTATTTAAAAACAAGCTAAATAATACTTTATAAATAACGTTTTCTTTCCTCTAAGCAACTCTGTATTTTCCGGGCAATTCCAGTGATAAAAAGGAAGCCGCGTTTTTATTGCCGGAAATTTCACAATTAATAAACCTGTAGTTATTTTATTTTTAACACATGCGCGCAGCGAGAAAATAGCAGCCATAAAAAAGGCCACCCGAAGGTGGCCAATATGTCGAATAATCTGACACAGATTATTTTAGAGGGAGTACTGCTTTTACTGCGTCGCCAATGTCTGCCAGGCTACGAACGGTTTTTACGCCAGCCGCTTCCAGCGCAGCGAATTTCTCATCCGCCGTGCCTTTACCACCAGCAATAATGGCGCCCGCGTGACCCATACGCTTGCCTTTCGGCGCGGTAACACCAGCAATGTAGCCCACAACCGGTTTGGTCACGTGTTCTTTAATAAAGGCCGCCGCCTCTTCTTCCGCGCTGCCGCCGATTTCACCGATCATCACGATCGCTTCCGTCTGCGGGTCATCCTGGAACATTTGCAGGATGTCGATAAAGTTGGAGCCCGGAATCGGGTCGCCGCCGATACCCACGCAGGTGGACTGACCGTAGCCGATATCGGTGGTCTGCTTAACGGCTTCATAGGTCAGCGTACCGGAACGTGAAACGATACCGATGCGGCCCGGCTGATGAATGTGGCCCGGCATGATGCCAATTTTACATGCGCCCGGCGTGATAACGCCCGGACAGTTCGGGCCGATCATGCGCACGCCCGCTTCATCCAGCTTCACTTTCACCGTCAGCATATCCAGCGTCGGGATACCTTCGGTAATGGTGATAATCAGTTTGATACCGGCATCGATCGCTTCCAGGATGCCGTCTTTACAGAAAGGTGCCGGAACATAGATAACGGATGCGGTTGCGCCAGTGGCTTCCACCGCCTCGCGCACGGTATTAAATACCGGCAGGCCCAGATGCGTGGTGCCGCCTTTACCTGGGGTTACGCCGCCAACCAGCTGCGTACCGTAGGCCAGCGCCTGTTCAGAGTGGAATGTACCCTGACCGCCGGTAAAGCCCTGGCAGATCACTTTGGTGTTTTTGTCGATCAAAATGGACATTATTTACCCTCCGCTGCAGCAACAACGCGTTGGGCCGCGTCGGTCAGGCTGGTTGCTGCAATAATGTTCAGACCGCTGTCCGCCAGTTTCTGTGCGCCCAGCTCAGCGTTGTTCCCTTCAAGACGCACCACTACCGGTACGTTGACGCCCACTTCCGCTACCGCGCCGATGATGCCATCAGCAATCAGGTCGCAGCGTACGATGCCGCCGAAAATGTTAACGAATACCGCTTTTACCGCGTCGTCAGACAGGATGATCTTAAAGGCTTCGGTTACGCGCTCTTTGGTTGCGCCGCCGCCAACGTCAAGGAAGTTAGCAGGCTGGCCGCCGTGGTGTTTCACGATGTCCATGGTGCCCATCGCCAGACCCGCGCCGTTGACCATACAGCCGATATTGCCTTCCAGCGCAACGTAGTTGAGCTCCCATTGGGTCGCGTGCGCTTCGCGCGGATCTTCCTGGCTCGGATCGCGCATTTCACGCAGCTCCGGCTGACGGAACATAGCGTTGCCGTCTGCGCCCAGTTTGCCGTCCAGGCAAATCAGGTCGCCCTGTTTGGTGATAACCAGCGGGTTGATCTCAACCAGCGCCAGGTCACGTTCCAGGAACAGCGTCGCCAGGCCCATGAAAATTTTGGTGAACTGATTAACCTGTTTGCCGCTCAGGCCGAGTTTAAACGCCAGCTCGCGACCCTGATAAGGCTGCGGGCCGGTCAGCGGATCCAGCGCCATTTTGTGAATCAGTTCCGGCGTCTCTTCCGCGACTTTTTCAATCTCAACGCCGCCTTCGGTGGAAGCCATAAACACCACGCGACGCGAGCTGCGGTCAACCACGGCGCCCAGGTAGAGTTCCTGATCAATATCGGTCGCGGCTTCAACCAGAATCTGGTTAACCGGCTGGCCTTCCGCATCCGTTTGGTAAGTGACCAGACGTTTACCCAGCCAGTTTTCAGCAAAGGTACGAATCTCTTCTTTGCTGTTAACTACCTTCACACCGCCCGCTTTACCACGGCCACCGGCATGAACCTGACATTTTACTACCCACGGACCTGCGCCAATTTTAGAGGCCGCTTCTTCCGCTTCACGTGGCGTAGTGCAGGCGTAACCGGTCGGTGCCGGTAAGCCATACCGTGCAAACAGCTGTTTCGCCTGGTACTCGTGTAAGTTCATGATGTTCTATCCATTCAGGTCTGAAAAGATTAATAAGGTTGGGCGCGGCCATCACCGCGCCCGGCAACATTAAACGTCCAGCAGCAGGCGCGCCGGATCTTCCAGCATCTCTTTCACTGCCACCAGATAACCCACGGATTCGCGGCCATCAATCAGGCGGTGATCGTAAGAGAGCGCCAGATACATCATTGGCAGCACCACAACCTGACCATTAACCGCCATCGGGCGATCTTTGATGGCGTGCATGCCAAGGATGGCGCTCTGCGGCGGGTTGATGATCGGCGTGGACATCAGCGAACCGAAGACGCCGCCGTTGGTGATGGTAAAGTTACCGCCGGTCAGCTCTTCTACCGTCAGCTTGCCGTCACGGCCTTTTACCGCCAGCTCTTTAATTTTCTTCTCGATATCCGCCATGCTCAGCGTATCGACATCGCGCAGAACCGGCGTCACCAGGCCACGCGGCGTGGAAACGGCGATGCTGACGTCAAAGTAGTTGTGATACACCACATCATCACCGTCGATGGAGGCGTTCACTTCCGGGAAGCGTTTCAGCGCTTCCACTACCGCTTTGATATAGAAGGACATAAAGCCCAGGCGCACGCCATGACGCTTCTCGAAGGCATCGCCGTACTGCTTACGCAGATCCATGATCGGCTTCATGTTGACTTCGTTGAAGGTCGTCAGCATTGCGGTGCTGTTTTTGGCTTCCAGCAGACGCTCGGCAACGCGCTTACGCAGACGCGTCATCGGTACGCGCTTCTCGCTGCGACCGGCCAGCGGCTGCGGCGCGGCGGCCTGCGGCTTCGACTCCGCTTTCGCGGCGGCCGGTGCAGGCTGCTGCTTCAGATGTTTTTCCACATCTTCACGCGTGAGGCGTCCGCCCACGCCGGTGCCTTTGATGGCCGCGGCGTCCAGGCTATGCTCAGCGATCAGGCGACGAATCGCCGGGCTGAGCGCATCGTTGCTCTCTTCTTCCAGCGAAGCGGACTGGCGCTGCGCCGGGGTCGATTCTTTGCTTTCGGCTTTAGCAGCGGTCTCTTTGCCGCCACTGTTGCCTTCTTTCAGGCGTCCCAGAATCTGACGAGAGGTCACGGTTGCGCCCTCATCTTCCAGCACGGCTTCCAGCACGCCGTCGGCGGAAGCAGGCACTTCCAGCACGACTTTATCGGTCTCGATTTCTACCAGTACTTCATCGCGGCTTACCGCATCGCCCGGTTTCTTATGCCATGTTGCTACGGTGGCATCAGCAACAGATTCAGGCAGGTCGGGAACGAGAATATCTACGCTACTCATTATCTTTCCTTATTTAATCAACGTTCAGCGCGTCATTAACCAGGTCTTGCTGCTGTTTCAGGTGTACAGACATGTAACCTACAGCAGGTGAAGCGGAAGCCGGACGTCCGGCATAACGTAAAGAAGCACCAAAAGGAACCACTTCGCGGAAGTGATGCTGGCTGCAATACCAGGCACCCTGGTTCAGCGGCTCCTCCTGACACCAAACGAAATCATGCACATGCGCGTAAGGCTGCAACGCTTCCTGTACCGCTTTGTGCGGGAAAGGATAAAGCTGCTCTACACGTACGATAGCGACATCGTTTTGTTCATTTTTGCGGCGCTGCTCCAGCAGATCGTAATAGACCTTACCGGCGCACAGCACCACGCGTTTTACGGCTTGCGGATCGAGGTCATCGACTTCGCCAATCGCTGGCTGGAAGCTGCCGTTCGCCAGCTCATCCAGCGAGGAAACCGCCAGTGGATGACGCAGCAGCGATTTCGGCGACATCACCACCAACGGACGACGCATACCGCGCAGCGCCTGGCGGCGCAGCATGTGATAAACCTGCGCCGGGGTCGATGGCACGCAAACCTGCATGTTCTGCTCTGCGCACAGCTGGAGGTAACGCTCCAGACGCGCCGAGGAGTGCTCCGGTCCCTGCCCTTCATAGCCGTGCGGCAGCAGCATAACCAGACCGCACATCCGGCCCCATTTCTGTTCGCCGGAGCTGATGAACTGATCGATCACCACCTGCGCGCCGTTGGCAAAGTCGCCAAACTGCGCTTCCCAGATGGTCAGGGTACGCGGCTCTGCGGTGGCGTAACCATATTCAAACGCCAGCACCGCTTCTTCCGACAGCACCGAGTCCCAGACTCTGAACTGGCCCTGGCCGTTATGGATATGCTGCAGCGGCGTCCAGGTCGAGCCGTTCGCCTGGTTATGTACTACCGCATGGCGATGGAAGAAGGTGCCGCGCCCGGAATCTTCGCCGGAAATACGCACCGGAATGCCTTCATCGACCAGCGTAGCGTAAGCGAGGTTTTCCGCCGCGCCCCAGTCAAACAGCTTATTGCCCGCCGCCATTTCGGCGCGGTCGTTGTAAATTTTCGCCACGCGCGACTGCACCTCTACCGACTCCGGCACCTGACTGATGCGTTTCGCCAGTTCCTGCAGACGTTTGAACTCCACGCTTGCCGGGTAGCTTTCATCCCACTCATGGTTGAGATAAGGCGACCAGGTGAAAGAGTGCAGGCTCATTGGACGCCATTCCGGCACCACGCATTCGCCCGCATCCAGCGCGTCACGATAAAGATTAACCATTTCCGTGGCGTCTTCCAGATTAATCGCCTGCTCCGCTTCCAGACGATCGGCGTAAATTTTACGCGGCGTCGGATGCTTTTTGATTTTCTGGTACATCACCGGCTGGGTTGCGCTTGGCTCATCCGCTTCGTTATGGCCGTGGCGGCGATAGCAAACCAAATCGATAAAGACGTCACGCTTAAAGGTATTACGGAAATCAAGCGCCAGGCGGGTGACAAACGCCACCGCTTCCGGATCATCCGCATTGACGTGGAAAATAGGCGACTGCACCATTTTGCCGATGTCGGTACAATATTGCGTTGAACGGGCATCTTTCGGGTTTGAAGTGGTGAAACCGATCTGGTTGTTAATCACGATACGCACCGTACCGCCCACTTCATAACCGCGCGCCTGCGACATGTTCAGGGTTTCCTGAACCACGCCCTGACCGATCACCGCCGCATCGCCATGAATGGTAATCGGCAGCACTTTATTGCTGACCGGCTCATCCAGACGATCCAGACGCGCGCGCACCGAACCCATTACCACCGGACTCACGATTTCCAGGTGCGACGGGTTAAACGCCAGCGCCAGGTGAACCATGCCGCCTTCGGTTTCCACATCGGACGAGAAGCCCATATGGTATTTCACGTCGCCGGTGCCAAGGTGCTCTTTGTGTTTGCCTGCGAACTCGTCAAACAGATCCTGCGGTTTTTTGCCGAGGACGTTAATCAGTACGTTAAGACGACCGCGGTGCGCCATACCCAGCACCACTTCGCGCGTGCCGCTTTTGCCCGCGTGACGAATCATCTCACGCAGCATCGGCACCAGCGCGTCGCCGCCCTCCAGCGAGAAGCGTTTCGCGCCAGGGAATTTAGCACCCAGGTAACGCTCCAGCCCTTCTGCGGCGGTCAGCTCTTTCAGGAAGCCTTTTTTCTCTTCCGTGGAAAATGCGGCGTGCCCCACTACCGATTCGAGACGCTGTTGCAGCCAGCGTTTTTCATCGGTATTAGTGATGTGCATATATTCCGCGCCGATCGGGCCGCAGTAGGTTTGCTTCAGCGCGTTAATCAGTTCGCCTAACGGCATGCGGTCTTTGCCGATAGCAAAGGAACCGACATTGAAGGTTTCCTGATAATCTTCTTCGCTTAAGCCGTGGAACGCCGGATCGAGGTCAGATACGTGCTCCTGCTGCCACAGGCCAAGCGGATCGAGATTCGCATGCTGATGACCACGGAAGCGATAGGCGTTGATCAGCTGCAGGACTTTTACCTGTTTGGCATTCGCATCGGGATCGCCAACGGACGCGGCGTAACGCGAGGTATCTTTTGCCAGACGACGGAAATAGTCGCGCGTCGAGGAGTGGAACTGCTCAGGCCTGAGCCCGGTGCCGGGAAGCTGTTGGAACATGTCGCGCCATACAGCATCAACAGAGTCAGGATCGGTGAGAAAATCCTCATAGAGCTGCTCTATGTAAGATTGGTTCGCGCCGGCCAGCCAGGAAGAGTCAAGCCAGGGCTTCATTGCGCTGTTCTGCATTGTGATCCCTTAAGCATTACATGCTTTTTTCGAGGTTTCATTGTTGCCGGGTTACCGGCTTGCCCAACGCTGTGTCGCGCACCTGCTTGTAAAGCGCTCGCCACAGCCAGATTCCAGTTCAGCGATACGAGCGTGTTGGGCAATCGATGCCCTGGCCCGTAAGGGAACCTTGGTAAGATTTTTCACCGCATCGTGACAGACCTTACCAGGGTCTCCGTAAAACATCCGGGAACCTGGGTTCCCGGATGGGGTTACTGTTATGCGTTACGCTGCAATAGCATCGACTTAATATGGCCGATAGCCTTGGTCGGGTTCAGCCCTTTTGGACACACGCTGACACAGTTCATAATGCTGTGGCAGCGGAATACGCTGAAAGCATCGCTCAAATCGTCCAGACGCGCGTTGGTTTCCGTATCGCGGCTGTCGATCAGGAAGCGATAGGAGGCCAGCAGCCCCGCCGGTCCGACGAACTTGTCCGGGTTCCACCAGAACGACGGACATGACGTTGAGCAGCAGGCGCACAGGATACATTCGTACAGGCCATCCAGATGCGCACGATCTTCCGGAGATTGCAAATGCTCGCGTGCCGGAGGATTTGTGCCATTATTCAACAAGTAAGGCTTAATCTTCTCATACTGCTTGTAGAACTGACCCATGTCCACGACTAAGTCGCGCACCACCGGCAGACCAGGCAGCGGACGGATAACGATCTTCTTCTTGCCGTTGCCTAGCGCCGAAACCGGCGTGATGCAGGCCAGACCGTTACGACCGTTCATATTCAGGCCGTCAGAGCCGCAAACGCCCTCACGGCAGGAACGACGAAACGCCAGCGTCGGGTCTTGTTCTTTCAGTTTAATCAGGGCGTCCAGCAGCATCATGTCGCGACCGTCTTCCGCTTCCAGGCTGTAATCCTGCATGCGCGGCGCGTCATCCACGTCCGGGTTATAACGATAAATGGAAAATTCGAGTCTCATCGTCTCTTCTCCGCAATTAGTAGGTACGCACTTTCGGCGGGAAAGCGGCGCGCAGTTTCGGCTGCATGTTCACCTCACGGCGCGTCATGCTTTCGGTATGCGGCAGATAGAGCGAATGGCACAGCCAGTTCTCATCGTCACGTTCCGGGTAGTCAAAACGGCTATGGGCGCCGCGGCTCTCCGTGCGGTAATTCGCTGCTACGGCCGTAGCAAAAGCGGTTTCCATCAGGTTATCCAGCTCCAGACATTCGATACGCTGGGTGTTGAAATCGCTGGAACGATCGTCAAGACGCGCCAGCTTCAGGCGCTCACGGATCTGTTTCAGATCTTCCAGCCCTTTCGCCATCGCATCGCCTTCACGGAACACCGAGAAGTTATTTTGCATGCAGCTTTGCAGCGCCTTACGGATTTCAACCGGATCTTCACCCGTGGTGTTGTTGTCCCAGCGATGATAGCGCGCCATCGCGGCATCGATATCTTCCGGCGTGGCATCGCGCAGCGGCCCCTGCTCCTGGATTGACTCCAGCAGATGCAGACCTGCCGCACGGCCAAACACCACCAGGTCCAGCAGCGAGTTGCCGCCCAGGCGGTTAGCGCCATGTACCGATACGCAGGCGATTTCACCAACGGCGAACAGGCCCGGCACCACGACATCTTCCCCTTTTTCATTCAGGGTCAACGCCTGGCCGCTTACTTTGGTCGGAATGCCGCCCATCATATAGTGGCAGGTTGGGATCACCGGAATCGGCTCTTTTACCGGGTCAACGTGAGCAAAGGTGCGCGAAAGTTCCAGGATGCCCGGCAGACGGGACTCCAGCACCTCTTTACCCAGATGATCCAGCTTCAGCTTAATGTGCGGGCCCCACGGACCTTCGCAGCCGCGGCCTTCACGAATCTCAATCATCATGGAGCGCGCGACCACGTCACGGCCCGCCAGATCTTTGGCGTTCGGCGCGTAACGCTCCATAAAGCGTTCGCCATGTTTATTCAGCAGGTAACCGCCTTCGCCACGACAGCCTTCGGTTACCAGCACGCCTGCACCGGCGATGCCGGTTGGGTGGAATTGCCACATCTCCATATCCTGCACCGGCACGCCTGCGCGCAGCGCCATGCCGACGCCGTCGCCGGTATTGATATGGGCATTGGTGGTGGACTGATAGATACGGCCCGCGCCGCCGGTGGCCAGCACCGTGGCCTTCGCTTTGAAATAGACCACTTCGCCGGTTTCAATGCTCAGCGCAGTACAGCCCACCACCGCGCCATCCTGGTTTTTCACCAGATCCAGCGCATACCATTCGGAGAAGATGGTGGTTTTGTTTTTCAGGTTCTGCTGATAGAGCGTGTGCAACAGCGCATGGCCGGTACGGTCAGCCGCCGCTGCGGTACGTGCCGCCTGCTCGCCGCCGAAGTTACGCGACTGGCCGCCGAACGGACGTTGATAAATGCGACCATCTTCCAGACGGGAAAACGGCAGGCCCATATGTTCCAGCTCCAGAATCGCTTCCGGGCCGGTTTTACACATATATTCGATCGCGTCCTGGTCACCGATATAATCGGAGCCTTTGACGGTGTCGTACATGTGCCATTCCCAGTTGTCCTCATGGGTATTCCCCAGCGCGACGGTGATACCGCCCTGCGCGGAAACAGTATGGGAACGGGTCGGGAAAACTTTAGACAGCAGGGCGCAGCTCTGGCCCGACTGTGAAATTTGTAGGGCCGCACGCATACCTGCGCCGCCTGCCCCGATAACTACGGCATCAAACTCTCTGACTGGCAAATTCATTCTCACGCACCCCACACCACAACAGTTCCATAAATTGCATAAACCAACAGCGCAACAACGATAGCCAGCTGTAACAGCAGACGCCACGCCAGAGGTTTAACGTAGTCTGTCAGGACCTGCCACATGCCGATCCAGCCGTGAATCACGGTAGAAAACAGCGTCAGCAGCGTGAAGACCTTGGTAAAGGAAGAGGCGAAGAAGGCGCGCCAGATATCATACGTCAGCGTATCTGACACAATGATGAAACCGAGAATATATAAGGTGTAAAGCGTGATCAGGATTGCAGTAGCGCGCAGCAGCAGCCAGTCCTGCACGCCATTGCGACCCAGTGCAGTAGCATTGCTTACCATACGAGGACTCCAGCCAGAATTGAAAGCACGATAGTGATACCAAAACAGATATGCGCAGAGCTGTTACCCACCCGCTGCGTTTCTGCCAGATAACCAAAATCCATTAACATATGACGGATACCGCCAACAGTATGCCAGGCCAGCGCGGTGAGGATGCCCCACATAATGAACTTAGCAAAAAAGCTGTTCATCACGGCAGATGCCTGCAGGAAGCCTTCAGGTGAGGAGAGCGAGAGTCCCAGTAGCCAGAGCAGAATACCGACGGCCACAAAACTAATGACGCCGGAAACGCGGTGGAGAATGGACGATATTGCAGTAACGGGAAACCGGATCGTAGTGAGATCCAAGTTGACAGGTCTTTGTTTTTTCACGGTTTTGCCCACACAGCTTTTCTTATTTTGCTTCCTCCGGGCCTGAAGGTGGAAAGCCATCGAGACTTGTGCACCGGCACCATAACAGCAACATCCAGTGTTAATTGAAGCGGTAAAACGCTGGGTGGCTCCTGGTGTCAGGGTATTCCGGAGACCTGGCGGCAGTATAGGACGATCACATTCTCATTACAATTGATCTACAAACGCTTTAGCGACATTTAAGTGGAACAGTGATCGACCTCACGGTTTTCATATTTTAAACAAATTTAATTATCTGATTTGACAAAACTTCAACAATTCAGTTACAAACTAACGCACGAAAGTCCTATGATGCGTAAAAGTTATGGGGATACACTTTACCCTTAAACGCAAGTTATGTAACAGTGATGAAATAAATTGCTAAACGCATCAGGTTATTAGTTAAAATTTATAATGACCAGCACGGATCTTTAACAACCACAGAACGCATTAGCATCGTGGCTGCCGGACACGTTCCGACCGCGCCCGTCACTCTGTACCCTGCAAGCAATACATGTCACAGAGTCGATAGTCTGCAATTACTTCACGCAATTCGCAGCATGATGGTAACTTCGCTGTCAAAGATCCTACAAATATGGCGCTAAGGAGACTGTAAATGGCTGATAAAAAAGTGACGCTCACCCTGAATGGTGAGGCTCCTGTTGAGCTGGACGTGCTACAAGGTACGTTGGGCCAGGATGTTGTCGATGTCCGAAGCCTTGGCTCAAAGGGGTTGTTTACGTTTGACCCTGGTTTTACCTCTACTGCGTCCTGCGAATCCAAAATTACCTATATTGATGGTGATGAAGGCATTCTGCTTCACCGTGGTTTTCCGATCGATCAACTCGCCACGCACTCAAATTACCTGGAAGTCTGTTATATCCTGCTGAATGGTGAAACGCCCACTCAGGAACAGTTTGACGAGTTCCGTACCACGGTGACGCGTCACACCATGATTCATGAGCAGATTACCCGTCTGTTCCACGGTTTCCGCCGCGACTCGCACCCGATGGCGGTGATGTGCGGCGTGACCGGCGCACTGGCGGCGTTCTATCACGATTCACTGGATGTTAACATTGAGCGTCACCGCGAAATCGCGGCGTTCCGTCTGCTCTCTAAAATGCCGACCGTGGCGGCGATGTGCTACAAATATTCGATCGGCCAGCCGTTCGTCTATCCGCGCAATGACCTCTCCTATGCCGGTAACTTCCTGCATATGATGTTCGCCACGCCGTGTGAAGAGTATAAGGTGAATCCGGTGCTGGAGCGCGCCATGGATCGTATTCTGATCCTGCACGCGGATCATGAGCAGAACGCGTCAACCTCAACGGTGCGTACCGCGGGTTCGTCGGGCGCTAACCCGTTCGCCTGTATCGCGGCGGGCATCGCCTCGCTGTGGGGACCGGCGCACGGCGGCGCGAACGAAGCCTGTTTGCGTATGCTGGAAGAGATTAGCCACAAGGAACATATCCCGGAATTCGTCCGTCGCGCGAAAGATAAGAATGACTCTTTCCGCCTGATGGGCTTTGGTCATCGTGTGTATAAAAATTACGATCCGCGTGCAACGGTGATGCGCGATACCTGTCATGAAGTGCTGAATGAGCTGGGCATGAAGGATGATCTGCTGGAAGTGGCGATGGAGCTGGAGCATATTGCGCTGAACGACCCGTACTTTATTGAGCGCAAACTCTATCCGAACGTCGATTTCTACTCTGGCATTATTCTGAAAGCGATGGGTATTCCTTCTTCCATGTTCACCGTGATTTTTGCCATGGCGCGTACCGTTGGCTGGATCGCGCACTGGAAAGAGATGCACGACGAAGGCATGAAGATTGCACGTCCGCGTCAGCTCTATACCGGTTATGAGCAGCGTGAGTTTGAATCTAATCTGCCGAAGTAAGTTTTAGCGTAGAAAAAAGGGCCTGCGGGCCCTTTTTTTATGGTGCCTGCGCGGGAGACAAGGCCCGTTCGCAAAGACGCAAAAGACGGCATCCCTGCCAGCTCGGCCCGCGCCTTCCCTGGCGCGGGACGCTTTGCTCTTCGGTCCTTGTCTCCCCCGCCTCAGCATCGGTGTTTAAAGGGCCTGCGGGCCCTTTTTTATTGGCTGATACGCCGCTTAAAGCTGACAGCCAGGGCACCAGTAGAAGGGCCGCGACGACAGCGTGGTTTTTTCAATTGTTCCGCCACAGCGTTCGCAGCGTTTACCCGCCCGATGAAACACTTTAAAACTAAAGGCTGCGCCATGATGCGCACTTTTCATCGTGCCGCGCATGCGGTAAGAATGCCGCGGAATCGCCAGCAACGCATGCACCAAACGCTGTAGCTGCGTTTCGGTTAAATCCTGCGCCCGATGCTGCGGCGCCAGCGCCGCGTCCCACAGAATTTCCACGCGTAAATAGTTGCCCAGGCCCGCCAGAAAAGCCTGATCGAGCAGCAGACCGCTGAACTGGCGACGACGAAAACGCGGTGAAAGCAGGCGCTCGCGCACCGCCTCTTCACTCAGCGTCATATCCAGCACGTCCGGCCCGATACGCTGTAAAAACGGATGCGCCGCCAGCGTATCGCTGTTGTGCATCTCAATATCAGACGCGCTGTAGAGCAAAATAGTGTGATCGGGGCAGCCGAGCCGCACCCGCAATATCCGCTGCGTTTCAGGAATGCTGCCGGTTTTGACCACCCGCCAGACGCCATACAGCTGGTTATGACTGTAGAGCGTTAAGCCGTTGGAAAAATGCGTCAGCAATGCTTTGCCACGCGTTTCAATCGCGGTAACCGTTTCCCCCATCAACGCATTTTCATACGTTTTAAGCTGCGGAAAGGCAAACCAGACCTCGGTCAGAGGCTTGCCTGCAATGGCTTCTTCCAGCCGATCCGCCGCCCGGCGGATCTCTGGTCCTTCTGGCATAGCAATATCCTGTTAGTGCGTTGCGCCGCCAACCAGGCGCAGATCCTGTTCAGTACGTAGCGCAATGGTAATCGCCATCTCCAGCGCCAGAATGACGGTTTGTGCCGCCATGCTAGGCGCACCGGGATGATGAATCGCCTGCTGCGGCAAATAAGGAATATGAATAAATCCGCCGCGCACCTTGTTGTCCTGCTGGGCAAGACGATGCAGCAGCCCATACATCACATGGTTACAGACATAGGTGCCCGCCGTTTGCGACACCGAGGCAGGAATATTGGCTTCGCGTATTCCTTCGACAATCGCCTTAATCGGCAAGGTCGAAAAATAGGCCGCCGGGCCGCCGGGGATAATCGGCTCATCAATGGGCTGATTGCCGTTGTTATCGGGAATGCGCGCATCGTTAATGTTAATGCCAACGCGCTCAACGCTGATATCGGCTCGTCCACCGGCCTGCCCTACCGCAATGATCAGCTCCGGCTGGAGCGCCTCCATCTCGGCATACAGCGTGGTGAGCGCATCGCCAAAGGCGCAGGGCAGCTCTTTCGCCACCACCTGAAAGCCGCACAGCATGCGTTCGTGAAGCTGACGCACCGCTTCCCATGAAGGATTAATCTGTTCACCGCCGAAAGGCTCAAACGCTGTAATCAATACTGTTCTCATTAGCGCCTCACAGGAACATCAGGAAATAGAGCAAAAATATATTCACAATTAACAGTAGCACGCCGGTAGGCGTCTGCGCCTTAATGACCGCATTGCGGTCCGGCAGTTCCAGCAGCGCGGCGGGAACGATATTGAAATTCGCCGCCATTGGCGTCATCAAGGTGCCGCAATAGCCGGAGAACATGCCGATTGCCGCCATCACCGCCGGATTGCCGCCGTGCTGTAGCACCAGCACCGGAATGCCGATGCCTGCGGTAACAATCGGAAAAGCCGCAAAGGCGTTGCCCATGATCATGGTCAGTAGCGCCATGCCGAGCACAAACACCGTCACGGCAACAAAGCGATTATCCACTGCCAGATATTGCTCGGTGAGGTGCGCAATCGCACTACCGACGCCGGCAGTGGTAAACAGCAAGCCCAGCGTGGCGAGGATCTGCGGTAAAATAAACGCCCAGCCGATGGAATCCAGCAGGCGGCGCGTCTCCTGAAACGACTGCGCCGGACGCTCGCGGCTGATTTTTAGCGCCACCAGCCAGCCCACCAGACAGCCGACCGACATCGAAAACAGCGTCACCAGCGTAGCGTGGTTGCCTGCGCCAAACATGCCCTGTTGCAGGCCGGGAATATGATTAAACGCCAGCACACCTGCGACCGTTACCAGCGGAATCGCCAGCGCCGGTAAAAACAGGCGATTGCCTAAACGGCGAGCGCTCTGCTGACGCTCCTCTTCGCTACGCTGATGATAGCGCCCCAGCTTCACTCCGCCGAAACCGGCGATCAGCGCCATCGCTACCACCAGCGCGCCGATAAGAATATGCAGGCTGCGTGCGCCCTGCTCTCCGGAGCCGCTCAGCTGCTCCGCCAGCTGATAAGCCCAGTCGCCGACAAAAAATATCAGGCCGTACAGCCCCCAAAACAACCCGGTGGTGATCCGGCGTGGATTATCCTTATCGCGCCATGACATCAGCGCCACGACCAGCAGAATCGCACCGGCGAGCCAGAACAGATACTGTTGCTGAAACATTAGCGGCCTCCTTTCTGCTGTAACGCGGCATGATTCAGCGCGCTCAGCTCTGCCGCCAGCTTTTTATCCAGCCGACGCAAGCGCAGCGAGTGGATAATAAAGGCGCTAATCGCCGTCGGGATGCCCCACAGCGCAATATGCAACGGCTCGGTCTGGATGCCGCCTGATTCGAGCATAAAGTTATGCATGAAGATGATGGCGCCAAAGGCAACAAAAATATCCTCACCGAAAAACAGCCCAACGTTATCCGTCGCGGCGGACATGGCGCGCAGGCGATAGCGCACGTCGGCGGGCAGATCGCCGTAACGGTTTTCCGTTGCGCCTTCCGCCATCGGGGCCAGCAGCGGCCGCACCATTTGCGGGTGGCCGCCGAGGCTGGTCAGCCCCAGCGCCGCCGTGGCTTCACGCACCAACAGATAGATAATCAACAGGCGGCCGGTGGTGGCGGTTTTAATCGTGGCGATCCACGCCTGAGCGCGTTCTTTTAAGCCGTGTCGCTCCAGCAAACCGATCACCGCCAGCGGCAACAGCAAAATAAACGGCAGATTGCGGGTGTTGAGAAATCCGGATCCGAGCTTCTCCAGAATATCCGCCAGCGGCATATGGGCGGCGATACCGGTGATCAAACCGGCGATGATCACCACCAGCACCGGGTTAAAGCGCAGTAAAAAACCGACAATAATGGCTGCGATCCCTAATAAGGGCCACAGATTCACCAAAGGTTGCATAATTTCTCCTGATAAAAACCCGACGCGCGTCGGGCAAAGGGTCAGATTTCGCTGCTAACGGGAATATGCTGCGCGGCAAACGCCTCGCGCAGGCGTTGAGCAAATGCCAGCGCGTGCGGGCCGTCGCCGTGCAGACAAACCGTCTGCGCGCGCAGCTTCACCCATTCGCCGGTGACGCTGGCGACCTTACCCTGCTGCACCATGCTCAACGTGCGAGAAATGGCCTGTTGTTCATCGTCAATCATCGCGCCCGGCTGATTGCGCGGCACCAGCGACCCATCCGCCAGATAACCGCGATCGGCGAACACCTCTTCGCGGGTACGCAGCCCGTGATGCTGCGCTGCCCGGATTGATTCGCTGCCCGCCAGCCCCACCAGCAGCAGGTCAGCGCTCACCGCTTTCACCGCCCGGGCTATCGCATCCGCCAGCTGCGCATCGCGCGCGGCCTGGTTATACAGCATGCCGTGCGGCTTAACGTGGGTCAGCTTGCCGCCTTCGCTTTCCGCCAGCGTTTTCAGCGCGCCGATTTGATACAGCACCTGGGCATAGACCGTTTCCGGCGGCAGCTGCATGGCGCTGCGGCCAAAGTTTTCCCGATCGGGGAAAGCGGGATGCGCGCCAATCGCGACGCCAAACTCCAGCGCCCAGCGGATCGATTGCAGCATGGTTTGCGCATCGCCCGCATGGAAGCCGCAGGCGATATTGGCCGAGCTGACTAACTGCAACAGCGCGCGATCGTGGTTACAGCCTTCGCCTAAGTCGGCGTTTAAATCAATTTTCATCTTCCAGCCCCCATGCCATACGTTCAATGACTCGTCGCTGCTGCTCGCGCGCCTGTAACGCCTCTTCCAGCGTACAGTGAATAAAGTGGATCGGTTCGCCCAGACGGATCTGCGCCAGGTGATAAAGATCGGCTTCGATCACGCAGGCAATGCGTGGATAGCCGCCAGTGGTTTGCGCGTCCGCCATCAGCACAATCGGCTGACCGTTATGCGGCACCTGAATCACGCCGGGCAGCAGGCCATGGGAGAGCAGCTCGCGATTGCCGTTACGCGCCAGCGGTCTGCCCTGCAGGCGATAGCCCATGCGGTTACTTTGCGGATCGAGCCGCCAGGAGACGCGCCAGAAGGCCTCCTGCGACTCTTTACTGAACTCATGATATTCCGGGCCGGGCAGCGCGCGCAGGCGATTGCCCCACAGCAGCTGACGTACGCCGACAGCTTTACGGAACGCCTGCGTTGGCGCGGCGAGCGGCAGCGCGTCACCATCCTGCAGACGCCGCCCCTGCCAGCCGCCAAATTCCGCTTTGCTGTCGGTACTACAAGAGCCAAGCACCGGCGCAACGTCAAAGCCGCCGTTGATCGCCAGATAGCTGCGCATGCCGCGCACCGGCATCGACAGCGTCAGCCGCTGGCCTTTTTTTACCGGCAGACGCCAGCCGGTCCAGACCGGACGACCATCGAGATCGGCATTACAGCCCGCGCCGGTTAGTGCAAACCAGCCATCACGATCGAATTGCGCGCAAAACTGGCCCAGCGTAATTTCCAACACCGCCTGGGTTTGCGGATTACCCACCAGCAGATTGGCGGTACGCATTGCCGGTTCATCCAGCGCGCCGCCGCTGCTGATCCCCAGCTGACGCCAGCCGCCGCGGCCGCTGTCCTGCAGGGTGGTATTCATTCCGGCGCGAATAATTTTCAGCATACGCCCTCCTTCTGTGGGACAAAACGGACGCGATCGCCCGGACGCAATAGCGTGGGCGGCTGATGTTGCGGGTTAAACAAGGCCAGTTGGGTACGGCCTAACAGCTGCCAGCCGCCGGGCGACGCCAGCGGATAGATACCGGTTTGACTGCCGCCAATGCCCACCGATCCCGCCGGGACCAGCACGCGCGGTTCAGCGCGGCGCGGCGCATGCAGGCGGCGGTCTAACCCGCCCAGATAGGGGAAACCCGGCTGAAAGCCGATGAAATAGACCACATATTCGCCAGCGGCATGCGCCTCAACCAGCTGCTGCGGCGTCATCTGGCAGTGGCGCGCCACCTCGTCGAGATCGGGGCCAGCTTCGCCGCCGTAGATCACCGGAATGGCGACATCGCGCGACTCCGGCAATACCGCTTCGCTCTCTTCCCACCAGGTTTGCAGGCGTTCAATGGCGTCCAGCGCCTGATGTTGCGGGTCGCGCAGAATTACCGTGAGATTGTTCATGCCGGGGATCGCCTCCAGCACCTGCGGATAATCACGCAGGCGTTCTGTTAATCCCCAAATTCGCTGTTGGCTGAACAGCGAGACAGGCGGTTCCAGCTCAAGCACGACCGCGCGTTCCCCCAACAGGTAACAACGTGCCCTTTGCATAACTTACCTCCTGTTATAACTAAGTGTCTCAAACTTATTCATTTTGAGCAGATAGTTATGCTGAGATGCAGCAGGCGTGTCAACCGCTTTACATTAGGCAAGCTCATGATAATTGCGACGGCGGCGACCGTCGCGATGTTAAAGAGAAAGCGTCAGGCGGGATCAGGCGGGGTTATCGATATCAATAAACGTGACATCCAACTGATGATGTGCGGCCAGCCATTCGCCCAGCGCACGAATACCGCCGCGCTCCGTGGCATGGTGACCGGCGGCAAAAAAGTGCAGGCCGTTTTCGCGCGCGCTGTGGATGGTCTGCTCTGACACTTCACCGGTAATAAACGCATCCACGCCAAAATCCGCCGCGCTGTCGATAAAACCCTGGCCGCCGCCGCTGCACCAGGCGATACGGCGTATCTGCTGCGGCGCATTATCACCGCAGTGCAACGGCTGACGCCCTAATACCTGGGCAATGCGCTGCGCCAGCTGCTCGCCGCTCAGGCTTGCGTCCAGCTCGCCCCACGGCACCAGCGGCTGCACTTCGCCCTGCACGCGGATTCCCAGCGCCTGCGCCAGCTGCGCGTTATTGCCGAGCTGCGGATGGGCGTCCAGCGGCAGATGCCAGCCATAGAGATTAATATCGTTCGCCAGCAGCGTGCGCAGCCGACGACGCTTCATGCCTTTGATTACCGGCGCTTCGTTTTTCCAGAAATAGCCGTGATGCACCATGACCGCATCCGCCTGTAAACGCACCGCTTCATCCAACAGCGCCTGGCTGGCTGTCACGCCGGTGACGATTTTTCGCACCTCAGCGCGCCCTTCGACCTGCAAGCCATTTGGCGCATAGTCGCTAAAGGCGGCGCTGTTCAGCTGTTGGTTGACGATCTGTTCCAGTTCAAAATTGTTCATTCACCTACTCCGGGGGCGTAACAGGGGACGCATTGCGCGCCGCTTCAAACATAGCTAAGGTTTTTTGTCGTGCCGCCTTATGTTCCACGATCGGCGCCGGATAATCGAGTCGCTGATTATTTTTCTTTGCCCAGCCGTGCGGATCGTGGATGGCGCTTTCAGGCACGTTCGCCAGCTCTGGTAGCCAGCGGCGAATAAACTCGCCCTGCTTATCAAACCGCTCGCCCTGAGTGGTGGGATTGAAAATACGAAAATAGGGCGCGGCATCGGTTCCGGTTGAGGCGGCCCACTGCCAGCCGCCGTTATTTGCCGCCAGATCGCCATCAATCAGCTTTGACATAAAATAGCGCTCGCCCAGCTGCCAGTTGATCTGCAAATCTTTCACCAGAAAGCTGGCGGTGATCATGCGCAGCCGGTTATGCATCCAGCCGGTGCGGTTCATCTGGCGCATCGCCGCATCCACAATCGGATAGCCGGTTTTACCCTGTTGCCAGGCGCTCAAATGCGCTGGGTTATCCTGCCAGGCCACGTTTTTCGTCCAGGGCATAAAGGGCTGGTTTTTACACAGTGCCGGAAACGCCACCAGCAGGTGACGATAAAAATCGCGCCAGATTAATTCATTCAACCAGACGCTGGCCTGCCCCGCTTCCAGCGTCTGCGGCTGCTCGCGCAGTAAACGGTGCAGGCATTGGCGGGGCGACAGCGTGCCGGTCGCCAGGCAGACGGATAATCTGCTGGTGGCGTCCTGCGCTGGCAGATCGCGCTGTTCAGCATAGGTCAGCACTGGCTGACGGCAAAACGTTCGCAGCTGCTGTAGCGCAGCGGCTTCTCCTGGCGGAAAACGCTGATGATCAAACGCTTCGCGGGGATAATCGAAAGGCGTTAACGCAGGTAAATTTTCCAGCGGCGTTTCACTGCGCGCGTCGGGTGCGGGCAAACATTCCGGCAGCCAGGTACGCAGGCGCGCCAGATACGCTTTACTGAACGGCGTAAAAACTTTGTACATTTTTTGACTGCCGGTTTGCACACTGCCGGGCGGCAGAAGCACGCTGTCGTCAAAACCCTGTACCGTTACGCCCTGCTGCGTCAGCCTGCGCTCCGCGGCGGCATCGCGTTCGCGCTCGTTAAACTCATATTGATAGTTATAAAACAGCGCATCGACCTGCTGCTGCCGACAAAAATCGCTCAGATAGTCCACCGAGGCGCTAAAGTCGGCACACTGGTGGTAATGCAGAATAATGCCTTTTGCCGCCAGCGCCTGCTGTAAAAGCTGCAGGCTGTGCCAGATATAATCAGCCTGACGCGGCGACATATCATGCTGACGCCACTGCTGCGGCGTAGCGATAAATAGCGCGATTACCTTTGCCTCGCGCTGGCGACAGGCGGCCCACAGCGCGCTGTTGTCGTTGATGCGCAGATCGTTGCGCAGCCAGACCAAATGGGTGGCCATTACCTCTCCTGAATGCTCAACTCATCGCCCGTAGCGCAGACGCAGCGCTTCGGGATAGGGTTCGAAATAGCGCTGCTGTGATAGCCACTCGTGCGGATACTCTTTCATATAATGTTTAAGCAGCGTAATCGGGGCCAGCAGCGGCTGTAACCCCTGGCGATAGCGGTCGATAAGCGACGCCAGCTCCTGACGCTGCGCTGAAGTCAATTGTTTGCGGAAGTAGCCCTGCACGTGCATTAAAACGTTGGTGTGATTGCGGCGCGTGGCGGGATGCTTCATCAACTTCATCAGACGATCGCGATAGTCGATGGCATACGCTTCCAGCGAAGGATAATCGTTCATTGCCGCGACAAACGGCCCCAGCTCACGATATTCCGGCTGTGAATGCGCCAGCAGCAGTAATTTATAGCGGGTGTGAAACGTCATCAGCTTATGCGCCGTCAGCCCTTCCTGCCAGAGCTGATTAAATTCATGCAGCGCATAGACGCGCCCGACAAAGTTTTCTCGCAGCGTATCGTCATGCAGACGTCCATCTTCTTCCATTGGCAGCCACGGCATCTCCTGCTGTAGCGCACGGGCAAAGATCCCGACGCCCTCTTTGCGATTATTGTTGCTATCAGGTTCGTAAATACGCACCCGCTCCATGCCGCAGCTGGGCGATTTGGCGCACAGGATATAGCCGCACAGGTGATGCAGCCCGGCGACTTTTTCACTGGCGAAATCTTGCATCTGCTCAGTGATCGCTTCGCCGCCGTTTTTGCTGAAGCAAAGTGAGACCTCATCCTGGTTTTTGACCAGACGCAGCGCCGGGCGCGGCACCGGCAAACCAATGGCCATTTCCGGGCAGATGGGCTCATAACGAACATAGGGCGCCAGCTCTTGCGTCGCGAAAGTCAGCCGTTTGTGTCCGCCATCAAAACGCACGCTGTCGCCAAGTAAACAGGCACTAATTCCTACCGGGATCTTCTCGCTCATACTTGTACAACCTCAAACTTCTTGTATAAGTTTAAGTGTAGCTGAAGCTGCGCAGTGGCGCACCGAAAATCCTGTGACGCTGTGGTATAACGCAAAAAAATCCCGCCTGCGTGGCGGGATTGTTATCAGCGGAGAGCCTCAGCCTGACAGGGCGAATGAGAAAACCGGTACTAGTAGAAATCGCTGCCTGCGGCTTCCGCCTGCGCTAACCAAACGGGCTTGCTGCTGGTTTTGCTCCAGACGCGATGCAGATAACTGTAAAAACGCGCACGATCGCTGCGCAGCAGCATAACCGGTAGCGCCAGCAGGCCGATGATCACCACGGCTGTGCGACGCAGGATAATTTTATGCAAAGGGTAACTGGAATAGATCACCGGAGCCTCCCAACAGGTTAAACAGCCACAAATCGTTCATTAGTTAATCATGATACGTCGCATTGCGTAATTTTACTACTCATCCGACCACTAAAATGATGAAAAAAAGCGCAGCGTTACGCTTTTATGTAATTGAGTTACATAGATGTTAATTATGGGTAACTGACTTGTGCAATTCAGCCATTTTCGACGCAAAGCGCAGCGGGGTTTGCTACAGTGCGTTTTCCGTTACGGCGTTGGAGAGTCTCCGGTTTGACCAGCGTACTGATTGTTGAAGATGAAAAAGAGATCCGCCGTTTCCTGCGCGTGGCGCTGGAAAACGAAACCCTGCGCGTTTATGACAGCGAAACGTTACAGCGCGGATTAATCGAAGCCGCAACCCGTAAACCCGATTTAGTTATTCTTGATCTTGGCTTGCCGGATGGCGATGGCATCGATTTTATTCGTGATTTCCGCCAGTGGAGCAGCGTGCCGGTGATAGTGCTCTCTGCGCGCTGTGACGAGCAGGATAAAATTCAGGCGCTGGATGCGGGCGCGGATGATTTCCTGACCAAGCCGTTTGGCGTGGGCGAATTACTGGCACGTGTGCGGGTGGCGCTGCGCCGTCAGGCGGGACAACAGACGCTTAACGCGCAGGTAGCGTTTGGCCAGGTGCAGGTGGATCTCGCCGCGCACCATATCGTGCGTGAAGGTGAAACGCTGCATCTGACGCCAACCGAGTTTCGTTTGCTGGCGCTATTGCTGAACAACCCCGGCAAGGTGCTGACGCAGCGCCAGCTGTTAAGCCATGTCTGGGGACCAAACGCGGTGGAACACAGCCATTATTTGCGCATCTATATGGGCCATCTGCGGCAAAAGCTGGAGCAGGATCCCGCCCGCCCGGCGCATCTGCTGACTGAAACCGGCATCGGCTACCGCTTTATGCCGTAACTGTGCGATACAGGTGAAAAAAAAGGCGCTGAATATCAGCGCCTTGTGCGTATTGATTAGTCTCAGGCGTTTTTCAGCACTGCGCTAACAATCTCTACCGCTTCTTTTTCGATTTTTTCGCGATGTTCCGCACCGAGGAAGCTTTCACAATAAATTTTGTAGGCATCTTCGGTACCGGACGGACGCGCGGCAAACCAGCCGTTTTCCGTCATCACTTTCAGGCCGCCAATGGAGGCGCCATTGCCCGGCGCGCTGGTTAAACGCGCAGTGATCGGATCGCCCGCCAGCGTGGCGGCGCTCACCATTTCCGGCGACAGTTTCGACAGCGCAGCTTTCTGCGCGGACGTGGCTGATGCCTGTAAACGGTTGTAGCTCGGCGCGCCGAAACGCTCTGCCAGCTCGTCGTAGTGCTGCTGCGGGTTTTTACCGGTTACCGCGGTGATTTCCGCCGCCAACAGGCAAAGAATGATCCCGTCTTTATCGGTGGACCACGGCGTGCCGTCAAAGCGCAGGAAAGAGGCACCGGCGCTCTCTTCGCCGCCAAAGCCGAAGCTGCCGTCAAACAGGCCATCAACAAACCATTTGAAGCCCACCGGCACTTCCACCAGTTTACGACCAATATCGTTAACCACGCGGTCAATCATGGCGCTGGAAACCAGGGTTTTACCCACGGCGACGTCTTTGCCCCACTGCGGACGATGCTGGAACAGATAGTTGATCGCGACAGCCAGATAGTGGTTCGGATTCATCAGGCCGGCCGGCGTCACGATGCCGTGACGGTCGTAGTCCGGGTCATTGCCGAAGGCCAGATCGAACTTATCGCGCAGCGCCAGCAGGCCAGCCATCGCGCATTCTGATGAGCAGTCCATACGCACCACGCCATCTTTATCCAGATGCATAAAGCGGAAGGTCTGATCGATCGCGTCATTAACGATGGTGAGATCCAGCTGGTAATGCTCGGCGATGCGTTTCCAGTATTCCATGCCGGAACCGCCCAGCGGATCGACACCGATTTTCAGGCCCGCTTTTTTAATCGCGTCCATGTCCACGACCTGCGCCAGCCCTTCAATATAAGGCTGAATCAGATCCTGTTCCTGAATATGGCCGCTGGCCCAGGCCTGCTCCAGCGGCAGGCGTTTTACTTCCTGCAGATCGTTTTGAATCAGCTGATTCGCGCGATCTTCCACCACTTTGGTGACGTTGGTATCAGCTGGCCCGCCGTTCGGCGGATTGTATTTAATCCCGCCATCTTCCGGCGGGTTATGGGACGGCGTGATCACAATGCCGTCAGCCTGAGCGCCGCCCGCTTTGTTATGCTCAAGGATGGCGTTGGAAATGGCCGGCGTCGGCGTATAGCCGTTATCCTGTTGCACAATGACATCAACGCCATTCGCCGCTAACACTTCCAGTACGGAAATGATCGCAGGCTCTGACAGCGCGTGCGTATCTTTACCCACGTAGCAAGGGCCAGTAATCCCGTTCTTTTTACGTTCTTCAGCAATGGCCTGGGCGATTGCCAGAATATGCGTTTCATTGAAACTCTGGCGTCCGGCGCTGCCGCGATGCCCTGAGGTGCCAAATTTCACCGCGTGTTCCGCATTCCCTTTTTCTGGCTGCAGAACGTAATACTGGGATGTTAATTGTGCAACGTTAATCAAATCGCTCTGCTGGGCGGGCTGCCCGGCACGGGGGTGATTGGCCATTGGCGCTTCTCCCTGACGCTTCAGTTAAATGGTGCCGCAAACCTTATCTGACAGCTCCGGTGGGAACTGCATAGCCAGCATAATATGTTCCACCATGCTGCATTTGCGGCCTGTGTTAGTGTTAGTGATCACCCAATACGGCGTGCCGGGTACATGCTTCGGCTTAGTATGGGTGCCATGCTGTAACAGTGTCTGTTCATCAGCCGCAAAGTAAACGCGGGTGCGTCCCTGCAGCGATGCGGTGGCCTCGGCAAACGCGTCGGGATCAAGACGATAGAGCGTCGATAAAATCAGCATAAAGCGATTTACCGCTTTATTCTGCTCGGCGTACTCATCAGAGAGTAGCAGCTCACGCACCGCCCGCACCCGATCTTGCGCGCGCGTGGTTGGCTTGCTGACTTCGGTTTCCTGACTCACGCTAACAACAGGAGCCACAGGGGCAGCCGCAACCGGTGCATGCTGACCCGCGGTAAATTTCAACATCCGCCGTAAAATGTCGGAGGCGCTTTCACCAATGTGCTGCGTGTGGCTGGCAATATAGCGATAGAGTTCTTCGTCGACTTCAATCGTTTTCATCTTTATCCGTACGGTAATTGCTTGTGGCAGAATCAGGCGCAGCGCGTAGTAGCAAATTTCAGCTGTACAAACTGTGCGCTGGTTCTAACATAAGGATTATAAAGTTAAATCCTGCGGGTCGGTAGCGACGTTGGCGCTTGCAGGCAAAAGTCAGAATATGCCGCAAAGCAACCCGGCAAACAACCACTGACTCACCGGCAGGGAATATGTAAACCATGATAACCTATGCTTTCCTTTCAACTGTAAGAACTTTGCCATGAATTTGAATACTCGCCTGCAAACTGAACAGTCCGATCGCGACGCCCTTCCCATTCTGCTGATTCATGGCCTGTTTGGCAGCCTGGATAATTTAGGCGTGCTGGCGCGCGGTTTAAAAGCGGATCGTCCGTTGATCCAGGTGGATGTGCGTAACCATGGCCTTTCGCCGCGCAGCCCGGAGATGTCCTATCGGGCGATGGCGCAGGATATGCTGGATACGCTTGATGCGCACGGCATCGATAAAGTGGCGGTGATCGGTCACTCCATGGGCGGCAAAATCGCCATGACCATGACGGCGCTGGCGCCCGAACGTATTGCGCAGCTGGTGCTGGTGGATATTGCCCCGGTTGATTATCGCACCCGCCGCCACGATGAGATTTTCGCCGCGGTGAATGCGGTTACCGCCGCCCAGGTACAGCAACGTAGCGAAGCGGCCAGCGTAATGCGCGCTATCCTTGCTGAAGAAGGGGTGATTCAGTTTCTGTTGAAATCTTTCCATGAGGGCGCGTGGCGTTTTAATGTTCCGGCGCTGTGGGACAACTACACAACGATTTCCGGCTGGGAAGAGGTGCCCGCCTGGCACGGCCCGGCGCTGTTTATTCGTGGCGAGCTATCGCCTTATCTTGATGATATTCATCGCAATGCGCTGCTGGCGCAGTTTCCCGCCGCGCGCGCCCATGTCATCGCTGGCGCAGGGCACTGGGTTCATGCAGAAAAACCGGATGCGGTGCTGCGGGCGGTACGGCGTTTTTTAGCGTTGTAAAAGCAATATGTTAACGGCGTAACAAAGATTGTTCTCACTCTTTCGTCAGGGTATGATGGCGCGCTAAAATTTTGCCGCCGAAAAACGGGCGGTAAACCGGCCCAAAATGTCACCATGCGCGGCGCAAACGCGCAGCCCATTCAGTATCACGATTCTATGGCAAAAGAACACACGGACCGGACCACGCTCGATCTCTTTGCAGATGAACGTCGCCCGGGACGCCCGAAAACCAGTCCGCTGTCGCGTGATGAGCAACTTCGTATCAACAAGCGCAACCAGCTGAAGCGTGACAAGGTCCGCGGGTTACGGCGCGTTGAACTGAAGATGAACAGTGAGGCCGTTGATGCGCTTAACGCGATGGCGGCCGAACGCGGTCTCAGCCGCAGCGAGCTGATCGAAGAGATGATTCTCGCCCAGTTGCAGGCGCGCTGAACGGCTAAGAGAAGCGCACTGAGAAACAAATGCAGCGGCTTTACGAGTTCCGCCTCCTGACGGTCTCTGCTATTATTGCCGTAATCTGCAGACAACGGGCAGTTACCATATTTTTAAGTTTCAAGAGGTTACTAAACTCATGGCAATCGTAGGTATTTTCTTTGGCAGCGATACCGGCAATACAGAAAACATTGCAAAGATGATCCAGAAGCAGCTCGGTAACGATGTTGCCGAAGTTCATGATATTGCCAAGAGCAGTAAAGAAGATCTGGAAGCTTTTGATATTCTGCTGTTAGGTATCCCCACCTGGTACTACGGCGAAGCGCAGTGCGACTGGGATGATTTCTTCCCGACGCTGGAAGAGATCGACTTTAACGGTAAGCTGGTGGCGCTGTTTGGCTGTGGCGATCAGGAAGATTACGCGGAATATTTCTGTGATGCGATGGGCACCATCCGCGATATTATCGAGCCGAACGGTGCGGTGATCGTGGGTCACTGGCCGACCGAAGGCTACCATTTTGAAGCGTCAAAAGGCCTGGCGGATGATAAACACTTCCTGGGCTTAGCCATTGATGAAGATCGTCAGCCTGAATTGACCAACGAACGCGTTGATAAATGGGTAAAACAGATTTATGCAGAACTTCAGCTGCAGGAAATTCTGGAAGCCTGATTTAACGCGCATTGTGCTGTAAATCACATTGCGTAACAGGTTTTTCCTATAGAAATGATAGGTACGGGTTTGAAAATTTTATCAATGAGTCGGTAGAATACCCGTATCGGTCACGCGCTTTCCTGCCGTTGTGCTGCAAAGCGGCAGGATTAAGCGAAATGTAAACACAGCACCTAATGAGCATGAACAACGCCGGACGTAGCGAACTTCTCTTTACTTCCACTTGCGATTTCACGCGCACCCTTACGGTTTCCATTTCGAAGCATCAGTTCTATAATGAGACGCTATTAGCTTAGCGTCGACCGATGTTCATGGCTGTTCAGCCACATTGTGACTAGCAAAGTAACAGGACAATATCCGCATGACTGACAATAACACCGCATTAAAGAAGGCCGGCCTGAAGGTCACTCTTCCGCGACTAAAAATCCTGGAAGTGCTTCAGGGACCTGAGAGCCATCACGTCAGTGCGGAAGAGTTATATAAGCGTCTGATTGATATGGGCGAAGAGATCGGACTGGCGACGGTTTATCGCGTCCTGAACCAGTTTGACGATGCCGGTATCGTTACGCGTCATAACTTTGAAGGCGGTAAATCCGTTTTCGAACTGACCCAGCAGCAGCACCACGATCACCTGATCTGCCTGGACTGCGGCAAGGTTATTGAATTTAGTGATGAGTCAATCGAAACTCGCCAGCGTGAAATCGCCACGCGTCACGGTATTAAACTGACCAACCACAGCCTCTATCTGTATGGTCATTGCGCTTCCGGCGACTGCCGCGAAGACGAAACATTACACGATAAATAATCAATTACGCTATGCAGTAATATGAAAACCGGTGCTCAGGCACCGGTTTTTTTATGCTTTGCGCTGCGCGTTTTGCGCCATTTAGAAAATGGTGAACGGCGCAATCACTATGAACTTCACATCTTTTTCGTCCTGGAAGAGATTGCCATATCCGCCGCTGCCGCTGGGGAGAGTGCTGTGGTTGTCGTAACGGGTAAAGTGCAGTTTAAACAGCGTATCCTTCGCCCTGCCCTCCTGAACGGTGTAAAGCAGATCCAGATTCCAGGCGGATTCACGAATGCGTTGCTGTTGATCCCACTGCGCGCCACTGGCTGGTTTAGCATCCCAGCCCCAGACATAGGATGTCCCCACCGTCCAGCCCGCCAGATCCCAGCCGCTCAAATCATACATCACACCGGCAAAAACCGCTTTTTCACCGTTGGCGTTCCAGTCGGAGCGCGCATCCCACCAGATATCAAGACGTCCGTTAGAACTGGCATAGGATGGCGTCATACGCTGCAGGAAATACCCCTGATTGCCTTCCGCTTTCACCCAGGTGCCTTCCAGGCGAAAATCAAACGGCCCCTGGTTGTAGCCGAAGGTTAGCGCCTGCAGCCAGGCTAAACCATCATAAACATCATTGCTGTTCGCCGCGCCTCCGCTTTCCCGATCGTGCGCCCCGTAAAACTGGTAGCTGGCGAGCAAATCATTACCGGCCAGCGGCAGCGTCCATGAGGCTTTGGCGAAATATTGATCCATGTAATCTGCCGCCTGGCCCCATGAGGCTTCCAGAATTAACTGGTTCTTAAAATCGTAACGTGCGCCGACCGCGTGCAGCCAGGGAATACCGGTTTTGCCATCGGCCTTACGGAATGAATAGAAGTGCTGATACCAGGGCGCTTTATAGCGATCGCTCCAGACATAAGAGATATCCAGCGCGCCCGCATCGGCCAGATCCTGATGCACACCCGCTTCTACCGCGCGGTAGGTGCCGGGCAACAGGCTCCAGTGCGGCGTAAGCAGCGTTTGCCCTTGAGGTTGCAGATAACCTGCGCGCAGCCAGTAATTATCCGCTTTCATTTTCAATGCCGCTTTATATAAGCTGACACCGCTGCGATCGCCGCCCCAGTCCTCATCCCAGGCATTTCTCGCTTTGCTGAAGCCAATTTCGTTTGGCGCTGCCGGGCCGCTGTTGCTGACTTCCAGCGCACCATATAACGCCACATCCAGCCCAATAAAACCGGCCGCATAGCCAGAGCTAAAATCCAGGCTGGTGTTAATCGTGGAGTGATGCAAATTAGCCTGATATTGACCATATTTTTCACTGTCAGGCTGCATTTCTTTGCGGTCGCGCTGACGTTGCCAGTAATAGGCAGCGCCGGTAAGTGAGGCATCGTCCCAAAAACCGGCGGCATGAGCGGATGGAAGGATAGTAAGACCTGAAAGGGCTGTTATAACGGAAACTGACCAGCTAATAGCCTTACGCTTCCCTGTAAAGGCACGCATAATTAATTCCTCTTTAATGGGAAAATAAAAAACGCCAACAGCAACGGCAGTTAAAATAATCAACCGCGTGCAAATAAGGGTATTTTTCGTGGCGCGAATTATCAATACACCAAAGAGGAAAATTAACAAACCATGACATCACCCGCATAAAATTCGGGATAAATTAACAATAAAGAAAACTATTCATCGCAAGAAAAATGATTATATTCAGCAACTTCTTTCTCTATGCGCGAAAGGTATATTAATGCATTTATAACGCGATAAATTTATCGCTAATTTAATTATTTAAACCCAATTAATTATGGCGACAAATAAATATAGAAATGAAGCTTATTCTCAGGACGAGCAACGTGTCGTCCTGAGAATATATTTAGCGGGCGTAAACCGGAAGCAGATCAGCGTAACTTAGTAGTGAAACAATAATATTCAGCGCGGCAAAAACCAGCACCAGTAACACTGGCAGGTTGCCTCCTTTTAAACGCCAGTTCTGCGTGTGCGGGAAGCGCTGCCTGGCGCGCCAGACCAGCAGCGCTGGCGTAATAACCGCCCAAACGGTAGCAGCCAGCCCGGCATAGCCAATCGCCATCAGGAAGCCATTCGGCCAGATTAACGCCGCAGAAAGCGGAACGATAAACGTCAATAACGTGGTTTTTAAGCGCCCTTTCGCGCTGTTATCTGTGCTTAATAAATCAGCCAGATAATCAAATAGCCCCAGCGTAACGCCAAGGAAGGAGCTGGCAACGGCGAAAGTGGAGAAAATAGTCAGCAGCAGACTAAGCGAGGTGCTTTGCAGCAAATGGCCTAACGCATCCACTAACGCATCAATGTTGCCGCCGCGTTGAGCGATGGCAATAAAATCTGTGCGTGGAATATTTCCCATGGTGCCGATAATCCACACCAGATAAATAAGCAGTGCCGACAGCGTGCCCAGCAGTAAGCAGCGCGCAACCTTATTACCGTCTCGCCGGTAGTAGCCGATTAGTCCGGAAATATTGCCATGATAGCCAAAGGAAGCCAGGCAAAAAGGAATCACCATCCAGCCGTAGCGCAGATAGTGACTATCCGCTCCGCCCGCGTTAAACAGCAACGCCGGGCTAACGTGTCCGAGCAGGCCGCCAAACAGCAGGAAAAAAGTGATCACTTTCGCGCCCAGGAAGATCAGCGTAATCCGGCTAACCGCAGCGGTTCCCAGCCAGACAAACAGCGCCACCAGCAGCGTAAAGCCGAGCCCTGCCGCCCTGGCGGAAACCGGCATCGCCAGCGTTGCGAACGTATGTTGCAAAATAGCGCCGCTGGCTGAGATATAGGCATAAGTCAGGATCCCCAGCACAAAGAGGATAGATGCGCCATTCAACAGGTTCCAGCGGCGTCCCAGCAGGTCACGCGTCAGCGTATCGAAACCGGCAGCGCCCGGATAATGCAGGCTCGCCTCCAGAAACATTAACCCCGACAGCAACATACACAGCCAGGTAAGTAGCAGGATAGCTGACGACCAGCTAAACCAGGCGCCGGACATAACCACCGGCAGGGAGAACATACCGGCGCCGACCACCGTGCCGGTAATGATGAGCGTGCCCCATAATATTGAGGGAAGTTTACCGGCGGAAACCGCTGTTTCCATGATGCGTCCTTAGAATGATATCTGTTCATTTAATGTTCAGCTGGCGCGCTGTCTGGCAGAGCAACCCTTAAAGCAGATATTCTACCTGATAGTGAACTCATGAACTAGTACATAACGGCGAGAGAAATGAAATCCGTTGCAGGGAAGTAGCGGCAGCGTCGCTACAGGAGGTGTGGCAGCGTCGTTACAGGAGGTGCGGCGGCATCGCTACAGGAGATAGTAAGGGCATCGTTCAGAAGGTAGCGACAGCATCGCTGCAGGATGCCGCATGCCTTACCGTGAGATGCCACAGGTAATGGTTTGTCCATAAAAAAAGGCGGCTCACTGAGCCGCCTCGTTGCATTACGCTAGCTTATTCGCCGCTTTTAGCCCAGGTATCACGCAGGCCAACGGTACGGTTAAAGACCAGCTGCTGCGCGCTGGAGTAAACGCTGTCGGCGCAGAAATAGCCTTCACGTTCAAACTGGTAAGGCGATGTGGCTTCCGCCTGCTTCAGACCTGGCTCAACAAAACCTTGCTTGATCACCAGTGACTCCGGGTTAATGGTGGCGAGGAAATCCTCCGCTGCGCCCGGATTCGGCACGCTAAACAGGCGGTCGTAAAGACGGAACTCGGCCGGTGCCGCATGCTCTGCCGATACCCAGTGGATCACGCCTTTTACTTTACGACCATCGGCCGGATCTTTGCTCAGCGTATCAACATCACAAGTGCAGAAAATGCAGGTGATATTGCCATCTTCATCTTTCGCAACCCGCTCGGCGCGAATAACGTAGGCATTCCGCAGACGCACTTCTTTACCCAGCACCAGACGCTTGTACTGTTTATTGGCTTCCTCGCGGAAATCAGCGCGATCGATCCAGATTTCACGGCTAAACGGCACGGTACGCGTGCCCATTTCCGGTTTATTCGGATGATTCGGCATGCTGATGATCTCTTCATGACCCGCAGGCAGGTTCTCAATCACCACTTTTAGCGGATCGAGGACGGCCATGGCGCGCGGCGCATTCTCATTGAGATCGTCACGGATACAGGATTCCAGCGACGCCATTTCCACGATGTTGTCCTGCTTGGTCACGCCGATACGGCGGCAGAAATCGCGAATAGAGGCGGCGGTATAACCACGACGACGCAGGCCTGAAACGGTCAGCATGCGCGGATCGTCCCAGCCTTCCACCACTTTCTCGGTCACCAGCAGGTTCAGCTTACGCTTGGACATAATGGCGTATTCGAGATTCAGACGAGAAAACTCGTACTGACGCGGATGTACCGGAATCGAGATGTTATCCAGCACCCAGTCATACAGGCGACGGTTATCCTGGAACTCCAGCGTACAGAGCGAATGGGTGATCCCTTCCAGCGCATCGGAAATGCAGTGGGTGAAATCGTACATCGGATAGATGCACCATTTATTGCCGGTCTGATGATGCTCGGCGAATTTCACCCGGTACAGCACCGGATCGCGCATCACGATAAAGTTAGAGGCCATATCGATTTTGGCGCGCAGGCAGGCGGCGCCTTCAGCGAATTCACCGTTGCGCATTTTTTCAAACAGCGCCAGGTTTTCTTCCACGCTGCGATCGCGATACGGGCTGTTTTTACCCGGCGACGTCAGGGTGCCGCGATATTCACGGATCTGCTCCGGCGACAGCTCATCGACATAAGCCAGGCCTTTGTTGATCAGTTCAATGGCGTAGTGATAAAGCTGATCAAAATAGTTGGAGGAGTAACAGACTTCACCACTCCACTGGAAACCTAACCATTGCACATCACGTTTGATCGATTCGACATACTCAATATCTTCTTTCGCCGGATTGGTATCGTCAAAACGCAGGTTACACTCGCCCTGATAATCTTGCGCGATGCCAAAATTCAGGCAGATCGATTTTGCGTGACCAATATGCAGATAGCCATTGGGTTCCGGTGGAAAACGGGTATGCACACTGCTGTGCTTACCGCTCGCCAAATCTTCGTCAATGATCTGACGAATAAAATTAGTTGGGCGGGCTTCAGCCTCACTCATCACTGTATCCTCAACACGAAAAGTCTGGTCGTTATAACCATGAAATAACGGCTATGATCCACAAAGCGTGCAAGGGAAACAACCGTTTGTTGGCACTGAGACAGAAAAAAGGCAGGAATCGCTTCCTGCCTGGAGAGGTTTAACGCAAAGGCGCGTTATTTCTGGATTTCGTACAGTTTACTTTCGCCAGCAACCACCGTTCCGGTTGCCAGTAACGTCATTCCGGCAAAATCATCGCTGTTGCTTACCACCACCGGGCTAATCATCGAGCGGGCGTTGGCATTCAGGAAATCAAGATCCATTTCCAGCACCGGCTGACCTGCGCTCACGGTCGCGCCCTCTTCCACCAGACGCGTAAAGCCTTTACCCGCTAACGCCACGGTATCCAGCCCCATATGCACCACGATTTCCACGCCGTTTTCCGTTTCCAGGCAGAACGCATGGTTGGTGTTGAAGATTTTCACCAGCGTACCGGCAATCGGCGCAACGACCGTTTTCCCGGTAGGCTTGATGGCCACGCCATCGCCAACCGCTTTGCTGGCAAACGCTTCATCGGGAACCTGATCAATCGGCACGATTTCACCGCTTACCGGTGCCAGCAGCGTGGCGATCGTTTGCTTAGCGGCAGCCGGAGCCGCCTTCGCTGCGGGTTCAACGGCGCTGACCGGGGCAACGTTAAGGGATGCGGCAACCGGCCCTTTCGCCAGGACGTTTTTCATCGCGGAGGCGATCAACTCCGCCTGGGTGCCGACAATAATCTGCACGCTCTCTTTATTCAGACGGATTACGCCGGAGGCACCTAAACGCTTCGCCAGGTTCTCATTCAGCGCAGCGCTGTCTTTCACATTCAGGCGCAGGCGCGTAATGCAGGCATCGATGCGGGTCAGGTTATCGGAGCCGCCAACAGCGCTGATATAGCGGCGCGCCAGCGATTCTGTTTCCGTTTCGCCCTGTACGTCATGTTCGACATTCACATCGTAACCATCGGTTTCATCACCGGAAACCGCCAGTTCACGTCCTGGGGTTAACAGATTGAATTTTTTGATGGTAAAGCGGAACACCAGATAATAGATAACAAAGAACACCAGCCCCTGCGGGATCAGCATGTACCACTGCGTAGCTAACGGATTGCGCGATTGCAGCGCCATATCCACCAGCCCGGCGCTAAAGCCGAAGCCGGAAATCCAGTGCATGGTCGCAGCGATAAACACCGAGATACCGGTCAACGCCGCATGGATCACATACAGTACCGGCGCCACAAACATAAAGGAGAATTCCAGCGGTTCGGTAATTCCGGTAAAGAACGCCGCAAACGCCGCGGCGATCATGATGCCGCCCACTTTGGCGCGGTTTTCCGGGTGCGCGCACTGATAAATCGCCAGCGCAGCGCCCGGCAGGCCAAACATCATAATCGGGAAAAAGCCCGCCTGATATTGACCGGTTATACCAACAATGCCTTTGCCGCTGGCGATAGACTGCGCGCCGCCAAGGAAATTAGGAATGTCATTGATGCCCGCAACGTCAAACCAGAAAACGGAGTTCAACGCATGGTGCAGACCCACCGGAATCAGCAGACGGTTAAAGAATGCATAGACACCGGCGCCGACCGAACCGAGTTTCTGGATATGTTCGCCAAAGTTAACCAGCGCGTTAAAAATAAGCGGCCAGATATACATCAGGATAAAAGCGACCAGAATCATCAGGAAGGAGACCAGAATCGGCACCAGCCTGCGACCGCTAAAGAAAGAGAGCGCTTTCGGCAGTTCCACATGGCTAAAGCGGTTATACACCTCAGCGGACAGGATCCCCACCAGAATACCGACAAACTGGTTATCGATTTTGCCGAACGCGGCCGGCACCTGCTCCAGCGGCATTTTCTGAATCATCGCCACCGCAGCCGGAGAACAGAGCGTGGTAACAACCAAAAAGCCGACAAAGCCCGACAGCGCGGCGGCGCCGTCTTTATCTTTCGACATGCCATAAGCGATACCTACCGCAAACAGCGCAGGCATATGCTCGATAATGGCGCCGCCCGATTTGATCAGCAGCGCCGCCATTGCATTACTCGCACCCCAACTATCGGGATCGAGCCAGTAGCCGACGCCCATTAAAATCGCGGCGGCGGGTAGCGTAGCGACAGGCACCATGAGCGCCCGACCCACCTTTTGTAAATAACCCAGAATATTCACTCTTTCCCCCTGTGAGAATCAAAAAAGGCCTCTGAAGCTGTTACTTTTATTATCACATTCTTCAGATAACCAATCGAAAGAACAGCCTGCAATGCAGTGTAAGAGGGATTTAATTCGCTTCGCAAATTAAAACCGCTCCGTATGTGACACTTATCACCATAAACTTATTTTCGCTTTGCATAATACTGGTTATCTTTTCGTACTTATTTTATGATTAAAAATATCAGGACGGCACTCTCCTTATAACCAGCACTCATTGCGCGAAATACGCTTAGTTACGTGGTTTAACCGTCCATTATCCGGTTTAAATACTCCTACTTAAACGAGGTCAAACATGAGACTAATTCCCCTGGCTAACGCTTCCCAGGTAGGCAAATGGGCCGCACAGCATATCGTAAACCGCATTAACGCCTTTAACCCCACTTCTGAACGCCCGTTTGTCCTTGGCCTGCCCACTGGCGGCACCCCGCTGGAAGCGTATAAGCATTTAATTGAAATGCATAAAGCAGGCCAGGTTAGCTTTAAACATGTCGTCACCTTTAATATGGACGAATATGTGGGCCTGCCAAAAGAGCATCCAGAAAGCTACCACAGTTTTATGTACCGTAATTTTTTCGATCACGTTGATATTCCGCGAGAAAACATCAACCTTCTCAATGGAAATGCTGCGGATATTGACGCAGAATGTCGTGAGTATGAAGAAAAAATTCGCGCTTATGGAAAAATCCACCTGTTTATGGGCGGCGTAGGCAACGACGGTCATATCGCGTTTAACGAACCGGCCTCTTCACTGGCATCCCGCACCCGCATCAAAACATTGACGCATGATACCCGCGTCGCTAACTCGCGCTTCTTTGATGGTGATGTCAGCCAGGTACCGAAGTATGCCTTAACCGTGGGCGTTGGCACGCTGTTGGACGCTGAAGAGGTGATGATTCTGGTGACCGGGCACGTGAAAGCGCAGGCGCTTCAGGCGGCAGTAGAAGGCAACGTTAACCATATGTGGACTATCAGTTGCCTGCAGCTTCATCCTAAAGCTGTGGTGGTTTGCGATGAACCGGCCACCATGGAGTTAAAGGTAAAAACCGTCAAGTATTTCCGCGAAATGGAAGCGGAAAATATACAGAATTTATAATCACTGGATTTAACCCCCTGTCCGGTTAACCTGCCGGACAGATGCCGCTTTGAGTCGGGAGAATATTATGTACGCTTTAGTCAATGGCCGTCTGTTTACCGGCCATGAAATCCTGGATAATCACGCTGTTATTATTAATAACGGCCTGATTGAAGCTGTCTGCCCTTATGATGCGCTGCCTGCGACATGTGAGCAGCGCGACGTGGGCGGCGCCATCGTTGCTCCCGGCTTTATTGATGTTCAGCTCAATGGCTGCGGCGGCGTTCAGTTTAATGATGAGCTTGATGCGCTTAGCCTGGAAACGCTGGCGATTATGCAAAAAGCGAATGAGAAGTCAGGCTGCACCAGCTTTCTCCCAACGCTGATCACCAGCAGCGACGAACTGATGATTCGGGCGGTGGAAGTGATGCGCAGCTGGCTGGCACATCATCCGCATCAGGCGCTGGGCCTGCATCTGGAAGGCCCCTGGCTGAACGTGGCGAAAAAAGGTACGCACCGCGCAGAGTTAATTCGCAAGCCCGATCCGGCGCTGGTTAAATTCCTGTGCGATAACGCTGACGTGATCACTAAAATTACCCTGGCGCCGGAAATGGCGGGCGAGGCAGTGATTCGTCAGCTGCACGATGCCGGTATTATCATTTCCGCCGGGCACTCTCATGCCACCTATGATGAAGCGCGTAGCGGTTTCGCCGCCGGTATTACTTTTGCCACCCATCTTTATAACGCGATGCCGACCACCACCGGGCGCGAGCCGGGTCTAATCGGTGCGCTGCTTGATACATCAGAAGTTTACTGCGGCATTATTGCCGATGGGCTGCATGTCCATTACGCTAACGTACGCAATGCGAAGCGCATTAAAGGCGATAAGCTGGTTCTGGTGACCGACGCCACAGCGCCCGCAGGCGCAACGATTGATCGGTTCATTTTTGCCGGTAAAACAATATACTATCGAGACGGGCTATGCGTAGATGAAAATGGAACGCTTAGTGGATCGGCGCTAACGATGATCGAAGCAGTACGAAACTGCGTTGAACACGTTGGCATTTCACTGGATGAAACGTTGCGTATGGCAACACTCTATCCGGCCCGCGCAATGGGCGTGGATAAACAGCTGGGATCTATCGAAGCTGGAAAAGTAGCAAACCTGGCTGTTTTTACGCGCGATTATCACATTATCAAGACTATCGTTAACGGTAACGACGTCTTCAGCGAGTAATCATTGATGACCACTGGCGGCCAGGCACAAATAGGAAATGTCGATCTTGTAAAGCAGTTAAACAGCGCAGCGGTTTACCGCCTTATCGATCAGATGGGTCCGATTTCCCGTATTCAGATTGCGGAACATAGCCAGCTTGCGCCTGCCAGCGTCACTAAAATTACCCGTCAGCTTATTGAGCGCGGTCTGATTAAAGAAGTGGATCAGCAGGCGTCCACCGGCGGCCGCCGCGCCATCTCCATTGTTACTGAAACCCGTGGCTTTCATACTATCGGCGTCCGTCTTGGACGTAACGATGCCACGCTGACGCTCTACGACCTGAGCGGCAAGGCGCTGGCGGAGGAGCACTATCCGCTGCCGGAGCGGACTCAGGAAACGCTGGAGCATACGCTGTTTAACGCCATCGATCACTTTACCGTGACCCATCAGCGTAAGCTGCGCGAGCTGATTGCTATTTCGGTGATTTTACCCGGTCTGGTCGATCCTGATAACGGCATCATTCGTTATATGCCGCATATCACCGTCAATAACTGGCCGCTGGTCGCCAACCTTACGCAGCGCTTTAACGTTACCAGCTTTGTCGGACATGACATTCGCAGCCTGGCGCTGGCGGAACACTATTTTGGTGCAAGCCGTGACTGCGCGGACTCTATTTTGGTGCGCCTACACCGCGGTACCGGGGCTGGCATTATCACCAATGGTCATATTTTCCTCGGCAGTAACGGCAACGTGGGAGAGATCGGTCATATTCAGGTGGATCCGCTGGGTGAACGCTGCCACTGCGGCAACTTTGGCTGCCTGGAAACCATCGCCGCCAACAGCGCGCTGGAAAATCGGGTGCGGCGCCTGTTGCAGCAAGGTTACCGCAGCGTCTTAACGCCGGATGATTGTGCTATTCAGGCGATTTGCAAAGCGGCCAACCGCGGCGATGCGCTGGCAACAGAAGTGATCGAACATGCCGGGCGTTATCTGGGCAAGGCGATCGCCATCGCCATCAATTTGTTTAATCCGCAGAAAATCGTGCTGGCCGGTGAGATTACCGAGGCGGAGAAAGTGCTATTTCCGGCGATAGAAAGCTGTATCAATGCACAAACGTTAAAGGCGTTTCGTAAAAACCTGCCGGTGGTGCGCTCCGAACTGAATCATCGCTCCGCTATCGGAGCTTTCGCGCTGGCCAAGCGCGCCATGCTCAACGGCACCCTGCTCCAGCATCTGCTGGAAGAGTAACGCCTACATTAACAACCAGCCTTTTACGGCTGGTTTTTTTTGCCCTGCGGCCTGAGATGGTTATTTTTTACTCAGATTTATCTGTTTTTTGCCGATACTGCAATTATCCAGCCATTTAATTAGATGAAATCTAATATCTGAGGCGCAGCAACAACCTTTTTATCAAGAAAAAAGGAAATCACTTGCATTGTATGCACCAGATAGCGCATTTTCTTATACATCACGCAACGAAAGACGTTGCTTATTCAACATCACTTAATGAAAACATCACCGTTTAGGTGAGATCAGGAGTCGGTTATGTGTTCAATCTTCGGTGTACTCGATCTGAAAAGCGACGCTTCAGAACTGCGTAAAAAAGCGTTGGAACTTTCTCGCCTTATGCGTCATCGCGGCCCGGACTGGTCCGGCGTCTATGCTGATGACCATGCCATTCTGGCGCATGAACGTTTGTCGATTGTTGATGTTAACAACGGCGCTCAGCCCCTGTACAACGCAGCACATACTCACGTTCTGGCCGTCAACGGTGAAATTTATAACCATCAGGCGCTGCGTGCGGAGCTGGGCGATCGCTATGACTTCCAGACCGACTCTGATTGTGAAGTGATTCTGGCGCTCTATCAGGAAAAAGGCGTGGACTTCCTCGACGACCTGCAAGGGATGTTTGCCTTTATCCTGTATGATAGCGAAAAGAAAAGCTGGCTGATTGGCCGCGACCATCTCGGCATTATTCCGCTGTATATGGGCAACGACGAACACGGCAACCTGTTTGTCGCTTCAGAGATGAAAGCGCTGGTGCCGGTGTGCCGCACCATGAAGGAATTCCCGCCGGGAAGCTACCTTTCCAGCACCGACGGCGAAATTCGTCGTTACTATCAGCGTGACTGGATGGAATATAGCAGCGTAGCGGATAACACCACCGACGCTAGCGCGCTGAAAAATGCGCTGGAAGAGTCCGTGAAAAGCCATCTGATGTCTGACGTGCCCTATGGCGTGCTGCTTTCAGGCGGCCTGGACTCCTCTATTATCTCTGCGGTAACCAAACGCTTTGCCGCGAAACGCGTGGAAGATCAGGATAAGAGCGATGCCTGGTGGCCGCAGCTGCACTCTTTCGCCGTGGGTCTGGAAGGCTCGCCCGATCTGAAAGCGGCCAAAACTGTCGCCGATCACCTCGGCACGGTGCATCATGAAATCCACTTTACCGTGCAGGAAGGGCTGGATGCGATTCGCGATGTGATTTACCACATTGAAACCTATGACGTCACCACCATCCGTGCCTCAACGCCGATGTATCTGATGTCACGTAAGATCAAAGCCATGGGCATTAAGATGGTGCTTTCCGGTGAAGGTGCCGATGAAGTGTTTGGCGGCTACCTTTATTTCCATAAAGCGCCGAACGCCCAAGAGTTCCACGAAGAAAACGTTCGTAAACTGCTGGCGCTGCATATGTATGACTGCGCGCGCGCCAACAAAGCGATGTCCGCCTGGGGCGTGGAAGCTCGTGTGCCCTTCCTGGATAAAAAATTCCTCGACGTGGCGATGCGCATTAATCCGCAGGATAAAATGTGCGGCAGCAACGGTAAGATGGAAAAGCATATCCTGCGTGAATGTTTCTCTTCTTACCTGCCGGAAAGCGTGGCCTGGCGTCAGAAAGAGCAGTTCTCCGACGGCGTAGGCTATAGCTGGATTGATACGTTGAAAGAAGTAGCCGCCCAGCAGGTGAGCGATCAGCAGCTGGCCACCGCGCGCTATCGCTTCCCGTATAACACGCCAGCGTCAAAAGAAGCCTGGCTCTACCGTGAGATTTTCGAAGAGCTGTTCCCGCTGCCCAGCGCCGCAGAATGCGTGCCTGGCGGTCCGTCAGTGGCCTGCTCCTCCGCCAAAGCCATTGAGTGGGATGAAGCGTTTAAAAGCATGGACGATCCTTCTGGTCGCGCAGTGGGTGTACACCAGTCCGCTTATAAATAATCGACTGAGATCACAGATAAAAAAACGGGCCTGCGCGGCCCGTTTTTTATTGCCATTGGCGGCGTTACGATCAAAAATTGTCGTTTTTATCATCAGGCTGGTTACAAGCCAGTCAAACAGTGCGCGAATGGTAAAAAACGACAAAAAACTTGTTGACGCTCTTGAGTGCAATACGCATAATGCGCCCCGCAACGCCGATGAAGGTAGCGCGAAAAAAAGATGGCTACGTAGCTCAGCTGGTTAGAGCACAGCACTCATAATGCTGGGGTCACAGGTTCGATTCCCGTCGTAGCCACCATCTTTTTTGCGGGAGTGGCGAAATTGGTAGACGCACCAGATTTAGGTTCTGGCGCCGCAAGGTGTGCGAGTTCAAGTCTCGCCTCCCGCACCATTTCAGTCATCGGTTTAGCGGATGGGGTATCGCCAAGCGGTAAGGCACCGGTTTTTGATACCGGCATTCCCTGGTTCGAATCCAGGTACCCCAGCCATATTTCTGATGTAAAACTGATGCGTCATCGGATCTTGGGATATCGCCAAGCGGTAAGGCACCGGTTTTTGATACCGGCATTCCCTGGTTCGAATCCAGGTATCCCAGCCACATCAGAAAGCAATAAAATTTGGCTACGTAGCTCAGCTGGTTAGAGCACAGCACTCATAATGCTGGGGTCACAGGTTCGATTCCCGTCGTAGCCACCATTTTATTGGGGTATCGCCAAGCGGTAAGGCACCGGATTCTGATTCCGGCATTCCGAGGTTCGAATCCTCGTACCCCAGCCAATTAAAAACTGTTTATCCCAATTTTATTGGGGTGTCGCCAAGCGGTAAGGCACCGGATTCTGATTCCGGCATTCCGGGGTTCGAATCCCTGCACCCCAGCCAAACAGTGTAAAAAAGCCCGCTTCTGCGGGCTTTTTTGCGTCTGTCGCTCACGTTTTTTTAACGGGCGGTTCCTTCCGCCCGTTCAGTTTACCGCACCGGCGCGTAATGCAGCGCCGGACGTTGTTCATCGTAGCCCTTCCACCGTCGCTTTACAGCCCCAGCGCGTAACGCAGCGCATGACGCTTCAGCACACCCGCATGCTCCGCCGCCATTAGCCCGACGTTACGCAGCACGCGCAGCGGCGGCAGACGATTACTGAAGGCGAAATAAAACAGATCCATACCGCTCTGCATCAACAGATTATCTTTTTGACGCTGGCGCTGATAGCGCAGCAGCACTCGCTCTGAAGACCAGTCCTCCGCCTGGTTGCGCGCAGCGGTTAACACCTCAATCAGCGCATCCACGTCGCGATATCCCAGGTTCACCCCCTGCCCCGCCAGCGGATTAATGGTGTGCGCCGCATCGCCCACCAGCGCCAGCCCTGGTAAAACATAACGATTAGCGTGACGACGCACCAGCGGGAAAGAGGCGGCCTGCTGGACGCGAAAACGGCCCAAACGCGGCGGGAAACAGCGCTCCACCTCTTTTTGCAGCTGCTCTGGCGTCAGCGCCTGCAGTTGGCGAATGCGCGCCGGGCTGTCATACCAAACCAGCGACGCCCAGCGATCAAACAGCGGCAGCAGCGCGTGCGGCCCCTCCGGCGTAAAATGTTGCCAGGTGGTATCACCCGTTGCATGTTCCAGCTCGACGCTGATCAACATACAGGACTGGCTGTAGTTCCAGCCCTGAATGCCGATGCCGGTAAGCTGGCGCACCTGTGAATTGGCGCCATCGGCTCCCACCAGCAGCCGGGTAGTGAGCGTTTGCCCATCCTCCAGCGTCAGCTGCCAGCCGCCGTTATGCTGCTGTAACGCGCTGAGTTTTGCCGGTGCCAGCAGCGTTACCGGCTGCTGCTGCAAACGCTGCCACAGCGCCAGCTGCAATACGGAATTCTCCACCATGTAACCCAGCTCCGGCAGGCCAAGGCTGGCGGCATCAAACTGTACGCGCGCCGTCTGCCACTCCCAGGTCTCCAGCTTACGATAGGGCGCGCAGCGCATTTGCTGCACCGCTGGCCACACCTCCAGCTGTTTGAGTAGGTCCACCGAGGCGCAGCCGATGGCGGAAATGCGAATATCCGGCGGTGCCTCAGGATTAAACGCCGCCGGAACCTCCCGCTCCAGCACGGCAACCTGAAAGCCCTGCTGCGCCAGCCCGCTTGCCAGCGCCGCACCCACCATACCTCCGCCAACTACCACCACATCGAATTGCGTTTGATGCATAAATTTATCCTTTTGTGCCCTGCCGTCTCGCGGCGACCGCTCCGCGAACCCGTTAAGTTAAAGTGTACCGGAAATTGCGTGGAAAACAGAAAAGCCGATAGACTGGTCACAACAGCAGCAAAGCATTACAATACGCGCCCTGCAATCCTTCCTGCACTGATAAATGGCAAGTTAGATGAGTAAAAAACTGCATATCAAAACCTGGGGCTGTCAGATGAACGAATACGATTCATCTAAAATGGCCGACCTGCTGGATAGTACGCACGGCTATACCCTCACGGAAGTGGCGGAAGAAGCTGATATTCTGCTGCTTAATACCTGCTCGATCCGCGAAAAGGCACAGGAGAAAGTGTTTCACCAGCTGGGCCGCTGGAAAACGCTGAAAGAGCGCAACCCTGAATTAATCATTGGCGTGGGTGGCTGCGTCGCCTCGCAGGAAGGTGACCATATTCGTCAGCGCGCCAGCTATGTCGATATCGTCTTCGGACCGCAAACCCTGCATCGCCTGCCGGAAATGATCAACACCGTGCGCGGCTCAAAAAGCCCGGTGGTGGATATCAGCTTCCCGGAAATCGAAAAGTTTGATCGCCTGCCGGAGCCGCGCGCGGAAGGTCCGACGGCGTTTGTTTCCATTATGGAAGGCTGCAACAAATATTGTACTTTCTGCGTGGTGCCCTATACCCGCGGCGAAGAAGTCAGCCGTCCCTGCGATGATATCCTGCTGGAAATTGCCCAGCTCGCCGCGCAGGGCGTACGTGAAGTGAATCTGCTGGGCCAGAACGTTAACGCCTATCGCGGACCGGCTTTTGACGGCGGCATCTGCTCTTTTGCTGAGCTGCTGCGCCTGGTGGCGGCGATCGACGGCATCGATCGTATTCGCTTTACCACCAGCCATCCGATCGAATTTACCGACGATATTATTGATGTCTATCGTGATACGCCGGAGCTGGTAAGCTTCCTGCATCTGCCGGTACAGAGCGGCGCCGACCGCATCCTGACACTGATGAAGCGCGCTCATACCGCGCTGGAATACAAAGCGATTATCCGCAAGCTGAAAGAAGCGCGCCCGGAGATTCAAATCAGCTCTGACTTTATCATCGGCTTCCCTGGCGAAACCCAGGAAGACTTTGAGAAAACCATGAAGCTGATCGCTGACGTCAACTTCGATATGAGCTTCAGCTTTATCTACTCTGCGCGCCCGGGCACACCGGCGGCCGATCTGCCGGATGATGTCAGCGAAGAAGAGAAAAAGCAGCGCCTCTATATCCTGCAGGATCGCATTAACCAGCAGGCGATGGCCTGGAGCCGCCGCATGATGGGCAGCGTTCAGCGTATTCTGGTTGAAGGACCGTCACGTAAAAATGTGATGGAGCTGTCAGGCCGCACGGAAAACAACCGAGTGGTAAACTTTGAAGGCACGCCGGAGATGATAGGTAAGTTCGTCGATGTGGAAATCGTTGACGTTTACACTAACTCTCTGCGCGGCGTGGTGGTGCGCACGGAAGATGAAATGGGTCTGCGTATGGCAGAAAGCCCGGCTTCGGTGATTGCGCGTACCCGTAAAGAAAATGAAATTGGCGTCGCCATTTTCCAGCCTTGATACTCCCTCGCCTTACGGTGGGCAGCGCTTGCCCACCGTACAATTTCACTCCATTACACTTGCTTTCTGAAAGCATCGCCCAAATATCGGCTTTACTGCTTGCGCCTTTTGGTCATGCCATAAATACTTTCGCTATGGTTCGCCTGCCTGTCAGGCGGCAAGTCCCTGTTAATTATCAACCTGGCCCTGAGCGACCCAAAGGATTAGTTTGAATATCGAAACACGCGAAATCGAGTTAGAACCCGCTGATAATCATCGGTTGCTGAGCCTGTGTGGTCCGTTTGACGATAACGTTAAGCAACTGGAACGTCGGTTGGGTATTGAAATCAGCCACCGCGATCACAGCTTTAAGCTGGTCGGGCGCGCGATCTGCGTTAATGCCGCGGTGGATATCCTGCGTAATCTGTATGTGGATACCGCGCCGGTGCGCGGCGTTATTCCCGACATCGAACCAGAGCAGATCCACCTGGCGATTAAAGAGAGCCGCGTGCTGGAACAGACCGCCGAAAGCGTGCCGGAATATGGCAAAGCGGTGAACATCAAAACAAAACGCGGCGTGATCAAGCCACGAACGCCGAACCAGGCGCAGTATATTGCCAATATTCTTGACCACGACATCACCTTTGGCGTGGGTCCGGCGGGAACGGGTAAAACCTATCTGGCGGTTGCGGCGGCGGTTGATGCGCTGGAGCGTCAGGAGATTCGGCGTATTCTGCTGACACGTCCGGCCGTTGAGGCGGGTGAAAAGCTGGGCTTTCTGCCCGGTGATTTGAGCCAGAAGGTTGATCCCTATCTGCGCCCGCTTTATGACGCGCTGTTTGAAATGCTTGGCTTTGAGCGCGTAGAAAAGCTGATCGAACGTAACGTAATTGAAGTTGCACCGCTGGCCTATATGCGCGGCCGTACGCTGAATGACGCGTTTATTATTCTCGACGAAAGCCAGAACACCACCATCGAGCAGATGAAAATGTTTCTGACCCGTATCGGTTTTAACTCCAAAGCGGTTATTACCGGCGACATTACCCAAATCGACCTGCCGCGCAACGCCAAATCCGGTCTGCGCCATGCGATTGAGGTGCTGTCGAATGTTGAAGAGATCAGTTTTAACTTCTTCCACAGCGAAGACGTGGTACGCCATCCGGTGGTTGCCCGTATCGTGGTCGCCTATGAGGCCTGGGAAGAGGCCGACCAAAAACGCCGCGATCGGCTGGCCGAAGAACGCAAGCACGAAGCGCAGGCAGCAGCACAGGAACAGAAATGAGTCAGGTTATTCTCGATTTACAGCTGGCCTGCGAGCAGGCCAGCGGACTGCCGAGCGAAACGGATTTCCGTCGCTGGCTGGAAGCGGTGCTGCTACAGTTTCAGCCCGAAAGTGAAGTCACTATTCGCGTGGTGGACGAAGCGGAAAGCCACGATCTTAACCTGACGTGGCGCGGTAAAGATAAGCCGACTAACGTGCTCTCTTTCCCGTTTGAAGCGCCACCCGGCATTGAGCTGCCGCTGCTGGGCGATCTGGTGATTTGCCGTCAGGTTGTTGAGCAGGAAGCCGCCGAGCAAGAGAAAGCGCTGGAGGCGCACTGGGCGCACATGGTTATCCATGGCACCCTGCATTTGCTGGGTTACGATCATATCGAAGATAGTGAAGCCGAAGAGATGGAATCGCTGGAGACTGAGATAATGCTTGCTCTTGGTTATTCCGATCCGTACATTTCGGAGAAAGAGGCACCGTAAAGGTGCCTGTTGTTACACCCTGCCGGCCACTGCTGGCAGGCCGATCCTGATGAAGAGAGACCCATAACAGAACGCCATGAGCGACGACCATTCACAAAACAGCGACAGTCCCAGTAGTAAAAAGGGCTTTTTTTCCCTCATTCTCAACCAGCTTTTTCATGGTGAGCCTAAAAACCGTGAAGAACTGTTAGAGCTCATTCGTGATTCCGAGCAGAACGAACTGATCGATCAGGATACGCGTGACATGCTGGAAGGCGTCATGGATATCGCTGAGCAGCGCGTTCGCGACATTATGATCCCCCGTTCGCAAATGATTACGCTAAAACGTAATCAAAGCCTTGAAGAGTGCCTGCAGGTTATCGTTGAATCTGCTCACTCCCGCTTCCCGGTGATTAGCGAAGATAAAGATCATGTCGAAGGGATCCTGATGGCGAAAGATTTACTGCCGTTTATGAGCAGTGGATCAGAACCGTTCAGCATGGAAAAAGTGCTGCGCCCGGCCGTTGTGGTGCCGGAAAGCAAGCGCGTGGATCGCATGCTGAAAGAGTTTCGCTCTCAGCGCTACCATATGGCGATTGTTATCGATGAGTTTGGCGGCGTTTCCGGCCTGGTGACCATTGAGGACATCCTTGAGCTGATCGTGGGTGAAATTGAAGATGAATATGATGATGAAGAAGATCGTGATATTCGTCAGCTTAGTCGTCACGCCTATACTATTCGCGCTCTGACACCGATTGAAGATTTCAATGAAGCCTTTGCAACGCAATTTAGCGATGAAGAGGTTGATACCATCGGTGGTTTGGTGATGCAGGCGTTTGGTCATCTGCCCGCGCGTGGTGAAAGCATCGAAATCGAAGGCTATCAGTTTAAAGTCGCGATGGCGGACAGCCGTCGTATCATTCAGGTGCATGTAAAAATACCGGAAAACGCCCCGCTGCCTGCGCTGGATGAATAACGCTTGTTTAGGGCTATTGCCTGATTCTGGATGAATAACACATTTATGGCTATTGCCTCTGTTTATGCCCGTCAGCAGGTTCGCCTGCTGCTGGCTTTATGTGCCGGCGCCGTCGGCACACTGGCTTTTTCCCCTTATGATTTCTGGCCTGCCGCCCTGCTATCGCTGATCGGCTTACAGGCGCTTACCTTACAACGCACCACGCCGCAGGCTGCCGCTATCGGCTTCGCCTGGGGATTTGGCCTGTTCGGCAGCGGCATCAACTGGGTCTATGTCAGCATTGCTACCTTTGGCGGCATGCCCGGCCCGGTTAATGTCCTGCTGGTGATCCTGCTGGCGGCTTATCTGGCGCTCTATCCGCTGCTGTTTGCCGCGGTGGTTAACCGCCTTAGCCCGCGAGCGACCTTATTAAGGCTGACGCTGCTGGCGCCGGTCGCCTGGCAAGTCAGTGAGTTTTTACGCGGCTGGATCCTGACCGGTTTCCCCTGGCTACAGTTCGGCTACAGTCAGATTGATGGCCCGCTAAAAGGCCTGGCTCCGCTGGCGGGCGTGGAAAGTGTGACCTTTGTGCTGATGATCATCGCCGGGCTGGTGGTATATGCATTAACGCAGCGCCGCCTGTGGCCTGCGCTCGCCGCGCTGGCGCTGCTGCTGCTGCCCTGGCCGTTGCGTTACATTAGCTGGTATCAGCCGCAGCCTGCGCGAGCGGTCGATGTCGCGCTGGTGCAGGGCAACATTGCCCAGTCGCTAAAATGGGATCCGGAACAGCTACGTAATACGCTACGCATCTACAGCGATAGCGTGCGTCAGTACAGCGGCAAAGCGCCGATTATCATCTGGCCGGAATCCGCCGTTTCCGATCTGGAAGTGAACCAGCAGCCCTTTTTGCATGAACTGGACGATGCGCTGCAAACGCGCGGCAGCACGCTGATTACCGGCATTGTGGATTCACGTCTGGAAGGCAACCGCTATCACGATTATAACTCCGTGATCGTACTGGGCGGAAAGCAGCCTTATAACTACTACGGCGGCAATCGCTATCAGAAGAACCATCTGGTGCCTTTTGGTGAGTTTGTACCGCTGGAGTCGCTGCTGCGTCCGCTGGCGCCCTTCTTTGATTTGCCGATGTCTTCCTTCAGTCGCGGCGACTATATCCAGCCCCAGCTGCAGGCGGCGGGCTACAACCTGACCACCGCTATCTGCTATGAAATCGTGCTGGGCCAGCAGGTACGGGATAACTTCACGCCGCAAACGGATTTTCTGCTTACGGTTTCTAATGATGCCTGGTTTGGTCATTCCATTGGCCCATGGCAGCACTTCCAGATGGCGCGTATGCGCGCGTTGGAGCTGGGCCGACCGCTATTGCGCAGCACCAACAACGGCGTCACCGCGATTGTTGGCGCTGACGGCGACGTGCAGCATATTATTCCGCAGTTTACCCGTCAGGTACTGGAAGCAAACGTCACGCCGACCAGCGGCCTGACGCCTTACGCCCGCACCGGCAATATCACCGTCTGGTTGATAACGCTGCTGTTCGCTCTGGCGGCCATCTTTACGGCGCGCCGCGCTGGCCGTTAATGCTCTCAGGCGAAGCGCATGCTTCGCCTGCTTTTTCCTGCTCTTCCTTTCATCAAAACGACATCTTTGTTGCCTGGCTTTGCTGGCACAGTGCTTGCATTGTTATAACAGCGAAGCCGCACTTTACTGGCTTTAAGCCAGGGCCTGGTAAACTTTTGCCCCATTCAGGTTCATCGGCTGCCCCCTTCTGGAGCAGAGAAGCAAAAACGCATTAATTTGGTGCGGCGGACTTCGCAAAAAACAAACTTTTCTGTTTCATTGCGTTAACATTCCGCTATGTTAAGGGCTATTCAGAACCCGTTCTGGAAACAAAAGAAAAGCGGCAGGCATTAATAAACCTATCTCGGTCCCTGAATTAGGTGCCAAAACGATAAAGGAGTTGGAACATGCAGATGCGCAAAGTGGCACTCTCCCTTCTGTTGCTCAGTGCAGCAGCAGGTGCAGCCCAGGCCGAAGAACTCACCGGCACGCTGAAAAAAATTAATGATAACGGCGTAATTGTTGTCGGGCACCGTGAGTCTTCTGTTCCCTTTTCTTATTACGATAACCAACAGAAAGTAGTGGGTTACTCGCAGGCTTACTCTAACGCCATTGTCGAGGCGATTAAGGCGAAACTGAACAAGCCCGATCTGCAGGTCAAAATGCTGCCGGTGACCTCGCAAAACCGCATTCCTCTGCTGCAAAATGGCACCTACGATTTCGAGTGTGGCTCCACCACTAATAATTTGGAGCGCCAGAAACAGGCCGCTTTCTCTGACACCATCTTTGTTATCGGTACGCGCCTGCTGGTGAAAAAAGGCAGCCCGATTAAAGATTTCGCCGACCTGAAAGGCAAAACCGTGGTGGTCACCTCCGGCACCACCTCAGAAGTGCTGCTGCATAAGCTGAACGATGAGAAGAAAATGGAGATGCGCATCATCAGCGCAAAAGATCACGGTGACTCCTTCCGTACCCTGGAAACAGGCCGCGCCGTCGCCTTTATGATGGATGATGCGCTGCTGGCCGGTGAACGCGCCAAAGCCAAGAAGCCGGATAACTGGGAAATTGTTGGCACGCCGCAGTCGAAAGAGGCCTACGGCTGTATGCTGCGCAAAGAGGACCCTGCCTTTAAAACGCTGGTTGATGACACCATCGCTAAAGCGCAAACCTCTGGTCAGGCGGAAAAATGGTTTGATACCTGGTTTAAACAGCCGATCCCACCGAAAAACCTCAATATGAACTTTGCGCTTTCTGATGATATGAAAGCCCTGTTCAAAACGCCAAATGACAAAGCGTTGAACTAATTACAATGAAAACAGGGCGATGCGTCGCCCACTCGATTGCTGAAATCAGGCTCGGGCAGACAGCGCGAATCGGTCGTTCCCCGGCTCGCGTTCCATAAGAGCCTCTCATCAATCTTCAGGGTAGCTTAGCTACCCTTTTTTACCGGAGTTTGTTATGGGTATTGACTGGAACTGGGGCATCTTCTTTGAACAAGCCCCATTTGGAAACACCACCTATCTCGGCTGGCTGTGGTCAGGATTGCAAACCACGGTTACCGTCTCGTTATGCGCCTGGGTCATCGCCTTTTTTATCGGATCTTTTTTCGGCATTCTGCGTACGGCGCCCAGCCGCCTGCTCTCCGCCATCGGCACCTGCTATGTTGAACTGTTCCGAAACATTCCGTTAATCGTACAGTTCTTTTTCTGGTATCTGGTGGCGCCGGAACTGGTAGGGGAAGATTTGGGAATGTGGTTTAAAGCGGAACTCGATCCTAACCTGCAGTTTTTCCTCTCATCCACTATCTGTCTGGGCCTGTTTACCGCTGCCCGCGTGTGCGAGCAGGTGCGTGCCGCCATTCAGTCGCTGCCGCGCGGACAGCAGAATGCCGGGTTAGCGATGGGGTTAACGCTGCCGCAGACCTATCGTTATGTGCTGCTGCCGAATGCTTATCGGGTGATTGTACCGCCGATGACTTCAGAGATGCTGAACCTGGTGAAGAACTCCGCTATCGCCTCTACCATCGGCCTGGTGGATATGGCGGCGCAGGCGGGCAAGCTGCTGGACTATTCCGCTCATGCTTACGAGTCATTCACCGCTATTACCCTTGCCTATATCGCCATCAATCTGGTGATTATGCTGTTGATGAGCATTGTAGAACGCAAAGTGCGTTTGCCTGGCAACATGGGGAGTAAATGATGTACGAATTTGACTGGAGCTCCATTATCCCCAGCCTGCCCTATCTGATTAACGGCCTGGGCATTACCCTGAAGATTACCGTTACGGCGGTGGTATTCGGCATTCTCTGGGGCACGCTGCTGGCGGTGATGCGCCTCTCAACCTTTAAGCCGATCAGCTGGTTCGCCAAACTGTATGTCAACCTGTTCCGCTCCGTGCCGCTGGTGATGGTGCTGCTGTGGTTTTACCTGGTGGTGCCCAGCTTTTTACAGCAGGTGCTGGGGCTGTCGCCGAAAACCGATATCCGTTTGATTTCCGCTATGGTGGCCTTTTCGCTGTTTGAAGCGGCCTACTATTCCGAAATCATCCGCGCCGGTATTCAAAGTATTTCTCGCGGGCAGTCCAGTGCCGGGCTGGCGCTGGGCATGACGCCGCTGCAAACCATGCGGCTGGTTATTTTGCCGCAGGCGTTTCGCGCCATGGTGCCGCTGCTGCTGACGCAGGGTATCGTTTTGTTTCAGGATACCTCGCTGGTTTATGTCTTAAGCCTGGCCGATTTCTTCCGCACCGCCTCTTCCATTGGCGAGCGTGACGGCACCCAGGTTGAGATGATCCTGTTTGCCGGTCTGGTCTATTTCGTTATCAGTATTAGTGCTTCGACGCTGGTCAGCTATCTAAAAAGAAAAAGGACGGTATAAATGATTACCCTGAAAAACGTTTCAAAGTGGTATGGTCACTTTCAGGTGCTGACCGATTGCTCAACCCAGGTCAATAAAGGGGAAGTGGTGGTGGTTTGCGGCCCTTCCGGCTCCGGGAAATCAACGCTGATTAAAACCGTTAACGGCCTGGAGCCGATTCAGCAGGGCACAATTGACGTCAACGGCATCCAGCTGAACGATAAAAAAACCAATCTGGCCCAGCTGCGCGCTAAAGTTGGCATGGTGTTCCAGCACTTTGAGCTTTTCCCCCATCTCAGCATTGTGGAAAATCTGACGCTGGCGCAGATAAAAGTATTGAAGCGCAGCAAAGACGCGGCGCGCGACAAAGGCCTGAAGTTGCTGGATCGCGTGGGTCTTTCCGCTCATGCCAATAAATTTCCCGGCCAGCTTTCCGGCGGTCAGCAGCAGCGTGTGGCCATTGCGCGTGCGCTCTGTATGGATCCGGTCGCCATGCTGTTTGATGAGCCCACCTCCGCGCTCGATCCGGAAATGATTAATGAAGTGCTGGATGTCATGGTGGAGCTGGCGCAGGAAGGCATGACCATGATGGTGGTCACTCACGAAATGGGCTTTGCCCGCAAGGTTGCGAATCGGGTCATTTTTATGGATGAAGGCAAAATTATTGAAGATACCCAGAAAGAAGCCTTTTTTGCCGATCCCCGTTCCGACCGCGCCAAAGAGTTTCTCGCTAAAATTCTGCATTAATCGCCGAGGGCAGCCTGCTGGCTGCCCTGCTACATATCCGCTCAGGTTTACGGCGTAAAAGGCTGGCGTTGAAAATGGTCATGCCCGCATTCAGGGCAGAGCGTTAGCGCCTCCGGGGTATAGATCGCCCGGGTAAAGCCGCATTTCTCACAGACCAGGTTGCCTAGCCCCACGACTTCGCCGCTTTGATAAACGCCGTGGTGATTCAAATCCTGAAAAATCTCGCGCCATTCCAGCTGGCTTTTATCGGTAATATCCGCCAGCTCTTTCCACAGGCTTTCGCGTATCACGCGCATAAACACGCTGTCGGTGGCATCGCTTTCATTTTCATGATAGCTGCGGGCAAACTCTTCCAGATCGCGCCGTACCGCACGCGTGACCTCATTCACCTCGTTGCGTGACAGATCGCTGTTCATAATAAGCTGTTGCCTGGCACGCTCAACCATACCGTCGATATCGCGCTCGCCCTGGGTTAAGCGCTCACTGAGCGAAGAAATCAGTTGCTGATAATGCTGTGCCACCTTATTCATATTTTCTCCTGTTATCACGATGGATGACTACGTGCCTGCGCGCTCCGCGCATTGGGCTGGTCAGCACTCTGGTTCGACACTGCTTTTAATTCTAGCGCTTATCGCAGATTTACCCCGCCTGCGCGGTGATTCGCGGTAAATTCTGCAGGCATGCTTCCAGCTTACAGAGAAATGGCCTGCCGGTTGCCGTCAGGTGTTGTTGCGGCAAAGCCTTATCGGCTATGCTATGCGGATCTTATCTACACCGTTCAGGCTTCGCGCTATTCATAAAGGACCACAGGCTGCCATGCAAGAGCAATACCGCCCGGAAGAGATAGAATCCCATGTACAACAACACTGGGATCAACAACAGACCTTCAAAGTGACCGAAGAAGAAGGCAAAGAGAAATATTACTGCCTCTCAATGCTGCCCTATCCTTCTGGTCGCCTTCATATGGGCCATGTACGCAACTACACCATTGGCGATGTGATTGCGCGCTACCAGCGTATGCTGGGTAAAAACGTACTGCAGCCGATCGGTTGGGACGCTTTCGGCCTGCCTGCGGAAGGCGCAGCGGTCAAAAACAAAACTGCGCCAGCGCCCTGGACCTACTCCAATATCGAATATATGAAGAACCAGCTGAAACTGCTGGGCTTTGGCTATGACTGGAGCCGTGAACTGGCGACCTGCCAGCCGGAATATTATCGCTGGGAACAGTGGTTCTTCACCAAACTGTATGAGAAAGGCCTGGTTTATAAAAAAACCTCGGCGGTGAACTGGTGCCCCAACGACCAGACCGTGCTGGCCAACGAGCAGGTGATCGACGGCTGCTGCTGGCGCTGCGATACCAAAGTCGAGCGTAAAGAGATCCCGCAGTGGTTTATTAAAATCACCGACTATGCTGACGAACTGCTGAACGACCTGGACCGCCTGGAAGAGTGGCCGGAACAGGTTAAAACCATGCAGCGTAACTGGATTGGGCGTTCTGAAGGGGTGGAAATCACCTTTGACGTCGATGGCAGCGAAGAGAAAGTCACTGTCTATACCACGCGTCCCGACACCTTTATGGGCGCAACCTATGTCGCCGTCGCCGCGGGGCATCCGCTGGCAACTCAGGCCGCGATGAACAATCCGGCGCTGGCTGATTTTATTGCCGAATGTCGTAATACCAAGGTAGCGGAAGCTGAAATGGCTACCATGGAGAAAAAAGGCATGCCGACCGGCCTGTTTGCTATCCATCCGCTGAGCGGCGAAAAAGTGCCGGTTTGGGTCGCTAACTTTGTGCTGATGGAATATGGCACCGGCGCAGTGATGGCGGTGCCTGCTCACGACCAGCGCGACTGGGAGTTTGCCACCAAATATGACCTGCTGATTAAACCGGTGGTGCTTAACCTCGACGGCAGCGAGCCGGATGTCAGCACCGCCGCCATGACCGACAAAGGCGCGCTGTTTAACTCCGGCGAGTTTGACGGTCTGGATCATGAAGCGGGCTTTAACGCGATTGCTGACCGTCTGGCGACAAAAGGCGTGGGCGTACGTAAAGTTAACTACCGCCTGCGCGACTGGGGCGTTTCCCGTCAGCGTTACTGGGGCGCGCCGATCCCGATGGTCACGCTGGAAGATGGCACGGTTATGCCGACGCCGGCAGATCAGCTGCCGGTGATTCTGCCGGAAGATGTGGTGATGGACGGCATTACCAGCCCGATTAAAGCGGATCCGGAGTGGGCAAAAACCACCGTTAACGGTCAGCCAGCGCTGCGTGAAACCGACACCTTCGATACCTTTATGGAATCGTCCTGGTACTACGCGCGTTACACCTGCCCTGACTACGATAAAGGTATGCTCGATCCCGCAGCGGCGAACTACTGGCTGCCGGTCGATCAATATATCGGCGGGATTGAACACGCGATCATGCACCTGATGTATTTCCGCTTCTTCCATAAGCTGCTGCGTGATGCCGGTCTGGTCACCTCTGACGAGCCAGCGAAACGCCTGCTGTGTCAGGGTATGGTACTGGCGGATGCCTTCTATTATCTGGGCGAAAACGGGGAACGTAACTGGGTATCCCCGACCGAAGTCACCGTTGAGCGCGATGAGAAAGGCCGTATCCTTAAGGCCGTTGACGCCTCAGGCCGCGAGGTGATCTACGCGGGCATGAGCAAAATGTCGAAATCGAAAAACAACGGTATCGACCCGCAGCTGATGGTGGAGCGTTACGGCGCCGATACCGTTCGCCTGTTTATGATGTTCGCGTCACCGGCAGATATGACGCTGGAGTGGCAGGAATCAGGCGTAGAAGGCGCTAACCGCTTCCTGAAGCGCGTCTGGAAACTGGCTTTCGAGCACAGCCAGAAAGGCGCTACCGTGGCGCTGGATATCAGCAGCCTTAACGACGGTCAGAAAGCGTTGCGTCGCGATCTGCATAAAACCATCGCTAAAGTTTCTGATGATATCGGTCGCCGTCAGACCTTCAATACCGCCATCGCGGCGATTATGGAGCTGATGAACAAACTGGCGCGCGCGCCGCAGGAAAGCGAGCAGGATCGCGCGCTGCTGCAGGAAGCGCTGCTGGCCGTGGTGCGTATGCTTTATCCGTTCACCCCGCATGCCAGCTTTACGCTGTGGCAGGCGCTGGGTGGCGCAGGTGAAGTGGATAACGCGCCGTGGCCGGTTGCTGATGAAGCCGCGATGGTGGAAGAGTCGGTGCTGGTGGTAGTACAGGTGAATGGCAAAGTGCGCGGTAAAATTACCGTGGCGGCGGATGCAACTCAGGAACAGGTTCAGGCGCTGGCAGCGCAGGAGCATCTGGTAGCGAAATACCTGGACGGCGTGACCATTCGTAAAGTGATTTACGTCCCGGGCAAACTGCTTAACCTGGTTGTAGGTTAAGGTCAGGAGGAACTGTGCGACATCCGATTTTTACCTTTTTACTCGGCCTGGCGGTACTGGTTACCGCCGGCTGCGGCTTCCATCTGCGCAGCACCACGCAGGTGCCGCATGAGCTACGGACGCTGGTATTGCAAAGCAGCGATCCCTACGGCCCGTTAGCGCGCACCGTGCGTCAGCAGCTACGCCTGAATAACATTACGGTGGTGGAAGCGGAAAAAGCAGGTACCCGTACCGACCTGCCTACGCTGCGCCTCTCTTCTGAGCGTCAGGGCCAGGATACGGCATCGGTGTTCCAGAACGGCGTCACGGCGGAGTACTCCATGGTGATGACGGTGAGCGCACAGGTAGTTATCCCGAATAAGGGAATCTACCCTATTAGCGCAACCACCTATCGTTCATTCGTGGATAACCCGCTGGCGGCGCTGGCGAAGGATGCTGAACAGGTCATCATTCGTGATGAAATGCGTCAGCGCGTCGCAGAGCAGCTGGTGCGTAAGCTGCTGTCGGTGCATACCGCGCAGCTGAATGATAAAGAGACGTTACCGGCACCGGACGTGCTGGCTCCCGGCGAGGATTCGCCGGAAGTCTCCTCTTCTTCCGCTACCAGTCTGCAATGATCAGGATTTACCCTGAGCAACTACGCGCGCAGCTCCATGAGGGGCTGCGCGCCTGTTATTTATTAATGGGCAATGAACCGCTGCTGCTGCAGGAGAGCCATGACGCGATCAAGGCCAGCGCGCAGCAGCAGGGCTTTATTGAACATTTCAACGTCGTGCTGGATAACCAGACCGACTGGGACAGCGTATTCAGCAACTGCCAGGCGATGAGCCTGTTTGCCAGCCGCCAGACGCTGACCTTAACGCTGCCGGAAAACGGGCCAAACGCAGCGATGGCCAGCCAGTTGGAAAAGCTGAGCACCCTGCTGCACAGCGATATTCTGCCGATGATTATCGGCAACCGGCTGACCAAAGCGCAGGAAAACAGCGCCTGGTTTAAAGCGCTGAGCGCGCAGGCGGTGCTGGTACCCTGCGCCACGCCTGAACATGCGCAGCTGCCGCGCTGGGTTGCCGCACGCGCCAAAAGCCTGCAGTTGGATTTAGACGACGCGGCCTGTCAGCTGCTCTGCTACTGCTATGAAGGCAATCTGCTGGCGCTGGCGCAGGCGTTAGAACGTTTATCGCTGCTCTGGCCGGATGGCAAACTCACGCTGCCGCGCGTGGAACAGGCGGTCAGCGATGCCGCGCACTTTACCCCTTTTCACTGGGTTGACGCCCTGCTGGCGGGCAAAAGCAAACGCGCCCTGCATATCCTGCGTCAGCTCGCCGCTGAAGAGAGCGAGCCGGTGATTTTAATTCGCACGCTGCAACGTGAATTGCTGCTGCTGCTGACGCTCCAGCGCCAACAGAGCAGTGTCCCGCTGCGCACGCTATTCGATCAGCATCGCGTCTGGCAGAATCGCCGCGCCCTGTTCAGCGAAGCGTTGCAGCGCCTGACCTTAGCGCAAATTCGCCAGGCGATTCAGCTGCTGACGCGCCTGGAGATCACGCTAAAACAGGATTATGGCCAGCGGCTGTGGCCGGAGCTGGAAACCCTGTCGCTGCTGTTGTGTAATAAAGCCCTTCCGGCAGAATTAGGCGAATTTTAAATGGCTGCACTGCATGCGCTGTTTGGCGGTACCTTCGATCCGATTCACTACGGTCATCTGAAAACGGTTCAGGCGCTGGCGCAGGAAGTGGGCCTGCACCAGGTGACACTGCTGCCAAATAATGTGCCGCCGCATCGTCCTCAGCCTGAAGCCAGCGCCGCACAGCGGGTGGCGATGGTGGAGCTGGCGATTGCCGATCGTCCGCTGTTTAATCTGGATACGCGCGAACTGGCACGTGAAACCCCGTCTTATACGGTGGAAACGCTGGAACTGCTGCGAGCCGAACGCGGTGCGCAGCAGCCGCTGGCCTTTATCATCGGCCAGGATTCGCTGCTCAGCCTGCACAAATGGCATCGCTGGCAACAGCTGATGGATCTCTGTCATCTGCTGGTTTGTCAGCGTCCGGGCTACGATCGCACGATGCCGACCTCAGCGCTCCAGCACTGGCTGGAGCAGCACCAGACGCAGGACGCCTCCGCGCTGCACCATCAGCCCGCCGGTCTTATCTGGCTGGCGGATACGCCGCTGGTGCCGGTCTCCGCTACCGATATCCGCCGTCGTCGCCATCAGGGTCTTTCCTGTGACGATTTGCTTCCGCCGACGGTTATCGACTATATCAATCATCAGGGCTTATATCGCCCTTGATAAGCGCGTGGTATACTGCGCCGCTCAAATTTTCAGGCGCCGCAAAGCGCGTTTTACAGACAACAGAAACGCTTAAAAGGTGAACCTTTTGCAAGGTAAAGAACTCCAAGATTTCGTTATTGATAAGATTGATGATCTGAAAGGTCAGGACATTACTGCTATCAACGTGCAGGGTAAATCCAGCATCACCGATTGTATGATCATCTGTACCGGCACCTCCTCTCGTCACGTGATGTCGATTGCCGAGCACGTTATGGAAGAGTCGCGCGCTGCGGGCCTGATTCCGCTTGGTGTGGAAGGGAAAAACGTAGCCGACTGGGTGGTGGTTGACCTCGGTGAGATTATTGTTCACGTCATGCAGGAAGAGAGTCGTCACCTGTATGAGCTGGAAAAGCTCTGGAGTTAAGTCGTGAAGTTGCAGCTTGTCGCCGTAGGCACCAAAATGCCGGATTGGGTGCAAACCGGTTTTATGGAATACCTGCGTCGCTTTCCAAAAGATATGCCGCTGGAACTGACAGAAGTTTCCGCTGGCAAGCGCGGTAAAAACGCGGATATCAAACGCATTCTTGAAAAAGAAGGGGAAGCGATGCTGGCTGCCGTCGGTAAGGGTAACCGTATTGTGACGCTGGATATTCCCGGGCAACCCTGGGAGACGCCACAGCTTGCCCAACAGCTGGAACGCTGGAAGCAGGATGGCCGCGATGTCAGCCTGCTGATTGGCGGCCCGGAAGGGTTGTCACCGGCCTGCAAAGCGGCTGCAGAGCAGAGCTGGTCTCTTTCCGCACTCACACTACCTCATCCGCTGGTACGCGTGTTGGTGGCAGAAAGCCTGTATCGTGCATGGAGCATTACTGCGAATCATCCTTATCATCGTGAATAAACCGATAAGGCAAAAAGGACACATCAGGCAGCGGATGAAATCTCAACGTAACTCTTTCCGTGATTATACGGCCGAGCAAACCCTGTTTGTACGGCGTGCGCTGGTGGCGTTCGTCGGCATTTTTCTGCTTTCGGGCGTGCTGGTCTTCAACCTGTACCACCTGCAAATCTTACGCTTCGAAGATTACAGCACCCGCTCTAACCAAAACCGCATTAAGCTGGTGCCGGTTGCACCCAGCCGCGGCATTATCTATGACCGCAACGGCACGCCGCTGGCGCTGAACCGCACCATTTACCAGGCGGAGCTGGTGCCGGAAAAAGTCGATAACCTCAAACAAACGCTGCAGGATCTGCGGCCGGTGCTCGATCTCACCGATGAGGATATCGAGGATTTTGAGAAAGAGCGTAAGCGCTCGCGTCGCTTTACCTCTATCGCATTAAAAACCGCGCTGAACGATGTTCAGGTGGCGCGTTTCGCTGTTAATCAATATCGCTTTCCCGGCGTGGAAGTAAAAGGCTATCAGCGCCGTTACTATCCCTATGGTCAGACGCTGACTCATGTGGTGGGATACGTGTCAAAAATCAACGATCGTGACGTGGCGCGCCTGGATAAAGAGGGCAAATGGCCTAACTATGCGGCGACGCACGATATCGGCAAGCTGGGCATCGAAAACTATTACGAAGATGTGCTGCACGGCAAAACCGGTTATGAGGAAGTTGAGGTCAACAACCGTGGTCGTGTTATCCGCCAGCTGCATGAGCAGTCGCCGCAGGCCGGACGTGATATCTGGCTGACGATCGATCTCAAACTCCAACAATATATTGAAACGCTGCTGGTTGGCAGCCGTGCGGCGGTTGTGGTCAGCGATCCGCGTACTGGCGAGATTCTGGCGATGGTCTCTACGCCCAGCTACGATCCGAACCTGTTTGTCGACGGCATTTCCAGCAAGGATTATAAGGGGCTGCTGCAGGACGAAAACCGCCCGCTGTATAACCGTGCGATTCAGGCCGCCTATCCTCCCGCCTCAACGGTTAAGCCTTATGTCGCGGTTTCCGCGCTGAGCGCAGGCGTGATTAATCGCAACACCAGCCTGTTCGATCCCGGCTGGTGGCAGTTGCCCGGTTCCGAAAAGCGTTACCGCGACTGGAAAAAATGGGGGCATGGTCGCCTGAACGTCACCCGTTCGCTGGAAGAGTCTGCGGATACTTTCTTCTACCAGGTCGCCTATGATATGGGCATCGATCGCCTGTCAGAATGGATGAACAAATTTGGCTACGGCCAGCGCACCGGTATCGATCTGCCGCAGGAAAACCCCGGCAATATGCCAACGCGTGAATGGAAAATGAAGCGTTTCAAAAAGCCGTGGTATCAGGGCGATACCATTCCGGTGGGCATTGGTCAGGGTTACTGGACGGCAACGCCGTTGCAGATGAACAAAGCGCTGGTGATTTTGATCAACGACGGCGTGATCAAAACGCCGCACTTGCTGCGTGCCACGCGGGAAAATAATCTGCTGGTGCCTTACCGTCAGCCGCCTGCTCAGCCTATCGGCGATATCCATTCCGGCTACTGGGAAATCGCGAAAGATGGTATGTACGGCGTGGCTAACCGGCCAAACGGCACGGCGCATAAAAGCTTTGATAACGCGCCGTATAAAATCGCCGCGAAATCGGGTACGGCGCAGGTGTTCGGCCTGAAGGAAAATGAAACCTACAATGCGCACAAAATTGCGGAACGGCTGCGCGATCATAAGTTAATGACGGCGTTTGCGCCCTATGATAAGCCGCGCGTAGCGGTCAGTATGATACTGGAGAATGGCGGCGCGGGTCCGGCTGTGGGCACCGTAATGCGTCAAATTCTCGACCATATTATGTTAGGCGATAACAATACGGTGCTGCCGGATGCAACACCGACTCCGCCTGGTTACGAAGGTGAATAACGATGTCCATGAACGATAATCCGCAAAAAAAATCGATCTGGACCAAAATTCATATCGATCCGCTGTTTTTAATTATTATTGCCTGCCTGCTGATCTACAGCGCCTTTGTGATGTGGAGCGCCAGCGGCCAGGATCCCGGCATGATGGAACGCAAAATCGGCCAGATTTTTATGGGCCTGGCGGTGATGGTGGCGCTGGCGCAGGTGCCGCCGCGCGTTTATGAGGGCTGGGCGCCCTATCTGTATATCGTATGCGTGGTGCTGCTGATTGCGGTCGATGCCTTTGGCCATATCAGTAAAGGGGCGCAGCGCTGGCTCGATCTGGGCGTGGTGCGCTTTCAGCCTTCGGAGATTGCCAAAATAGCCGTCCCGCTGATGGTGGCGCGTTTTATTAACCGCGATATCTGTCCGCCTACCCTGAAGAATACCGGCATCGCGCTGGTGCTGATTTTCGTGCCAACGCTGCTGGTCGCCGCGCAGCCTGACCTTGGCACCTCAATTCTGGTTGCCGCCTCTGGCCTGTTCGTGCTGTTTTTATCCGGTATGAGCTGGAAGCTGATTGGCGTGGCGGTGCTGCTGGTCGCTGCCTTTATTCCGGTGCTGTGGTTTTTCCTGATGCACGATTATCAACGCGACCGCGTGATGATGCTGCTGGATCCGGAAAGCGATCCGCTGGGCGCTGGCTACCATATTATTCAGTCCAAAATTGCCATCGGCTCAGGCGGCCTGCGCGGCAAGGGCTGGCTGCATGGCACCCAGTCGCAGCTGGAGTTTCTGCCGGAGCGCCATACCGACTTTATCTTTGCCGTGCTGGCGGAGGAGCTGGGGCTGGTTGGCGTGCTGATCCTGCTGGCGCTTTATTTACTGCTGATTATGCGCGGTCTGATTATCGCCGCTCGCGCTCAGACCACCTTTGGCCGCGTGATGGCAGGCGGCCTGATGCTGATTCTGTTTGTATACGTTTTCGTTAATATTGGCATGGTAAGTGGTATCTTACCGGTGGTCGGCGTGCCGCTGCCGTTGGTCAGTTATGGTGGCTCGGCGCTGATTGTCTTGATGGCGGGATTTGGCATCGTGATGTCGATTCACACACACCGAAAATTGTTGTCTAAAAGCGTTTAAGAGGTTTCCGATGCGTAAGGATTGGCTTTGGGTGGGTGCGGCTTCGCTGCTGCTCGCCGCCTGTACGACCCCTACAGAACAGCAGGCGCCCGCTGTGCAGCAGCCCGCTTATAATGGCCCGGTGGTGGAAATCGGCGGCGTTGAGCCGCGCTATGAGCCGATAAATCCGGCGACCAGCCAGGATTACCGCGTTAACGGCAAAACCTGGCGGATTATGCAAGATCCGTCTAACTACAGCGAAACCGGGCTGGCCGGTTGGTATGGCGAGCAGGCCAACGGCACGCGTACCGCTATCGGCGAAACTTTCGATCAGGAAGCGTTAACGGCGGCCCACCCTACTCTGCCGCTGCCGAGCTATGTACGGGTAACCAACCTGGCTAACGGCAGGCAGCTGGTGGTGCGCGTTAACGATCGCGGTCCCTATACGCCTGGACGGATTATCGACCTGTCACGTGCGGCTGGCGATCGGCTGAACATCTCCAACAATACGCGCGTGCGCGTAGATTATATTAAGGTGGCCCCGGATGGCTCGCTTTCCGGGCCTGGCACCATTGGCACCGTGGTCGCTAAACAAAACTACGCCTTACCGGCACGTCCCGATATTGGCGGCGGCATGACGGTGATGGGCGGCGGCGCAGCGATGGCGCAGCCCGCGGCAACTGAACAGCCGCAGGATGTGCATCCGGTTGATAACAGTACATTAACCAGCGATAGCAACATGGGTGCGCCAGTACGTAGCAGCGGTTTTCTGGGCGCGCCGACGCCGTTGCAGTCAGGCGTGCTGGAAGGCAGCGAGCCGGAAACGCCAGCGGCAGCGCCGTCCCCTGCGGCAAGCAGCGCACCGGCGGCGGCACCTGCCGCAGCTGGAAATTATGTGGTTCAGGTGGGCGCGCTCAGCGATGCCGGACGGGCGCAACAGTGGGCTGATAAACTGAAATCGCAGTTTGGCGTGCCGGGGGCGATCGCCAGCAACGGTAAAATTTATCGCGTACAGCTGGGACCGTTTGCTTCACGTCAACAGGCGGCGGCGTTACAGCAGCGGCTAATCAGTGAAGCCAGCCAGCAATCCTTTATTACCGTGATTCAAAGCGGCATGTAAAAACGCATGGCGTCCACCTGGCGTGAATACAACAGCGAGCAGGCTGGCTGTGTATTTTGTCAACGCGAAGTTGGATGCCTGTAAAAACGCCTTTTGTTATAGTAAGGCACTTTTTTCACTCACTTCCACGGATGATGTTGTCCCTAACATGAATACGCTGAAAACCTGTCACTATTTTAAGCGCCTGGCGGCGGGCACCGTGATTGCCCTGAGCCTGAGCCAGGCCGCGCTGGCTGAAGATATTAATCTAAAAACCATGATCCCTGGCGTACCGGATATTGACGCAGAAGCGTATATCCTGATCGACTATAACTCCGGGAAAGTGCTTGCTGAAAAGAACGCGGATGCGCGTCGCGATCCCGCCAGCCTGACAAAAATGATGACCAGCTATGTTATTGGTCAGGCGGTGAAAGCAGGAAAAATTCATCAGGACGATCTGGTTACCGTGGGCCAGGATGCCTGGGCAACCGGTAATCCGGTGTTCCGTGGCTCTTCGCTGATGTTCCTGAAGCCGGGCGATCGCGTGCCGGTTTCTCAGCTGACGCGCGGTATCGTGCTGCAATCCGGTAACGACGCCTGCGTCGCCATGGCGGACTATGTCGCAGGCAGTCAGGATGCGTTTGTTGGCCTGATGAACAACTATGTTAAAGCGCTGGGCTTACAAAACACCCACTTCCAGACGGTGCACGGGCTGGATGCTGATGGGCAATACAGTTCCGCACGCGATATGGCGCTGATTGGCCAGGCGCTGATCCGTGATGTGCCGGAAGAGTATGCGGTTTATAAAGAGAAAGAGTTTACGTTCAACAATATCCGCCAGATAAACCGTAACGGTTTACTGTGGGATACCAGCCTGAGCGTTGACGGCATCAAAACCGGCCATACCAACGCTGCCGGTTATAACCTGGTGGCCTCGGCCACTGAAGGCCAGATGCGCCTGATCTCCGCGGTCCTGGGCGGTCATACCTATAAAGGGCGTGAAGTTGAAAGCAAAAAGCTGCTGACGTGGGGCTTCCGCTTCTTTGAAACCGTTGCACCACTGAAAGCGGGCAAAGAGTTCGCCTCTGAGCCGGTATGGTTCGGCGACAGCGATCGCGTTCAGCTGGGCGTCAGCAAGGATATGTATCTCACTATCCCGCGTGGCCGCATGAAAGATCTGAAAGCCAGCTACGTGCTGAACAATACCGAACTGCATGCGCCGCTGCAGAAAAACCAGGTGGTCGGCACCATTAACTTCCAGCTGGATGGCAAAACCATCGAGCAGCGTCCGCTGGTGGTGTTGAATGAAGTCACCGAAGGCGGTTTCTTTAGCCGCATCGTGGATTATATTAAGCTAATGTTCCACCACTGGTTCGGTTAAGGCGCGCGGGCGGTTGATATTTGCCTTTTTCGCCCATATAACCTGAATAACAGTAAGCTCCCGCTACGGCGGGAGTCTTTTTTTAGCACCGGAGTCTCTATGAAAACCAAACTGAACGAACTGCTCGAATTCCCCTGCTCCTTTACCTATAAAGTCATGGGTCTGGCGCAGCCTGAGCTGGTTGATCACGTGGTGGAAGTGGTGCAACGCCATGCGCCGGGCGACTACACGCCAGATGTTAAACCCAGCAGCAAAGGCAACTACCACTCCGTCTCTATTACCATTAATGCCACCCATATCGAGCAGATTGAAACGCTGTATGAAGAGCTGGGTAACATCGAAATTGTGCGTATGGTGCTGTAACCGCACGCGCATGAGCCTGGGCGGGTAGAGCTCGTCCAGGCGCAGCGTTATACTTCCTTCTTTCTCTGAAACGGAAAGCACGTTTTGCAGCAGCCTCCTCTTATTGTTCGCCCGCTGGGCCTGCGCCCCTGGGAACCTGTCTCTCAAGCTATGCATCAGTTTACCGATAGCCGCACGGCCGATACGCCCGATGAGCTATGGCTGGTAGAGCATCCGCCGGTTTTTACCCAGGGACAGGCGGGCAAAGCAGAGCATTTGCTGATGCCCGGCGATATCCCTGTGGTGCAAAGCGATCGCGGCGGTCAGGTGACTTATCACGGTCCGGGCCAGCAGGTGATGTATGTGTTGATCGATCTGAAACGCCGCAAGCTGGGTGTTCGTCAGCTGGTTACCGCTATCGAGCAAACGGTGGTGGAGACGCTGGCGCATTATGATGTCGCAGCCTATGCGCGCCCCGATGCGCCCGGCGTCTATGTTGATGGCAAAAAGATCTGTTCGCTTGGGCTTCGCATCCGTCAGGGCTGCTCGTTTCATGGCCTGGCCCTGAATATTGCGATGGATCTTGCGCCTTTTCAGCGTATCAATCCCTGCGGCTATGCCGGATTAGAGATGACGCAGCTGAGCGCTTTTCGTGCAGAGGTTACGCCGCAAGCGGTGCAGCCGGTGCTGATTGAAAAATTTCTGCAGCAGGTTGCGATCCCACAGGCCAGCTGGCAGCCCGCTGAACGCTGCGCTTTTTTGTAACCGTGCAGGCTGCTTTACAAATTTGCAACTTTTTAGCACGCCGTCAGGCTGTTTGTCAGCCGATGAAATGATATAATTTTTGCACTTTTATCAAATAAAGTTGAAAAAGCAGCCGACTCGTTGAGTGACCGCCTCTTTTCAAACTGCAATCCAACCTGGAAACTGCAAGCTTATGAGTAAACCGATTCAGATGGAACGCGGCGTCAAATATCGCGACGCAGACAAAATGGCGTTAATCCCGGTGAAAACCGTGGTCACCGAACGTCAGGAGTTGTTGCGCAAGCCAGAATGGATGAAGATCAAACTGCCCGCCGATTCCAGCCGCATTCAGGGCATTAAAGCGGCGATGCGTAAAAACGGTCTGCACTCCGTCTGTGAAGAGGCCTCCTGCCCTAACCTTGCAGAATGTTTTAACCACGGCACCGCCACTTTTATGATCCTTGGCGCTATCTGTACGCGTCGCTGCCCCTTCTGCGATGTCGCGCACGGTCGTCCGCTTACCCCCGACAGCAATGAGCCTGCCAAACTGGCGCAAACCATTGCCGATATGGGCCTGCGCTACGTGGTAGTGACCTCTGTGGATCGTGACGATTTACGTGACGGCGGCGCACAGCATTTTGCTGACTGCATCACCGCGATTCGTGAAAAAAATCCAACGATTAAAATCGAAACGCTGGTGCCAGATTTCCGTGGCCGTATGGATCGCGCGCTTGAGATCCTGACCGCCACGCCGCCGGATGTGTTTAACCACAACCTGGAAAACGTGCCGCGTATTTATCGTCAGGTTCGTCCCGGCGCCAACTATGAGTGGTCGCTGAAGCTGCTGGAGCGCTTTAAAGAGGCGCATCCGCACATCCCGACCAAATCAGGCTTGATGGTCGGTTTGGGTGAAACCAATGCGGAAATCGTGGAGGTTATGCGCGATCTGCGCCGTCATGGCGTCACCATGCTGACATTGGGTCAGTACCTGCAGCCGAGCCGCCATCACCTGCCGGTTCAGCGTTATGTCAGTCCGGCGGAGTTTGAAGAAATGAAAGAGGAAGCGCTGGCGATGGGCTTTACCCATGCGGCGTGCGGTCCTTTTGTGCGTTCTTCCTATCATGCCGACTTGCAGGCGAAAGGGCTGGAAGTCAAATAACGGCTTTCACGCTAAAAAACGCAGCTCTGGGGCTGCGTTTTTTTATGCCGGTCGGCACGTAGAAGCCGCAGCCCGAACCCTTAGCATAGTGCCCGACAGAGGCTACGCACGTAAAAAAGCCAGCTTAGCTGGCTTTTTATCGCAGCGGGCAGGTTACATTTTGTAACGTAATGCTGCCGCTTATTTTACTCTTTATGCGTAACGCGTTCCGCTGGCATTTCTTCTGCTTTCGCCGCAGGAACCGCATCGTCATCCTTCATCGCTTTTTTAAAACCTTTAATGGCGGCGCCTAAATCACCACCCAGCGAACGGAGTTTATTCGTGCCGAATAACAGTACGATCAACGCACCGATAACCAGTAGCTTGGCAATACTGAAACCTTCCATAACACCTTCTTACTTTACACGAGAAGCCAACTGGCGCTATTAACGCGCAGAATGTCACCAAATACAACCGTGACTTGTAACAGATTACAACTTTTTGCCGCGTTACTTAAGGCGGCGACAGCTTATGCTGGCAGGGATTCAGTAACGCTGGCTCAAGCGTCCAGTTCAGGACGGCGGAAACGGCGATTCGCTAACACCGGCAACATTTCCCGCGCGCGTTGAATACGCTGCGCATCCAGCTCAGCAAACACCAGCGCAGGCTCTTCCGCCGCACGGGCAACGGCGACGCCCAGCGGATCAACAATCAAACTGCCGCCAATATTACGCGGGCCGCATTCCCCTACCGCGATCACATAACAGGTGTTTTCTAATGCTCTTGCGGTAACCAGCACTTCCCAGTGCTTCTCTTTTTGCGGGCCTTTGACCCAGGCTGAGGGCAATACCAGCACCTCTGCGCCATCCAGCGCCAGACGCCGCGCCAGCTCCGGGAAACGGATATCGTAGCAGGTCATCATGCCGATTTTCATTCCGCCCACCTCTACCAGCGGCGGAATCGCCTCGCCAGCGGTAACGCGCTGTGATTCCTGCATGGCAAACGCATCGTAAAGATGCAGCTTATCGTAGCGTGCGACGATTTCGCCGCCGCGTAGCGCCACCTGCGCGTTAATCGCCTTATTCGGGCCGTCAGGAACATACAGGGTTAACAGCGTGGTAAGCGGGCTCTGTCGGCTGGCGGTTAGCAGCTGGGTAAGAAAAGCGCCGTCCAGCGGCTGCGCCTCCCTTATTGCCAGAGCAGGGTCCTGCATATCGGTCGCCAGCACCGCTTCAGGCAGCACCAGTAACTCTGCACCGCCCTGTTGCGCCTGCTGCATCAGCTGAATACAGGTTTGCGCATTTTTCTGCCATTCCCGCGCAACGGCAAACTGTCCCATAGCTACTTTCATCTTCTCTCCTTCTTAATCCCGCTTTAGCCTGCAAAACGGGCGTGCTTTACCGTAACGCCAGCAGGCCGTAGCTTAAGGGTGATTAGGCGCCCGTTGCCAGCGATTTAATACGATAACAGGGCGATTCACTATAGCCCTCACGCGCGTAAAACTGGTTAGCCTTAATGCGTGCGTCATGACAATGCACTTCCATTCGTTCGCAGCCCCGCTCGCGCGCCAGCTGTTCAGCATGCTGTAGCAAATGCTGCCCCACGCCTTTGCTGCGTTCGCCTTCAGCAATGCAGAAATAGCTAATACGGGCGAAATCACCGGAAAAGGCCAACTGAGGAATGAAATGTAACGATAAAAAGCCCAGCACGGTTTGTCGATCTTCCGCCACCATCAGCTTCTCATTTGGGTCAGCAATTAGCTGCTGTAAACGGGTATGCATCAGGCTTTCGGTGCCGCCGTAGCCTAATTCGGTCAGTAAAGAGATTAAGGCAAAACTGTCTGTGCTTTGAGCGGGACGAATATGCATCGCGCCTCCTTCAGGTGCGCTTACCGCGTTGAGATTACTGTTTATAGCCGTAGTTAAGGCGCGGAAGCAAGCAGATGCAGAGGGCAAAATACCTTTGCCGCTTTTTATGTGCAGTGACGCAATAATTAATGTTTCCTTAATCTTGCAACGGCACACTAAGCAGAGTTTTTACCGGGAGAAGTCGTGATGAAGAATCTGATGCCGCATTGCCTGTCTGAGCTTTTTGCGCTGACGTTAAGCTGCGTTTCGCTGGTAACGTTTATCGGGATATATCTCTACCGTTGATACAGATAAAAAAAAACCCGCCTGATGGCGGGTTTTTAAAATTCTGACTGTTAACTTACAGAGCGATAACGTTAGCAGCAGATGGGCCTTTTGCGCCGTCAGTGATTTCAAACTCAACGCGCTGACCTTCGGCCAGGGTTTTGAAACCATTGCTCTGGATAGCAGAGAAGTGTACGAATACGTCTTTGCTGCCATCTTCCGGAGTAATGAAGCCGAATCCTTTGGACTCATTAAACCACTTAACGTTACCTTTGATCTTGGACATCTATATTACCTTTACATGAAAAATGGACACTAAACTGTGTCGGGGTTAAGTACAGCAATTGCCGCGCCTTTTGTCCAGTGCGTCGTGAAGAAAAAGTGATAAATATCGCTATTTTTTCGTATGTGACCATTTTGTCGCGGGGGCAAGCAGGACCATAAGAAAGCATCTTAAGCGTTTACTCTTCCCTTTCTCCTTCGCAAGATATTATAAATTAAGTGTTTTTATAAGCAAGCGGCACAGTGGGCTTGGCAAATGCGTAAAAAACGCTAAAAACGGTTTTTTTTGCCCGCCTCAATCTTAACCATGAAGAATTATCACCCTCAGCAATAAAAACTTTGCGCAAAAGATAAACGCTGTTTTTTATCATCACAACGTTACCGCTTCTCTGTCACATCTGCACTGATCCCATTTTTAGCAGCCAGGCCCCAGTGAGAGCTTGCTGTCCTGGCGTTAAGCCGTCAGCGCTAATCTGTTGCTGATAAGAAACTGATAACCCAGGCTAACGATTTGCCCGGTTGTTGCCATGCATCAATGAAAGCCGCTTTTATCAGGCCATTGCCGAGCATGCCGTTTATCTGATGCATTAAATTTACTTACTTTTCATTGATTTACAAAGTGATCATAACCACCTTAAACATATTAAGTAAATTTATAGATCTTTTGTCTGTTTTTGCTAAGATATTTCACGCCGCGAAATCAGCAGTAAGGAAGATAAGGATGGTCATGAAAATAAGATGTACCGCCTGTGGCAGTAAAAGGTTTCGCTATACTACCGGGGACCAAAAAGGGAAATTTCACCACGGCGCGGTATGTGCTTATTGTTTTAAACCTTTTACCGTACAGGATGTGCTGCCCAACACTGAGGTAGACCCTATTGCCCGTTGTCTGATCGGACAACGCAATAACAGGCTGGCGCCTTAGAAAAGCGGCACCTGCCTGAGGTGCCGCTAATCGTATTAAAACAGGATTTTGAATACGCCGGTAAGCGTCAGTAAGCCAACAATAAAGATAATCGCGATAATCCACAGTATAATTTTCATTCCATTCTCCCTGTAGGCCTGACAGCCGATGAGTAAATTGAGCTGTGGTCCACTGTTAACAAAGTCTGCTTGTCACCTTGCCAACAACCGCAGCGTTATCTGTTGCTTAAGTATAGTTAAGAAAAACAATTCTGCATTTTTGCGATGCAGATCGCGCCCTGCGGCCGTCCCCCGCCCTGCCGCTTCGATCTGCTCACTAAAGGCCGCTAAACTTAATGCGGGTGTTAACCCAGTCTCTTAGTGACATTTTGTCAGCCTGTAAAAAGGAGGCTTTATGAGTACGATTAATACCAATATGGGCAGGTATTGCCTGAAGGCGAACCACGCGGGTAATCACATCAAAGGCTCCATTGCCATCAACAACGAGGGCGGCGATCAGCTCTCTTTACAGGAGTTTGATGAGCATTATCTGGATGATGTGGTCAATAACGTGATCTTCCCGATCACCGGCGGTAACCGTGAAATCACACAGGCGCTGCGCGAGCAGATGATTAAAGCAGGATTTACCCAGCCGCATTAAACAGCGGGGCCGCTGCGTGCCCCGTGATGTGAAATGCTTCGGCCAGTCGCGCAGCTGAGGGATAGCGGGCTGCGCGACTGCGTTAACTTAGATAACGGCGGACAACAGTAAACATCCCACCAGGCCGCACACGGAAATAATGGTTTCCAGTGCTGACCAGGAGCGTATGGTTTCGCCGATAGTCAGGTTAAAGTACTCTTTAAACAGCCAAAAGCCTGGGTCATTAACGTGCGAGAAAATCACGCTACCGGCCCCTACGGCGATCACCATCAGCTCCGGGCTGGCGCCAGAGGTGGCGATCAGCGGCGCGACAATACCACCGGCGGTAATCGCCGCGACGGTAGCCGATCCCAGCGCGATACGCAGCACGGCGGCAATCGACCAGGCCATGAAAATAGGCGACAGGTTGGTAGCGTGCATCAGCCCGGCAATATATTTATCCACGCCGCTGTCCACCAGCACCTGTTTAAACGCGCCGCCACCGCCGATAATCAGCAGCATCATGGCGATGATCTTGATGGAGTCAGCCAGCGTATTCATCACCTCATCCATACTGCGGCCACGATTCAGACCAAAAGTGAAAATGCCAATTAACACGGCAATCAGCGTTGCCATCACCGGATCGCCAAAGAACTCAGCCCAGGGCAGCAGAACATGACCTTTTGGCAGCACCATTTCCGCCACCGCGCGTAACGCCATCAGAATAACCGGCACAAGTGCCGTCCAGACGCTCACGCCAAAACCCGGCATTTCCGCTTCGCTAAAGGTTTTCGGGTTATACAGCCCTTCCGGGATTGGCTTATCGATATTTTTCAAGAAGCGCGCATAAACCGGCCCCGCCAGAATCACCGTCGGGATCGCCAGCAGCGTACCAAACAGCAGGGTTTTGCCCATATCGGCGTCGAACAGCGTGGCGATAGCGGTTGGACCCGGATGCGGCGGCAGAAAGCCATGGGTAACGGATAAGGCGGTAGCCATCGGCACGCCGACATAGAGTAGCGGCACGCGCGCAGAGGCGGCGATACTGAAAACCAGCGGCAGCATCAGCACAAAACCCACCTCATAGAACAGGGCAAAACCCACGGTAAAGCCGGTTAACACCACCGCCCACTGAATATGACGCTGCCCAAATTTAGCGATAAGCGTGGTGGCAATCCGCTGTGCGCCGCCGCAGTCCGCCAGCAGTTTCCCCAGCATCGCGCCAAAGCCCATGATCAGCGCCAGGCCGCCAAGGGTGCTGCCAACGCCCGCTTTGATGGAGGCGATCACCTTATCAACCGGCATGCCCTGCATAACGCCCACCAGCAGCGCAACCAGGATCAGCGCGATAAATCCATTAAGCTTGAAGCGAATCATTAGCAGGAGCAGTAGCGCGACCCCAACCGCAACGATAACTAATGGCATAATTTTTCTCCGGTGAATGGCCGCCAGGAATAACGACCGACTTTATCATTGTGGGTCACGACAGGAATAAACTGAGTGACATACTTAGCAGCAAATGAACGCCCTGCCATATTGTTACCGATAACATGGTAGCGGTAACAAATTGTCACTGGAATCTGCGCCGTGAGGAGAATTATTAATTTGCGAAGGTGATCAACTTTTTACCGCTGTGTTAACCGCGGGTTGCTATCCATAGCGCAGCGCCAGGCTGGTAAACTCTTCTCTCCTTAAAAAACCATGGCGGGACTAAACGTGTTAACCAGCCAGACGATTACTAACCGACAAACTTTTTTTGGCCGCGGCAGCCTGCAACAGCTGCTACCGCTTCTTCAGCAGACACCGCAGGCGACGCTGTTATTTTGCGGCCGCTCCTTTCTGAACAGCACCCATTACGCCGCCATCGCTCCGGCGCTTCAGCCATTGCTAATCGGCCATGAGGTGGTTACCCGCGAAGCTTCGCCGGATGATATCGATCGCTGGGTCGCGCGCTGGCGTGGCAAAGTAGAACGTGTGGTAGCAATCGGCGGCGGCAGCGTGCTGGACGCCGCCAAAGCTTTCGCTGCGGTGAGCCAGTATCCGTTGAATACCCTGCGTTATCTGGAGAAAGTGGGCGATACGCCGGTCAGCGGTGCGACATTGCCCGTGATTGCCATACCCACCACGGCTGGCACCGGTAGTGAAGTCACGCAGAACGCGGTGGTGACTGACCAGGGCGATATCAAGGTGAAAGCCTCTCTGCGTCATGCGAATTTTGTGCCGCAAATTGCTATCCTGGATGCGGATTTACTGGCTGGCGCGCCGGATAAGGTGCTGGCCTGCTGCGCCATTGATACCTTTACGCATCTGTTTGAAGCCTGGCTTTCCGCCAAAGGGAACCTCTTTACCCGCGAAACCGCGCTTAACGGCATGCGGCAGTTTATTAAAGGCTGGCCGAATCTGCATCGTCAGGACCAACAAGGCGCCGAGGCGCGCGAAGCGATGCTGATGGCGTCATGGCTGGGCGGCTTAAGCCTGAGCATGGCGGGTTTGGGCGTGATCCACGGCATCGCGGGCGAGCTGGGCGCGATCAAGGCGTATCATCACGGTGAAGTCTGTGGCCGCTTACTGCTTCCCTTTTTAGCGCTGCTGGATAATAGCGCGCATCCGCAACAGCAGGCATTAATGGCGGAGCTACAGCTGGCGTTATTTGGCGTAACGCACCCGGAACCCGCAAGCGCCCTGGCGCAGTGGCTCCAGCAACATGCGCCGTTTCCTTTCTGGCAGCAAAAACCGCCGTTGAGCGCCAGTGACGTCGAGTGGATACTGGCGCGCGCCAACAGTAAAAATTCGCTGGTCAATTACAGCGCCGAGCAACAGCGCTGGATGCTGCAACAGGCCTACAGCTGCACGGCTTAAGCGAAGGCCCCTCGCCCTTCCAGCAGCTGTTGAATCACCTCCAGCACGCCCTCTTGATTGTTTGAGGGCGCCTGGTACCCCGCCGCCGCCTTTACCCTGTCCGGCGCGTTAGCCATCGCGTAACCGAATCCGGCCTGGTTTAACATCTCCAGGTCGTTGCCGCCGTCGCCAAACGCCACCACCTGCTCGTGGGATATCCCCCAGCGCTGCTGCAACAGCGCCAGCCCGTGCGCTTTATGCAAACCCGGAATAATCAGATCAACCGAGCCATGACCGCTGGTGACGGCGGTCGCAACGCCGGCATGATGCCGCTCAATATCCGCCATCAGCACAGAAACGTACTCATCCGAGAGATTCAGCGCAAATTTAAACAGGCGATCGTCAATGTCATCCAGCCGTTCGGTTGGCTGAAGGCGATGACAGTAGCGACGCATTTTTTCCAGATAGACGGCGGGCGTAGAAGAGAAATACCAGGCGCTGTGATAGCCGCACAGCACATAATTCAGCTCAGGATAGTTACCGCGCGCCAGGGTATCGATAATTTTCGCCACGTCGCCCTGCGGAAACTCACCGACAAAGCGATCCTCGCCCGCCTCGACGATATAAGCGCCATTTTCCGCCACAAAGGCGATCTCATGCGCGATATCCGGAAAAAAGCTTCGTAGCTGATAATACTGGTTGCCGCTGGCGACAACAAAGCGAATGCCGCGCGCCTTCAGCGCTGCATACTGTTCGGCAAAGCGCGCACGGTTATAATTTTTCCCATCGTCAAGGAACGTGCCGTCCATATCTACTGCAACAAGTTTTATCTCCGCCATTATCCTGCCTCTGCGTATGCTAACTGATGCTTAGCTTAGCTGACGATACCGCCTGCTGCTTCGCCGCACTCTTCGTGACCGATCGCCCACCCGGCTGGCACGCGGTTTACTTCGCCTTAATGCCTAGTTTTTTCATGCGCGACAGCAATGTGGTGCGCTTTAATCCTAATCGACAGGCTGCCCCACGCGGCCCGGCAACCACGCCGTTGGTCTCTTTCAGCACTTGCAGAATGCGTTCGCGCTCGTCGGTCTCCTGAATTGCCACGGCAGCAGCAGGCGCGGCGGCGGCGGCCATGGCAACGGGCGCGTCGAGCGCTGGCAGCGGCAAATCTAACACGCTGCCCTGAGTAAGCAGCACCGCGCGCTCAATAACATTTTCCAGCTCACGCACATTGCCCGGCCACGGCATCTGGCTCAACTGGCGTAGGGTATGCGCCGGGATACTCTCAATGGTCCGCTTCATACGCCGGGAGATCTTATGCGTCAGATATTTCACTAACTGCGGAATATCTTCCGGGCGTTCACGTAGCGGCGGGATCACGATAGGGAAAACATTTAACCGGTAATAGAGATCGCTGCGGAACGTTTTATCATTCACCATCTGCTGTAGATCGCGGTTGGTGGCAGCAATTACCCGCACGTTCACCGAGATCTGTTTACTGCCGCCCACCCGTTCAAACTCCTGCTCCTGCAGGATACGCAGCAGCTTGGGCTGCAGCTCCAGCGGGATTTCACCCACCTCATCCAGAAACAGCGTGCCTTCATCGGCCAGTTCAAAACGTCCCATCCGCTGTGAGGTGGCGCCGGTAAATGCCCCTTTTTCATGGCCGAACAGATCGCTTTCCATCAGTCCGGCTGGCATGGCGGCGCAATTCATCTTCACCATGCGCCGATCGCGTCGCTCGCTCAAATGATGTATCGCTCTGGCTATCAGCTCTTTGCCGGTGCCGGTTTCGCCCAGGATCAGCACTGAACAGTCGCTTTTGGCGACAATTTGCACCTGTTTCAGCACTTCTGACATGCGCGGGCTGCGCCCGACAATATCGCAGAAGTCAGCGCTTTCGCTGTTGATCTGCTCGGTCAGATAACGGTTTTCATGCTGCAACTTCTCTTTCAGGCTTTTGATTTCCTGATAGGCCAACGCATTATCAACCGCAATGGCAATACGCTCAGCGATCTGCTGTAACACCCGCAGATTGGCCGCATTAAAATTATCGGGCTGAGGCTGCGCCAGTTTCAGCACGCCCAGTGTTTTATGACCAAAACGCAGCGGTAAAATACAGAGCGTTTTCACCTGATCCGCCCAGAGCTGCTGAAACAGGCTGCCCTGCTCGCCTTGCCGCTTTTTCGACGGTTCTACGCTGGTCAGCGACATTTCGCCGCTTTTCATCACCTGCTGTTCCAGCGAACCGGCCAGATCTTTGCGCGACTGCTCACGCTTCGCCAGATGTGCCTGCACATAGTGCGTGGCATATACGCTGGCCTGTTCGCTCTCTTTACCGGCGTCGCACAGCACAATGCTGATGGCATTGATATGAAAAAAGTGATGAATAACCTTGGCGATTTCGCCGGTCAGTTCATCTAAATCCAGCTTTGACAGCACCGCATTGGTGATATCCACCAGAATACTGAAATCGTCGCGCTCATGGCGCAGCAGCGACTGTTGTAGCTGCATCTTTTCCCGTAGCTGGATCTGTTCGATGGCAATAGCCACCAGCGTACAGAGCTGATGCAGCCCCTCTTTATCCTCTTCCGTGAAGGGCTGCGCATGTTGCCGAAAAAACTCGCAGCCGCCCAACAGCCCCGCAGAGGCCTGCAACGGCACCAGGCAGTAATCGGTGAACAGTGGATAAAGGTTGAGCACCGCCAGTTGCGGATAGCGCTGATGTAATGCCTCGCTACGCCAGACCTGAATCTGCGGATTGTGCAGCAGCGCATTGACCGGCCCGGTCGCCAACAGGGTTTCATCTTTGTAACAGAGCGGTTGATGGCGCGCATCCATGCCGTAAAAACTCACGCGTTCGCTCCGATCGTTAAACAGCACCAGCGAAACCTTCTCGGCAATACCGGTGTTTAGCACCAGTTGATTCAGGGTTTCGGTTAACGCGGCCATAGACGGTTGTTGAAGCAAGGTGCGCGTCAGCTCAAGTACGCCTTTGTGTTTTTTCGTGCTCATCGTTGCACTGTAGACAGCATTTTTTTTCGCTAGCATGGATGTTGAACAGCAATGGATTAACAGAAAGGAAGGGGGATCTTACGCCCTTCGTCATACACCATCCCAGGCGAGATCAACAAATGCGAGGTAAAGGTTCCGCATGCGGCAACATTAGCTGGCGCGATACGCCCAGTAAGCCGCGCAGCGTAACCTGCGGCGTAGGGGTCACCTCCCCAATCGTTGCCGCATCCACGCCCAGCGGATGGCGACGCAGCAGGTTCAGCACCGCCTCTTCCGCCTCAGCCGCAACCGCCAGCACCACTTTCCCTTCATTGGCAAAATTCAGCGGCTCCAGCCCCAGCAGCTCGCAAATCCCTCTTACCGCGGGTTTAACCGGCAGCGCGGCTTCATCAATCGTTATTCCATATCCGCAGGCTTCGGCGAACTCATGCAGAATGGCGTTAACGCCACCGCGCGTGGCGTCACGCAGGGCATGTACGCCAGAGCCTGCGCGCAGCGGCGCAATTAACGGCGCCAGCACCGCACAGTCGCTTTGCACGCCCAAATCCATGCCCAAACCTTCACGCAGATTAAGGATGGCGGCACCGTGATCGCCAAGCGTGCCGCTCACCACAATCTTATCGCCGGGCTGAATGTTTTTTGCCGCCCAGTTCACCGTCGCAGGGATCGCGCCAATACCCGCGGTGTTAATAAAAATTTTATCGGCGGCGCCGCGCTGCACCACTTTGGTATCGCCGGTAACGATGGCGATACCGGCGGCCTGCGCCGTTTGCGCCATGGCGTTAACAATCGCCTGCAAATCGTCAAGCGCCAGCCCCTCCTCCAGAATAAAACCACAGGAGAGATAGTTCGGCGTTGCGCCGCACACCGCCAGATCGTTTGCCGTGCCGCACACCGCCAGCGTGCCAATATTGCCGCCGGGGAAAAAGATCGGATCAATAACATAGCTGTCGGTGGTAAAGGCCAGCCGATCGCCCTGCTGACCAAGATCGGCGATAGAGAGGCGAGCGCTATCTTCACGCTCATCCAGCCAGGGGTTGGCGAAAGCAGAAAGAAACATTCGTTCAATCATCTGCTGCATAGCGCGTCCGCCGCTGCCGTGCGCCATCGTAACCACCTGCTGCGAGCGGGCGGGCTGTTGCTGATTCATCCTGCAATCCTCTGTTGATGTTGGGAAAGTTCCGGGCTTGTTTCCTGGTGTCGGTATTGATACCAGGCGGCGCACGCTCCTTCAGACGAGACCATCAGCGCGCCAAAGGCGTTATGCGGCGTACAGACGCGACCAAACAGCGGGCACTGATGCGGTTTACAGCGTCCGGTCAGCACCTCGCCGCAGCGGGCGCGCGGATCGTCCGCCACGGCCTGTGCCTGGGGATGAAAGCGCCGTTCTGCGTCAAAATCGGCATAGGCGGGCGTCAGGGAAATGCCGGATGCCTCGATCAGCCCCAGCCCGCGCCATTCGCTGCTGCCGCCCAGCTGGAACACCTCGCGCATCGCCTGCTGCGCCAGCGGATTGCCCGCTGGCGGCACCACGCGTCGATACTGGTTTTCCGTGGCACAGCGCGCCTCGCATACCTGCTCCACCAGCATCAGCAGACCGTGCAGCATATCCAGCGGCTCAAATCCGCTAACCACCAGCGGCTTGCCGAACTGTTGATTGATAAACAGATAGGGCGCGGTGCCGATCACCATGCTGACATGACCTGGCGCAAGGAAGGCGTCAATGCGCATATCTTCCTGCTGTAACAGGCTGCGCAACGTGGGTATCAGGCTGATGTGCTGGCAAAAAACGCTAAAATTCGTGAGCTTTTCGCGCCGCGCCTGCTGTAGCGTCACGGCGGTGACCGGCATGGTGGTTTCAAAACCCAGCGCGAAAAAGACCACCTGACGCTGTGGATGTTGCCGCGCCAGCGCCAGCGCATCCAGCGGCGAATAAACCACCCGCACATCCGCACCGCGCTCACGTGCCTGCATCAGCGATCCCTGCTTACCCGGCACGCGTAGCGCATCGCCAAAGGTGCAAAAAATCACCTGCGGCTGTGCGGCAATTTCACAGCAGGCATCAATGCGCCCCATCGGCAGCACGCAAACCGGACAGCCCGGCCCGTGAATAAACGCCAATTGCGGCGGTATCAGCTTATCCAGACCAAATTTAAAGATGGCGTGCGTATGTCCGCCGCACACTTCCATAATTTGCATTGGTTTTTCTGCCGTAAACGGCAGCTGCGCCGCCCGCTGATGCAGACGTTCAAGCAGCGTTTCCGCCAGTTTTGCATCGCGGAACTCATCAACAAAACGCATTATCTTTTCTCTCCCGCGCCAAGGAACATCGCCACATCCGCTTCCACCTCTTCCATGGCGTGCAGCGCCGCCAGCGTCTCCTGCGCTTCCTGCTCGTCAAGCTTGCTCAGCGCAAAGCCGACGTGAATCAATACCCAGCAGCCAATCAGCTGCTGACGATCGCCCTCAGCGATCAGCGCAATATTCACTTCGCGGCGCATACCGCAGACGTCCGCCCAGGCGCAATCGGCCTGTTGTGGATGCAGCGCAATGATTTTCCCCGGAATGCCTATACACATCGCTGCTGCTCCAGCCAGTTCAACCAGCAATCCATACCATCGCCACGGGTTGCTGAGAGCTGAATCACCTCAATTTGTGGATTAACCTGGCGCGCGTTGGCGATGCAGGCTGCCACGTCAAAATCGAGATAGGGCAGCAGATCGATTTTGTTCAGGATCATCAGGCTGGAGGCGGCAAACATATGCGGATATTTCAGCGGCTTGTCTTCGCCCTCGGTCACCGACAACACCGCAACCTTATGCCGCTCGCCCAGATCAAAGCTGGCTGGACAGACGAGGTTGCCGACATTCTCAATAAACAGCAGGCTGTTATTCTGTAGCGCCATCTGATGCAGCGCGTCATGCACCATTTGCGCATCCAGATGACAGCCTTTGCCGGTATTAACCTGAATCGCCGGTACGCCGGTGGCGCGAATGCGATCGGCATCGTTGGTGGTTTGCTGATCGCCCTCGACTACCGCGCAGCTTACCTGAGCGGCCAGCTGCGTGAGCGTGCGGGTCAGCAAGGTCGTTTTCCCGGAGCCAGGGCTGGATACCAGGTTCAGCGCCAGGATGGATGCGGCGGCAAAATGCGCGCGGTTATGGTCGGCGATATGATTATTTTTCGCCAAAATATCGATCTCAATATCCACCAGCCGACGCGGAGCAAAAGGCAGACCGTGCTGGTGAACAGGGGCATGCGCGCCGTTGAAGCCCTCAATTTGTATCTCGCCGCTGGCGCAGCCGCAGGTTGTACACATCATTTCTCCCCAGGCATGCGTAATGCCCGTTATGCAATTTCAATACGTTTAATTTTCATGCCGTCATCGGCGTTAACCCGCAGGTGGCGCCCGCCGCATTGCGGGCAAATCAGCACGCCGGGGCTAAGCAGGGCGATCGCCTGCTGGCAATCGTGACACCAGCTCTCTGCCGCCGGCGTTTCCAGATGCAGCAGGCAGCCTTCGGCCAGCGTTTCACGGCAGGCGACATCAAAACAGAAGCGCAGCGCTTCTGGCTCCACGCAGGAAAAAGCGCCGATCTCCAGCCATACCGCCGTAATTCGCCGGGCATTATGCTGCCGGGCATGCTGCTCGATCATTTCCAGCGCGCACTGGCACAGCGTAATTTCATGCATTATTTTTCACCGTTAACAGATGACCCGATGAATAACTGCAATATCAATGCCACTTTTAATAACGTTATTAACAGCGCAGGCGCAGCGAAATATATTCCCTAAATAAGAAGAGCGGCAGGCAGGTGACGACAGCAGTGTCGAAATAAGACGAAATCGACACTAAACGCTTTAATCGCGTCCCTTGCTGGCAGGCAGTGAAATATCCACACCAATGATTTAACAGCAAATATTAGATAATTTTCCAATTTGGCACGTTTTATGCCAACAGAGATATATCGCCCGTTCTCGTCGTCAGTTAAGGCGTCGAAAAGCCTATATCACTTATTAACGGTTAATTATCATGAGCACACTCAGCGAACTGAGCAGCAAAGCGGATTATATTGCCAACCGCAACCACCAACTTAAAGCGCAGTGGCACAGCTACCAAAACAGCCTGACACAGGCAATCAGCGCAAAGAATAAAAAGATAAATCATGAGTTTATCTATAGCGAAGGCGACGACATCCGCTTTGCGCTGTTTAATCATTTTATTATCAGCATCCGTTTAAGCGATGATTTTTTCAGCCATGACATTCTTTACAGCATTAATATCGCCTCGCCCGACGCGCCTGCCCGCTTTAGCACTTTCGCTCATGCGAAATTAAATGAACAGGGCACCGTTGACGCCATCCCCATCGGCGATAAACCCGCCATTCTTGACCATTACCTGAATAAGATTGCCGCTATTTACCAGTGCCTGTTTGATGCGCTGCAAGGTAATCAGCCGATTTACCCGCAATTAGAGCAGCTGCTTAACCCGGCCTGAATAATATTTTTCCGGTCGTGTAATAAAGCAGTTCATTGCCATCTCAGAGTGACGTTTAACACCCAGCGGGCAGTGACAAAAATGTCGAAATGTCATGTTAACTGACGATTTCATCATTTTTGACGAACAGCCCAACCTGATTAAAGGAGATTTCATGAGCAGCCCTCATGCCATGAATCAATATGTTATTGCCGATCCCAAACGCTGTATCGGCTGCAATACCTGTATGGCCAGTTGTTCGCAGACGCACCGCCAGCATGGCCTGCAGTCCGCGCCGCGTTTGCAGGTGATGCGCAACCGGATCGATTCTGCGCCGGTGATGTGCCATCAGTGTGAAGATGCGCCCTGCGCGCAGGTTTGTCCGGTCAATGCCATCGGCCGTAAAGATAACGCCATTTATCTTAATGAAAGCCTCTGTATTAGCTGCAAGCTGTGCGGTATTGCCTGTCCGTTTGGCTCCATCACCTTTGCCGGCAGCCAGCCGGTGGATATTCCCCGCCGTTGCCATACCAGCAAAGCCCTGCCTGCGCCAGAAGCGCCTGCGGCGGTTAGTCCGTTTGTTGATTGCGTGCCGGGCGTGCGGGCGGTGGCGGTGAAATGCGACCTTTGCAGTTTCTCACCGGATGGCCCGGCCTGCGTTAAAACCTGCCCTACGCAGGCGATTACGCTGGTTACGCCGGTGCTGGCGCACCAGGCCAGCCTGCAAAAACGCCTGAATGCCATGAACGCGCTCTCTGCGGGCATCGTGGCCTTTACTGCCTCAGACAGGGAGAATGCATAATGTCAGCTTTGTTTGCTTTTACTCCCGGTTCGCTGCTGGCGCTGGCGCTGCTTATCTGGCTGCTAAGCGGCGTGGCGGGTAGCCTGCTGGCCGGTGCCACGCGCCTGAGCGGTGCGATTATTGGCGGTGGCGGGATGCTGGCCGCGCTGGCCGCTATCGGCGCAGCCTGTCTGATACTGCGCGGCACCACCACCGAGACGGTTCAACTGCCGGTTATCGCTTTCCGCGCCGAGCTCAGCGCGTTAAATGCGCTGTTGCTGCTGGCGCTGACCATTCCGGCGCTGTTTTGCAGCCTGTTCGCCTGGGGCTTCTCTGGCGTCAATGCCGCTCAACGCGCACGCAGTGGCCTGCTGTGCCATTTATTGCTGGCCTCGCTGGTAGCGGCCAACCTCGCAGCCAACGCCGTGGCGCTGATCTTATTGCTGGAGCTGGCCGCGCTGGCCGCCTATTTTCTGATCGCGCTGGGCGAAGACGTTAAAAGCCGCCGTGCCGCGCTCAATCAGTTTTTGTCGGGCCGTGTGGGTACGCTCTGTCTGGTGTTAGCCTTTGTGCTGCTCTGGCGCGTCAGCGGCAGCCAGGATTTTGACGTGCTGCGTCATAGCGTTTTCAGTGCGAGCGTGAAGTCCACCGCCTTTCTGCTGGCGCTGATCGGGTTCGGGCTATACGCCGGTGTTATCCCGCTGCACGCCTGGGTTCCGCAGTCGCATGCCAGCGCCCCGCCGCACGCCGCCGCCCTTTTCTCTTCGGCGCTGATGAAAACCGGCATCGCCGGGATAATAAAAATCGGCCTGGATCTTATCGGCGCGCCGCCGCTGTGGTGGGGAATCGCCCTGCTGCTGCTGGCGATGCTGACCGCTTTTTTCGGCGGCCTTTACGCGCTGATGGAGCATGACATTCGTCGCCTGCTGGCTTATCACACGCTGGAGAATATCGGCATTATTTTGCTCGGCGTTGGCGGCGCGATGGTGGGCGTGGCGCTGCATATGCCGCTGCTGGCAACGCTGGCGCTGCTGGCCGCGCTGTTCCATCTGTTTAATCACGGCCTGTTCAAAACCGTCCTGTTTCTTGGCGCCGGAGAAATTGAACAGCAGACCGGGATACGAGATATGGAGAAGCTCGGCGGCCTGGCGCGGCGCATGCCTGGCACCGCTATCGCCATGCTGATTGGATTGATGTCGATGGCGGCGCTGCCGCCGCTGAACGGTTTTGCCAGTGAATGGCTGCTCTATCAGTCGCTGTTCCAGCTTAGCGGCAGCCATGCCTTTGTGGCGCGGCTGCTCGGCCCGCTGCTGGCGGTGGGCCTGGCATTAACCGGCGCGCTGGCGCTGATGTGTATCGCCAAAGTCTTTGGCGTGACGTTTCTTGGCGCGCCGCGTTCGCCCGCCGCCGCCGCTGCCTCACCGGCCCCGCTGGCGATGCGATCAAGCAGCCTGCTGCTGGCGCTGCTGTGCGTGATGGTCGGCGTCGCCGCGCCGTGGCTGATTCCCTTCTTTGCCGCCGTTAGCGCTGCGGTACTGCACAGCGCGGCTCAACCCCTGGCGCAGCATGGTATTACCGTCTCGCCGGTTTCTCAGGTCTCTCCCCCGATGATTGCCTTGCTGTTGCTGTCGATGCCGCTGCTGCCGTGGCTGATAACGATTGCTCTGCGCGGCGCGCGCCTGCCAAACCGCCGACGTGGCACGGCCTGGGCCTGCGGCTACAGCCATTCTGCCGAAATGGTGGTTACCGCCACCGGCTTTGCCCAGCCGCTGCGGGTGATGTTCGCCCCGCTTTATCGCCTGCGTCAGTGCGCGACGGGCGGGCTGGTCAATGTGCTGCATCAGGGATGGCCAGGCGCGGTTTGCCGTCGGCTGGCTTTTATCGAACTGGCCGTGCTGCTGGTTGTGGCGTTTGCCTGAGGAACCCATCATGAATCCTTCTGAATTAGTTTCCACTTCCCTGTGGCCGCTGGCGCTGGTTCAGGCGCTGGCGCTGCTGGCGCTGGCGCCGCTGGTTGCCGGTTTTAGCCGCATGTTACGCGCGCGCATGCATACCCGTCGCGGGCCTGACCTGCTTCAGGAGTACCGCGACATCATTAAGCTGCTGGGACGTCAGAGCGTGGCGCCCGCGGCCTCCGGCCTGGCGTTTCGCACCATGCCTTATCTGTTAACCGGTAGCCTGCTGGTTATCGCGACCGCCCTGCCGATGGTTACCGTGGCTTCGCCGCTGGGTGCGGTGGGCGATCTCATCACCATCATTTATCTGTTTGCCATCGTGCGCTTTGTGTTTGCCATTGCCGGGCTGGATACCGGCAGCACATTTACCGGCATTGGTGCCAGTCGTGAAGCGGTATTGGGCGTGCTGGTTGAGCCGATTCTGCTGCTTGGCCTGTGGATGGCGGCGCTGGCTGCCGGTTCGACCTCGCTGAGCGCTATTGCGGCGCGGGTGCTGCAGTGGCCTTTTTCCTCGTCCCTCACGCTGATGCTGGCCGCGCTGGCCTGCGCCTTTGCCACCTGGATCGAAATGGGCAAGCTGCCGTTCGATCTGGCTGAAGCTGAGCAAGAGCTACAGGAGGGGCCGCTGTCAGAGTATTCCGGCGCAGCGCTGGGGGTAGTGAAAATCGGCATCAGCCTGAAGCAACTGGTGGTGTTGCAGCTCTTTGTTGGTTTGTTTTTACCGTTCGGGCAGGCGCAACAGCTTACGTTCGGCGCGCTACTGCTGGCCGCCGCGCTGTGGCTGGTCAAATTAACCCTTGCCGTGCTGCTGATGGCACTGATTGAAAACAGCGTGGCGCGGCTGCGCTTTCTTAAAACTGCTCGTTTCACCTGGGCGGGTTTTGGGCTGGCGTTTCTGGCGCTGGTCTCCTGGCTGGCGGCGGGCTGAGCCGAGATTGTTTACTCCGCTGCGGCGGAAAGAGGTTGTGTAATGAGTGAATTAACTACCGCATTAAATCAGAACCCGGTCGGTAAAGCGTACCTGGCGGCGCTGGCGCAGCAGTTTCCTGCTGCGATAACGCGCAGCGAATGGCAGACCGATACCCAACTCACGGTGACCATCAAACTCAACGCGCTGCCGGAGGTGGTCGAATGGCTCTGTTATCAGCAGGGCGGCTGGCTTTCCGTATTGTTCGGCAATGATGAGCGCACGCTGTGCGGCCACTATGCCCTTTACTATGTGTTATCGATGGAGCAAGGGGTGAAATGCTGGATCACCGTGCGCGCCGAGGTCAGCCCGATTTCCCTGGAGTTTCCGTCGGTCACGCCACGCGTACCGGCGGCGGTCTGGGGCGAACGTGAAGTCCGCGATATGTACGGCCTGCGCCCGGTGGGCCTGCCGGATGAGCGGCGCCTGGTGCTGCCGGACGACTGGCCCGACGATCTCTACCCGCTGCGTAAAGACGCCATGGACTATCGCCAGCGTCCCGCCCCCACCACCGATGAGGAAACCTATCCGTTTATTTCCGAGACCAAAGCAGGCAATAAAATTGTGCCGATCGGACCGTTGCACGTCACATCTGACGAACCCGGACACTTTCGGCTGTTTGTCGATGGCGAAGACATTATTGATGCTGACTATCGCCTGTTTTACGTGCATCGCGGCATGGAAAAGCTGGCCGAAACGCGCATGGGTTATAACGAAGTCACCTTTCTGTCGGATCGCGTCTGCGGCATCTGCGGTTTTACCCACAGCGTGGCTTACACCTCATCGGTAGAAAATGCGATGGGCATCGTGGTGCCGGAACGGGCACAGATGATCCGCTCGATTTTGCTGGAGGTGGAGCGCCTGCACAGCCATCTGCTTAACCTCGGCCTTGCCTGCCACTTTGTAGGCTTTGACTCCGGCTTTATGCAGTTTTTCCGCGTACGCGAGCAGTCGATGAAGATGGCGGAAATTCTCACCGGCGCGCGTAAAACCTACGGTATGAACCTGATTGGCGGCCTGCGCCGCGACATCCTGAAACAGGACATGATACAGACTATCGCGCTGGCGGGCAGCATGCGCCGCGAACTGAACGATCTGGTGGATATCCTGCTGAGCACGCCGAACACCACACAGCGCAGCGTGGGCGTGGGCATTCTTGATCCGCAGGTCGCACGCGATTTCGGCAATGTCGGGCCAATGGTGCGCGGCAGCGGACACCGGCGCGATATGCGTCAGGATCACCCCTACGCGGGCTACGCCAAATTGCCGTTTACGCTGTGCAGCGAAACCGGCAATGACGTTTACTCGCGCCTGAAAGTGCGTATCAACGAAGTGTTTAACGCGCTGAATATGATTGAGTTCGGCCTGCAAAACCTGCCCGCCGGGCCGCTGATGGTAGAAGGCTTTACCTATATTCCGCACCGCTTTGCGCTCGGTTTTGCGGAAGCGCCGCGCGGCGACGATATCCACTGGAGCATGACCGGTGACAATCAGAAACTGTTCCGCTGGCGCTGCCGCGCCGCCACTTACGCCAACTGGCCAACGCTGCGCTATATGTTGCGCGGCAACACGGTCTCTGATGCGCCGCTGATTATCGGCAGCCTCGATCCCTGTTACTCCTGTACCGACCGGATGACGGTGGTGGATGTGCGTAAGAAAACCACGCAGGTGGTGCCTTACAAAGAGATCGAACGCTACGGCATCGAACGTAAAAATTCGCCGCTTTAAGGAGCCGTCACGATGTTGAAACTGATTAAAAAAGTGCTGAAAACCGGTGAAGCCACGGTGGCCTATCCGGCAGAACCGTTGGCGATGGTCGCTAACTTTCGCGGCAAGCCGGAATACAACGCGCAACAGTGTATCGCCTGCGGGGCGTGCGCCAACGCCTGCCCTTCAAATGCGTTAACCATGACCACCGCAGAAGCGGGCGACAGCGTTCGCTGGTCACTGTTTTTAGGCCGCTGTATTTTCTGCGCCCGCTGTGAAGAAGTCTGCCCAACCGCAGCAATTAGCCTGTCGCCCGCTTTTGAACTGTCGGTGTGGAAAAAAGAGGATCTGTATGAGACCGCTGATTTCCCCGTGTGCGCTTGCCGTCAGTGCGGCAAGCCTTACGCCGTACAAAAAGAGATCGATTTCGCCCTCAGTCTGTTACAGGAAAATGGTGCGCTGAGCGACAGCCAGCTTGCCGCGCGGCGCGTGCAGTACGAAACCTGCCCGGAATGCAAAAAAATGCACGGCCTGACCTCATCTGACCGCATCGATATCGGTCGTCACCTTGTTACGGAGGCTTGCTGATGGCGCAGAACCTGATTGGCCCACGTGATGAAAACGGCCTGCCGGTGCCGATTACGCTTGACGCCAGCATCGCCAAACTGAAAGCCACGCTGCTTCACAGTATTCGCCGCTCCGCTTATGTTTATCGCGTTGACTGCGGCGGCTGTAACGGCTGCGAAATCGAAATTTTCGCTACCCTTTCGCCGATTTTCGATACTGAACGCTTCGGCATCAAAGTGGTGCCCTCGCCGCGTCACGCCGATATTCTGCTGTTTACCGGAGCGGTTACGCGGGCGATGCGCGTGCCGGCGCTGCGCGCCTGGGAAGCGGCCCCCGATCCGAAAATCAGCATCTCTTACGGCGCCTGCGGCAACAGCGGCGGCATCTTCCACGATCTCTATTGCGTCTGGGGCGGCACCGACAAAATTGTGCCGGTCGATGTCTATATTCCCGGCTGCCCACCCTCGCCCGCCGCTACGATTTACGGTTTTGCGCTGGCGCTCGGCCTGCTGGATCAGAAAATTAAAGGAGAACAGCACACTACGCGGGCGGCGGAACCGGCCCTGCTGCTGCACCCCGCTCTGCCGCAGCCGCTGCGTGTTCTGCTCGATCGTGAGGCGCGCCGCATGGCGGGCTATCGCTATGGCCGTCAGATTGCCGATCGCTTTATGACCATCGTCGCGGCATCTGATGCGCAACGCGTTGCACAGCAGCTTGCCGCCTGGCGTCATGAACAGGGCGATGCGCGTCTTAATGAGATCATCGACAGCCTACAGCGCATTTATCACCAGGCGCTGAGCGGGGAGGTAACGCTGTGATGACCGCGAATCCACAGCGCTACGCGCACCACCAGCCCTGCGCTGGCCGCGCGCCGCAGAAAAACAGCGTGGTGTTTTATGCGCTTAACAGCAAATTCGTTGATGAGAAGCGCGCGCAGCAGCGTAGCACGCAGAAAGTGCAGGAGGTGGTCTATTACAGCCTGGCGATCGGCCACCATCTGGGCGTTATCGACTGTCTGAAAGCCTCGCTGACCTGCCCGCTTGCCGACTACCAGCAGTGGATCCGCCGCCTGCCGCCGGAGAGCGAGGCGCGACGCAAGCTGACTGGCGTTGAACGCTTTGGCGAAATCAATATCGATCAGAGCCACATCCATTTGCTGGCGCTGGCGCTGCGCGAGGCGCGGGACAGGATGAGCGAGCAGCAGCAGGCGTGGAGCGATCGGCTGATCGCCCTGCTACAGCAGATTGCCAGCGATCCGGCGATGTACCTGATGGTCAGGAGGTATGATGCCTGACATTAATAACGCTTATGCCCTGCTTTGCGTCGGCAACAGCATGATGGGCGACGACGGCGCAGGCCCGCGATTGGCTGAACGGTGCGCACAGCAGCCGCTACCCGGCTGGACGGTGGTGGATGGCGGCGCGGCGCCTGAAAATGATATCGGCTATTTACGCGAGCTGCGTCCGGCCCATCTGGTGATCGTCGATGCCACGGAAATGGGGCTGGCCCCCGGTGAAATGCGCATCATTGCTGAGCAGGACATCAGCGAGATGTTCATGATGACCACGCACAATCTGCCGCTGACCTTCCTGATAGAACAGCTACGCGCAGACATTCCTCAGATCACCTTTATCGGCATTCAGCCGGAGATCGTCGCGTTTTACTACCCGATGAGCGCTGCCGTTGAGCAGGCGGTCAGCCGCCTGCATCAATGTCTTTTGCCGGGGCTGCAAAACGGCCTCGACATCGCTCCCTGGCAGAGAGAAAACCCATCGACATAACTGTCGATGTGGTGACGAAGCCGTGACGATGACAGCGTTAGCTATCGTCACCGTCACGGCACAACCACATAACCACTTGATTTATAGCCATAAAAAATCACCTGCCCGGCTGGCACGCTTTATGTATAGCTAATGACTGAACGTGTTTAAACCTCTACCTTGCGCGACGACGCGCAAGGTCTTCAGGAGTAAAAGGATGAACCGGTTTATTATTGCCGATCCCAAAAAATGTATCGGCTGCCGTACCTGTGAAATTGCCTGTGTCGTGGCTCACAGCGACGCGCAGGATAGTTCGCTACTGAACAGCACTAACTTCACCCCGCGTCTGCATGTCATTAAAGGCGTAAACCTCAGTACGCCGGTCTCCTGCCGCCAGTGCGAGGATGCCCCCTGCGCCAACGTCTGCCCCAACGGCGCGATTACGCGCACCGATAGCCATATTCATGTGATGCAGGAACGCTGCATCGGCTGCAAAACTTGCGTCGTGGCCTGCCCTTACGGCGCGATGGAAGTGATCACCAAACCGGTGTTTCGTCAGAACGGCGCGGCGATCGCGGCGGTCTCGGAAAAGGCCGAAGCGCATAAATGCGACCTGTGCCATACCCGTGCGCAAGGGCCAGCCTGTAAGGAAGTCTGCCCAACCAAGGCGCTGTTTATTATCGATCGTAACCAACTGCATGACATGAGCGCTGAAAAACGCCGCCGTGCCGCGCTGGATAACACCTCTCCGCTGCTGTTTTGATCCCGACCGAAAAAGGTAAGAACATGAAAAAAGTAACCACTGTCTGCCCGTACTGCGGAGCTGGATGCAAAATGAACCTGGTGGTGGAAAACAATAAAATCATCCGCGCCGAAGCCGCCAATGGCGTCACTAACCAGGGCGAACTGTGCCTGAAAGGCTATTACGGCTGGGATTTTCTTAATGATACCAAACTGCTGACGCCGCGCCTGACGCAGCCGATGATCCGCCGTGAAAAAGGCGGCAAATTCGAAGTGGTGAGTTGGGATGAAGCCATTAGCTACACTGCACAGCGTCTGCAAGCGATCAAAGAGCAGTATGGTCCACGTGCCATCATGCATACCGGCTCTTCACGCGGTACCGGCAACGAAACCAATTACGTGATGCAAAAATTCGCCAGAGCGGTGATCGGCACCAATAACGTCGACTGCTGCGCCCGCGTCTGCCACGGCCCTTCCGTAGCGGGCTTGCAGGCCACGCTCGGTAATGGCGCAATGAGCAACTCCATCGGCGATATTGAAAACTCGAAATGTTTACTGGTGATCGGCTACAACTGCGCCGATTCCCATCCGATCGTGGCGCGTCGGGTGATCAAAGCCAAAGAGAAAGGCGCGCAGCTGATCGTCTGCGATCCGCGCCGCATCGAAACCGCGCGCATTGCCGATCACCATCTGCAAATTAAAAACGGCTGCAATATGGCGCTGGTTAACGCCTTTGCGCATGTGTTGATCGAAGAAAATCTCTACGACCATGACTATGTCGCCAAATATACCGAAGGGTTTGCGGCCTATCGTCAGCAGGTCGCGGCTTATTCGCCGGAAGCGGTGGCGGAACAGACCGGCGTTTCCGCTCAGCAAATCCGCCAGGCGATGCGCATCTACGCCGCCGCGCCTTCCGCCACCATTATGTGGGGCATGGGCGTAACGCAGTTTGGTCAGGCGGTTGACGTGGTGAAAGGGCTGGCCAGCCTGGCCCTGCTGACCGGCAACCTGGGCCGTCCCGGCGTTGGCGTCGGTCCGGTACGCGGGCAAAACAATGTGCAGGGTGCCTGCGACATGGGCGTGCTGCCCAATGAGTTCCCTGGCTATCAGTCGGTTACCGATCCGCAGGTGCGCGCCAAATTTGCCGATGCCTGGGGAATCGATGCCAACAAGATGGATGCCGAAGTAGGTTATCGCATTACTGAAATCCCGCATCTGGCGCTGGAGGGCAAGGTGAAAGCCTATTACATCATGGGCGAAGATCCGCTGCAGACCGAGGCGGATTTAAGTCTGGTGCGTAAAGGCTTCGAGGCGCTGGATTTTGTAGTGGTGCAGGATATCTTTATGACCAAAACCGCCGAACAGGCCGATGTGATTCTGCCCGCCACCTCATGGGGCGAGCATGGCGGCGTTTTCTCCTGTGCCGACCGCGGATTTCAGCGTTTCGAAAAGGCAATTGAACCGCAGGGCAACGTCAGGCGCGACTGGGAAATTATCAGCCTGCTGGCGACCGAGCTGGGTTATCCGATGCACTACAACAGTGACCAGGAAGTGTGGGACGAAATGCGCGCGCTGTGCCCGCTGTTTTACGGTGCCACCTACGAAAAAATGGGCGAGCTGGGGCATGTCCAATGGCCCTGCACCACGCTGGAGAGTGCCGGTACGCCCTATCTTTACCAGGACAATCACTTCACTACCCCATCCGGCAAGGGGCAGCTATTTGCCGCTGCGTGGCGCGCACCGGCTGAAGTGCCGGACGAGAGCTATCCGCTGGTGCTTTGCACTGTGCGCGAAGTGGGTCACTACTCCTGCCGTTCAATGACCGGCAACTGCGCGGCACTGCAAACGCTGGCCGATGAGCCGGGCTTTGTACAGATGCATCCGCAGGACGCACAGGCATTAGGGCTAAGCGATCAACAGCTGGTTTGGGTTGCTTCCCGTCGCGGCAAGGTGATTTCTCGCGTCAATTTCAACGAGCGGATTAACATCGGCGCGGTATATATGACCTACCAATGGTGGATCGGTGCCTGTAACGAACTGACGCAGGAAAATCTTGATCCGGTGTCAAAAACGCCGGAAACCAAATATTGCGCGGTAAAAGTGGAGGCCATCGCCGATCAACGCTGGGCGGAAAGCTATGCACAGCAGGCCTACAGCGACATGAAAGCGCGTCTGCGTAGCGCGGTTGAGGATGCGATCCCGGTCGTTGCGCTTTGAGTTCCCTTTACGCCCTCCGCTGGGGGGCGTTAGCACAGGAAGGGTTATGTCTGGTTTAGAAATTCGCATCAGCGGCAAAGTTCAGGGCGTGGGGTTCCGGCCTTTTGTCTGGCAGCTGGCTGAACGACTGGGGCTGCGCGGCGAGGTATGCAACAGCAGCGCGGGCGTGGAGATCAAGCTGCTTCAGCCGGTGGATCCTGACGCCATTATCAGCCAGCTACGCCGTGACTGCCCACCGCTGGCGCGCATCGACCATATCAGCGTGCACCACTTTCAGTGGCAAAAGCGGCCGCAGCGTTTCACCATCGTCGCCAGCCAGCAGGGTTTGATGACGACGCAGGTCGTGCCCGATGCGGCAACCTGCCCTGCCTGCCTTGAGGAAATGCTGCGGCCTGGCGATCGTCGTTTCGGCTACGCCTTTACTAACTGTACGCACTGCGGCCCGCGCTTCACGCTGATTCGCGCTATGCCGTATGACCGTGCATTAACCAGCATGGCGACGTTTGCCCTCTGCCCGCACTGTGAGCAGGAATATCATAACCCGCGCGATCGTCGCTTTCATGCTCAACCGGTTTGCTGTCCGCAGTGCGGGCCGCGCCTCTACGCCGCCGGGCAAACGGGCATTACGCTGGCGCAGGAGAGTGCGGCCATCGCGCTGGCGGTAGCGGCGCTACGTGCCGGAAAGATTGTGGCGCTGAAAGGGCTTGGCGGTTTCCACCTCGCCTGTGACGCAACGCGGCAAACCGCCGTGCTGCGGCTGCGGGCGCGTAAATCGCGGCCAACGAAGCCGCTTGCCGTGATGCTGCCGGATATCAGCTGGCTGGCACGCTGTAGCACGGACGATCCCGCTCTGCGGGCGCAGTTACTTTCTCCTGCCGCACCGATTGTGCTGGCGCCGCAACGCGCTGACTCGCCGCTGTGCGCCGCCATCGCGCCGCATCTGGACGAGGTCGGGCTGATGCTGCCTTTTACGCCGCTGCATCATCTGCTGATGCGCGCCTGTGGCATTCCGCTGGTGATGACCTCCGGCAACGCGGCGGAGTGCGCGCCGGTGCTCACTAACGAAGCCGCGTTACAACAGCTCGACGGAATTGCCGATCTCTGGCTCCTGCATAACCGCGATATCGTGCAGCGGGCCGATGACTCGCTGGTGCGTCTGACGCCGCAAGGCACTGAGGTGCTGCGGCGCGCACGCGGTTACGTGCCCGATGCGCTGCCGCTGCCGCCGGGTTTCCCTCTGCAGGCGCCGCTGCTGGCGCTGGGCGGCGACCTTAAAAATACCTTTTGTCTGGTGCGCGGCGAGCAAGCGATCGTCAGCGCCCATTTTGGTTCGCTGAGCCACAGCGACATCGCCCGGCAGCAGCAGCAGGCCATCCGCCATTTTCAGCAGCTGTACGACTGCACCCCCGTAACCCTGGTGCGCGACGCGCATCCGGGTTATGTCACGCATCGCCAGAGTTTGCCTCCGGCGGCCCGGACAGTGGATGTGCTGCATCATCATGCGCATATCGCCGCCTGCCTGGCGGAACATCAATGGCCGCTGGCGGGCGGTCAGGTTATCGGGCTGGCGCTTGATGGCCTGGGCTATGGTGAAAACGGCGAGCTGTGGGGCGGTGAATGCCTGCAGGCCGATTACCGCGATTGCCAACGCCTGGGCGGCCTGCCCGCCGTAGCGTTACCTGGCGGCGATCGTGCCGCGCATGAACCCTGGCGCAACCTGCTGGCACAGTGGCTGGCTTTTGTGCCGGACTGGCAGCAGCGCCGGGAGGCGCGATTACTCCGGGGACGCCCCTGGCAGCCGCTGGCGAAAGCCATTGAGGCCGGTATCAACGCACCGCTCGCCTCCTCATGTGGACGACTGTTCGATGCGGTTGCCGCCGCGCTCGACTGTGCGCCCGATCGCCTCAGCTTTGAAGGTGAAGCCGCCTGTCGGCTGGAAGCGCTGGCCCAGCGAGTAGCGGATATCGCACATCCGGTAACCTTGCCGTTAATCCCAGGCTCGATTAGTCGGCTCGATTTAGCCACCTTTTGGCAGCAATGGCTCGGCTGGCAGGCAGCGCCTGCGGCGCGCGCCTGGGCTTTTCACGATGCTTTGGCGCGCGGTTTTGCCGACCTCGCCCGCTATCACGCCGAGCGGTATGGCCTCGATACCGTCGCACTCGGCGGTGGCGTGTTGCATAACCGTCTGCTGCGCCAGCGGCTACTCCATTACCTCTCTCCGCTGCGCGTGCTGATGCCGTTGCAGTATCCGGCTGGCGACGGCGGGCTGGCGCTGGGCCAGGCGCTGATCGCCTGTGCCCGGCGGCAATGACTGAATTTCAACTTTACGACAGGAATCATCATGATTAACCCTCGCTTTTTCCATACCCACCGCCGCGCTTTTTGGCTGCTTATCGCGCTGCTGTTCATGAACTTGCTGGCCTGGGGCTGGGCATTGGTGATATTTCGCCATAGCGCGCCGTTGATAGCCGCCGCACTGTTGGCCTACAGCTATGGCCTGCGTCACGCGGTAGATGCCGACCATATCGCCGCTATCGATAACGTGACGCGTAAACTGATGCAACAGGGGCAAAAACCGGTGGCGGTCGGCGCATTTTTCTCACTGGGGCATTCGACAATTGTGGTGCTGGCCTGCATCGCGATCGCCGCCACCTCGCTGATGTTTGGCAGTAAAATCGAGGCGGTGCATGCCTGGGGCAGCACCATCGGCACGCTGGTTTCCGCGCTGTTCTTACTGGCAATGGCGCTGCTTAACGCGCTGATTCTGCGCGATGTGTATCATCGCTTCCAGCGGGTTAAGCGTGAAAAAGCCTGTACCGAGGCGCATCCGCTACAGGCGCTATCGGGCGGCATGATGAGCCGTCTGTTTCGCGCCACCTTCAGGCTGGTGAACAAAAGCTGGCAGATGTATCTGGTGGGATTTTTGTTTGGTCTGGGGTTTGATACCGCTACCGAGATCGGCCTGCTGGGCATTTCTACTGCGGGCGTCTCTTCAGGCATGTCGGTCTGGAGTATGCTGATTTTTCCGGTGCTGTTTACCAGCGGCATGGCATTGATCGATTCGCTGGATAACTTTGTCATGGTCGGCGCATACGGCTGGGCCTTTGATAAGCCGGTGCGCAAGCTTTATTACAATATGACCATTACCGCCACCAGCGTGGTGATTGCGCTATTTATTGGTGGCCTGGAAGCGTTAGGTCTGTTGGTGGATAAGTTAGGTCTGCGGGGTGGGCTGTGGGATAGCGTTGGCGCGCTGAATGAAAATATGGGCGTGGTTGGCTACGCTTCCGTTGTGATTTTTGTGGTGATTTGGGGTGCCTCTGCGCTGAACTACCGCTATAAAAAATATGATCAACTACTCCAAACATAGGCTCCGATACATTCTCCAGGCGTGCTATTGTTTGTTAGAGCAAGGTATGTCTTTAGGCGAGCCTTAGATATGTAGGCTTCAACCGCGTGATGGTTATGTAGTTGCAAAGTCCTTCTCCACTGGTAAAGTTTAACGCAATGAACGTGTATGTTATTCCCTGTTTTTACATAATACATATGCAGAATGCGGTCAGATACATGAATTTAGTAGTGTGTTTGTCCAAACAACAAAAGCGCCTTTTGGCGCTTTTGTTGTTTCTGCGATCTGTGTCTTGATCTCACCAGATTAGAATCTGCCTTGCGTCAATCTTTTAATAATGCTTTCGACCGGTATATCTCTGATATCTGTCTGCATGGTTGGATAAGCTTATGCCGTTGGCATAAAAAAACCCGCCGGAGCGGGTTACTCTGCGTTATTACTTTGTCGCCATTGCGCGATCATCTCTTTGGTAACTTCCTTTTTATAGCAGATTGGCGCGTAACCGCCCGCTTTGCTCCAGGCGCTTCGTCTGCCGCAGCTGCTGCCATTTCTCGCCGTATTAAAAGGGCATGCGCAGGTGCCCGGATAGGATGCTATAGATTCTTCAATGATTTGTTGTTTGACCTGCTCGTCCGACAAGCGCGTGTTTTTTGCCTGGACGCTAGCTGAAGAGGATAAACCTGCCAGAAAAAGCGACGCAATGAGAAGATTTTTCATAAACATGTTATAGCTTCCTTATGTGGAAGGATAAAAATAACTTAACAATACCCCTGCCAATCGTTCAATAAAAAACCATAAAGTGCGCATTTTGCCATCGCCATGAGCGGAGTATGCGAAGGAAAATCAGACAGGCAGAGCAGTCGGCATGACGCTGAATGAGATGGTATGCGGGCCGCGCAAGCGCACTGCCCGATTGCAGCAGATTATGCCGTTCAGGCTCAACGTTTGCTCTGTGCCAGAAGCGAACGTTGTTGGCATCGTGTTATGTTATTAACTGAAAGCGGTTTATAAGGTGTGCTCCGCGCAGTGAGGAACTGGCTGACACGTCATAATAATGGAGAAGATGAATGACAAGTGATTTGATTGCTCTTTCTGCTATCGGTGCAGCTATCCTGTTTGGCGCAATGAGCCCGGGAGTTAGCTTTCTTCTCGTTGCCCGCACGGCCATGTCCAGTTCGAGACGGGCGGCATTATCAGTGGCGGCAGGTATGGGTTTTGGTGCGCTTGTCTTTGCTGCCATAGCGTTAGCGGGTCTTCACACCCTGCTGACGTTGGTTCCATCACTTTACACCGGCCTGAAGATTGCTGGCGGTTGTTATCTTTTATGGCTGGCATTGAACATGTTTCGTCATCCTTCAAACCGGTTTAATGATTCTGCTGTTTCAGAGGACGTAAGCGCCACAAAAGCTTTCTTAACGGGTGTATTTACACAAATCAGCAATCCTCATACCGCTCTGGTATTTGCCAGTATCTTTTCCGCAGCGCTTAGCAAAAATATTCAGCCTGTTATGTATATCATCCTGCCCACAATGGCATTTGTTATTGATGTGCTCTGGTATGCAGTCGTCGCATGCTTATTATCAACCGAGGGGCCACGTCTGGCTTACATTAAATATCGTAAGTTTATAAATAGGCTAAGCGGAGGAGTAATGGCCTTTCTGGGACTTCGGCTGCTGGTAAAATGAGTCAGACGGTTAGGGGGCAAGGCAAAAGAAAAAGCCACCCAGAGGTGGCTTGATATTAGATGTGGTTTTCACATCCCGGCAGGCTACGATCGATAATCAGGTTACCTTCTGCACGAACACCAATTTTACCGAACAGAAACGAATAGTTGAGCTGAGTAATTACCACGTTGCTCAGTCCTACGGCACATTTGTCCTTTTCGATAGCTCGATCGATAGCGGTCTTCATGTTAGGGAAACCAGTAGGAAAGATAATGACTGGATAAGAGTCTTCAGCTGAAACGCGCGGTCCAGTTACGAACTTGTTTCCATTGATGTTGTAGTTTTTAGTGCTACCTACAGTAAGGTCAGCCACACGCATTGAACAACCAGATAAAACCATAACCCCTAAAGCCACCACCAAAATCTTCTTCATTTTATATTTCCTTTTATTGCAATCGGAATTATCTTATCATTAAATCTTTACAATGCAATACAAGAAATCCGCAGTTAAGCGGGTTAAGTCATTGATGAATCCAAGATGAGCCATTGGCGCAAGTTAAGTTATCTCAGTACCGTTAATCAGGTGACGCGATACTTTTACGCCTTCAGCGTTGTAGCGTAACGCCTAGGATTGCCCTCCAAGCGGGCTTAAAGTGTTAATTAACCTTGAACTCAAGAACCACCTGTAAGCTATAGTTAATGGCGTCCTGGAGATGAGGAGCGGTAGCGATAGATGAATCGCCACAGGTTTAACAGACACCTCGGAGTCATTTAAAATGGCTTAAAGAGAGGTGCCTATGAGTGGTAAGCGTTATCCCGAAGAGTTTAAAATTGAAGCTGTCAAACAGGTTGTTGATCGTGGTTATTCTGTTTCCAGTGTTGCAACACGTCTCGATATCACTACCCACAGTCTTTATGCCTGGATAAAGAAGTACGGACCGGATTCTTCCATTAATAAAGCACAGTCAGATGCTTTGGCCGAGATCCGCCGACTCCAGAAAGAGCTAAAGCGGGTTACGGACGAACGGGACATATTAAAAAAAGCCGCGGCGTACTTCGCAAAGCTGTCCGACTGAGGTACGCCTTTATCCGTGACAACACCTGTTGCTGGCCTGTTCGCCGGCTCTGTCGGGTGCTGGATGTTCATCCCAGTGGGTTTTACGCCTGGCTTCAGCAGCCGCATTCACAACGCTATCAGGCAGACCTGAGACTGACAGGACAAATTAAACAGTTCTGGCTGGAATCGGGGTGCGTCTATGGTTATCGCAAGATCCATATGGATCTGCGGGACAGCGGGCAACAGTGCGGAGTTAACAGAGTCTGGCGACTGATGAAAAGAGCCGGAATAAAGGCTCAGGTCGGATACCGAAGCCCGCGGGCACGTAAAGGCGAGGCCAGTATCGTGTCGCCCAACAGGCTCCAGCGACAGTTCAATCCGGATGCTCCGGATGAGCGTTGGGTAACGGACATAACCTACATCAGGACCCACGAAGGCTGGCTGTATCTTGCCGTGGTTGTTGATCTGTTCTCACGCAAAATTATTGGCTGGTCAATGCAATCCCGGATGACAAAGGACATTGTTCTGAACGCATTGCTGATGGCTGTATGGCGGCGTAATCCCCAAAAACAGGTGCTGGTTCACTCGGATCAGGGCAGTCAGTATACAAGTCATGAGTGGCAGTCATTCCTGAAATCACACGGACTGGAGGGCAGCATGAGCCGCCGCGGTAACTGCCACGATAATGCGGTTGCAGAAAGCTTTTTCCAGTTACTGAAACGCGAGCGGATAAAGAAAAAGATCTACGGAACACGGGAAGAAGCCCGCAGCGATATTTTTGATTACATCGAAATGTTTTATAACAGTAAGCGTCGGCATGGTTCGAGTGATCAGATGCCACCAACGGAATACGAAAATTAATATTACCAACGGCTCGGAAGTGTCTAAATTACCCGTGGCGATTCAGATTTTTCTAAGCTCGCCGTTCGACAAGGAATGTGCCACCAGAACATTTATTTCTCGCATCACCTTATGATAGGTTGCTTAAAGTTCCCCAAAAAGGAACCTATTAATGCTGTTGTTCCACAGTGTCTGCACAAGATCATTTTTGGCCCACTTCTGGAGAAACCGTCACCTTCATTGGATGACCATAATGTTAGTTTAAGTATGCAGGAACATCTGCTGGTTCACCATCCAATGCTTGAAGGTGTCTTACTCTCTGAATGTGTTCGCTTGAAACAACACTCATTAACCAAGAAGCTAATCAGCCTGTTTCAACAATTTAGTGGCACAGAAATACGCCTCAAACTTGTCTGGCTGTGCTGGTACGATTTGATGTTAGGAAATGATCTAACCGACTGGATTGAAAGTTTAAAATTCAAATCAGAGCCAGAAATTATTGTATGGATAAACAACCGGCAAGCTGAAAACGAAGCACTCACCAGCGCAATGGATGAGTATGTCACCTTCGCTTGTCGTACGGTAGTCGCTCTATAAATTCATGCTTACCTTTAGCTGGATCGTTGATGGCAGTAGCGGCAAGGCACTGACCTTCTCTCCGTTGATTAATACCCCTGAGCTTAAAGAGGATCGGGGCAATTCGCCGGGACTTGTGGGAAAATTTTCGCATTCTTCATCGCCTATTGCGTAAGCTGATTAAGATGGGATGTTGCTCCCGTGGGAAGGAAAGTGAGGTAAGGAGGTGACTAGAGGAAAAAATTGAATTGTCCAGAGCAACGTAACTCTGGACATACTATGCGGAGACGTTAACGAATGTCATGTAGTGGCACACTCAGACATAACAACCACTGAGATCAACCACGACATGCGTGTAAGGCTTTGATACTGAAATCAGTATTTAATTTAAACATGCGGGAGGCCATCCGTTTTTGCCTGCGCGGAGAAATAGATTTTGCTGCGCACATAGTCCCAGCATTCAGGCTTTTTCGCCCATTCCGAAATCATCCTGCCGTTCGCGGATTCAGTCAGAAGACTATTCACCCGATGGGCTAGGCTGACAAGACGATTCCCCATCGTTTCCTCAATGCCCTGTTGATGCCAGATCTCTGCCAGATCCGTTTGGTTGCCATAAAGATGTGAATACGCGGCCACGGTATAGGCGGCGATATTCGCTTTAAATGCGGGGAAAAGTGAATTAATCAACTTATAGGCTTTTTTATAAATAATGGCCTGCGCGATGTAATTTTTAAAACTTTCAATGTTCAGTTCATCCCCATAACGCTCAGTATCCTTGTCGATCATCGTCATTAATGCGGCAAAGTTCTTCTGTCCGCCGAGGCTGACTAAATCCGGACGCTGGAGCCAGGCACAGTGATATTTTGCGAAATCGGTTTTCGTTATCCGACGTGATGGAGGAATCGCGTCTTTTAGCCGTTTGATTCCAGCCGGTGTTTTACCTTCTCGTTCCAGCATAACCTTATAACTGCCGTTCGCTCGCTCGTAAAACCAACGACTGTATCCGTCCGGGCAATACACCGTGTTTGCCATTTTTTCCAGCTGTACATGTACCGGTCGATTGGCTGACAAATCGGAAATATTGACTTTATTCTGGCTATTCGAGAAGCGCGAAATATCCGCAATTAACATCTCTTCTTGTGCATTATTCGTCTGTTTCAGCACAATGACTTTTGCGGGTACACGCACGTTACGCAGATTGGTTGCCGGGAATTTCTTTTTGGTGAAAAACATGGAAGCCGTCGTCTGCCCACCGTTGACGATCTGCATTCCCTGCATCCACGCAATACCAGGGCCACCTCCTGGCGCTTCGCCAAGTCTGACCTGATCGGCAACAATCACAATACCGTTATTATAAGCCATAAAACGCTCAGGCTGCTCACGTAAGGTGTCGCGAATCCCCTTGTTGACTTTCCCCGTCTGGCTCAGAAATGAGCGAACGTTCGCTTCCAGAATCCGGTTGCCATATTTTTCATAGATAAATCGCAGCGTCTCGCCCGGAACCACCGTCAGTGCATAATCATATTCACCCATTTCATCCGGGATCCATACACAGGGGAGTGCGCCCCCCGCCACCTCATCAAAATTAACCTGCAGTTCGTCGCGTGGCTTACCTTCCTGCCAATGGTTAAACAGGCGGACAATGTCCATAACCTCTAATTTAATGGTTTTACCGGCCACGTCGCGGGACTGGTACCAGCGGGTTTTCACCTGACCATCGGTCAGTACATAAACTCTGATTTGCTCCAGTTCCGTATAGGACTGTTCGATGGTCGTCACCAGTTGCCAGGCATCATTGGACTGATCCAGCGTGGAAGATAATTTACCGTCAACGCACTTCTGCAAAAATTGAATGCAGTGGCCGGCAATCGCTTTTGTCTCAGCATCCGGGACGTGACAAAGCTCGTCGCTACCGTGATAAATGCTGACAAAAAGGTCAAGTTGATCGCCATCTTCTGAGAAGGCATAACCGCTGAGACGCACATTGTGTCCACTGACTTTAGCCATAAAGTGACACGTCTCGGCATCGTCGAATGTCATGCCGATATCGGCCATATGACGCATAACAGTATTGGTAAAAATCAGCTCCTGAAAAGGCGACTCTACCCCAGGCTGAGTCATCTGGTCCTGATATTCCTTACGAATCTCATTCTGCGTTTGACGTAAAAAATCAATAAGTTCCATGCGGTAATCCTGCAAAGTCTGACAAGCAATGGTTAAAATTTTGAGCCTGAGGAATAAGTGTCTGGAGTTCGAGTTGATAGAACGCACTCACCACCGGCAACGGGACATTGGCATGCGTCAAAGAGGGAAAATCCGCTTCAATGGGGAGCGCGAACGCCTCTGTCAGCAAGAAATGACGTGTATAGAATTCAGCATGTTCAGTGTAATATCCGACATGACAAAGCGATCCCTCAAAAAGACAAGCCGCCTGAGCGTTTCCCTCAAACCTCTGACGAAGACGGTTAATAATGTCATTCAGGGTCGCGCCGGTGGGATGCTCGCTGAAGCGCAAACCGCACAACATGAGCGAGCCAGGCCGCTGCCAGTCCAGTTGTTCAAGAGAGTGGATGGTTACGCAAAAACCCTGCTCTGCTGTGGTGCTTTTTACCTCAATGGCACGTTCATCGAGTTCAAAATCCTGTAGGCCATGCTGTGGTCCTACCCATGCTTCGACTGCCGTTGGCGACGCAAGACCGCTCTCGATCAACCGTTCCAGACACGTCAATTCCCCGATTAATCCCACTTCTTCTTCGTGACTGAGTGGACGGGTATCGCGCTCCATAAACGTCTGCCATAAACGAATCCGACGGAGCAGGGTTTCAAACAGACGCTGTTCAGAAACATTCAGGAGCGAATGGAGAATATCCAGAATCATCGTCGTAAAGACATCCACATTCCCCGTTTGCTGGCGACGGATCATCAAACCGTTCTGCCGCCCTTCCTCTGTTCCGGTCATCTCAACGCGAAATCCTTTACAGGACGGCAGCGCCGTCGCCCCCAACGAAAGAGGATGAGGAAACACGGCAATCAGCATTTCTTCATTATCAGGCTGACGACGCCCGGCATGAAAGCTACAGCCCTGATGCGTATAAAGCCGAATTCCGCGCCAGCCCTGGGCTCCGGGCTGTTCGTCTACCTGAAAGCGATCTAAGGCTTTCCAGGCTGCCAGTAGATCATCTTTACTCAGCCGCACCATAATCTTGCTCCCACAATACGTTGTTAACTTTGTACTCCACCGTTACCCCACTGCGACTTCCCGGAAAACTGATACCAAAAGCCACCACTGGCAAGGCATCATCCTTATATTCCGTTGCCGACAATGCCTGTTGCGGGTCCAGTAAGTAAATGAGCAGTAGCCCTTTTTGACGCTGTGCCGGGATGTCGTTTATGCCAAATCCTTTGATCCGACGCAGTACTACGCCACCAGGAATGACGGGCTTCTCTCGCCCTTCATTACGTCCGGGATCGGCATGAAAAATACGCTGCGTTTCTTCCAGCGCGGCAAGCCAAGTCGATTCATCGCAGTCTATCCCTTCATCGCGTGGAGAAAGTAAACGGCCAATGGAATAGCGATCAGTGACTCCCTCAGACGCTTTACGCATCATAAGCGGGACGGGGAAGCCACATACAGCGTGATGACGATCGCCCCCCCCTCCTATCACCGCCACTGTCCACTGGGTGAGTTCATCAACACGATTCATCCGTGTAATGAAATCCGCCAGCAGTTTGCTGTTGGCTTTTCTGGCCTGTGCGTGGGTCTCATATTCCGTTAAGAAATCAATGATCGGCTCGGGAGAGACATTTTGCCAGATGACTCCATTCCATTTTTCAATCTTCTCTCCGCGTCGTCTCTCAGGGATAGGCACGCCAGAACCGATACGTCCGGTCAGACGCTGGAAGGCCGAGTAGTTATGCTTGTGGTACTCTGGCTCTCTAAACAACGAAATCGTTTCGACCACCGAGCCACTGAAAGACAGCCACAGTGAGCGCGCACTACGCATTTTTAAGGGTGATGTCACCATTAACACGGGGTGTGATTTCACTTTTAGCCCGAAATCACGCGGAGTTCCGCCGCTGGCGATCATATTGTCAAACTCTTCTCTCAGCTCTTCCGATGCATCCGCAATGTGCTCAAACCATTCAATCAGCTCATCGGTGGTATACAGCCGACATACGTCCAGATATCCCTGGCGGTAGCCAAACCAGCGCCCCATCTGCATTAACGTGTCATACATGCGGGAGGCGCGTAAGAAATAACTGGTGCATAATCCCTCAAGCGTTAACCCTCGAGCCAGCTTGTCTCCGCCAATCGCAATAACTTTTAAACCTGTCGCACTGTCTGAATAATCAAGCGCATCCTTCGCCGTTCCATTTATCATTCGTACCGACACGTTTTCTATCACGTTATACAGCTTGTCAACGATCTCCTGCCACACGAAGTAGACGTCTGGAACCTGCTGCGGCATAACGTCGCGAATCGTCTGACAAGTCGGCAAAAAGTCGGCCTGCCAGAGTGATTCAAGCTGATGTAAAAAAAGCTCATGTCCAATCTTTCGCGTCAACCGCTGTCTCAAATCCTGAATGTAGGCATTAATATGCTCATAAACGATCGATTGCACGTTATTGAAGCGGGTCACATGGACAAGCATCGAACTGTGTTTATCTCCCTGACCGCGTAATTCTCGGACGCAGCACGCCAGCAAAAAGCTATCAATGGCGTTTTTTAACGAGTCAGGGAAATGGGTTAGCGTATCAAGCGTGGGATGGTGCGAGCTCTTATGAGAAACTGGCATCCATCCTCTTTTTCCATCATCGCTACAATGATCGCTCACCCGCCTGATCAAAGGAAGTTCACCAGTCCGGCCTTCCGCGGTTGCCCGACCAAATACCCTCGCAGGGCCGATGTAATTTGAAGGTGCGCCGAGGTTAATGATAAAGGCTGAAGGGAACAAATCCGGACCTTCATCACGCGTTTCATTGCTCTCGTGAATAAAGATATTGGCAAAGGGCGTGGCGGTATAGCCGACATATGCCTTACGGCTGAACTGCATCAACAACTTACGAATCAGACTATTGATTGCCGTTGGCTGATGTTCAGCATCCGGTTTTCCATCGCCATCGTAAACGATTTCCCCCGTGTCAACGGAGGCGTTATCAGCTTCATCATCAATCATCAGCAGCGGTAATTCCGAAACAAAACGCTTTCCGGTGACGGGATCAACGCTAGTGGCAACATGGTTTTCAATCCAGGTATGCAGGCGCTTTAAAATAGATTTATTTTTCTTTACCACAAACAGCCAGGGGCGTTGCTCGGGGCTGATCCCCAGATTCTTAGCCACTCCGGCACTGAAGTCGCCCTTTTCAGATCGGTTGGTGACGTAATTGGGACGAATGACGGGATCGCTATCAATATCGCCCACCCCAATGATGGTCACTTTTTCTCTGAGTGGACTCGTCTCATAGCCAAGAAATCCTTCATCAAGACGCATTTGGGTCTGCGAGCGGAGGTTATTATGCAAACCAGCAAGCACAATGATTATCTTATATCCTGCATCCGCGGCTTTACAGATTAGCCCGGTATAGTGGCCGGTTTTCCCGGACTGAACATGGCCGACTACCAGACCACGCCGATCCCAGCGCCCTTCTCGTCCCGGTTGCTCAAGTAATCCCAGAACACGATCCGTTGAACGGTCAAGGGTATCTAGGACTCCCCAGGGCATCGTTTTGCCAAGCCACTGACGGTATCGATGCCAGTAGCGCCATTCGCGTTTTGCGTCAGCTGTCAGCCAGGGTTGATGTCCTTCGTCATTACTCAGAGAAGTATCTTCGCCCATCCAGATGCTATAACGGCGGATCAACTCTTCGACCAGAATCTCCCGGTTATCAAGGTGGTTCCACTCCGGTTTCATCTGACAAACCATGTCAATATGTTGACGCAGAATACCAGGGGTAATCGTGCTTTTATCCTGGCCTTGCAGGAACGTTTGCACAATCTGCAATACACTCAGTTGCGTGTCATCCAAGGGGCTCAGACTCATAGCGATTTCTCTTGTTGATCGTCGAGGAGTTGTGCAATTAATTCGGGATAATTATCGAAGGGTTCCATATTTTGCAGATGCTGTTTCGCCAGTGCCGGTGACATCGCCTGCTGTCCAACCATGGTCTGGTACATGACCTGCAATACGGATAACACCTCTGCGGGCGGTGCGGTTTGAAAGCCTGTCCGCGGCGTCTCTTTTGTCTCAGCCGTATCAAGCCAGATTTGCTGAACCGGAACGGTTTCCTCAATCAGTCTTAGCATGGCCTGAATTTGCGGAGATAATTCACCGGCCTGCGAAAGAACATTGCTGATAACAGGATGTTGTAATGAAATCTGGTAACGAACACCTGATGACGTCTTTTGCGCCTGCCAGAGATGAATGAGTTCTTCACCTGGCTTGCGCTTATTCATTTTCCCGCGTTTTGCAAATGTCCGTACCGCACGATCGCGTGTTGATTGCGCCAGTTGGGTTAACCAAGGACGCAGCGAAACCGGCGGGCGCGCCATCGATTTACGAATATCAATCTTCCAGTCTATGTCGGCATCATTAGGGATATCCAGACGGATCCGCGCAAGGCGGTGGGTTTCATCTTTCGTCCAGGCCCGCGGACTACCGAGTCCAAGCCAGTTGCCCGCCACCAGCAATCGCTCATTCCGGTATACATAGAATCCTTGCTGAGCAGTCCAGCCTGCCGGTCCTTGAGCCTGTTGATACTCCTGCGTCGTCAGGTGATCCTGATGCGGCAGAACATGGCACTCCACCTTCACGGCAGGGGCGCCTGGCGCCATTGCCGCAGGCGAATGCCAGGGCTTGGAAGGATGCCCGCTGAGAAAGGGATCCCAGGCTTTAATGTTGCGACCATTGAGGGTGAGAGTGAGTCGGGGTGAGCTCCCCTCAAGGAATCGGTGAAATACCATCCCCAGATGTTGTTCAACGCCATCCATCAGATTGAGGAAATCTTTCTCACCGTAGCTGGGGGTGACGATTCGGTCTAAAACATCCCACAGCACCACCGTACCGTGGGAGTCAGGTTCTGCATTTGCTAACGCCTCCTCACTCCCTGGGTCAGCACCTTCAAGCAAATACCAACCGTCGTCCGTACTTGCGGCGAGAATGTCCAGATCCCACCGTAGGATGGTCGTTACCCCCTCTTTTTTGGAAGAGACCGTCAGGCGGCGGCATTGCGAAAAGGAGGCGGTTTTGAGTCCAAGACCGAAGCGGCCCAGATCGTGTCCTGGACGCTTTGTCAGCGGGTTTTTGACACCCAGTCGCATTGCAACATCCAGTTCAGCGGCCGACATGCCGCAGCCATTATCCCGAACCACGATATAGCTATCCGCCTCACGCCAGCAAAAGGTCAGCTCGACCTTACGGGCACCGGCACTAATACTGTTGTCGATGATGTCAGCCAGTGCGGTGGCGGTGTTGTAACCGAGCCCTCGCAGAGCTTCGATCATAATTGCTGCATTCGGTGGCGCATGGCGCATGGTCGTCATTCTTCTTCTTCCTGCATCTCACTCAACGCGGTTTCCCACTGCTCAACGAAGCCGCCTAATTCTGACGCCCGGCTATGATGACGGAGCTTACGGAGCGCTTTGGCTTCTATCTGACGTATCCTTTCTCGCGTGACATCAAACTGTTTACCTACCTCTTCCAACGTGAAATCTTGCGTCATGCCGATGCCAAAACGCATTTTTATAATCTGTGTTTCGCGTGGCAGCAGGGTATCCAGAACCGATGAAATGCGCTCTCTTAGCTCCAGAGATTGAACAGGGGCACTGGTAAAATCCCTTTTAGTCAGCAGCGCATCCCCCGGCAACGCCACTTTGCGGTCATGGGCGTCATCATGAAAATCGCCAATCAGCGCCGTCTGTTCTTCATATTTAGCCATCCGAAGAAGCTGACGCTCTGGCAGGTCGGTCATTTCCTGCAACAGTCTGAGTGTGGGCGTTATCCCCTGGCGATGCAGAAACTGATCCCGACTGCTCTGCCAACGTCTAAATTGCTCATAGAAGTGAACGGGTAAACGGATGAGTTGTGCCTGATCGGCAATCGCACGGGTAATCTTCTGACGGATCCACCAAGAGGCATAGGTTGAGAATTTAAATCCGCGCCGATAGTCGAATTTTTCAACGGCCTTGATCAAGCCCAGATTGCCTTCCTGGATCAGGTCCTCGACATCTAATCCTCGCCCGCTGTATTTTTTCGCAATCGCGACTACCAACCGCAAATTGGCGTGGATTAACCCCTCCCATGCCTCTCTGTAGCTACTGACATACAGACTCATTTTATGGCATTCATCAGGAATGAGCGTTCGAGCGCGCTCGACTATCAGTTGCAGGTCAGCGTAATCCGGACGGGGAATATGATTATCCTGGTACTCTTCTGCTTTTCCACTTCTCAGCAGAAAGAGCAGATCGTTAAAGCTGATGGCGTCTTCGTCATCGGATGCGGAATACATCTCCTCATCCGCTTCTTCAGCGTCGTCTTCCTCTTCAGAAATCTCAGGCGCTGGCACCGGAAATCGATTCGGATGCAGCAACTGAAGATATTCTGCTTCGGGTAATTCCGCCAGGATAGTCAACAAATTGATAAGCGCCGTATCCATGCGCTGCCCGAGTCGTTCTTCCTTTGTTTTATCCACGACATCCCATTGGCGAATATCCACAAGATAACGTTCAAAGATGCCGGACTGCCACAATGCACCGAAAGCGTCAAACCAGGGCTCGAGATCTTCACTCGCCGTTAATGCCTCATAGGCCTCACTTTCCGGGAAAGCATCATCGCCATCCACAATCAGAGGTAAGTCTTTGATCAATGCCTCTACGCTGACCCCTAGTTCAGGCCACGACATACCGAAATCCTCTTCCCCGGCAAACCGGATGCCACGCACAGAGACACGACCGGCATTGAGTGCGTCAGCGAGCAACGTTGAGAGATGAGGATAATTTTGTGAAGAGTGGGAAACTGGCGTCGGCGGGTCAGGAAGCGTGAGTTCGATATCGCTCCACTCAGCAGCGTCATCTTTCGGGCGATAGCGGGATAATAATTGCTGAACCTCAGCGGAAGCGTGTCGTAATGCCAGATTATCTTCGGCGGGTTCCGATTCGACTTCAGCGTCCCACAGCATGAAATCCATTGCGGCTTCGGTTTCGGGAGGTTCTGTTTCAACATCGGCTTCGACTTCAACCTCAACTATGGCATCATCGACTGGCCCTCTTGCTGGTTGCTGCTCGGCAGGCGGATGAGATTGCCGATAACGGGCCAACAGATCACGCAGCATTTGCTCCTGTGCGAGGTCACTGGCACAGAGCCCGAGGTTGTTTTGATGTTCAACATCGACACCCGCGCGCAACAACATTTCGCAAATAGCGAAATGCCCATTCTGGGCCGCAATCATCAATGGGCTATTTCCCAGAGAATCTTGTGAATCTTTCGGTAATCCCCTGCTGAGATGAAGCTCCACCACGGAGAAGACTCCGCTTTTTAGCGCCCGAATAAGTAAAGGGGGAATGCGATAAAACTCAGAAATAGTACGATGCATGTTGACCGTCTTTCCTTGTAAACCTCACACACAGAAATGCAATCTATCTTAAATGGGAAAAGTCGAATTTGGTACTTTACATAAATAAACTATCATTTTAAGTGTCAGCATTCATCTCCTTGATGTGGAATGATTATCAAGGCGCAATATGTTGGATTTTTCACTAACACAAAGGGGGTTCTTGCCACAGTTCTGAATGCGTTCCCACTGAAAGTCCCTGAAGTGGAGTTGACATTTGTCCAGATTCCCTACAAAAGACAACTCTATATAACCTACGATCTTTCCACAAAATGACGCATGTCTTCCGGCGTTAAGATTACAACAATCAGTTCTTTTCGAGGAATGGTACGTTCCCAAAATCTGGTAGACCACAGCCACTGCAACTGAAGGAAAATTTAAATACTTTAATGTCATTTTACTGGCAAACCCGCGTCACCGAAATGACTTCGAGCGGTAGCATAAAGCTCAGTACGTGGGTTCAAATAGCTGAGTATTTCAGGGGGACAGGGCTCGCTCCCTCCATTTGATAAATCAGCTATGCAAGTACTTTTTAAAGTTTTCCGCCTGCTCCAGCACGCTCTTGTAGACCTCATCGTTGGCTACCGGAGGGAAGCCATAGCGGTGTAGCAGCAGGATAAGATCTACTTTAAGTTTAGCCTTGATGTCGTCGCGATTGCTCCAGTCGGGGTACTGGGCACTGTCATCGACAATCACCTTCATCTCTTTGGCCAACTCCAACATTTTATCCTCGTCATAGGTGAAATCGTACTTCTCGCACATATGCGCCAGGATATCGAGAAATGCCTTTTCTTCCATATCGATGCCAATATCGGCAAATGACATCATCTCGGTCTTAATGTCGTAGATCATGTCAGCCATCTGTTGGGTGAACGTGTCGAACTCTTCACCGTTGAGCACGTCGTTCTCTTTGCGCTGATTGTACTGATCAACCAATGCCTGGAAACGTTTGGAGAAGTTGATCCCCTGAAGTTGGTTCACCTTTTGAAAATCGCTGATGGCTTTTGCCAACATTTTTTGCAGTAGTTGCATCCGGGTGTTGGGCAACTTGATCTTGCCGATACGAGCCATGTACTCGTCGTCAAAGATATCGATGGTCTCAGCTTTATCTTCGCCTAAGGTGAAGATCTCCTCTACTCCTTCAGCCTTGAGTGCCTCGGCAATCATCTCACGCACTTTCTGGTTCATCTGCGCGGTGTCCGGCGCATCGCCCTTTGTAAGCTTGTAGACGATAGAACGCACGGCCAGATAGAAATGAATTCGCTCACGCTCATCCTGAGTGATCTCTTCACTACCCACGCAAACGTCATAGGCGGCTTTCAGGCGTTTCACCAATCCCATAAAGCGCAGCTCAATCTTCTTGGTCTGCAGCACGAACTCGGCAGCTCGGTTGAGACATTCCAACTGTAAGGCCGGTGCGCCGGAGAAGTAATCGCGGTTGTCGAAAGTATGGAACACCTGAGCAAGCAGATGCAGGTGATTACGCACCTCGATAAGTGACTGCTGTATATCTTCAAAGTTGGATTTATCAGCTTTCGAATACATAGCTAACGCCATATTCATTCGACTTTTTATGCCAATGTAATCGACCACAAGCCCCTTCTCTTTGCCCTCAAAGCGGCGGTTTACCCGCGAGATAGTTTGGATCAGATTATGCTTTTGCAGTGGCTTATCGATGTAAATGGTATCAAGTTCGGGCACGTCAAAACCGGTTAGCCACATGTCCACCACAATCGCAATTTTGAAGTTGGACTTAGGGTTCTTGAACTGTTTGTCGAGCTCACGGCGGTACTCCTTAGTACCGAGCAAGTTGTACATAGCCTCATCATCATCCTGGCCACGAGTCATAACCATGTTGACGAGAGGAAGACTCATCAACTCTTTTTTCTCTTGCTCAGTAAGGGTGACACCATCAATAGCCTGTTTTGCCTCGAACCACTTGGGGCGCTGACGTTTCAGTCTCTTATAGAAATCGTAGGCAATCTCGCGGCTGGCGCAGACAAACATCGCCTTGCCTTTGATAGTCGAGCCTTCTGTCACCCGTTTTTCGTAATGCTGGGCGAAATCCTTGGCCAATGCCTCGATGCGATCCGGATCGCCCAAGATGGAATTCATATTGGCCGTGGTTTTCTTGCTCTCTTCAATCTGGTGTTCACTGGCACCTAGTTTTTCGCATTCTTGATAATACTGCTCGATCTCTTCCAGCTTACTGTTATCAAGCACCACTTTGGCAGCTCGCCCTTCGTAGACAATCCGCACCGTGATTTCATCGTTAACCGACTCGGTCATAGTGTAACTATCGATGGTGGGGCCAAATACATCCAGGGTGGCGTCGATAGGGGTGCCGGTAAAGCCAACATAGGTAGCGTTAGGCAGGGAGTCTTGTAGATACTTAGCAAAGCCGTAGGTCTTTTTCACCGTTCCGCTTTCAGCATCGATACTGACCTTCAGGTCGAGGTTGATCTGGCTTCGGTGGGCTTCGTCAGAAATACAGATGATATTGCTGCGATGGGAGAGCAGTTGGATATCTTCAGTAAACTTATGGATGGTTGTGAGGAAAACTCCGCCGCTAGCGCATCCGGCCAGCTTGTCTCGCAAATCCTGACGGCTGGTGACCGGTTCAATCACCGCATCGCCGATAAAAGCGGTGGCATTGCAGAATTGCTTCGCGAGCTGTTCATCAAGATCGGTGCGGTCGGTAATGAGAACAATGGTCGGACTGGCAAAATCGACGCTTTTCATCAACAGCCGTGCAAGAAACTGCATGGTGTAGCTCTTGCCGCAGCCAGTAGCACCAAAATAGGTTCCCCCTTTACCGGTGCCACCAATATTCTCTCCGCTGGCCGTTATCTGCTTGCGCTCTTTTTTAATGTTGTAGTAAAGCTTACGGGCGGCGTAATACTGCGGATAGCGACAGCAAATCTTCACTTCCTGTTTACTGGTGTCCGGGAAGAAGACAAAGTTCTTCAACACGTCCAGCAGACGGATCGGATGAAATAACCCTTGGATCAGAGTGTAGAGGCCGTTGATACCATCTTGCTCTGTGGACTCGTTACCGTTCACCTTGCGCCAGGCGTAGTAAAACTCGTATGGAGCAAACAGATTACCTAGCTTATTGTTCACCCCGTCACTGAGAATACACAGCGCGTTATAGACGAAAAGCTTAGGAATATCGCGCTTGTAGCGCACACAAAGTTGGCGCCAAGCGTCATAAGTGGTAGCCTCTTCTTCACGTACCGCCGATTTAAACTCGAAGACTACCAGCGGCAGGCCGTTCACATACAAGATGCCATCGGGGATACGCAGTTGCAGTCCGCCGTCACGAGTCTGGCCTTCTATATCCAGTTGATTAACCAACCGGTAGATATTATTACCCACCTCGGCCATCTCTTCGCCATGTCCTGTAAACAAGCTGACTAACTGCTCTGACAAGGTGCTGGTATCCATCAGCTCGATATAGAGGTCTTTCTTATTACGATCTTCACGCTTAAGTAAAAAGCCGTTGCTGAGCCAGTGGCAAAAGGTTTTATTGCTCTGATAGAGATCGCTGGCAGGAAGCGTCTGCAGCTGATGGAGGATGTGAGAAATCTCCCCTTCCGTGATCCCCTCAGCCTGATACTGGTTGGCCAGATACTGGCGCAGGTCATCCGTAATCAGCACCTCACTTCTCTCTTTGCGTGGCACATTACTACCGACAAAATGAGGGTAACAGGGTTGGCCTTCCGCATTTGAGTGCTGTCCCAGTAGGGAGATAATGGCCTGTTCCAGCTTCGCTTCCGTGAAAATATGGCTCATAGCAATGGCTTCTTATTCTAGTTCGGGTCGTTAAAGGAAATAGCTATAGAGGAGAAAGTGCTAGCACGTCCCCCCTTTAATGAGTTATACCACGCTCTCTGAAGTAAGTTTGGCCTCGAGTTCCTCAAGACACAGCTCTCCGGAAATCAGTTTGGGTAGTAGGCAGTCACGGAGCTTAACTAATGTATTGCATTGCAATCGAACATTTTTTGCCTGCTCTAGGTAAGCCCCAGCAATACTGTCAAAATAAGCCAACGTTTGATTTTTTGGCACAACGCAGAATGAATCACTGAGGTCACCCTTTTTGATATGTCCCATCGTAACTGCTTTTGCTGCTGCAATATGTTGAAACCTAACCAAATGATGATTTGTCCAGTGAAAATAAAATGATAACGGATATTTACTTGAAGTGACCTTGTATAAATGCTGATTTAAAGCCGCATTACCACCAGTCCAAATATCTGTCATCAATGTTCCTGACCAAGAAAAAATCATGTCGCCATTGTATACTCGGCATGACTCCTTTAAGTCGATTCTGGCTCTTTCGTTATTGTCGCAATACCCTTGGCGAAGCTGCGCAATTTTAAGAACAGGAAGATATTCATCTTCGTCACTATCTGGTCTAAATTTTTGTAAAGCCAGTCCATTCTGGAAATTGGCAATATTATCTAATGGGGCAATAAACCACCCCTTCGGTATCCAACCATTAATTCCTACTGAAGGCTCGACACCCTCCTCAAAAGCTGCGGGGAATAGCTGGCGGATATCCTCCGATAAAGGTTTGAAGTCTGCATTTTCGCGCGCAGCTTTACGGGCCTCAGCACGGCGCAGCAACTCATCAGAGAACTCTAAATCCTGCTCGAAAAAGCCTGCATCCAACGCGTTATCGACTACGGGGTCAAAATCCACGAACCATGATTTAAAGAGCGCTTGTGCCATTTGCTCTAGAGTTTGGTTGATTTGAGTATTAATACTTTGCTTTGCCAATAAACCAAGCGTGACTCTGGATATATGTTCCTGAATAAGCATCGGTGGCAAGGAGATCTCGAAGCTTTCTATATGTCCTTTTGTAATCGCTCTTCTACTGCCTCCTGCATTGAAACTTTCAATGTATGCTTTGGTTTCAGGTAAGCATAAGTAGGCCATTAGATATCCAGGCAAGCATTTACTCTTATCTAATCTAATTATTGCAACATGTTGATTAACAGCTGCGGGCAAAATTTCTTCAGGAACTAAGCAGCAACGTGAGAATGTTACACCATCACCTGTGATATTTATTAGCACGTCATCTTTCTGAAGATGTACCCCTTTTAGTTTATTAGCGTCCTCATCTGATATAAACCTCAAGCCACTTACGTCAAATTTGAAATCGTAGACATTCTGACTTCTGATAAATGCAAATTTTTTACGTTCTGGAATATAAGCAGACTCTCCCCCGCGAGGAGTTGAACCAGAACCAATCTTAAGAGATATCTCTTTTAAGCAAACGGTATCCCAGCTATATTCGCCTAAAAATCTAGAATTATTACTCTCCATACCCAAGCTCCTCCATATTTTGGCGTATAGCTCGATCCAGCACGGCTGCTTCATCCAATTGTCGATAAAGAGTTTGGGTCAGCTCCTGCATCTTGGTTTCAAAGGCGATGCCATCATCTTCAACATCTGCAGCGCCCACATAGCGGCCAGGAGTCAGCACAAAGTCGTTGGCCTTCATATCATCAAGAGTCGCGACTTTGCAGAAACCAGCCTGATCCTGATATTGCTCGACACCGATCTCTTTAGCCTCAATGCGGCGCTTGAGTTCGCTTTCGCTAATGCGCCAGGCGTGGAAAGTGTCGGCTATGGTGGCAATATCCTCTTTAGTCAGCTCTTTTTGGGTACGGCTCACCATAGTGCCAAGATTACGGGCATCGATAAACAGAGTCTCACCACGACGATCGCGGTAGCCATATTGAGGATTGGCTTGTTTGCTTTTGCTGATAAACCACAGGCAAACGGGGATCTGGGTGGTAAAAAACAGCTGCCCCGGCAGGGCAATCATGCATTCGATACGGTCATCTTCTATCAGCTTTTGACGGATCTCGCCTTCACCGCTGCTATTAGAGCTCATCGAGCCATTGGCCAGCACAAAGCCCGCGGTGCCGTCTTCGCTCAGCTTGGAGAGCATGTGCAGGATCCAGGCATAGTTAGCGTTGCCGGTAGGAGGAGTGCGAAAACCTGCAAAGCGCGGATCGTTGGTGAGCTCCGCCTCGTTGCGCCAGTCCTTCAGGTTAAAAGGTGGATTAGCCATGATGAAATCGGCCTTGAGATCTGGGTGCTGATCGGCAAAAAAGGTATCAGCCGGGCGCTCTCCCAGATTGCCGGAAAGTCCGCGCACAGCCAGGTTCATTTTGGCCAGCTTATAAGTGGTGCTGGTCAACTCCTGGCCGTAAATAGCGATGTCCTTACTCTTACCTTGATGGCTTTCAACAAATTTTAGCGACTGCACAAACATGCCGCCTGAGCCACAGCAAGGATCATAGATCTTGCCTTGATAGGGTTCGAGCATTTCAGCAAGCAGGGTCACTACTGCTTTCGGGGTATAGAACTCTCCACCACCTTTACCTTCGCTGGCGGCAAACTTGCCAAGGAAATATTCGTAAACGCGGCCTACCAGATCTTCTTCAGTCAGATCGCATTCGTTGGCGAGGGTGTCAATGTTCTCAATGGTATCAATTAGAGAAGCGAGCCTTTTCACCTCTAATCCCTGACGGGAGAAGTAGTTATCAGGCAAGGCACCCGTCAGCGACGTATTGCACTTCTCTATGGTGGAAAGAGCCGTGTCAACGATCACCGCGATGTCATCTTGCTTCGCACGGGTTTTGACATAAGACCAGCGGGCTTCTGGTGGCAGGAAGAAGACGTTATCCTGCTGATAGAAAACGTCCATATCGACAAAAGCTTCCTGGCCGTTGTCAATCAGCTGGTTACGCTTGGCTTCAAACTTGTCGCTGATAAATTTCAGGAATACCAGGCTCAAAACTACGTGCTTGTACTCGGAGGATTCCACGCTGCCACGCAGCTGGTTGGCGGTATCCCAAAGTGTTTCTTCGAAGCCTTTTCCAGCTTTCTTGGTTGGTGATTTAGCCATGTAAATGCGTTCTCTTTTTCTAATAAAACAATCGGATTCTCTCGATTTTGGAGCTAACCTCTGATGAGAGGAAACCTCATCATGGGTTAATCCCTGTGCGAGTGGTCGCCAATGTATACAAAGTGATATTGACCGGGATTATCTCATAAAATCAGCCGGACTTAATTACCTAAGGCCAAAATGCATGCAAGTTTGCGCCCTCTAAGATGGTCGAGACAAGCGATCGCGACCAGCATCTACAAACTGGGAAATTGATGGCTTGCACAGAACTAGTTGTGAAACAGCTTATGGAAGTGTTGGTGTACCGGCTGCGATGTGTTGTGGCGAATACTTAACGAAGTATTGATAGTGATTTTTCTAACAATTGTTGCTAATCTGACCACACACATAATTTCTCTGAAAGAGTTAGGAAAAAATGAGAAACCCGAACGCAAACCTCCAAGGTATGCTTAGGCTTATTCCAGCCTCAAAGAACACGCTAGCTCCAGTTTTTGAGGCAATAACTAACTCTTTAGAGTCTATCCTCGAAAAAAAAAGCACTAAAAAACAATTCATCAGTGTGAATTTTCATTTCAACGATATTGACAAAGAAAAGAAACACCTCGATCGTATAGTTATTTCTGATACTGGTGTTGGATTTAACAGTGTTTCTTTTGAAAGATTTGGCGCAATATTAGACAATTCCAAAGGCTATCATAATAGAGGTACTGGGCGTTTACAGTTCTTACACCGTTTCTCTCAACTTAGTATAGTTAGTCAATATATAGAAAAGAATGAGAGCTATATTCGAACTTTCAAAAGCAGTAATGAGAACTTCATCTTTGATGAGCGGCTGGTGCAGTCGAATTCTGAAGAATCTTTGACAACAATAACTTTGCAAGGATTTAAGTCACAGAAAAAAGATGATGAATATTTCAGTTCGTTGACACTGAAAAAATTTGAGTCCCTTATTAAATCTCAATATGCACTACGTGTATATTTAGAAAAGCAGAAAGATATCACATTCCCTGATTTAAAGCTCCAATTTGAATATTCTGTGTCTTCAGAATCAGAAACAGTTTGCTTGACTCCCGATCTCTTCCCTGAACCTTGCCAATCCGGGCAGTTTACAGTTCCTTACTCCTACCCACGACAAAATGACAAGGCAAAAAGTGGTGTTGACTGGATTTGCGATTCAGTTAAAGAGCCAGAAATTTTTAAGTGGCTTGTATTTGAGTTTGACGCTGAATCAATAGAAAGTCACGGGGCATTTCTTTGCAGTAAAGATATCCCAGTCGAACACATTAAGAATCCCATTATAAATAATGCGAATGGGTTGATTGGTAAGAAAAAAATTGCGGCATTTTATGGTGATTACTTAGATCGCCCAGAAAATGTAAATGACGCTGTAGATTCCTTTATAATAAAATCTAAATTAGATGTTAATCAGATATCTTCTTCTTTATTTTATGATTATTCATATGTGTATATGGATGATATTAAAAAAGAGGTTGGCATTCAGCTTGATAAGATTTATGAGGAACTTGTAGATGCAAAGGAAGCAACCAGCAAAAGAGTGATGATGCTCGCTCTAGAACTCGGTGTGTCGGCAAAGGTTGCTGACATTGTAAAAGGCCGAGTAAAGCTGAATGCACCAGATGAGGTGATAATTAAATCTCTACATGTTGAATTAGCCAATATTATCGCAGATAAAAGTAATAAAACCAGAACCATCATTAAACAATTAGATAAACTAAACCCTGCCTCTGATAATTATCAAGCGCAAATCGAGTCAAAATCAAAAGAAATTTCTCGACTTATTGATGAGCAAAATAAAGAAGAACTTTCTAAGTACGTTATTCGTAGAGAGATTATTACAACACTGCTGGACAAAATAGTATCAAGCAAGCTTGAGATTCAAAATGAAGAACAACCTTTAGGGAAAAGAAAAGATAAAGAGGGAATTATTCATGACTTGTTTTTTAAAAGAAAAACCAATAATGAGATTAATGACCTTTGGGTTATTGATGAGGAATTTCTTTATTATCAAGGGTTTTCTGAAATAGAGTTAAGTAAAATAACTTTACCTGATGGAACTCCCCTTCTTCGACGAGAAGCGTATGAAGTTATGGTAAAAGAAGGGTTTAAGCCCAATCAAAGACCTGATGTTTACCTTTATGCTGGAGAAGGTAAGTGTATTTTGCTTGAGTTTAAGGCTCAAGACGTTGATCTTTCTGATTACCTGCAACAAATGCCTAAATATTGCAATATATTGGCAAATTACGCAAATGTTAAGCTGGAAAAATTCTACTGTTATTTGATTGGTGAAAAAATATCACCAATTTCATCTTTGAACGATTATGAGCAATCAGTAACAGGAAGTTGGTACAGGGATTCTATTCCAGTGAGAAGTGCCGACTTAACTAATAGGCAAACTATTGCAAATATTCGAATGGAAATATTAAAGTTGTCTGATATTTCAAAAAGAGCTCGATTGAGAAATGTTAGCTTTGCCCAAAAACTGGGGCTCAAAAAAATGCTTGCAAGCTCTGATTGATTTTGGGTATTTATAACAGATGACGCTCATAACTGTCAGAGAGCAGTGCTGGATGTTGATTTGTGCCAATTAATGACATGGCTTACTATTGTGTGAGCCATGTCATTAGACTTATAAACATACCTCTTTTAGTCACACACTTTTTGAGTTCCCTTACCAATATCGCTGCAAGGTTAAATCAGAGATTACCATTCAAACGACTTTTGGGAGCTCAGTAGTATTAATTTTCCCTAAACCATCCACAAAATCCCCATACCACTGCAACATTTCCCTTCTCTGCTCCAGATACTGAGCATGATTATACGTCCCACGAATTGTGTTTTTGTCCACATGAGCTAACTGCAACTCAATCCACGCGGTGTTATACCCCTGCTCATGCAGGATGGTACTCATCGTGTGCCGGAATCCATGTCCTGTCGCTTTCCCGTGATAACCAATGCGTTTCAACACCTGATTGATGCTCGCTTCACTCATTGGTTTGGTGATGTCATTGCGTCCGGGAAATACCAGCGAATAACGCCCAGTAACCACTTGGATCTCGCGCAGTGCTTCAACCACCTGGGTTGACAGCGGTACCATATGTGGACGCCGCATCTTCATGCGTTCTTTAGGCACTTCCCAAATCGCTTTATCAAGATCAAACTCTTTCCACTCAGCCAGACGTAACTCAATGGTGCGCACACCGGTCAGCATCAGAATACGGGTTGCAAGCCGAGTGATTGGGCTACCTGAATAGGCTTCTAACGCCTGCAAAAACTCAGGCAGCTCTTCCGCGAGCAGATGAGGGAAATGTTGTGGCTTTGGCGTTGCCAAAGCACTAGAAAGCTCAGATGCAGGGTTATTCTCCGCCCGGCCAGTGACAATCGCGTATCGAAATACCTGATTGCATGCCTGTCGGATTTTACGCAATTTATCGAGAACACCGCGCTTCTCTAGCTTACGCAGCGTCGTCAGCATCTCCAGCGGCTTTATCTCTGCAATGGGTCGCTTGCCGAGATCTGGGAAGATGTCGTTTTCAAATGCTTCCATTAAGTCATCAGCGTAGCCTTTTGACCATCCGGTACGCTTATACTCATGCCATTCCAGCGCGATAGCTTTGAAGTTATTTTCAACACTTGCCTTCTGCGCCAGTTTTTCAACCCGCTTCTCTTCGCTTGGATCTCCGCCAAGCGCAACAACCTTGCGTGCTTCCTCTCGCTTCAAACGAGCATCTGCCAATGAGATATCGGGATAAACACCGATAGAGAGCTTTTTCTCTTTACCCAGCACGCGATATTTTAAGCGCCAGTATTTAGCACCGTTGGGTTTGATCAGCAGGTAGAGCCCGCCTCCATCCGTTAATTTGTATTCTTTCTCTCTTGGTTTTGCAGTGTCGATCTGCCGTGCATTTAGTGGCATAGGGGGCCCCTAATTTCCATTGAACGAGATGAGCCCCCGCAAAGGCCCCCAGACACCAATTGATTTGGGTTGAACTGAGTAGACTTTAGTTGAGCTCGCGACAGAAAAATCCAGCTATATCAGGGATTATAAAGCAAAGAAAGAGAGTTCAGTAGAAGTGTGTTGACTTGAAAATGGCACGCCCTACAGGATTCGAACCTGTGACCTACGGCTTAGAAGGCCGGTGCTCTATCCAGCTGAGCTAAGGGCGCATTGGTGATTTGCGTCGAATTATACGGCGCGCAGACAGCGAGTCAACGTTTTTGCAGCCGTGCCGTTCCCATCGCTGAAGATGTAACCAGCCAGCGCGATTCAGAGACTGACAGCGGCCTGTGCTTCTGACAAAATATGCCCCATTCCCCCGATTCACTCAAACAGATGGATTTCTTCACTGATGGCAGCAAAAATTATCGACGGTAAAACGATTGCGCAGCAGGTGCGCCTTGAGGTTGCCGAAAAAGTGAAACAGCGGCTGGCAGACGGAAAACGCGCGCCAGGTCTGGCGGTGGTGCTGGTTGGCGAAGATCCCGCTTCTCAGATCTATGTCGGCAGCAAGCGCCGCGCCTGCGAAGAAGTCGGGTTTCTCTCCCGCTCTTACGATCTGCCCGCCACCACCAGCGAAGCCGAGCTGCTTGAGCTAATTGATGCCCTGAACCATGACAACGAGATCGACGGTATCCTGGTGCAGCTGCCGTTACCGGCGGGTATTGATAACGTTAAGGTGCTGGAGCGCATCGCGCCCGATAAAGATGTTGATGGTTTTCATCCTTACAATGTAGGCCGCCTGTGCCAGCGCGCGCCGCTGCTGCGTCCCTGTACGCCGCGCGGCATTATCACGCTGCTGGAGCGTTATAACATTGACACCTATGGCCTGAATGCGGTCGTGGTTGGCGCGTCCAATATCGTTGGGCGTCCGATGAGCCTTGAGCTGCTGCTGGCGGGCTGCACCACCACCGTAACGCATCGTTTTACTAAAGATCTGCGTCATCATATTGAACATGCCGATCTGCTGGTCGTAGCCGTCGGCAAGCCGGGCTTTATCCCTGGCGAATGGATTAAACCCGGCGCTATTGTTATCGATGTCGGCATTAACCGTTTAGACAGCGGCAAAGTCGTGGGCGACGTCGAGTTCGCCAGCGCAGCCGAACGCGCCGCGTGGATCACGCCGGTGCCGGGCGGCGTAGGGCCGATGACGGTCGCAACGCTCATCCAAAACACGCTGCAGGCGTGCGAAGAATATCATGATAAAGGAACCGTATAATGGCGACATTTTCCCTGGGTAAACATGCGCATGTTGATTTATGCGATCTGCTGAAGCTTGAGGGCTGGGTAGAGAGCGGCGCAGCAGCCAAAAACCTGATTGCTGACGGCCAGGTTAGCGTGGACGGCCAGGTTGAAATGCGTAAACGCTGCAAGATCGTGGCGGGTCAAACCGTTGAGTTCAGCGGCCAGCGCGTGACGGTCATCGCCTGATACCGCGCGACCCTAAATTCATCGTTAAACAGCCGACATCGTCGGCTGTTTTTTATTGCAGCGCTTACTGCACCTGCGGAAAACGCAGCGCGCTTTTCTCTTCAGCGCTAAGCGCAGGCTGCTGCGCCTGGCCGCTCTCTGAGGATGTTACCGCCGCCTCTAATACCGCCATCACCGCCAACGCCTGCTCAGGCGGCACCGGATTCTCCTGCGCGCCGTTTAGCGCATTGGCGATCTGGATGTAATATTGACGCTGATCGCCCGCGGGCACCGGCAGCTGCGTTTGCGCTTCGCCGCTGTAAAGCACCATCGCGTCATCATCTTCGCCCCATCCTGCGCTGCCAGGCGTCACGCCAGCCAGCAGCTGACTCTCCTGACGGTCAGCCAGGGCTTTAATCACGCTGCCTTTGCTGCCGTGTACGCTAAAGCGTGAGACGCCACCGGCCACCAGCATGCTGCAATGCAGAATTACCCGGTGCGCGGGATAGGTTAATACCACATGCGCCCAGTCATTAACTTCCGCGCCGTCACGTAGCGTGGCGATATTGCCCTGCACGCTCTCCGGCAGGCCAAACAGCTGCAAAACCTGATCGATCAGATGCGGGCCGATATCGAACCACAGGCCGCTGCCCGGCACATTCTGCTCGCGCCAGCGCACGCGCACCTGCGGGCGGAAGCGATCGATATGCGACTCAAACTGCACTACCTGCCCCACTTTCCCCTGCTCTATCGCCTGACGAATGCCAAGGTAATCGCTGTCCCAGCGGCGGTTGTGGAATACCGACAGCAGCAGCCCCTTCTCCTGCGCCAGCGCAATCAGTTCACGCGCTTCCTGCATATCCAGCGTAAACGGTTTATCAACCACCACATGCTTACCGGCTTCCAACGCCTGACGCGCCAGCGGCGCATGGGTGGTATTCGGCGAAGCGATCACCACCAGATCAATCTCAGGGTGCGCGATCGCCTGCTGTAGATCCGCGATCACCTGGATGCCGGGAAGATCGACATGGACTTTAGCGGCATCGCTGGAGGCGACGGCATAGAGGTTCAAACCCGCCGTGGCGGAGATCAGCGGAGCGTGAAAGGTTTTACCGGCAAAACCATAGCCAATCAGCACGGCATTAAGCATCTTTGCAGACGTAGCGGTATTACTCATAGTGTTCTCCTTCAGCGATAACAGAGATGTCGACAGAGGATAAAGCGGGCAGCTCATCCCAGCGACGATCGATAAACAGACGTTGTATCTCAGTTAAATCTGCGACCCGATGCGGCTGGCAGCGGTTCAGCTTTAAATGATCGGCCACCAGCCAGCGTTGGGCGCTGAACGCCAGCATAGCGCGTTTGATTTCCGCATCGGCCTCATGGCTGGCGCTCAGCCCCAACGTGGGATGCACCGCACAGGCGCCCAACACAACGATATCGGCGCGATAGCGCTGTAGCATGGCCAGCGTGGCGGCGCCTGCAAACAGGCGCTGTTGGTTATCCCACTGTCCGCCCAGCAAAATAAGCTCAATCTCAGGACGATCGTTCAGCGCCCAGGCGATATCCAGCGAGGCGGTAATCACCCGCGCTGGCACGGTCAGGGCTTGCGCCACCGCCAGCACCGTACTGCCAGCATCCAGCATTAATGTGCTGCCGGGCGGAATCTGCGCCGCGACCGCCTCGCCCAGGCGCTGCTTAGTGGCGTTAAGCACGGCGCTGCGCGCCCGGCGCGTCATCACCGGCACATCCAGCGCAATCGCCCCGCCATGACTTTTTTGCGCCAGCCCCTGCTGTTGTAGATCGTTAAGATCGCGCCGCACGGTATCCACTGATACCTGTAATGCCTGCGCAAGCTGCGTCACGCTGGACTGTCCCTGCTCGCTGAGCAGCGTTAATAAGGTTTTCTGGCGAGCGGCTTTATGCATAAGGATCCTCCTTGCAGGCAATATACAGCAAGAAACAGCAAAATACTGCAAAGATAACGCACGCGCTCGTGCGGCGGTGGTTAAAAGATAGCGATTCCGGGGAGAAAATGCGGCAAAAAAAAGGCCGGTAAGCACCGGCCTTGTCACGATTATTTACGACGCCAGGTGGTGCCCTGCGGCCCATCCTCCAGCACGATGCCAAGCACATTCAGCTTGTCGCGGGCAACATCCGCCTGCGCCCAGTCTTTGGCCTGACGCGCATCGTTACGCATTTTAATCAGCGCTTCGATCTCTGCCACGTCATCATCCTGCGCCCCGCCCTGCAGGAACAGCTCAGGATCCTGCTCCAGCAAGCCAAGCACGCCAGCCAGCTCGCGCAGACGCGCCGCCAGCCCGTTCGCTGCGCTCATATCTTCCGTTTTCAGGCGGTTAACGTCACGCGCCAGATCAAACAGCACCGAATAGGCTTCCGGCGTGTTGAAATCATCATCCATCGCCTCGCGGAAACGGGTCACGAACGCTTCGCCACCGGCCGCCGCGGCGCTGGCATCGGTATGACGCAGCGCGGTATAAAGACGTTCCAGCGCCGCACGCGCCTGTTTCAGGTTATCTTCGCCATAGTTGAGCTGGCTGCGGTAGTGGCCGGACATCAGGAAGTAACGCACCGTTTCCGCATCAAAATGCTGCAGCACATCGCGAATAGTAAAGAAGTTGCCGAGCGATTTAGACATCTTCTCGCGATCGACCATCACCATCCCGGAGTGCATCCAGTAGTTAACGTACGGGCCATCATGGGCGCAGGTGGATTGCGCAATTTCGTTTTCATGGTGCGGGAACATCAGATCCGAACCGCCGCCGTGAATATCAAAATGCTCGCCCAGCTGTTTGCTGTTCATCGCGGAACATTCGATATGCCAGCCCGGACGACCGGCGCCCCACGGCGATGGCCAGCTTGGCTCGTCCGCTTTCGACATCTTCCACAACACAAAATCCATGGGATTGCGCTTCACGTCCGCCACTTCAACGCGCGCGCCTGCCTGTAACTGATCGAGATCCTGACGGGAAAGGCAGCCATAATCCGCATCGCTGTCCACGGCAAACATCACATCGCCGTTGCTGGCAACATAGGCGTGCCCACGTGCGATCAGCTTTTCTACCAGCTCGATAATTTCGCTGATGTGGCGCGTGGCGCGTGGCTCCAGATCGGGCGGCTGAATATTCAGCGCGCTGAAATCAGCGTGCATCTCCGCAATCATGCGGTTGGTGAGATCCTCGACCGACTCCTGGTTCTCATTGGCGCGTTTAATGATTTTGTCATCAATATCGGTAATGTTACGCACATATTTCAGCTGATAGCCGCAATAGCGTAGGTAGCGCGCTACAATATCAAAGGCGACAAAAGTACGACCGTGGCCGATGTGGCTGAGGTCATAAACGGTAATGCCGCACACGTACATGCCGATTTCTCCGGCATGAATCGGTTTAAATTCCTCTTTTTGTCGCGTCAGGGTATTAAAAATTTTAAGCATTGAACTTTCCGTATAAGCGTGTGCGGATAAACAAAACCAGAAAGTCTATTTTTCACGTAAGCGCGGCGCAATGCAAGAAACCAGACCATGCAGCGCACCGATGAAGGCAGAAAGCCCTTCTGCGTTTACTGACGTCAGCGCGCGAATTATGTTATAAGAGGCGTCTGTTAAAACTGGCCCGCCACCCTGATGCAGCGTGCGGGTACAGAATCTTGAAAACTCCAACCTTTACAGGATGAGATTATGGTTACTTTCCAGACTAATCATGGCGATATCGTGATCAAAACATTTGATGACAAAGCGCCTGCAACCGTGCAGAACTTCCTGGACTACTGCCGTGAAGGTTTTTACGACAACACTATTTTCCACCGTGTGATCAACGGCTTTATGATCCAGGGCGGCGGTTTTGAACCGGGCATGCAGCAGAAAGCAACCAAAGCGGAAATCAAAAACGAAGCCAATAACGGCCTGAAAAACACCCGTGGCACGCTGGCAATGGCGCGGACTTCCGCACCGCACTCCGCTACCGCGCAGTTCTTTATCAACGTAGCCGATAACGACTTCCTGAACTTCCGTGACGAAAGCCTGCAGGGCTGGGGTTACTGCGTGTTCGCCGAAGTGGTAGAAGGCATGGACGTGGTTGAGAAAATCAAAGGCGTGGCGACCGGCCGCAGCGGTATGCATCAGGACGTGCCGAAAGAAGACGTGATCATTCAGAAAGTCACCGTTAGCGAGTAATGTCACGCACGCTATTTATCGCAGATCTGCATCTGTGTACTCAGGAACCGGCAATTACTGCCGGTTTTCTGCGTTTTTTGCAGCGCGAAACGCAAAATGCCGATGCGTTATACATTCTGGGCGACCTGTTTGAGGCCTGGATCGGCGATGACGATCCCAATCCGCTGCATCAGCAGATCGCGGCGGCGCTCAACGCGTTGCCGTTGCCGGTCTTTTTTATTCACGGCAACCGCGATTTTCTGCTGGGCAAACGCTATGCGCGCGCCAGCGGCATGCAGCTGCTGCCGGAAGAGCAGATGTTGAATCTGTATGGTCGCTCGGTGCTGATTATGCATGGCGATACGCTCTGCACCGATGACGAAGGCTATCAGCGCTTTCGCCGCAAAGTGCATCAGCCCTGGCTGCAAAAGCTGTTTCTTGCTTTACCGCTGCGGCTGCGTCAGCGCATTGCCCTGCGTATGCGTGACGGCAGTAAAGATGCCAATCAGCATAAATCGGTGGCGATTATGGATGTCAATCCGCAAGCGGTGGTTGATGCGATGCAGCGCCATCATGTGCAGTGGCTGATTCACGGACATACCCACCGACCGGCAGTCCATACGCTTTTGGTGAACGGTCAGCCTGCGCAACGCCTGGTGTTGGGCGCCTGGCACCATGAAGGTTCGATGATCGAAGTCACGCCGCAAGGCCTTTCCCTGATCCATTTCCCTTTTTAAAAGCGGTGCGCAGGCCGCTTTTTGCCGCGTAAACCCGCTACGCAACCGTTTTCCTCGCGTCTGAGTCATGCTATTCTCTGTGCCCTTCCCGACCGCGTGACAACCACGCCGGTGACTTTTGCATAATCACAGGAGCCACATCTGCATGTCTCTTAACGCCGCCCCGACCCGCATCGCCATCGTCATGGGTTCGAAGAGTGACTGGGCCACTATGCAGTTCGCTGCGGAGATCCTTACCGTTCTGGACGTTCCTTTTCAGGTTGAAATCGTTTCTGCGCATCGCACGCCGGATAAGCTGTTTAGCTTTGCCGAAAGCGCGGCGGATAACGGTTTCCAGGTGATTATCGCCGGAGCTGGCGGCGCGGCGCATCTGCCGGGCATGCTGGCGGCGAAAACGCTGGTGCCGGTGCTGGGCGTGCCGGTACAGAGCGCGGCGCTGAGCGGCGTCGATAGTCTCTATTCCATTGTGCAGATGCCGCGCGGTATTCCGGTCGGTACGCTGGCGATCGGCAAAGCGGGCGCGGCCAACGCGGCGCTGCTGGCGGCGCAGATTCTGGCGACGCATGACCGGGAGCTGGCTACGCGCCTCAGCGCCTGGCGTCAGGCGCAAACGGATGAAGTGCTGAATAATCCCGATCCGCGGGAGGACGCATGAAGCCGGTTTGCGTACTGGGTAATGGGCAGCTGGGAAGAATGCTGCGTCAGGCGGGCGAACCGCTGGGCATCGCGGTCTATCCCGTGGGCCTCGACGCTGAGCCGGAAGCGTTGCCGATTCAGCAAAGCGTGATCACCGCAGAGATCGAACGCTGGCCGGAAACGGCGCTGACGCGTGAGCTGGCGCGGCATGCGGCTTTTGTCAATCGCGATATTTTTCCGCTGCTGGCCGATCGTTTAACACAAAAGCAGCTGCTCGATCGACTGGCACTGGCGACCGCCCCCTGGCAGCTGCTCTCGTCCGCCGACCAGTGGCCGCAGGTGTTTGCGCAGCTGGGCGAACTGGCGATCGTCAAGCGTCGAACCGGCGGTTATGACGGACGCGGTCAGTGGCGTTTACGCGCCACTGAAACCAGCGCGTTGCCCGCTGACTGCTACGGCGAATGCATCGTCGAACAGGGCATTAACTTTTCAGGTGAGGTGTCGCTGGTCGGCGCGCGCGGGCGCGACGGCAAGACCGTGTTCTATCCGCTGACGCATAACCTGCATCAGGAAGGAATTTTGCGCACCAGCGTCGCGCTGCCGCAGCCGGACCCGGCACAGCAGCAGCAGGCGGAGCAGATGCTGAGCGCGATTATGCATGAGCTGGATTACGTGGGCGTGATGGCAATGGAGTGCTTTGTGGTGCCGGAGGGGCTGCTGATCAATGAACTGGCTCCGCGCGTGCATAACAGCGGGCACTGGACGCAAAACGGCGCATCAATCAGCCAGTTCGAGCTGCATCTGCGCGCCATCCTCGATCTGCCGCTGCCGTCACCGGTGGTCAGCACGCCATCGGTGATGGTTAACCTGATTGGCACCGCCCTAAATCAGCAGTGGCTCAGCGAGCCGTTGGTGCATCTGCACTGGTATGAAAAAGAGGTGCGCCCTGGCCGCAAAGTGGGTCACCTCAACCTGAGCGATCCCGATGCGCAGCGCCTCGCCGCCGCGCTACAGGCGCTGGTGCCGATGCTGCCACCGGAATATGCCAGCGGCATTGCCTGGGCGCAGTCGACGCTACGCTAAGCACGATGGCGGTCCGATTCTGGCGGACCGCCGTTGTCAGAAACTGCGGAACAGCGCCTTACCGCGCAGCAGCCGAACCCCCAACCAGCCGCCGCACAGAGAAAGCAGCAGCGCCCCGCTTAACGGCAGTGCGATCCACAGCCGGTAATCAGGCTCCCAGGGAAAATCGAACACTTTCCGCTGTAAACCCCATAGCGCCGCTTCAGCTCCCAGCGCCGCCGCCGCGCCCGCGACAATGCCCAACAGCGCAAACTCATACCACAAGGTTGCCCGCAGCAGCTTTTTCCCCGCGCCCAGCGTGCGATATACCACCAGTTCCTGACGCCGCTGGCGCATCCCCACCTGAATCTGCGCCAACAGCAGCAGCAGCCCGCAGGCGGTCACCAGCACCACCATGATCTCCAGCGCCTGGCTGACCTGCGTCAGCACCTGACCAATCTGGCGCATCATCGCACCAATATCCAACAGGCTGAGCGTGGGAAAGGCGCGGTTCAGCTCGGCCAGCGTTCCGCTGCCGCCGTCAAAGCGGAAACTGGTGAGCCAGGTTTGCGGCTGTTCATCCAGCGCCCCCGGCGGGAAAATAAAGAAGAAATTAGGCCGCAGGCTCTCCCAGTCCACCTGACGCAGGCTGCTGATTTTCGCGCTGAACTGCTGCGTATCGCCGGTAAAGGTCAGCGTATCGCCGAGCTTAACGCCCAAACGGTCGGCCAGTTCCACCTCCATGGACACCTCTCCGGCACGCGGCGGCCATTGTCCGGCCACAATCGGGTTATGATCCGGACGGCGCGCTAAGGAGGTCAGATTAAGCTCGCGGTTCAGCGCGTTATCGCGGCGCGGATCGGCAGGCTGATGATTGATCTCCGTCAGGCGCACGCGCGCAACGGGGTAAAAGGTCTCTGGCTTAATCTGATGCTGCGTCAGGAAACGTTGCACATCCGCCACCTGTTCACGGCTGATATTCAGCAGGAAATAGTTAGGGCTGTCGGCAGGCAACTGCTGCTGCCAGCGATCGAGCAGATCGCCACGCAACACCAGCAGCAGCGCCAACAGCATAAAAGAGAGCGAAAACGCAGCCAGCTGACTTAACGTCACCCACGGCTGACGCAGCAGGCGGTTTACCGCCAGCCGCAGCGCCAGTCCACGCACCTTTAGCCGACTCAACAACCAGAGCGCGCCCCACCCCAACGCCGCCAGCAGCGCCGCCAGCAATACAATTCCCGCCAGCAAGGCCCAGAGCAGCTTGCTGCTGCCGACCAGCAGCAGCAACAGCGCCACCACCACCAGCGCCATCGCGGGCAGATAATAGCGTAACGGCCACGCGGTGGTGATGACATCCTGGCGCAGCACACGCAGCGGCTGCGTCGCTAACAGCAGCCGGTAAGGACGCAACCCTACCAGCAGCGAAATGGTAAACAGCGCGCCCAGCGCCCAGATCCACGGCCAGATCCCGGCGGCAGGCAACTCGCCGGGCAGCACCGGACGCAGCATGGTTAACAGCAACCGCTCGAAGCCCATTCCCAGCGCGCTGCCCGCCAGCGCCGCCAGCAACAGCACTGCCAGCCATTGTCCAACAATCAGCTTACGTAACGCGCTGCGCCCGGCGCCCAGCGTTTTCAGTACCGCTACCAGGTCGTAACGGCTGCGGCAATAGTGGCTCATCGCCACCGCCACCGCCGCTACTGCCAGCAGCAGCGTCAACAGCGCCGACAGCAGTAAAAATTGTTGGGCGCGCTGCATTGAGCGCCCCAAAGCATCTTCCGAATTCTCCACGCTCTGCCAGCGCTGATCGCTTGTTAACTGTGGCGTAATCCAGCTATCGTAGCGGCTGAGCGCCCCGGCGTCGCCCGCCACTTTATAGCGCCAGGTCAGGCGGCTGCCTGGCTGTACCGCGCCGGTTTTCTCCACGTCATCAAGGTTCATCAGCAGGCGCGGCGCGGTTTGAAAGGGATTAAAACCGGCATCCGGCTCCTGCAACACCGTTCCGGCGATATGCAAACGGACATCGCCGACATCCAGTTCGTCGCCAGGCTTAACGCCCAGCAGCGCCATCAGCCGCGGCGCCAGCAGCACGCTGCCGGGCTGCGGCTTGAGACCCGGCGGTTCGGTGCGCAGGTCGCCAAACAGCGGATAGGTTTGATCGACCGCTTTTACCGCCGCCAGCTGCGGCGCGTCACCCGCAAAGGTCATGGTCATAAAGGTAAGCTGGGCAGAGACCTGTAACCCCAGCTGCTGCGCGCGATCGCGCCACGGCTGCGGCATCGGATGCGCGCTGCGTAACGTACGATCGCCCGCCATAAATTCACGGCTTTGCTGCGTCAGCCCTTTTTCCATACGGTCGCCCAGCGTGCCTAACGCTAAAACGCAGGCGACCGACAAGGTGAGCGCCAGCCAGACAATCAGCAGCGAGGGCGAACGCCACTCGCGCCAGAACCAGCGCCAAATCATGCTTCCTCCCACAGCTTGCCGTCACGCACGCGCAGCCGTCGATCGCAACGCGCCGCCAGTTGCAGATCGTGGGTCACCAGAATCAGCGTGGTGGCGCTGTCACGGTTCATGGAGAACAGCAGATCGGCAATGCGATCGCCGGTCTGCCGATCGAGATTGCCGGTGGGTTCATCAGCAAACAGCACGTCAGGACGACCATTAAAGGCGCGAGCCAGCGCCACGCGCTGTTGTTCGCCGCCGGAAAGCTGCGACGGCAGATGATGCAGGCGTTTGCCCAGCCCCAGCTGCTCCAGCAGCGCCTGCGCCTGCTCGCGGCCCTGACGCTCCGGTTCACCGCGCAGCAGCGCAGGCAGCTGCACATTTTCCAGCGCGTTCAGGGTCGGCACCAGCATAAAGGACTGGAACACAAACCCTACGTGGCGCGCCCGCAGCTGCGCGCGCTGTTCCTCGTTCATTTTTTGCAGCGGTTCGCCGCACAGCCAGACTTCGCCGCTGCTGCCATCATCCAGCCCGGCGAGAATCCCCAACAGCGTAGACTTGCCCGATCCCGATTCACCAATCAGGGCAATGCTCTCCCCTGGTTTGACAACCAGGTCAACTCCGGTAAGGATGAACAACTGATGCTCACCTTCACCGACGGATTTAGTAAGATGATGAACTTCAACAATGTTTTCCGCTGGCATTATCCCTTCCTGTTGTTGTTACTGTTACTGACGCGCATGGCGTCTGCAGAATCACTGTTGGTTCTCGGCGACAGCCTGAGCGCCGGTTATCGCATGTCGGCCAGTCAGGCGTGGCCTGCCCTGCTGGATAAAAAATGGCAGCAGCAGCCAGAGGTTATCAATGGCAGCATTAGCGGCGATACAGCGGCGCAGGGGCTGGCGCGTCTGCCTGCGCTGTTGCAGCAGCACCATCCGCGCTGGGTATTGATCGAGCTGGGCGGTAACGATGGCCTGCGTGGCTTCCCGCCGCAAAACATTGAGCAGGACTTAAGTAAAATCATCACCACGGTTCAGGCGGCTAATGCGCAACCGCTGCTGATGCAGATTCGTTTACCGGCAAACTACGGTCGTCGTTATAACGACGCTTTCAATAATATCTATGTCAAACTGGCGCAGCAGTACAATATTCCGCTGGTGCCCTTTTTTATGGAGCAGGTTTATCTGAAACCCCAGTGGATGCAGCAGGACGGTATTCATCCCGCGCCGGATGCGCAGGCTTTTATCACCGATCTGATGGATAAACAACTGGCTCCCCTAGTTAAGCATGAGTAACAAACGGCACAGAAGCCACGGACGTAAAGTTATGCAAAAAAACGTATTAATCACCGGCTGCTCCAGCGGTATCGGATTGGTTGCCGCCAATGATTTGTTAATGCGCGGCTACCGCGTGCTGGCCGCCTGCCGCAAGCCGGAGGATGTCGCGCGCATGGAGACGCTGGGATTTACCGGCGTGCAGCTCGATCTCGACGATGCGCAGAGCGTGACGCAGGCGGCGGAACAGATCATCACGCTGTGCGGCGGGCGACTGTATGGCCTGTTTAATAATGCGGGCTATGGCGTTTATGGCCCGCTGGAAACGCTGTCGCGGCAGCAGCTGGAGCAGCAGTTTGCCAGCAACCTGTTTGGCACCCACCAGCTAACCATGCTGCTGCTGCCTGCCCTGCGCGCCAGCGGCGAAGCGCGTATTATTAATACCAGCTCGGTAATGGGGTTGATCTCCACGCCGGGGCGCGGCGCCTACGCTGCGAGTAAATATGCGCTGGAAGCCTGGGCCGACGCGCTGCGTATGGAACTTCATGGTAGCGGCGTGCGCGTCAGCCTGATTGAGCCCGGCCCCATCCACACGCGCTTTACTGATAATGTGAATCAGACCCAGCAGGAAAAGCCGGTGAAGAACCCTGGCATCGCGGCGCGCTTTACGCTGCCGCCGGAAGCCATCCTGCCCAAGCTGCGTCACGCGCTGGAGAGCCGTCACCCGCGTCAGCGTTATCCTGTGACGCTGGTCGCGCATGCGATGAGCTGGCTGCGACGTTTGCTGCCAGGTTGGATACTCGATCGCATTTTACGCGGCAACTAATAGCGCAGCGCAAATTTGGCTTGAAGCCGAAGGCAACGCCCCAATATCGTAACAAAGTCATCAGACAAAGAGACGCAGACATGTCATTACACGCTTCGATTATCGATATCAACGAATCAAACCTGCAACAGACGCTGGAACAGTCCATGACGGTGCCGGTGCTGTTCTATTTCTGGTCCGAACGCAGCCAGCACTGCCAGCAGCTTACGCCGGTGCTGGATAAGCTGGCGCAGGAGTACGCCGGGCAGTTCGTGCTGGCGAAGCTCGACTGCGATAATGAGCCGATGGTGGCTTCCCAGTTCGGCCTGCGCGCCATTCCCACGGTTTATCTGTTCCAGAATGGTCAGCCGGTGGATGGCTTCCAGGGCCCGCAGCCGGAAGAAGCGGTGCGCGCGCTACTGGAAAAAGTGCTGCCGCGTGAAGAGGAGCTGAAAGCGCAGCAGGCTATCGAGCTGATGCAACAGGGGAAAACACTGGATGCGCTGCCGCTGCTGAAAGAGGCATGGCAGCTTAGCAATCAATCCAGCGAAGTTGGCTTCCTGTTGGCGGAAGTGCTGATCTCCCTTAACCGCAGCGATGAGGCGGAAAGCGTGCTGAGCGTGGTGCCGTTGCAGGATCAGGATACCCGCTACCAGGCTCTGGTTGCGCAGATCGATCTGCTGAAACAGGCGGCGGATACCCCGGAAATCCAGCAGCTTCAGCAACAGCTGGAGAGCGACCCGCAGAATGCCGAGCTGGCCAGCAAACTGGCGCTGCAACTGCATCAGGTAGGCCGCAACGAAGAGGCGCTGGCGCTGCTGTACGGTTTTTTAAAGACAGACCTTAATGCCGCCGACGGTCAGGCGCGTAAGATGCTGCAGGAGATTCTGGCGGCGCTCGGCACCGGTGATGCGCTGGCGGCAAAATATCGTCGCCTGTTATACTCCCTGCTCTACTAATCTCTGCCGACAACGGGCCAGGGTTCGGCCCGTCATAAGACAGTCTGGAGGTTTTATGCTTGCTGTGATCCCGGTGCTTATTGTGGTTGCGTTAATTATCGTCTGGTCAGGCGTAAAAATTGTGCCGCAGGGCTATCAGTGGACCGTGGAGCGTTTTGGCCGTTATACCAAAACGCTGCAGCCCGGTTTAAATCTTTTAGTACCGCTTATGGACCGTGTTGGTCGCAAGATCAATATGATGGAGCAGGTGCTCGACGTGCCTTCTCAGGAAGTCATTTCCAAAGATAACGCCAATGTCACCATCGATGCCGTCTGCTTTATTCAGGTTATCGATCCGGCGCGTGCCGCCTATGAGGTCAGCAACCTTGATCAGGCGATTATTAACCTCACGATGACCAATATCCGCACGGTGCTTGGCTCCATGGAGCTGGATGAAATGCTGTCGCAGCGTGACAGCATCAATACGCGTCTGCTGCATATCGTGGATGAAGCCACCAATCCCTGGGGGATCAAGGTAACGCGTATCGAAATACGCGATGTGCGTCCGCCGCAGGAGCTGATTGCCGCCATGAATGCGCAGATGAAAGCGGAACGCACCAAGCGCGCCGATATTCTGGCGGCGGAAGGGATTCGTCAGGCGGCGATTTTACGCGCCGAAGGGGAGAAACAGTCGGAAATTTTAAAAGCGGAAGGCGACCGCCAGGCCGCTTTCCTGCAGGCGGAAGCGCGCGAACGCGCAGCAGAAGCGGAAGCCCGCGCTACCAAAATGGTGTCAGAGGCGATCGCTGCCGGGGATATCCAGGCGGTGAACTACTTTGTGGCGCAGAAATATACCGATGCGCTGCAACATATTGGTTCCGCCGATAACAGCAAAGTAGTGCTGATGCCGTTAGACGCCACCAGCATTATGGGTTCTATCGCCGGTATCAGCGAACTCCTGAACGAAAGCAGGCAGACGCGGAGTACGAAATAATGCTGGCGGCGGTGATTAACCATCCCCACTGGTTCTGGTTAACGCTGGGCGGCCTGTTATTGATTGCGGAGATGCTGGGCACCAGCGGCTATCTGCTCTGGAGCGGGCTGGCGGCGCTGGCGGTGGGATTAATACGCTGGCTGATGCCCTTTTCATGGGGAACGCAGGGCGTATTGTTCGCGCTGCTGACGCTGCTTGCCGCGTTTCTCTGGTATCGCTGGCTGGCGCTGCGCCAGAAAGATCCCGGCATGCTGCTTAACCAGCGCGGCATACAGATGACCGGCATGCAGCTGACATTAGATGAAGATCTGGTAAATGGCCTGGGTCATGTCCGCGTTGGCGACAGCAGCTGGCGCGTGCAGGCGGAAAGCGAACTCGCTGCCGGGACGCGCGTGGTAGTGATTTGCGTAGAGGGCGTAACGTTACGCATCAGGCCGTTGGACACTGAAACGCAAGGCCGTTAATTTTTTGTCCGCTGACAGCAACCGGCAAGGTTATCGATAATCGGGCAGTCTGCGCTCTCATCGCCGGGACATGCCTCCGCCAGCGCCAGCAGGCGCTCCCGCATCAGGTTTAACTCCAGAATATGCGCCTCGATCTCTTTGACTTTTTGCAGCGTACGCGCCTTCACATCCGCGCTGTGACGCGCCGGATCGTTAAACAGATGCACCAGCTCGCGGCACTCATCCAGGGTGAAACCCACCTGGCGCGCCTGGCGCAGCAGCGTCAGCTCATCCAGATGGCGCGCCGTATAGCTGCGATAGCCGTTTTCGCTACGCAGCGGCGGCGTCACCAGCCCTTTCTCTTCATAAAAGCGGATTGCCTTGCTGCTTAAGCCGGTTCTTTTTGCCACATCGCTAATATTCATTTTGCCCCCCTTTACGCTACGACAGTCAGAATAACGCTGAATCTGCAAAGTGGACAACAGCAGATTCCCCTCCTTCACTTTTCTGTTTTGTTCTGGCCGACAAAGCGTTTTATCCGCACACATTATCAGCAGGTTAAAAACTTGACCTTCCCCTTGATGGAAGGTTTAAGCTTAATGCTCCGATGATTTATCGTGCCTGAAAAGTAAGGAGTACCTTATGTCACATACCACCCTTCTCACGCTGGACGGCCTCACCTGCGGCCACTGCGTTAAACGTGTCAAAGAGGCGCTGGAACAGCGTCAGGACGTTGAGCAAGCGGACGTTTCGCTGAATGAAGCGCGCGTCACCGGCGATGCTGCCGCTGAGGCGCTGGTCGCCACCGTTGAGCAGGCAGGCTATCACGCCAGCGTGCAGGATAATGCGCGCCCAAAGCCTGAACCGCTGACAGCGACTGCAAGCCAGCTGCCAGCGGATAATAACGATCTCCCCGCTCAGGTTAAGGCCGCGGCGGATGGTTCACGCCTGACAACCCAGCAACAAGACGCCGCTGCGCAAAGCGCGGCGCTTTCTACCCAGGCTGATGAGGCAGCTGAAAATTATCAGCTGCTGATTGACGGCATGAGCTGTGCCAGCTGCGTTAGCCGCGTAGAGAAGGCGCTGGCTCAGGTGGCAGGCGTGCAGCAGGCGCGGGTTAATCTTGCCGAGCGCAGCGCGCTGGTGATTGGTTCGCCGCAGCCCGCGGCGCTGGTGGACGCCGTTAACGCTGCGGGCTACGGTGCGGAAGTGATTGGCGACGAGAACGAACGGCGTGAAAAGCAGCAGCTTGGCGCGCGTCAGGCGATGCGCCGCTTTAGCTGGCAGTCCGCACTGGCGCTGGCGCTTGGCGTGCCTTTGATGATTTACGGCCTGTTTGGCGACAATATGATGCTCACCGCCAGCAATCGCAGCGGCTGGCTGATGGTCGGCGTGCTGACGCTGTTGGTGATGGTGGTTGCAGGCGGACATTTTTACCGCAGCGCGTGGCGCAGTTTACTCAATCGCTCCGCCACCATGGATACGCTGGTGGCGCTGGGCACGCTCGCCGCCTGGCTCTATTCCATTAGCGTCAATCTGTGGCCAGAATTTTTCCCGGCCGCCGCGCGTCATCTCTATTACGAAGCCAGCGCCATGATTATCGGCCTGATTAACCTGGGCCATGCGCTGGAACAGCGGGCGCGTCAGCGCTCCTCAAAAGCGCTGGAACGGCTGCTGGATTTAACCCCCGCCACGGCACGCGTTGTCAGCGCTGAAGGTGAGAAAACCGTTGCGCTAAACGATGTTCAACTGGGCATGGTATTAAGGCTGGTGACCGGCGATCGCGTGCCGGTTGATGGCGTGATTACCGAAGGCGAAGCCTGGCTGGATGAATCGATGTTGACCGGCGAGCCGGTGCCGCAGTGCAAATCCACGGATGAGCCGTTACATGCGGGGACGCTGGTACAGGACGGCAGCGTGCTGTTTCGCGCCAGCGCCATCGGTAAAAACACCACGCTGTCGCGCATTATTCAGCTGGTGCGTCAGGCGCAAAGCAGTAAACCAGCCATCGGCCAGCTGGCAGACCGTATTTCTGCCGTGTTTGTGCCGGTGGTGGTGGCGATTGCGCTGTTCAGCGCCGCCGTCTGGTATGTGGTTGGTCCGCAGCCGTCGCTGGTCTATATGCTGGTGATTGCCACTACCGTGCTGATTATCGCCTGCCCCTGCGCGTTAGGGCTGGCCACGCCGATGTCGATTATCGCTGGCGTTGGTCGGGCGGCGGAGTTTGGCGTGCTGGTGCGCGATGCCGATGCGCTACAGCGCGCCAGCGAGCTGGATACGCTGGTATTTGATAAAACCGGGACGCTGACCCAGGGCGCGCCGCAGGTTACCGAAATCGTCACCTTCAACGGTTTCAGCGAAGAACAGGTGCTGCGCTGGGCGGCGGCGCTGGAACAGGGCTCTAACCATCCGCTGGCGAAAGCGATTCGCGATCGTGCCGCGGATATGGCGCTGCCGGAAAACAGCCAGTTTCGCACTCTGCGCGGGATGGGCGTGAGCGCTCAACTGGAAGGCAAGCCGATGCTGCTGGGCAACGCCGCCTTATTGACGCAGCAGCAGGTTGCGGCGGAACAGGCCATATCGCTTGCCGATAAGCAGGCGGCCAACGGGGCGACACCGGTGTTTCTGGCGGTGGCGGGTGAGCTGGCGGGTTTGCTATTGATCCGCGATCCGTTGCGTACCGAGAGCGTGAGCGCGTTGCAGCGTCTGCATGGGCTGGGCTATCAGCTGATTATGCTGACCGGAGACAATGAAATCACCGCCGACGCCATTGCGCGCGAAGCGGGTCTGGATCGGGTGATTGCTGGCGTCCTGCCGGATGGCAAAGCGGCAGCGATTACTCAACTGCAGCAGGCGGGCCATAAAGTGGCGATGATCGGCGACGGTATTAACGACGCCCCGGCGCTGGCGCAGGCTGACGTCGGCATTGCCATGGGCGGCGGCAGCGACGTGGCGATCGAAACCGCCGCAATTACGCTGATGCGTCACGATCTGCACAGCGTGGTCGATGCGCTGGCGATTGCCAAAGCGACGCTGCGTAATATGAAGCAGAATCTGCTGGGCGCCTTTGTTTACAATGCGCTGGCGATTCCGGTCGCGGCGGGCGTGCTCTGGCCGCTGACCGGCACGCTGCTCAGCCCGGTGATTGCGGGCGCGGCGATGGCGCTCTCTTCGATTACCGTAGTGAGCAATGCCAACCGGCTGCTGCGCTATCAGCCGCCCGGCCAATAGCCCGACGCGAGGAAGTTTCGCAACCAGGCGCTGGCTTCCCGGAAAGAAGTCAGCGCTTTCGCCTGTTCATCGGTAAATGAAACCGCTAGCATGAGGGGTTTACTGGCGGCAAAGGGTGAAAGAATGGAGAGATGGCAGCACAACCTGACCACGCTGTTGCGCAGGCTGGTTCCGAAGCAGTATCGCTGGCCAGCCACGGATATCTGGCTGCCGGGCCGACAGCTGCATCTGGTGGGCAGTATTCATATGGGCACGCGCAATATGATGCCGCTGCCGCCAGCGCTGCTCACACTGCTGGAAAAGGCGGATGCCTTGATTGTTGAAGCCGATATCACCGGCAGCGCCTCGCCTTTCACCTATAACGAACCCCAGCCGCCGCTGGCGCAACGCCTGGATGCCGCAACGCTGCAGCAGCTGGAGCGGCTGTGCGACGAATTGAACCTGAGTCTGGCTCAGCTTGAGGCGTTGCCGTTGTGGCAAATCGCGCTGATGCTGCAGGCGCAACAGGCGCAGCGGCTGGGTCTGCGCCCCGATTACGGTATCGATTATCAGCTGTTGCAGGCGGCGCACGCGCAGGGTCGGCGCATTATTGAACTGGAAGGCGCCAGCGAGCAGCTCGATATTCTTAAAACCCTGCCGGAAGATGGCGAGTCGCTGCTGGCCGATACGCTGGAGCACTGGCACACCAACGCGCGCCTGTTGCAGACCATGATCAGCTGGTGGCTGGAAAAGCCGCCGCCGCAGAGCCGCACCGCATTGCCGACCACCTTCAGCACTGAGCTAAACGATCTGCTGATGCGCCAGCGCAATCAGCGCTGGAACAGGCTGTTGCGGGATCTGCCGCCGGGGCGTTATGTTGTGGCAGTTGGCGCGCTGCACCTGTATGGCGAAAATAATCTGCCGGATCTGTTAAAGCGCAGATAAAAAAAAGGCCAATATTGCTATCGGCCCGTCAAAGAGGAATGTGTTTATGATTTTGGTTATTAATCAGCCATTGCATAGCTGACACGCGGCAATTTTCTCTCAAAGCCTGCAATTTAACCAGCGCTATTTTTCACCAGATTCATTTTTCATTGTCAGGAAAAGATCATGACACCCGCAATAAAACTGCTGAAAAAGAAAAAAATCCCTTTTACGCTGCATCCCTATCAACATGACAGCAACGAGACGCACTTCGGCGATGAGGCGGTGCGTAAGCTGAACCTGAACCCACAGCAGGTTTATAAAACGCTGCTGGTGGCGCTTAACGGTGATGCCAAACAGCTGGCCGTGGCGGTGACGCCGGTCGCCAGCCAGCTCGATTTGAAAAAAGTGGCAAAGGCGTTGGGCGCTAAAAAGGCAGAAATGGCCGATCCACAGCTGGCGCAGCGCGTTACCGGTTATTTGATTGGCGGCATCAGCCCGCTGGGGCAAAAAAAACGCCTGCCGACGGTGATCGATAGCCAGGCGGCCGCCTTCCCCACCATTTTTATTTCAGGCGGCAAACGCGGCCTGGATATCGAACTGGCGGCGGGCGATCTGGCGGCGCTGTTAGAGGCGAGCCTGGTGGATATTGCGCGGCAGGATTAGGCGCGCTGCGCGCAGAGCTGATCGATCATCCAGCGCCCCGCGGGTCCCGGTGGGGTGCGGGTTGACCAGACGGCGTCCACCGCAATATTCTGCGGCCAGCCCGCCACCGGCAGCATACGCAAGACGCCATGACCAAACTGCTCCACCAGCCAGCGCGGCAGAATCGACCAGCCAAACCCCTGCTCCGCCATCTCCAGCAGCAGCAAATAGGAAGGCGCCGACCAGACCTGACCGCAGGAAATACTTTCCCTGACGCCAGCCCAGGTATTCAGCTTTAATTGCCGGATCTGCGCCAGTTCCGCCTGGCTGACTGCCTGCCGGGCAACCAGCGGATGATCGCGATGAATAAACACCGCCATTTGCGCCTGCACCTGCAAACGCGAGGCGGCGATGGTCACCGGTAACGCCGACTGTACGCGAATCACGCCCAGATGAATGCGGTTGCTTTGCAGCAGATCGATAACGTCCTCATCTTCGGCAATCATGCATTCAAACTCAATGTGCGGATAGCGCGCGGCAAAACGCTTCAGCAGCTGTTCATGATGATCCGCCTGCCAGAAATCGGAAATCGCCATACTGAGGCGCGGTTCGCTATCGTGTGATAAGCGCACCGCCAGTTCATCAAGCCGCTGGCTGGCCGCCAGGATCTCCTGAACCTGACGCAGCGCTCGCGCCCCCGCCTCGGTCAGCACCGGTTCACGCCCGGCGCGATGAAACAGCTTAAATCCCAGATCCGCTTCCAGATTAGCAATCGCGGCACTCACCGTAGACTGGCTTTTCCCCAGCGCACGCGCGGCCGCTGAAAAAGAGCCTTTTTCGACTGTCTCAACGAAAGCCTGTAATGATTCCGGTGAATAACGCATCGTTCTATCGCTTTTTCCGATGGGAGATAGTTTCATTCTATCTCAGAAAAGCCGGAAAATGGGCGTCAGCTTATTACCGGCCTGCATTTCAGGCGTAATAAGACCGATTTTAAAGGAGATATTATGCAGACCCGTTCGTTTAAAGAACGCTTATTACATGCGGTAGGTTTTGAGGCGCTGGCGATTTTGATGGTTTCGCCGCTGGCCGCAGCGGTGATGAACAAACCGCTTTTTCAGATGGGCGCGGTGGCGCTGGCGCTTTCCACTATCGCTATGGTGTGGAACATTATTTATAACGCTGTGTTTGACCGGCTCTTTCCACGCGATCGGGTCAAGCGCGGGCTGTGGCTACGTATTATGCATGCTCTCTGTTTTGAGGGCGGCTTTATTATTATCGGCCTGCCGGTGGCCTCAATGATGCTGGGCATCGGGCTGCTGCAGGCCTTTATGCTGGAGGTCGGTTTCTTTCTGTTCTTCCTGCCCTACACGGTGGTTTATAACTGGGTATGGGATAAGCTGCGGGAAAAATGGCGGGCGCCCTGCCATAGCGCATAAATTCAGGCCCGCCGGTGGCAACGGCGGGCCTGCGGTTACTCTTTACCGCTGAACCAGGCCAGAATCATCTGGGGATAGCTGCGTCGGCGGCTCTCCTGCTGCTCCAGTTTCTCTTTCTCCGCCGCGCTACGATAGATAATTTCCCCTTTCGGCGCATAGGCGTCTGCCTTCAACGGTGAGTGCTGTTCGATATACTGCTTCAGCACTTCCGCATCGACAAAACCGGTATTCACAAAACTCGGTAACGTATTGATCACCGGATAACCATCGCCGCCGTTGGCGTTAAAGCTCAGCGTCGCCATGCGGTAGGTTTTGTCCGCCTGGAGCGGCTCGCCGTTGATTTTTACCGCGCTCACGCCCTGTCCGTCAGCGATCAGGCTCACGTTGGCAAACTGCGCATAGGCACCGGAATCCACCTGCTTATTCGCTACCACCGCCAGATATTTTTCGACCTCGCTGCCTTTCATCTCTACCCAGCAGACCGTATTGCCGAACGGCTGAACCTTAAGCACATCTTTGTAGCTGATCGAACCCGCTTCGATAGAATCGCGCACGCCGCCGCCGCTCATCACGGCAAAGTCCGCTTTGGTGCGGTCGATTTGCGCAGCCAGCAGCAGGCGCGCCAGATTGGTCTGCACAAAGCGAACTTTATTGCGATCCCCTTCCAGCCGCGCGTCAACGCTGCCGACCTGCACATTCAGCTGCGCTTCGCCCTTTTTCTGGAAAGGCGTTAACAGCTTCATCATGGCGCTGTTTGGCAAGATCTCCTGCTGGTAGTTAATCCACTCATCTTTCCCTGCGCTGTTCTTGATCTTGTGCTTCAGGTTAACCGGGATCAGCTGATAATTTTCCAGCGTCAGTACGCCGTCGCTGAAGGTGAAATCGGCGCGGCCGACATATTTACCCCACTCATGCGCCTGGACAATCCAGGTGCCGTTCTGACGATCGGGCACGCAGGGCGAACCCGGCACATAATCGGCCTGCTTCTGATTATCCTGCGCCATGCACACCGGATCCTGCGAGTGACCGCCAACAATCAGATCGAGATAGCCACGCGGCAAGGCGCGCGCCATTTCCACATCGCCGGGCGCGTTAGAACCGTGCTTACCGTTGTCGTAATGGCCCATATGGGTAGCGGCAATAATGACGTCCGGCTTTTCCGTGGCGCGTAACGTTTCCACCGCCTGCTTCGCTTCGCTGGCGGGAGAGCGGAACTCGATATCGGTCAGATATTCAGGATTGCCGATTTTGGCGGTGTCGTCGGTTGTCAGGCCGATAACCGCTATTTTCAGGCCCATTCGGTTAAACAGCGCCCAGGGCTGAAACAGGCGCTGGCCGCTGCTTTTCTGATAAATATTCGCCGAGAGCAAAGGAAACTTGGCCCACTTTTGCTGCTGGCGCAGCACGGAAAGCGGATTATCGAACTCATGGTTACCGATAGCCATGGCATCATAGCCAACCAGATTCATGCCGCGAAAATCGGGCTCTGCATCCTGCAGATCGGACTCCGGCACGCCGGTATTAATATCGCCGCCGGAGAGGATCAGTACCGCACCGCCGTGCGCCTGCACATCATAACGGATAGTGTCCATCAGCGTTTTCTGCGCCGCGAGGCCATATTCGCCCTGTTCGTTATGCCAGAAGCGTCCGTGATGATCGTTAGTATGCAGCACGGTAAATTTATAGACGCGACCCTTTTCCCATGCCTGCGCCTGCGATGAAAGCAGGCCCAGCGAGAGGATCCCGCCTATGATTAGAGGATTGATAAAACGCAACGTTATTCTCCTTGTCGACGCGATTTCCGGCTGAATCAGCCAGCGGCAGCCGGTTATTTGCTGCCATAATAGTACGGTAAGCCAGCAAATTTGTAACCCGTCGCGGTGCTTATCTGAGTGATGCCTGAAGAACAATAGCGCTGCGCCATAACGTATCTCGCTGCGCCCTGTTCTTTCCTCACAGGAAATTACCTGCGAAACAGCTGCCTTTTCATCTTTACAGGCTTTTACAGGCATTTCATTGCTTTAATATGACAGGTTAATCCTGTTTACGGCGCTATTCTTGCAATTTTGCAAAGCCAGGTAGCCTTACTCATCAAGCGTTACGCGACATAAGTAAAAAAAATGGCGCTCATTGCCTTTTTTTTAGAGGTTCCGCACTTTTTTCGCTTTCTAAGCATTTATTTTCAGACTGCCGCCCCTATATTGTTTTACACTGGTTACAACCGGACACAGTTACAAACAGAAGGAGAACGCATGCATCACAGCACCCCGCTGATCACCACCATCGTCGGAGGCCTTGTCCTCGCCTTTCTCCTGGGAATGCTCGCCAGTAGGCTACGCATTTCTCCTCTGGTGGGCTATTTGCTGGCGGGCGTTCTGTCAGGTCCTTTTACGCCGGGTTTCGTGGCGGATATGGGGTTGGCGCAGGAGCTGGCAGAGCTGGGCGTTATCCTGCTGATGTTTGGTGTCGGGCTACACTTCTCATTTAAAGATCTGATGGCGGTCAAAAAAATCGCCATTCCCGGCGCGATTGCGCAAATCACCGTGGCGACGCTTTTGGGGATGGGCCTGAGCATGGCGCTGGGCTGGGAATGGATGACCGGGCTGGTGTTTGGTCTCTGTCTTTCTACCGCCAGTACCGTGGTGCTGCTGCGCGCGCTGGAAGAGCGACAGCTGATCGATACGCAGCGCGGCCAGATTGCTATAGGCTGGCTGATTGTTGAAGATTTAGTCATGGTGCTGACGCTGGTGCTGCTGCCTGCTATCGCCAGCATGATGGAAAAAGGCAACGCCAGCTTTACGCTGCTGGCATGGGATATGTTGTTTACCATCGGTAAAGTCGCGGCCTTTATGGTGCTGATGATGGTGGTGGGCCGTCGGGTCGTCCCGTGGATTTTGGCGCGCAGCGCCGCCACCGGTTCACGCGAACTGTTTACGCTGTCGGTGCTGGCGCTGGCGCTGGGCATCGCCTTTGGCGCGGTAGAGTTTTTTGACGCCTCCTTTGCGCTGGGCGCCTTTTTCGCCGGTATGGTGCTGAATGAGTCGGAACTGAGCCATCGCGCCGCACATGATACGCTGCCGCTGCGCGATGCCTTTGCCGTACTATTTTTCGTTTCGGTGGGCATGCTGTTCGATCCGATGATCCTGGTTCAGCAGCCGCTGGCGGTGCTGGGCGTATTAGCGATTATCGTGTTTGGTAAATCGGTGGCGGCCTGGCTGCTGGTAACGCTGCTCGGCCATTCACGGCGCACGGCGCTGACCATCTCCGTTAGCCTGGCGCAGATCGGCGAGTTCGCCTTTATTCTTGCCGGACTCGGTATTTCGCTGGATATGCTCAGCGATGAAGGCCGTAACCTGGTGCTGGCGGGCGCCATTCTGTCGATTATGCTTAACCCGATTCTGTTTACGCTGCTGGAACGCTTTCTGGAAAAAAGTGAAAATTTCGAAGAGCAGAGCATGGAAGAGGCCACGGAAGAAGAGAAACAGATTCCGGTTAATATCTGCAACCATGCGGTGATTGTCGGTTACGGTCGCGTTGGTAGCCTGGTAGGCAAGCTGCTGGTGGAAGCTGAAGTGCCTATCGTGGTGGTTGAGAACTCTCGTCCGCGTGTCGAAGCGCTGCGTGAGCAAGGCATCAGAGCCATTCTGGGCAATGCTGCGCGTGCTGAAACCATGGAGCTGGCGCGGCTGGACTGCGCACGCTGGCTGCTGATGAGCATACCCAACGGCTATGAGGCGGGCGAAATTATCGCCGCGGCGCGTGAAAAACATCCACATCTGGAGATTATCGCCCGCGCGCATTATGACGACGAAGTGCACTATATCCTTGAGCGCGGTGCCGATAATGTGATCATGGGCGAACGCGAAATCGCTAACAGTATGCTGGCGATGCTGAAAGCTGGACTGGAAGCGCAGCCCATCCTCAATCCGCATCACCCTTCCTGAATAACCAGCGCGGCATCACGCCGCGCTGCTTTTTTACCGCTCCCAGTAAGCCTCTTCCAGGCTATCTTCCCGTTCCGGCAGGCCGCGCGTCAAACGCGGCGAATGCTGATTCAGCACCTGATAGCTTACGCGGTTAGCATATTTACACACCTGAGAGAGCGAAGAATAGGTCAGGTAGTTGCGGGCATGCTTGCTGGAGTTAGGCACGTTGTTGCGGTGATAGCTGTTTGCGGTGATATCATGCAGCAGCGCCGCCAGCGCGCCGTCGCCCGCGCCGTTGGTGTTCATGATCTTCTCCGGCCCGCCCATATAGGGCGCAATGTGCGAGTAGATCCGCAGCGGCTGCTGACAATCCTGATAGCGCATCGCACGGCTGAACTCATACTGGTTAAATTCTGCAATCGCACCGGGCAACAGCGGCAGGTTGGTTTGACGCTTTGCGCTCTCTTCGGTGTAGCCCGCCATATAAAGCCCGTTGGGGCCTGCGGTACACAGCACCAGATCCACCCACTCCAGCGCTTTATCCGCCGCCTGTAGCGGATCGGCATAGCCGGTCAGCTCCAGCCCTTCCTCTTCGTTCATCGCCAGAATGGAAACGTGCTCGCGCAGGAAGTCTCGCCAGAACTGCGGGTTTTCAGCGATAACATGCTTGGTTCCCAGCGTCAGCACCACCGGCACGTTGTACTGTTTCGCCCAGGCGACCGCCTGCATGGTCGCTTCCGGCATCGGTTCTCCGGCTTTGCAACGCACCAGATAAGAGGTCAGCACCAGCGCCGACGCGCCCGCGATCACCTCTTCAGGAATACTTTCCGGACGCAGCTGGTTCATCATGCCGGGGCTGATAGCGAAAGTACGTTCGCCGTTATCGCCGATCAGCGTAAAGCAGCGGCCAATCGCGCCGTCCACGCCCTGCAGATAGTTAAGATCGGTACGGCTTGAGGTATTACAGAGATAGCGATAGGCGTAGCCGCCAATCTGCACGTTATTACACATCACGCCCAGCAGCACCGAACGGTCATCGGCCAGCACCGAGTAGTTATGCATGGTATTGCCGATGGTGCCACCAGCAAACTGGTGGGTGATCAAATTTTCCCGCATCAGCTCGGCGTAGAGCGCATCCGCCACCTCATCTTCAATCACCAGCGAGTGACCCACGCTCAGCCCATAACGCGCCACAAAAGCGTTATCCACTTTTGCTTCAATATCAACCAGCGTTTGATCGATGCCGACGATCCAGCTGGTGCTGGTTTCCGTTTCCGGTTGCACCGGCTGTAACAGCGGATCGCGAGTGTTGACGGGAAAATAGTGTTTGGATTTGCGTTGGCCGGGAAATTTCATGATTGATAGCTTCAGAATAAACAGGCGGAGAATGATACCACACTCCCCGCCGTTACTCAGCGATGCGCGTTCACCAGCGCCAGCATCATATCGATGTGAGCAGCGTCATCGTTCAGCGCCGGGATATATTCAAATTTCTCCCCGCCCGCGTGCATAAAGAACTCACAGTTTTGCTCACTGATCTCTTCCAGCGTCTCCAGGCAGTCAGAGGAGAAACCGGGACTCATGATCTGAATATGACGTACCCCTTTTGCCGGTAAACCGCGCATGGTTTCATCGGTGTAGGGGGTCAGCCACGGTTCACGCCCAAAGCGCGACTGGAACGTCATCATCACTTCGTTATCGCTCAGCCCCAGCGCACGCGTGAGCGCCTCGGTGGTATCGCGGCAGCGCTGCGGGTAATCGTCACCCTCATTGGCAAAGCGCTGCGGAATGCCATGATAGGACATCACCAGCAGATCGGGCTTGCCGTGCTGCGCAAAAGAGCGCTCAACCGACGCTTTCAGCGCGGCAATATAGGCCGGGTGCTCGGCGTAGTCGCGAATAAAATGCACGCTGGGCATCGAGCGGTAACCGGCGAAAACGCTGGTCAGGCCATCCCAAACCGCTGCCACCGTGGAGCAGGAGAATTGCGGATAGAGCGGCAGCACAATCAGCCGCGTAACGCCCTGCGCCATCAGGCTATCCATTGCGCTTTTCAGGCTGGGATTGCCATAGCTCATGCCCAGCTCAACGGGAATATCCAGCCTGGCGGCCAGCGCATCACGCTGACGTTTACTGAATACCATCAGCGGCGAGCCTTCTTCCATCCATACCGAGGCGTAAAGCTTCGATACGCGCGGAGAGCGGATCGGCAGAATGACGCCGTTCAGGATTGGCCACCAGAGCCAGCGCGGCGTATCTACCACACGCTTATCGCTGAGAAATTGTTTCAGATAGCGTTTAACCGCTGGCGTGGTTGGCGCATCGGGCGTACCCAGGTTGACCAGCAAGACGCCGGGTTTATCTTGCCTCATCGTATATCCCTGTTTTTTCAAATGGATTAACTTGTTTTACGCGCTGATTTTACCCTGGCGGAGAGAGATAAGCTCGCCGGAAAAACCTTTCCTTACAAGAGATGAAAACGCTTAGCGGCAAAGTATAGAGGAAAGCGCGCCGGATGGCGTGATGATGGCAAAGCGGGAGCGAAAAGAAAGGAGATCAGGGATATCCGGCAGATATCCCTGAGAGGGTCAGCAATGCTGTGCGTTAGCCGAGGATTGTCGCCAGTTCGGCGCTGACTTCGGCGACTTTACGCGTACCGTTGATTTTGTGGTACTGCGTATTGCCCGCCTGCGCTTCCTGCTGATAATAGGCCACCAGCGGCTCGGTCATTTCGTGATATTCCACCAGGCGCTTACGAACGGTCTCTTCCTGATCGTCTTTACGCGTGGTCAGCTCTTCGCCGGTGACATCATCTTTGCCTTCAACCTTCGGCGGGTTAAAGGTCACGTGATAGACGCGGCCTGACGGCGCATGCACGCGACGGCCAACGATACGCTCAACGATCAGTTCGTCAGGCACATCGAACTCCAGCACGCAGTCAATCTTGATACCGGCTTCTTTCATGGCATCGGCCTGCGGAATGGTGCGCGGGAAACCGTCCAGCAGGAAACCGTTGCGGCAGTCTTCCTGCGCAATACGCTCTTTTACCAGCGCGATAACCAGCTCATCGGTCACCAGTTTGCCTTCATCCATAATGGCTTTCGCCTGTTTGCCCAGCTCCGTACCGGCTTTAACCGCCGCACGTAACATGTCACCCGTGGAGATTTGCGGAATACCGTATTTCTCCATAATAAACTGAGCCTGTGTGCCCTTACCTGCGCCCGGTGCGCCGAGCAGAATAATACGCATTGCGTAAATCCCCTTGCGAATTCATGATCTAACCAGAAGGCCAAGAACATACCATTAAGCCCCGATCATCACAAGGAAACGGGGCTGGCAGCGGCTCTGGCAATAGTGAGTGCGTTACCTGCCGCTATCATCAACCGATTTATCCATAGGATCCAGCCTGACGGCAGGAAACCGCGCTTTTTCGGAATCCATGCTGCAAAAAAAAAGCCGACGCGCGGTCGGCTTTATGCTTGCGTCAATCCGGTTTAACCCAGCAGCAGCTGGTTCATACGACGAATAAACTGGTTTGGATCTTCCAGCGTACCGCGTTCAGCAAACAGCGCCTGATCAAGCAGCAGCTCCACCCATTCGGCAAAGCGCGCTTCATCCTGGGTATCCGCTGCGCGTTTCACCAGCGCGTGATCCGGGTTCAGCTCAAAGAGATATTTCACATCCGGCACCGCCTGTCCCGCTGCGGCGAACAGTTTGGCCATCTGCGTGCTCATTTCATTGGCCTCGGTGGTAACGATAGCAGGCGTGTCGGTCAGACGATGCGTCAGACGCACCTCTTTCACCCGGTCGCCCAGCAGCGTTTTCACGCGATCAACGAACGGCTCCAGCGCTTTTTCCGCTTCTTTCTGCGCGTCGTTCTCTTCGTCCGCCAGCTTGTCCAGCGTTTCGTCCGCTTTGCTGACCGACTGGAAGGTTTTACCGTCGAACTCGGTCAGGTAGCTCATCATCCATTCGTCGATACGATCGGAGAGCAGCAGCACCTCGATGCCTTTTTTACGGAACAGCTCCAGGTGCGGGCTGCTTTTCGCGGCGGCGTAGCTGTCGGCGGTGATGTAGTAAATCTTCTCCTGCCCTTCCACCATCCGGCTGACATACTCTTCCAGCGAGACGGTTTGCGTTGCGCCTTCGCTGCTGGTGGAAGCAAAGCGCAGCAGTTTGGCGATCGCCTGCTGGTTCGCATGATCTTCCGCCGGGCCTTCTTTCAACACCAGGCCGAACTCGCTCCAGAACTGCTGATATTTCTCAGCATCATCTTTCGCCAGTTTATCCAGCATCTGCAGAACGCGTTTGGTCAGCGCGCTGCGCAGGTTTTGCGTAATGCGGTTATCCTGCAGGATTTCACGCGAAACGTTTAACGGCAGGTCGTTGGAGTCGATCAGGCCGCGCACAAAGCGCAGGTAGTTCGGCATAAACTGTTCAGCGTCATCCATGATAAAGACGCGCTGCACATAGAGTTTCAGGCCATGTTTATGATCGCGGTTCCACATATCCCATGGCGCGCGCGCCGGGATATAGAGCAGGCTGGTATATTCCTGCTTGCCCTCAACGCGGTTGTGGCTCCAGGCCAGCGGCTCGCTGAAATCGTGCGCGATGTGCTTATAGAATTCGTTGTATTCGTCATCGCTGATCTCCGCTTTGTTGCGGGTCCACAGTGCCTGCGCCTTGTTGATTTTTTCCCAGCTGGTGGTGTCGCTCTCTTCATCTTTGGTTTCGATCTCCACCGGCAGCGCGATGTGATCGGAATATTTGCTGATGATATTGCGTACGCGCCAGCTGTCGAGGAACTCATCTTCGCCTTCACGCAGGTGCAGCGTGATTTCGGTACCGCGATCCGCTTTGGTCAGATCGTCGATGGTGTACTCGCCTTCGCCAGCAGATTCCCAGAACACGCCCTCTTCCGGCGCCGCTCCCGCAGCACGGGTACGCACGGTAACCTTATCGGCCACGATAAACGCCGAATAAAAGCCGACGCCGAACTGCCCAATCAGCTGGCTATCTTTCGCCTGATCGGAGCCAAGCGACTCAAGGAACGCTTTGGTGCCCGATTTAGCGATGGTGCCGAGGTTCTCGATCACTTCATCACGACGCATGCCGATGCCGTTATCGCTCAGCGTCAGCGTGCGGTTTTCCTTATCGACAGAAACCCGAACGCGCAGCTCGCCGTCGCCTTCATACAGATCCGGCGTGGAAAGTGCGCGAAAGCGCAGCTTGTCCGCCGCATCCGAGGCGTTGGAAATCAGCTCGCGCAGAAAGATCTCTTTATTCGAATAGAGGGAATGGATCATCAGGTGCAGAAGCTGTTTTACCTCTGACTGGAAACCACGCGTCTCTTGTCCTTTCATGTTTTGGCTACCTCAACTGAAACAGGTTTATCGAACGTTGAGGAAGAGATGGGGATGGGAAAAAGCTTTTCAAGCTGGCACATGCGAATGTGCCAGCAAGTGGTCAGTATTTAATCTTGTGGCGTCCGGCTAATGAATGCGACAGCGTGGTGCCATCGACCATTTCCAGCTCACCGCCAACCGGCACGCCGTGCGCGATGCGGCTGGCATCAACGCCGTACTGCGCGCAAAGTCCGGCGATATAGTTGGCCGTGGCCTCGCCTTCTACCGTGGGATTGGTCGCCAGGATCACTTCCTGAATGGCTTCTTTCTCCAGCCGCTGCTCAAGGCGATCCAGTCCGATATCCTGTGGGCCGATGCCGTCCAGCGGTGAAAGATGCCCCATCAGCACAAAGTAACGTCCGGCAAACTGCCCGGTTTGCTCGATGGCATGAATATCGGCCGGACTTTCCACCACACAGATTTGCCCGTTTTGCTGGCGACGCGGGTTCGCGCAAATGGTGCAAATTTCCTGTTCGGTAAAGGTGTGACAGTCCGTACAGTGACCAATCTCTGACATAGCGCGCGTAAGCGCCTGAGCCAGGCGCATGCCTCCGCTGCGATCGCGCTGCAACAGCTGAAACGCCATGCGCTGCGCTGATTTCGGGCCAACGCCCGGCAAGCAACGCAGCGCTTCCATTAGCGACTCCAGCAAAGGGCTGGTTTGCATCAGAACGGCATCTTAAAGCCCGGCGGCAGCTGCATGCCGGAGGAAACGGAAGACATCTTCTCCTGCTGCGCTTCGGCGATACGGCGCGCCGCATCGTTGAATGCCGCCGCAACCAGATCTTCCAGCATATCTTTGTCATCTTCCATCAGGCTGGGATCCACCTCGACGCGACGGCAGTTGTGCGCGCCGTTGATGGTGACTTTCACCAGGCCTGCGCCAGACTCGCCGGTAACTTCCATTTCAGCGATCTCTTGCTGTACCTGCTGCATTTTATCCTGCATCTGCTGGGCCTGTTTCATCAGGTTGCCCAAACCGCCTTTACCAAACATAGTCTTCTCTCTTTGCTCAGGCCGCGTAAGCCGTTACCGGTTATGCGGCGATTCAAACGGGGCGAATACTCTCCTCATCCAGATCGGCGTCAAAAAAGCGACGCAGCGTCTGAATATGGCTATCCGCAATGATGGCCTGACGCGCCTGCGTCAGTTTTTCTTCATAAATCTTCTGACGCCACTCCAGAGGCGTCAATATCGCAGGATTATCATCTTCAATGATAGTCAATTCAACCGACTTGCCGCTGGCGTTGCTTAATGCCTCGGTTAATACCTGCTGCGCTGAAGCGGAGTTAAGATGGCGCTGGCTGCTGCGTAAATGCAGGCAAATGCCCTGCGCCGTCTGCTCTTTCCAGGCGTTGAGCGCCAGCTGCTGCACCAGCTTCGGCAGCGTCAGCGTGGCGATTTCCGCCGCCCAGGCATCGCGCTCCAGCGCTTCCTCGGCCAGCCTTGCGGCCAGCTCCGGCGTTTTTTCATGCTCCAGCGCGGAACGCAGCGCTTTTGGCGTCGCTACCGGCGGTGCTTCGCTTTCCGTTGCCGTATGCTGCGCTTTCCAGCGGTAGGCTTCTTTCTTCGCGGGCGCTGCCGGTTCCGTTGCTGGTCGTTTGGCGACACGCTCCGTTACCTGAGCGAGACGTTCCAGCGCCGAGCCTGCCGGCCGCGCATGTTGCGCTGCCGGCTCACTCTTTTTTGTTTTGTTCGCTCCCTGCTGGCGCAACAGCTGCGTTCGCGCCTGCAGTAGCTGGCTGGTGGTATCGGGCAACGGCGGCTCCGGCGTGCCGGAAGCCATTGTCGGAGGTGCTTTCGCTGCTTCCGGGGCGGAAAACGCGGCGGCAGCGGCAGACGGCGGCGCCTGCACGTTAGGCTGCGGCGTCATTACCGGACGCGTTACCGGCTCGGCAATCTCCACCTGCGGATGAAACGCCAGCGCACGCAACAGGGTCATTTCAACGCCCATGCGGCGATCGGGCGCCAGCGGCAGCTCTTTGCGCCCCATTAAAATGGTTTGATAATAGAGCTGTACATCGGCGGGTGGCACCACGCGCGCCAGCTCGCGCAGGCGCTGCTCAACCCCGGCATACTCTTCGCTGAGCGCAGTCGGCAACAGTTGGATCATGGCGATACGGTGCAACAGGCGCAGCATCTCAACCAGCAGCGCCTCCCACTCCACGCCACGGCTGGCCGCCTGTTGCAGCAGCGCCATGGTTTGCTGCCCGTCGGCGGCGGCTAAGGCTTCAATCAACGCCAGCGGCTGATCGTCATCCAGCGTGCCCAGCATCGCCGCGACGCTCTCAGTGGTGACCTGCCCTTCTCCGCTGGCGATCGCCTGATCGGTCAGGCTCAGCGCATCGCGCATACTGCCATCCGCCGCGCGTGACAGCAGCTGTAATGCGCGCAGCTCTGCCGGAATATTTTCCTGCTCCAGCACATATTCCAGCTGCTGACGAATTTGATCGACATCCAGCGCTTTAAGATGGAATTGCAGGCAGCGGGAAAGAATGGTCACCGGCAGCTTTTGCGGATCGGTGGTCGCCAGCAGGAATTTAACGTGCGCTGGCGGCTCCTCCAGCGTTTTCAACAGCGCGTTGAAGCTGTGACGCGACAGCATATGTACTTCATCGATCAGATAGACTTTAAAACGGCCGCGCGCGGGCGCGTACTGCACGTTATCCAGCAGATCGCGGGTGTCTTCAACTTTGGTGCGCGAGGCGGCATCGATTTCAATCAGATCGACAAAGCGACCCTGTTCAATTTCGCGACAGTTATCGCAGACGCCGCACGGCGTGGCAGTAATGCCGGTTTCGCAATTGAGCCCTTTGGCCAGCAAACGCGCAATGGTGGTCTTCCCGACGCCTCGGGTGCCGGAAAAAAGATAAGCGTGGTGGATGCGTCCCAGCGACAGTCCGTTCGCCAGCGCAGTCAAGACATGCTCCTGACCAACGACATCGGAAAACGCTTGTGGACGCCACTTGCGGGCAAGGACCTGATAACTCATTCGTTCACAAGATGTGTTGAAAACCAGTGGGACATGCTAACACAGCCCCGCCGCTACGGCGAGGCTGAAGGCGGGAAACTCAGTGGCCCGGGAAGGAGACCAGGCTGTAGCAATCGATACCCAGCGCATTGAGGCGGGCTTCGCCATTTAAATCGAACAGATTGATGACAAAAGCGGCGTCTTTAACCTCGCCACCGGCGCGGCGGATCAGCTTAACGGTGGCTTCAATCGTACCGCCGGTCGCCAGCAGATCGTCCACCACCAGCACCACGTCGCCCGGCTTAATCGCATCGCGATGCAGCTCAAGCTGGTCGCTGCCATATTCCAGATCGTAGGTTTCGCTGAAGGTTTCACGCGGCAGCTTGCCAGGCTTGCGCACGGGCACGAAGCCAACGCCCAATCCCAACGCTACCGGTGCGCCAAACAAGAAGCCACGCGCCTCGGTACCCACTACCTTGGTGATTCCCCGATCGCGAAAGCGTTCAATGAACAGATCAATCGTTGTGGTGAAAGCGCGCGGATCTTCAAGCAAGCTGGTGACATCACGAAACAGGATACCCGGCTTCGGATAATCCGGTACGCTTTTAATACTGTCTTTAAGAAATTCAAGCTGCTGTGCAGTCGCGGTCATAATGTTATGCCTGGTGAATACTAAACTGACTCGCGCAGCTTCGCCTTACGCTGACGGATAATTCCGCAGACGCAAAAGAATAAATTCAGGGAAGCCACGCACGAAAACGAACAAATCTAAGCAAACCGCAGGACAAATGCAACTCCGATTGCCATGTCGGCAGTTTAAGTGTTTGAAAATCGATAAGCTAAAAAGTTAATTTATACATTTAACGCGGTTAATCGTGTTTATTTTCCGCTTCGACCACCGGCATACGCCACATAAACAGCAATAACAGCGCCAACATGCCCAGCAGCATAATGCGCAGCCAGACGATCTTTACCAGCCAGATCGAGAGCGCAAACGTGCAGATAATCAGCAGCATGGCGCGTAGCTTTACCCCAGGCGGCAGGGCGCGATGCTGTTGCCAGTGGCGAATATAGGCGCCAAACCAGGAACGATAGAGCAGCCAGTCATGAAAACGCGGCGAGGAACGGGCGAAACACCAGGCGGCCAGCAAAATAAAAGGTGTAGTCGGCAACAGCGGCAACACCACGCCCAGCGTGCCCAGTACGATAGCCAACCAGCCAATAATAAGTAAGATAATGCGCTGCATGCCCTGCCCCGTGAAAAAACTACCGGGATCACTTTATCACAGCAGGCTGACTGTACTGCAGCCGCTGGCAGGCTATTTTATCTATTGTTATTTACCGTTTTGCAATCAGCGCTTAATTAAGGACATCACAATGGGATTATTATCCTGGCTCGTTATTGGTTTGCTGGTGGGGCTGGTCGCGGGCAAGTTACTACCGGGCCGCAGCAGCTGGCTGCCAACGCTGATTTTAGCCACTATCGGCGCCCTGGTCGGCGGCTATATTAGCGTGTATTTTAACTGGGGAACGCTGGCAAACCTGCATCCGCGCGCGCTGTTGCTGGCGCTGGCGGGCGCGTTACTGCTGGTCGCGGTAGCGCGCGTGATACGACGTTAAGGAGCAAACTATGTCGCTGGAAGGCGCCTCTGATGAAGTTAAACTGGCGGTTGATCTGATTATGCTGCTGGAACAACACGCGATCCCGCCGGAAACCGTGCTGGCGGCGCTGGAAATTGTGCGCCGCGATTTTGAAAAAAAAAGGCAGATGCCGCAGCCTGGCTAAGCGCCTAACAAGCCTGGCCCACAGCCGACGGGCGCAGGCTGGGGCAGGTTTTCAGCATATCAATCAGCGTTTCGACCAGGATCGGCGCATCCTGCTCAAGATCGAAGCTATCCGGCATAAACAGCCAGTTTTCCATAATGCCGGTAATATAGCCGCGAATAATAATGGCCGCCCGCCGCATATTCAGCTCGGCAGGCAGCTGGCCCAGCGCAATGCAGTGGCTCAGCGACTGTTCTATCTTTTCATAACATTCAAGGTAAAGATTTTGCTGCATAATTTGTAACGGCAGCATCTCCCCGACAAACTCACATTTATGAAAGATAATTTCCAGCAGTGAACGCCGCCGCGGGTCACTGGCCAGCGCTTCAAAAACATAGCGCAGCATGGCGCGCAGCACAGAAAGTGGATCGTCTGGGTATTTTGCCCGATACTCTTGCTCAACGTCCTCCAGGCCTGACTCAGACTGCGCCCAGATCTCATTCAGCAGATCGGTCTTGTTTTTAAAATGCCAGTAGATAGCGCCGCGCGTTACGCCAGCCGCTGTGGCGATATCAGCCAGTGAGGTCGCTGAAACACCGAATTCTGAAAAGCGGGCGATGGCGGCGTCAAGAATTTGATGCCGTGTTTCAAGGGCTTGCTGTTTGGTTTTTCGTGCCATAGTGAGTGCTTTTACCAAGCGGCAGATTTACATACATTTGCGAATGTATGTAACATAGCATGACCACAATTTAAACGCAGCAATGGCTCAACGGTTTGTGATCCATTGACCAACCGATATTGAACAATCGAGGTTGATTTATGAAAAATAACAGAGGGTTAACGCCTCTGGCGGCCGTCCTGATGCTTTCAGGCAGCTTTTTGCTAACAGGATGTGATGATAAATCCCAGCAGGAAGGCCAGCAGCAGCAAGCGCCTGAAGTTGGCGTAATAACGCTGAAAAGCGAACCGTTGAAAATCACCACTGAATTACCGGGAAGAACCTCCGCCTTCCGCGTGGCGGAAGTACGCCCGCAGGTTTCTGGCATTATTCTGAAACGCAATTTTGTTGAAGGCACCGATATTAAAGCGGGAGAATCGCTCTATCAGATCGACCCGGCACCTTATCAGGCCGCTTATAACAGCGCGAAAGGCGATCTGGCGCAGGCGCAGGCCAACGCGCAAATCGCTGCGGTAACGGTAAAACGTTATCAGCCGCTGCTGGGAACAAAATATATTAGCCAGCAGGATTACGATCAGGCGATGGCCACCCAGAGCCAGACCGCCGCCGCCGTGGCGGTTGCGAAGGCGAATGTGGAAACGGCGCGCATCAATCTCGCCTACACCAAGGTCACCTCACCCATTAGCGGCCGTATCGGTAAATCCGCTGTTACCGAAGGCGCGCTGGTGCAAACCGGGCAAACCACCGCTCTGGCTACCGTACAACAGCTCGATCCCATGTATGTCGATGTCACGCAGTCCAGCGATGAATATCTGCGTCTGCGTAAAGAGCTGGAGTCGGGCCAGTTAAAGCAAACCGATGGCAAAGCCAACGTGACGCTGATGATGCCTGATGGTAGCGAATATCAGCAGCCAGGTACCCTGGAATTCTCTGATGTTAGCGTTGATGAAACCACCGGCTCGATTACGCTGCGTGCGGTCTTCCCGAATAAGGATCAACGTCTGCTGCCAGGCATGTTCGTGCGTGCGCGTCTGGAAGAAGGCACCAATCCAAACGCTATCCTGGTTCCGCAACAGGCGGTCGCCCGCACGCCAACCGGTCAGGCTACGGTGATGGTGGTCGGTCAGGATAATAAAGTGGCCGTGCGTAACGTGACCGCTCAGCAGGCAATTGGTGATAAGTGGCTGGTAACCCAGGGCGTACAGGCTGGCGATCGCGTTATTTCGGTCGGCATTCAGCGTGCCAAACCGGGCGCACAGGTCACGCCGCAGGAAGTAACAGATGATGCGAAAGCGGATCAACAGCCGCAAACGCAATCTGAAAAACCTCAGTCTTAAACAGGAGCCACTGATACATGGCTAAGTTCTTTATCGATCGCCCCATATTTGCGTGGGTAATCGCCATCATTATCATGTTGGCGGGTGCGCTATCGATTCTTAAGCTGCCGATTGAGCAATATCCCAACGTTGCTCCCGTAGCGGTACAGATTAGCGCAAACTATCCAGGGGCGGATGCGAAAACGTTGCAGGACTCAGTAACCCAGGTTATTGAGCAGAACATGAACGGTATTGATGGACTGATGTATATGTCCTCCAATAGCGATTCATCCGGCTCGTTGCAGCTTACCCTCTCTTTCCAGTCCGGTACGGATGCGGATATCGCGCAGGTACAGGTGCAGAACAAATTGCAGCTGGCGATGCCGCTGCTGCCGCAGGAAGTGCAGCAACAGGGGATTCAGGTTGAAAAATCCTCCAGCAGCTTCCTGATGGTAGCGGGCTTTGTGAGTGAAGATGGCAGCATGACGCAGAATGATATTGCGGATTTTGTCTCTTCCAACATCAAAGACCCGATCAGCCGTACCACCGGCGTGGGCGACACGCAGCTGTTCGGTGCGCAGTACGCTATGCGTATCTGGATGGACCCGCATAAGCTGAATAACTATCAGCTGACGCCGGTTGACGTGGTCAACGCGATTTCTACGCAGAACGCCCAGGTGGCGGCCGGTCAGTTAGGCGGTACGCCGCCGGTGAAAGGCCAACAGCTGAATGCGTCGATCATCGCGCAAACGCGTCTGACCTCGACGGAAGAGTTCGGTAAAATTTTACTGAAAGTGAATCCGGATGGCTCACAGGTGCGTCTGCGTGACGTGGCAACCATTGAACTGGGCGGTGAAAACTATGAAATCATCGCGCGCTTTAACGGTCAGCCTGCTTCCGGTCTCGGTATTAAGCTGGCAACCGGCGCTAACGCGCTGGATACGGCCGATGCGGTAAAAGCCGAGCTGTCGCGCCTCTCCCCCACTTTCCCTGCCGGGCTGAAGGTGGTTTACCCTTACGACACCACGCCGTTTGTTAAGATCTCAATCTTTGAGGTAGTAAAAACGCTGTTTGAAGCCATCGTGCTGGTGTTCCTGGTGATGTACTTGTTCCTGCAAAACTTCCGCGCCACGCTGATCCCAACGATCGCCGTGCCGGTGGTGCTGTTAGGCACTTTCGCCATTATTAACGCGTTCGGCTACTCGATAAACACCCTGACGATGTTCGGGATGGTGTTGGCTATCGGCCTGTTGGTGGATGATGCCATCGTGGTGGTGGAAAACGTTGAGCGCGTGATGGCTGAGGAAGGGCTGTCGCCAAAAGAGGCGACGCGTAAATCGATGGGGCAGATCCAGGGCGCGCTGGTCGGTATTGCGCTGGTTCTTTCCGCCGTATTTATTCCCATGGCCTTCTTCGGCGGCTCGACCGGGGTTATCTATCGTCAGTTCTCCATTACGATTGTGTCGGCAATGGTGCTGTCGGTTATCGTCGCGTTGATTCTGACCCCTGCGCTTTGCGCCACCATGCTGAAACCGATCAAAAAAGGCGAACATGGTAAAACCACCGGTTTCTTCGGCTGGTTTAACCGCCTGTTTGATAACAGCACTAACCACTATGTGGATAGCGTCGGGCATATCGTGCGCAGTACCGGTCGTTATCTGCTGCTCTACTTGCTGATTGTGATCGGTATGGCGGTGCTGTTTATGCGTCTGCCGACCTCGTTCCTGCCGGAAGAGGACCAGGGCCTGCTGTTGACCCAGGCTCAGCTGCCTGCCGGTGCCACACAGGAGCGTACGCAGAAGGTGCTGGATCAGGTTTCTGACTATTATCTGACCAAAGAGAAAGCTAACGTTCAGTCGGTCTTTACGGTTAACGGCTTCGGCTTTGCCGGTCGTGGACAGAACACCGGTATCGCCTTCGTCAGCCTGAAACCGTGGGAAGAACGCGGCGGTGAAGAAAACAAGGTGCCCGCTATTGCCGGTCGCGCCATGCAGGCGCTGGGCGCGATTAAAGATGCCATGGTCATTCCGTTTAACCTGCCAGCCATTATCGAACTGGGTAACGCAACCGGCTTCGACTTTGAGCTGATCGATCAGGCTAACCTGGGACATGACAAGCTGATGCAGGCGCGTAATCAGCTGCTGGGCATGGTGGCACAGCATCCTGATACGTTAGTCGGCGTACGCCCTAACGGTCTGGAAGATACGCCGCAGTACAAGCTGACGGTTGATCAGGAAAAGGCTCAGGCGCTGGGCGTCTCCATTTCCGATATCAACACCACGCTGGGTGCCGCCTGGGGTGGCTCGTACGTTAACGACTTTATCGATCGTGGCCGTGTGAAAAAAGTGTATGTGATGGGTAAAGCCAACTCACGTATGCTGCCGGACGACATTAATAAATGGTATGTACGCGCCTCGAATGGCGAAATGGTGCCTTTCTCAGCCTTCTCTTCGGCGCAGTGGCAATATGGTTCGCCGCGTCTGGAGCGCTATAACGGCCTGCCATCCATGGAGATTCTGGGTCAGCCAGCGCCGGGCCGCAGTTCGGGCGATGCGATGGCGATGATGGAAGAGCTTGCGTCGCAGTTGCCGCAGGGCATTGGCTATGACTGGACTGGCATGTCCTATCAGGAACGTCTCTCCGGTAACCAGGCGCCTGCGCTCTATGCCATCTCGCTGATTGTGGTGTTCCTGTGTCTGGCGGCGCTCTATGAGAGCTGGTCAGTCCCTTTCGCCGTTATGCTGGTGGTGCCGTTAGGGGTTATTGGTGCCCTGATCTTTACCACGCTGCGCGGCCTGAGTAACGACGTCTACTTTGTGGTCGGCCTGTTGACCACGGTGGGGCTGTCGGCGAAAAACGCCATCCTGATTGTCGAGTTCGCCAAAGATCTGATGGAGAAAGAAGGCAAAGGATTGATAGAGGCAACGCTGGAAGCAACCCGTATGCGTCTGCGTCCTATCCTGATGACCTCTCTGGCGTTTATTCTCGGCGTGCTGCCGTTGGCTATCAGTACTGGCGCAGGTTCTGGCGCACAGAACGCGGTAGGTACTGGCGTAATGGGTGGTATGGTTACCGCTACCGTTCTGGCGATCTTCTTTGTGCCGGTGTTCTTTGTTGTGGTGCGTCGTCGCTTCAGCAAGAATAAAGAAGAGCTGGAAGAAGGCCATCCAGTAGAGCATCAACACTAATTAACGTCATACGTTATGCAGAGGCCACTTCGGTGGCCTCTTTTTTTGCCCGTTGTCAGCGTGTTAGCCCTTCCCTTTCGTGTTATCTCAGACAGGTTTCGGCCTGATCTCTTCGCCACTATTTCGTCCATTGCATAACCCCAATGAAAGGCGCATACTATGGAAATTGTTATGATATAACATATCAAGAAGGAGGCATTATGAAACCGGGTATCCATCCGCATTACCGTACCGTCGTGTTCCACGATACCAGCATCAATCACTATTTTAGAATCGGCTCGACGATCCAAACCGATCGCACGATTGAGATTGATGGTGAGACTTTCCCTTACGTGGCGTTAGATGTGTCGTCTGCTTCTCATCCTCACTATACGGGCAAGCAGAAAGATTACAGCCGTGAAGGCAGCTCAGCGCGCTTCAACCAACGTTATGGCCGTTTTTTTGGTAAGCATGATTAAGGAACGAAGAGGCTATGAAAGTTTTAAGTTCATTGCGCGCGGCTAAGTCACGCCATAAAGATTGTAAGGTAGTACGTCGACACGGTCGCGTATATGTCATTTGCAAAAGCAACCCACGCTTTAAAGCCGTTCAGGGCAGAAAGAAAAAACGTTAAACACATTGCAGGCTGGCAATTCCGCTGGCCTGATATAAACTTGTCTTGTTACCTCCTTTAAACCCCCAATTTTTTCAGGTGTAATAGAGCACGCTGGCGTTGCCTGCGGCCTTACCGTAAAAAAATTGTATCCTTTTATGTCGGTGAATCAGATTATCTACCCACGATTTTTCAGCTAAATAGAGTAAATTCAACGCACTAACTTTACGCACGCTAGACTAAAGTAGAGGAAAGCGTGACATTGTTTTGCAGGAAATTAGGCCCATCTTTAATTAACCTGACTTGCCTTCTGGGGCGCTTAATCTCATTATTATCTTAAGTTTTAGTCAACGCTGCGGAGGTAAAGTGCGAAAAATTATCCCGTGTGATATTTTGCAAGATGATAGAAACCCGCTAAAATTAGAAAGTATCATTCTACAGAATATTCCCAAAATAGAAAAATTGCTGATTGGCGATCTGCAATGGTATTCGCAAAATGCGCTATTCGTTCCAGGATCGATTAACGTTATTTCTGTAGAGCCAGTGAGTAATGCCAGATATAAATTGTACTATCAGTATGACTGGAATGTATTCAATCCGTGCCTTGACATTAATCAGACGGAAACCCAGCGGGAAAGCGTTGAATTCGAGGTAATTGCTGGCGCGCTGGCGTTTGACTTTATTCATAATGCACGCCCTTCAACCGCCGATGAACTATAACTTTACTCATACCTTATCTGAAAAGAGCAAGCTTACGTTATATTTACCTTGTCTGTTTAACTAACGAATCTTAATATTAACCCTGAAGTACAGTGCTTTTTTCGCTGTTTAGCATGCAGACAATGGTCGATGTATGGAGGGAAAAAAGATGGACGAATACTCACCGAAACGGCATGATATTGCCCAATTGAATTTCTTGTGTGAGAATCTGTACGACGAAAGTATGGCAACGTTGGGCGACAGCCATCACGGCTGGGTCAATGATCCTACGTCTGCTTCTAATTTACAGCTTAATGATCTGATTGAACATATTGCTTCATTCACGATGAATTATAAAATAAAGCATGCTGAAGATGAGTCACTCATTGTTCAAATTGATGATTATCTTGATGATACCTTTATGCTTTTCAGTAATTACGGCATTAATGTTCAGGATTTGCAACGTTGGCAGCGTTCCGCCAGGCGTTTGTTTAACCTTTTCGCAGAAGAGTGTGCTCAGCTTCCTTTACAGCCTAGCCATTCGTTTTAGCAACCGTTCATTTATTATGGTTTAACCATGACAGAAAAAATTATGACCAAAACTGACTATCTGATGCGTTTAAGACGTTGCCGATCAATTGACACACTTGAGCGTGTTATTGAAAAGAATAAATATGAATTACCGGATGATGAACTGGCTGTTTTTTATTCCGCGGCCGATCATCGTTTGGCTGAATTAACCATGAACAAGCTATACGATAAAGTGCCTGTATCTGTATGGAAGTATGTACGTTAAGGAAATAATAAATGGCGGGGTGGGTAAAAATGGTGGGGGCCCTGCCAGCTACATCCCGGCACACGCGTTACCTGCTGCGGCTGCTTCCTTCCGGACCTGACCGAGTTCACAAGTTAGCGTTGCGGGAGAACCAACAGGGCCCCCATTGACGCGCTCCGTTACAGAGCGGGGGCATTATCAATGATGCATGGGGTAAATGCAAGCCGCACGCCCGCAACCGTTGTTTTATTAAACAATCCCGCATTTTATTTACTCATTTTCCTGCGCGACGGTTTTATCTTGCTCAACCATTCCTTCTGACGCTGCTTTTTGCGACGATAATGCGCAAACATAAAGGAGCCGCCATGGAAAACGATTCTTTCACACAGCGTGTGATTCAGGTCATCGCCGCTATTCCCTGCGGAACGGTTGCCACCTATGGCGACGTAGCACGACTGGCTGGCTCGCCGCGAGCAGCGCGTCAGGTTGGCGGCGTGTTGAGGCGGTTGCCCGCAGAGAGCCGCCTCCCCTGGTATCGTATTATCAATCGTCATGGGCATATCTCGCTGCAGGGTGATGATTTATTACGCCAGCGTGATGCGCTGGAAGCGGAAGGCATTGAAATAAGTGACGATGGGCAGGTGGATTTGGCGCGCTATCGTTGGCAGTGGTAAAGGCCAGCAACGCTGGCCTGATAAACGTCTTTAATAACTGGTTGGTGCCGGTACCGATGAGGATGGCGTGACCTGCGTTGGCGAGGTTGCCGGCACGGTCGTCGCTGCGCCGCTTTGGGTCGGCATGGCAACCGACGTTGCAGGCACCAGCGTTAAATCAATCTTCTTCCCGCCATCATTAATTGCCGGTTTAACCGACTCGGTCATAAAAATGACCTTATTATCCAGCGTGATCGCAGCACTTAACAGAATCCGCGCGTCAGGCTGAATATCGGCTGGGTTAAATGGCAAGGTGAAGTGGAAAGGCGCCTGCTTGCCTTCGGTCAACACCACACGCTGCGCCAGCACTTTGGCCGGGGCGTTAGCTAGCGAGGCGTCTGACAGCGTAACCGTCAAGGCGGCATCGGGCGGCAATGCGACTTTCTGTTGAATATAAATGGAACCGCTCACGTTTGGCTGGGCAATAACCGGTTTTCCTGATAACTCTGCGCCCGGCGTTGGAACGGGAATATTTGCACTTTTATCTGCACAACCTGCAAGGGCAACGGCCAGCGCTGCTCCGCTCATTACATGCCAGAATTTCATTGATAACCTCTCCTTCTGATCAATGTCGTGTCGGCGACAAATTGGCCGAAACAGCTATAAGACGCTGTATGTGCTTAATTCTGGCACAGGATCCGCTTTTTTGCCTGGCAGTGGCGGCGTTCATTTTTATTAACTGAACCTTTAGCGTCTGGCAGAGTTGCAGGCGCTGGTCGGATCTCGCAAACTAAACCGGTAACGTTATCGAGGAACCGCTTATGAGCCAGGCTTTAAAAAACTTAGTTACGTTGTTGCAGCTGGAAAAACTAGAAGAGGGCCTGTTTCGCGGCCAAAGCGAAGATTTGGGCCTGCGCCAGGTATTTGGTGGTCAGGTCGTTGGCCAGGCTCTGCATGCTGCCAAGCAAACCGTGCCTGTCGAACGTAATATTCACTCTTTTCATAGCTACTTTTTACGGCCCGGCGACAGCCAGAAAGCGATTATTTACGATGTCGAAACGCTGCGTGATGGTCACAGTTTTAGCGCCCGCCGCGTTGCCGCCATCCAAAACGGCCAGCCTATTTTCTATATGACTGCCTCTTTCCAGGCGCCGGAGCCCGGTTTTGAACATCAAAAGCCGATGCCTGAAGTCCCAGGCCCGGAAGGCTTACCCAGCGAAACGGAAATTGCCCAACAGCTGGCCGCCATGATCCCGGAGAAAGTCCGCGCGAAATTCCTTGCTGAGAAACCATTCGATATTCGTCCGGTCACCTTCCATAACCCGTTAAAAGGCCACGTTGACGCGCCGACGCGCCAGGTGTGGCTACGCGCCAATGGTGCGATGCCTGATGACGCCTCTGTCCACCAATATTTGCTGGGCTACGCTTCCGACCTCAACTTTCTTCCGGTGGCGCTTCAGCCGCATGGCAAAGGTTTTCTTGAGCCGGGCATGCAGGTAGCCACAATCGATCACTCGATGTGGTTTCATCGCGCCATCAATTTAAACCAGTGGCTGTTATACAGTGTGGAAAGCACGTCCGCCTCAGGCGCGCGTGGCTTTGTTCGTGGCGAGTTTTATACCCAGGAAGGTGTCTTGGTGGCGTCCACCGTACAGGAAGGCGTTATGCGGCAACGCAGTTAAGGCAAAAAAGGACGATGCCAGGCATCGTCCTGTGCTTCTGCTTAGCGCCATTTACTGATTATAGGCGTTCTCGCCGTGGCTATTAACATCAAGCCCTTCGCGCTCCTGCTCTTCCGGCACGCGCAGCCCCACCAGCATATCCGCAACTTTGAAACCGATAAAAGCGACCACGCCGGTCCAGGCGATGGTTAACACAACGCTCAGGAGCTGTACCCAAATTTGATGTCCCATGGTGACGCCCTCGGCATAGCCGACGCCGCCCAGCGACGAAGAGGCAAAAACGCCGGTCAGAATACAGCCGATAATGCCGCAAACGCCATGTACGCCAAATACGTCGCAGGGATCGTCAACGCGCAGCCATTTTTTCAGCACCGTAACGCCCCACAGGCCGCCCAGGCCGCCGATCAAGCCAATCATCAGCGCGCCGCCAGGGCCAACGTAGCCGCAGGCAGGCGTAATTGCCACCAGACCTGCGATAAAACCGGAGCTGGCGCCAAGCAACGAGGGCTTGCCACGCAGCGCCCATTCGCCGAAGGTCCATGACAGCACCGCACCCGCCGTCGCTACCACGGTATTCAGGAAGGCCAGCGCCGCAATTTCGTTTGCCGCCGCCGCAGAGCCTGCGTTAAAGCCAAACCAGCCCACGTAAAGGATGGCCGTGCCGGTAAACACCATCGGCAGATTGTGCGGTTTAAACGCTTCTTTGCCAAAGCCTGCGCGTTTCCCTACCAGATAAGCGCCCACCAGACCGGCAACGGCAGCGTTAATATGCACCACGGTTCCGCCAGCAAAATCCAGCGCGCCATCCTGCGCCAGGAAACCGCCCGCCCAGACCATGTGCGCAATAGGCAGGTAAGCCAGCGTCAGCCAGATTGCCACAAAGATCAGAACGGCGGAAAAGCGGATGCGCTCGGCGATGGAGCCAACAATCAGCCCAACGGTAATACAGGCAAAAGAAGCCTGGAACACCACATGAATATATTGATAGAAGGTGCCGCTCAGATCCGTCAGGCTGATGTTCTTCAGCATCAGCCAGTTCAGGCCGCCAAAGAAGTCGTTACCTTCGCTAAACGCCAGCGAATAGCCATACAGCACCCAGATCACGCAAACCATGGCGAAGGTAACGGACACCTGCGTCAGCAGGGAAAGCACGTTTTTAGCACGGATCAGGCCGCCGTAAAACAGCGCAATCCCAGGAATCGTCATAAACAGCACCAGCGCGGTGCAAATCATCATAAAGGCGTTATCCGCCTTATCCGCAACGGCAGGTGCCGCCATCGCCAGCGATGGTAACAGCGCCAGGCCAGCAAGGCCTTTGGTCATTAATTTATTCATTTTATTCCATCCCATCACAATACCCAGAATCCGGCTTACAGAGCGGCTTCGTCAGTTTCACCGGTGCGAATACGGATAACGCGCTGTAGCTCAGCAACAAAAATTTTACCGTCGCCAATTTTGCCGGTGTAGGCCGCCTTGCTGATAACATCAACCACTTCATCCAGTTGATCGTCAGCGATGGCGATATCGATTTTGACCTTCGGCAAAAAATTGACGCTATATTCAGCGCCACGATAGAGTTCGGCATGGCCTTTTTGTCGGCCAAATCCTTTTACCTCTGTGACGGTCAGGCCCTGGATGCCGATAGAAGAGAGCGCTTCGCGCACATCTTCCAGCTTGAATGGCTTGATGACTACGGTAACCAGCTTCATACGCTCCCCTTACTTGATCAGGTTGGTCAGGCATCTGACCTGACAGGAGTAAAGCAAAGGCTGTGCCAGCTATGTCGGAAAGTGAAAACAGCGTGGGGAAAGCGCGCGGTGAGGGTAAAAATGCCCGTTAAGCAGCCAGGCGCAGGTCTGGAGTAAGAAAAAACGCACCTTGATGGTGCGTTATAACCTGATGATGTGCACTGACAGGGAAGAGGCTGACAATCGCGCCTGAAAAAGGTGCAAAACGCGTCAGGTCCCTTCGGCAATGCCCGCAGTCAGTTCACTGCCCGCCTGCTGCAATTGATACATCTGCCAGTAACGTCCCTGCTGCGCCAGCAGCTGAAAGTGCGTGCCGCGCTCAACGGCCTGCCCGCGGTGCAGCACTAAAATCGTATCGGCTTCGGTAATGGTTGAGAGACGATGAGCAATCACCACCAGCGTGGTTTTCTTTCTCACTTCCTGCAGGGCGCGCTGAATCGCCTGCTCGGTGCCGGAATCGATATTGGCCGTCGCCTCATCCAGAATCAGGATTTGCGGCTCAGCCACCAGCACGCGCGCCAGCGCCAGCAGCTGCTTCTGCCCGACCGAGAGATTATTGCCCTGCTCATTCAGGCGCGTATGGATGCCGTCCGTCAGGCCGCGCGCCAGCGCCGCCAGCTGCACCGCTTCCAGCGCCGCCCATACCGCCTGCTCGCTGATATCCCGCCCCAGGGTAACATTGGCAAAAAAGCTGTCTGCCAGCACCACCGGATCCTGCTGCACCATCGCCACGCTCTGACGCAACGCCTGATGGCTGAAGGTTTCCAGCGGGCGTCCATCCAGACAGATACGCCCGTGCGTCACCGGGTAATAGCCCATTAGCAGACTGGCAAGCGTACTTTTGCCGCTGCCGGTATGGCCGACCAGCGCAACAAAGCTGCGTGAAGGAACCTGCAGTGAAATATCCTCCAGCACATTGCGCCCTTCGCGATAGGCAAAGCTAAGATGGTCGATATCGATGCGGCCGCTTTGTAACGGCTGAGCTTGCTGGCCGTAATGCTGACGCGGCGCATCCATTAATTCAAAAATGCGTTCGCCAGCGACGATCGCCTGCTGCAGCATCGATTGCTGCGTCGTTAACTCAATCAACGGTTCATTTAAGCGCCCCAGATAGCTGATGAAGGCGTACAGCACGCCGACCTCAAATACGCCCACCGAGGAGAAACTAAACAGCATCAACAGCCCGCATAAAATGGCGGCGGAAAACAGGCTTAGCAACGGACGCAGCAGAAAACCATCCAGCCGCAGAGTCTCCATACGCGCCAGATAGTGTGAGCGACTCGCCTCCCCTATCCGCTCGCCAAAACGCGCCTGCTGACGGAACTGCTGGATAACGCTCATGCCGTTAATGACTTCATTAAAGCCATTATTGATATCAGCCAGATAGCTGCGAACCCGCCGCACAATCGGCGTACTGTAACGCTGATAAATCAGCATCACCGTTATCACCAGCGGGAAAATCACCACGGCCACCAGCGCCATCTGCCAGTCCAGACTAAACATAGCGACCAGCATGGCGCCAATCAGCGCGGCGCTGCGCAATACGGTCGCCACTACCGTAACCCAGAGATCTTTGATCACTTCGGTATCGTTGGTGACGCGCGAAATAATCTGCCCTACCGGCTGCTGATCGAAGGCGCTGAGAGGCTGACGCAGAGCCGCATCCATAACATCGGAGCGCAGGCGCTGAACCACGCCCACCGCCGCCTGGTTAAACAGCAGCGCCTGCCAGTAATGCAGCAGCGCCGCCAGCGCCTGCAGCAGAATAAACGCGCTCGCCAGGCCAACCGCCAGGGCAATCGGCATATGGTGCTTAGCAATCAGATTATCGATAAAATAGCCAATCAGCACCGGGCCCAGCACTTCAGCCGCAGCCGCGGCCCACAGCATTAGCACCGCCATTGAGAGCGCTTTGCGCCAGGGTTTGCCATAGGAGAGCAACCTTTTCAGCGTTGGCCAAAGTTTTTTGTTATCAGCCATGCTGCTTCTCCTCGTTGCTGCCCGCTTCATCCTCATCTAATGCCGCTTCCAGCTGTTGATAGCGATACATATCGCTATACCAGCCCGCCTGCTGTAACAGCGCATTATGGTCGCCGCGCTGCGCCACTACCCCCTGCTGCATAACCAGTATTTCGCTGGCCTCAGTTAATGCTGACAGACGATGGGCGCTAATAATCACCGTACGTCCCTGGCCCCAGTGGCGTAGGTTATGCAAAATTTGATGCTCGGTGCGCCCGTCTACCGCCGAGAGCGCGTCATCCAGAATCAGAATCTCCGCATTCAGTAACAGCGCGCGGGCGATAGAGATACGCTGTTTCTGCCCGCCGGAGAGCATCACGCCACGTTCACCTACTTCGGTTTCATAGCCCTGCGGCAAACGCAGGATATCTTCATGCACGCTTGCCAGCTGCGCCGCACGCTCGATCTCATCGCGGCTGGCTCCGGGGCGGCCCAGCGCAATATTATTCGCGACGGTATCGGAGAACAGAAACGGTGTTTGGTTCACCACCGCCAGCCGTCCACGCCAGCTATCAATACGCAACTGCGTCAGCGGGATAGCGTGATAACGAATATCCCCCTGGGAAATATCGAAATGGCGCTGAATCAGGCTCAGCAGCGTACTTTTGCCAGCACCGGTTGGGCCGCACAGCCCCAACATCTGACCGGGCTTGAGATTAAAGTTAAGGTTTTTTAACGCCGGTTTTGCGTTGCCCGGATAGCTGAACTCACGGATCGCCACCTGTAGCACGCCCCGCCCTTCCGGCAGGACTTTAGTGCCATCCGTTACCGCTGGCGCTTCTGACAACAGCGAACGGATTCGGCTCCAGGCGGCGCTGCCGCGCTCAACAATGTTAAACATCCACGCCAGCGCCAGCATCGGCCAAATCATCAGGCCCAGATACATCACGAAACTGGTTAACTGGCCCAGCGTCATCTGCTGATGCCACACTAACCAGCTGCCGCCGCCGATCGCCAGCAGATTGGATAAACCAATCGCAATATAGATAGTGGGATCGAAACGGGCATCCACGCGCGCCACGCGTAAATTTTTCTCACCGGCATCGGCCGCTATCGTCGCAAACTGGCGCGACTGATGATCTTCCAGACCAAACGCTTTCACCATGCGGATACTGGTCAGGCTTTCCTGCGCCTGATCGTTAAGCGAGGAGAACGCCGCCTGCGCATGCTTGAACCGCTGATGCAGCTGCGTGCCATAGCGCTTAATCATCAGCGCCATAACGGGCATCGGCACCAGCGCCAGCAGCGTAAGCTGCCAGCTGATTTGCGTACTCATCACAATCAGCACCGCGCAGCCCATTACCAGCGAATCCACCAGCGTCAGCACCCCTTCACCGGCGGCAAACACCACGCGATCGACATCATTTGTCGCGCGCGCGATAAGATCGCCGGTGCGGTGACGCAAATAAAATTCCGGATGCTGTCGACTCAGCTGGCGATAAAAATCTTCCCGCAGCTCGACCGCCAGCTGATAAGAGGCACCGAACAGCAGCACGCGCCAGACGTAGCGCAGCAGATAAACCACCAACGCGGTCACCAGCATAATGCCGATCCACATCATGATGGAGCCCGCGCTCAGGCTATGCAGCGTTACGCCATCCACAATGATGCCAACGATTTTAGGCGGCAGCAGCTGCAAAACCGCAATCACGATTAACAGAGAAACCGCGCCAAGATAGCGCCGCCACTCACGAAGAAAATACCAACTTAACTGGCTAAACAATCGCACAAAAAATTGTCCTGCAGGGTTAAATGATCAGCCGGGTAAGGCTGCAGAAAAGATCAGGGTTCAACCGGTAATGCCGTGGTGTATTTTATCTCTTCCATGGCAAAACTGGAGGTCACGTCGATAAGGCCGCTAACGCCGTTGACCAAACGTTTATAGAGCGCATCATACTGCTTCATATCGGCAACCTGGATGCGTAACAGATAATCATACTCGCCCGCCATACGATAAAACGCCATGACTTCGGGCTGAGCCTGCACCACGCTAACAAACTCCTGATACCATTCACGACTGTGCTGTTGCGTTTTAATCAGCATAAACGCGGTTAATCCCAGCCCCAGTTTTTCACTGTTCAGCAGCGCTACGCGCCCGCGAATAATGCCATCATCTTCCAGCTTTTTAAGCCGTTTCCAGCAGGGAGTGGTCGTCAGGTTAACGGCATCGGCTAACGTCTGCAGCGATAACGTACAATCCTTTTGCAACAGCGCCAGCAGCTTACGATCAATTTTATCTAACACCGGCCACTCCTGGAGAATGTTTTGCTATGGACGCTCTATTATACAGGAAATAAGGCAAACTTTTTTTCCGCAGAATGCCTTACCCTAATTGCGTTTATCAATGGGGGAACAGCATCATGAGCAGCCAGTGGGTTAAACAGGCGATTAATGAAATTAATGCGGATTTTCAGCGCTCCGCCGAAACGCATCTGATCCGTTTTACCCTGCCCCAGTTTCCAGGCATCTGGTTTTATCTTAAGGATGAAAGCACGCATCCCACCGGTAGCTTAAAGCATCGTCTGGCCCGGTCGCTGTTTCTCTATGGCCTGTGTAACGGCTGGATTAAGCAGGAAACCACCATTGTCGAAGCGTCCTCCGGCAGCACCGCCATTTCCGAAGCTTACTTTGCGCGTCTGCTTGGCCTGCCGTTTATTGCCGTCATGCCCGCCAGCACTGCGCGCCGCAAAGTGGAACAAATCACCTTTTACGGCGGTCAGTGCCATTTTGTGCAGGATCCCTGTGCCATTTATGAGGAAGCGGAGCGGCTGGCACGCGATCTCAACGGCCATTTTATGGACCAGTTCACCTATGCGGAACGCGCGACCGACTGGCGCGGCAATAATAATATCGCCGAAAGCATCTTCCGCCAGATGGCCAGCGAGCCGTTTCCGGTGCCGGAAACCATTGTAATGTCTGCCGGTACCGGCGGCACCTCCGCTACCATCGGGCGCTATTTACGCTATCAGGGACATGCCACGCGTCTGCTGGTGGTGGATCCGCAAAACTCCGTTTTTCACGATTACTGGCACCAGCGCGATGCCACCTTGCGTAGTCCCGGCGGCAGCCGCATTGAGGGCATTGGGCGTCCGCGCGTTGAGCCCTCATTTATTCCCGACGTGATTGACGAGATGATGCGCGTTCCCGACGCCGCTTCTGCCGCCGCCATGCATTACCTCGCCCAGATTCTTGGCCGCAAACCTGGCGCCTCCACCGGCACCAATTTTTGGGGCGTGATTCAGGTGGCGCAGCGTATGCGCCAGCAGCAGCGTAAAGGCGCGATTGTCACGCTGTTATGCGACAGCGGCGAGCGCTACCTGGACACCTGGTACGATCCGCAATGGGTGGCAAGCCAGGTTGGCGACCTGACGCCGTGGCTGAACCAGCTGAACGGTTAACCCGACGCAGGCATTTAAAAAACGCAGCCGCAACGCGCCGGGGGCTGCACAGCCAGTACGGGCTACCTTTCTTGCCTCGCAGGCATTACCATAAGCCCGAACAGGTTTAGTAAGGCGAAAAAATGAAACGAGCAGTGGTAGTTTTCAGCGGCGGGCAGGACTCCACAACCTGCCTGATTCAGGCGTTAGCGCAGTATGACGACGTTCACTGCGTGACCTTTGATTATGGTCAGCGTCATCGTCAGGAGATCGACGTTGCGCGTGAACTGGCCATCAAGCTGGGCGCCCGCGCCCATAAAGTGCTGGACGTTACGCTGCTGAATGAACTGGCTATCAGCAGCCTGACGCGCGATAACATCCCGGTACCGCAATATGACGCCAACGCCAACGGCTTGCCGAGCACTTTTGTGCCGGGACGCAATATCCTCTTTCTTACTCTGGCCTCAATTTATGCTTATCAGGTCGAAGCGGAAGCGGTGATTACCGGCGTGTGCGAAACGGATTTTTCTGGCTATCCGGATTGCCGCGACGAGTTTGTTAAAGCGTTAAATCATGCCGTGGCGCTGGGTATGGCGCGCGCCGTACGTTTTGAAACCCCCTTGATGTGGCTGAACAAAGCAGAGACCTGGGCGCTGGCAGATTACTGGCAGCAGCTGCCTTTGGTTCAGCAAGAGACGTTGACCTGCTATAACGGCATCAAAGGCGACGGCTGCGGTGAGTGTGCGGCCTGTCATCTGCGGGCGAACGGACTAAAAAACTATCAGGACGATTCCGCTGCGGTAATGCAGAGCATGCGGCAGAAAACCGGATTACATTAAGCCATCAGATGAACAACAGCCGGGCCCTCCCCGGCTGCTATCGTCAGCTCAGCAGCGTTTCCATGCGCCTCAGCAGTTCTCCCTCCAGCGGCAACGCCTTTTGCGTAGCCAGGTCGATACAGACGAAGGTCAGGGTCGCATCGGCAATCGCCGCGCCATCTTCTTGCAGCGTCACCTCCTGACCAATAACGCCGCTCTTGCTGTTCAGCTGCAGCAGCCGGCTATTGATACAGAGCACATGGCCCAGCAACGCCGGACGTCGATAGTTGATATTGATATTAACCACCACAAAGGCCAACTTGTTTTCCATCAGCCAGTGAAACGCGTTTAACTTCTCCAGCCATTCCCAGCGCGCCTCCTCAAGGAATTCCAGGTAGCGCGCATTATTGACGTGTTGATACACATCCAGATGATAGCCACGTACTTTTATTAATGTCTGCATAGCGCCTTGCCTTATCAATGTTTAAGGTCATACGATCTGGTATGACCTCTTGAGATTAGCAGCGGCGCGGCGTGCCTGGAAAAGTTGTCATGCGCGCTGGGAACAGGATCACAATTTAAGCCGTGACAGATTACGCTCCACCAGCGCGCTGCCGATTCCCGGCACCTCTTTTAGCTGCTCCAGCTCGGTAAAGGGGCCAAATTGTTGACGATAGCTCACAATCGCTTCCGCTTTTTTTAAGCCAACGCCGTTCATGACCGCAGCGAGCTCCTGTGCCGATGCACTGTTGATGCTAACCGTCGCCTCGGTGGAGGGGGATGACGTCGCGCCGCGGGTGGCCGCTGGCGTGGGATTAGCTTTGCTGGCGGGTTTGGTTTGAACGGCGCTGCTGGCTGCCCCGCTGGTGCTTTCCTTAGCCGCCAGCGCGCCGGGCGCCGTAAGTGTCCAGCAGAACGCGCCCATGGTTAATGATAAACAGAGCGCTGAAAGAAAGTTCTTTTGCATGCTGATTTCTCCTTGTGTGTAACAGCAGGAGAAACAGTAAAGGTCGGTGGCGCGGAAGACAAAAGGCAAAGTTATGATGTGGAAAAGGCCGCGAAAGCGGCCTTTTGATTTGCAACGGATTGCATTTTTTATGCGAGACTTACTGCATTTGTACCGCAGCGCCGTACTTGATTTTCGCATCCTTACGCAGGTTGCTTAACAACGCATCAAAAACGATCTGCGCGTTATTTTGCGTAATGCCCTGCGCCATCGCTTTTTTCTGCTCGTCTGGCAGGCTTCCGGCTTTTACTTCATCCAGCGCCAGCAGCACAACATTGCCCTGCATATCTTCGCTGGTGCCATAAACGACTTTACCCGCCTGCGGCTGCGGCAGTGCAAACAGCGCCTGGACAATCGCATCACGGTCGTTACGGGTGAAGGTTTTCGCTTCGCCAAACGTCAGACCCGAAGCCTTCAGGGCATCCTGTTTGCCCGCTTTCAGCTCGGCAAGGATTTTTTCCGCCTGCGCTTTAGCCTGTTTTTCCGCCTTATCATGCTTCAGCGTATCGGCGATTTGCGCTTTGACTTCATCCAGCGCTTTGATCGCTTCCGGCTGATGCTGATTAACACGCAGGATAAAGGCGCGATCGCCCTCAACGGTGATCATATCGGAGTTGCTGCCCGGCGTACCGTTTTCACCCTGCAGATTACCGTTGAAAATCGCGTCGATCACCGGCTTAAAGTTCAGATCTTCCGGCACGTTGTCACGGCCAAACCAGCCGGTCTCAACGGCCTTCACGCCTGCCGCCTCTTCTGCGCTGGCTAACGATTCGTTATCGTTGCTCGCCGCATCGCTGACTTTCTGCTGCAGCTTATAGTAAGCATCCAGCGCTTTTTCCTGTTTCACTTTATCCGCGATGACGTCATGCACTTCCGCCAGCGGTTTAATCTGCTCTGGCTGAATATCATCCAGGCGCACAATCAGGAAACCCACGGAAGATTTCACCACGCCCGACAGCTCTCCTTTGCTGGTCAGGTTAGCCTCTTTCAGCTCATCCGGCGTGGAAGCCGGTTCCAGCCAGCCCATATCGCCGCCCTTGCGCGCCGAGATCGGATCGGCAGATTTTTCTTTAGCCAGCGTGGCAAAATCCGCGCCCTGCTTCAGCTGATCCAGAATAGCCTGCGCATCCGCTTCGCTTTTAACCTGAATAATGCTGTAGCGATTACGCTGCGGTTGGGCATACTCGGCTTTGTGCTGCTCGTACCAGCTCTGGATATCCGCTTCACTGGCGTTTTCCTGCATGCTGGCCGCATCAAGCTTGATATAGCTTACGCGGAACTGCTCCGGTGCCAGGAAACTGTTTTTGTGCTGGGCATAGTAGTTTTTGATTTCATCATCATTAACCTGCTGCGTGGCCGCCAGGGCATCCACGTTCAGCGTCGCCTGACGCACCACACGTTGCTGAGAAACCAGCGCTGCCAGCGCCTCGGTTTCACCGTTCAGCATAAAGTCAGTACCGGCAATAGCGGAAATCAGCTGCTGCGTGGTTAGCTGCTTGCGCAGCGCTTCAGCATACTGATCGGCGCTGAAGCCCATGTTATTAATCAGCGCGAGATATTTGGCGTTATCAAATTTACCGTTGGTCTGAAACGCAGGCTGAGTGAAGATCGCCTGTTTGATCTGCTCATCGCTGATGGCCAGATTCAACTCTTTGGCATACTGATCCAGCAGCATCTCATCCACCAGCTGTGACAGCGCTTGCTGACGCATCTGCTGCATATAGCCCGCATTACCAGCCAGCTGCGAGAACTGCTCGCCCAGCATCTGCTGTTGGCGGCTACGCTCGTTGTTAAAAGCGCGATCCAGCTGGGCGCGACCAATTTCCTGGCCGTTGACTTTGGCTGCGTAATCGCCACTGCCGCCGATCAGATAGTTGCCAACGCCGGTCAGCACGAATGACAGGATAATCAGTCCCAGAATAATCTTGAGCACGACATGATTCGACGCCGCGCGTAAATTGTCCATCATGGTATGACAACACTCCGCTGTAATGTGAATGTAAACCTCACGCAGGCACCCATCCTTGCAGGCGTGCGCGTTGCTGCTTTCAGGCCGACTAGTAGCTGGCTATGTTCTGACATCCATCGCTGACGTTTGTCACCTGTCAGAATAAAAAAGGCACATCATTTGTCTGATGTGCCCGTATGTTACATGAGAACGCCATAGCCGTCCTCACTCCACCAAAGAAATTGCTTTAATGGAGCTGACCGTAAATCAGTTCACCGCGTCTTTCAGCGCTTTACCGGCACGGAAGCCAGGTACTTTGCTTGCTGGGATGGTAATTTCTTTACCTGTCTGCGGGTTACGGCCGGTGCGCTCAGAACGTTCACGCACGGAAAACGTACCGAAGCCAACCAGAGCCACTTCTTCGCCTGATTTCAGGGAATCAGAAACTGAACCAATAAATGCATCTAAAACACGTCCTGCTGCCGCTTTAGAAATATCAGCGTCTGCGGCAATTTTGTCGATCAATTGTGACTTATTCACTCTATTCATCCCCTCTTTTATTATTCACTATCGCAGCCGACTTCCAGCCAGACGCGAATGCGCAGCCAGTTATAGCAAGGTTGTTGAGCCGAAACAACGGGAATTCTCTGGGTCGCTGTTTCAACAGCCCTCTAAATTAGCGGCACAAAAAAAAGCTGGCAAGCCCGATTTGACTTGCCAGCTGCGCTTTTTAACTGATTTTGTCTTCAGTCACTATTTCGCCGTGGCAACCTGCATCCCGTAGGGTGCATTTTGCAGCGCCAGCGCCAGCACATCCTCGATGCGCTTCACTGGATGAATATCCAGATCGGCCAGCACATTTTCCGGGATCTCTTCCAGATCGCGCTTGTTATCATCGGGGATAACTACCGTTTTAATGCCGCCGCGATGCGCCGCCAGCAGTTTTTCCTTGAGACCGCCGATCGGCAGTACCTGGCCACGCAGCGTGATCTCGCCGGTCATGGCGACATCGGCGCGCACCGGGTTGCCCGTCAGGCAGGAAACCAGCGCGGTACACATGGCAATACCGGCGCTTGGACCATCTTTCGGCGTTGCGCCTTCCGGCACATGCACGTGGATATCGCGCTTCTCGTAGAAATCGCCATTGATGCCGAGTTTCTCTGCGCGCGCGCGTACCACGGTTAAGGCCGCCTGAATCGACTCCTGCATTACTTCGCCCAGCGAGCCGGTATAGGTCAGCTTGCCTTTGCCCGGTACGCAGGCGGTTTCGATGGTCAGCAGATCGCCACCGACTTCCGTCCACGCCAGACCGGTGACCTGGCCGACGCGGTTTTCGTTATCGGCACGGCCATAATCAAAGCGCTGCACGCCCAGGAAATCTTTCAGGTTATCGCCGTTGATTTCGATATGCTTCAGATCTTTATCCAGCAGCAGCGCTTTCACCGCTTTACGGCACAGCTTGGAAAGCTCACGCTCAAGGCTACGCACGCCCGCTTCACGCGTGTAATAACGGATGATGCCGACAATCGCGCTGTCATCTACGCTGATTTCACTCGCTTTCAGCGCGTTACGCTCGATCTGTTTCGGCAGCAGATGTTGTTTGGCGATGTTTAGTTTTTCATCTTCGGTATAGCCGGAAAGACGAATCACTTCCATACGGTCCAGCAGCGGCGCCGGAATATTCATTGAGTTCGAAGTCGCGACAAACATCACATCGGAGAGATCGTAATCCACTTCCAGATAGTGATCGTTAAACGCGACGTTCTGCTCAGGGTCCAGCACTTCCAGCAGCGCGGAAGACGGGTCGCCGCGCATATCGGATGACATTTTGTCGATCTCATCCAGCAGGAACAATGGGTTTTTCACCCCCACTTTCGCCATTTTCTGGATCAGTTTGCCCGGCATGGAACCGATGTAAGTACGACGATGCCCGCGGATTTCCGCTTCATCGCGCACGCCGCCCAGCGCCATACGCACATATTTACGTCCGGTCGCTTTGGCGATCGACTGGCCCAGCGAGGTTTTACCCACGCCCGGCGGTCCAACCAGGCAGAGGATCGGCCCTTTGATTTTATTCACGCGGCTCTGTACCGCCAGATATTCCAGGATGCGGTCTTTCACGCGCTCCAGGCCGTAATGGTCGGTATCCAGCGTTTCCTGGGCTTTACGCAGGTCTTTCTTCACCTTGCTGCGCTCATTCCATGGAACCTGAACCATCCATTCGATATAACCGCGCACCACCGTCGCTTCCGCCGACATCGGCGACATCATCTTCAGCTTCTGCAACTCGGCTTCCGCTTTTTCGCGCGCCTCTTTCGGCATTTTAGAGGCATCGATTTTGCGCTTCAGCGCTTCATATTCATCCGGCGCATCGTCCATTTCGCCCAGCTCTTTCTGAATCGCCTTCATCTGCTCATTCAGATAGTACTCGCGCTGGCTTTTTTCCATCTGCTTTTTGACGCGATTACGAATGCGTTTTTCCACCTGCAACAGGTCGATTTCCGACTCCATCATCGCCATTAAATATTCCAGACGCTCATTGACGTCGGACATTTCCAGCACGGATTGCTTGTCGGCCAGCTTCAGCGGCATATGCGCAGCGACGGTATCGGCCAGACGCGCAGCATCGTCAATACTGTTTAGCGAAGTCAGTACTTCAGGCGGAATTTTTTTATTGAGCTTGATATAGCCTTCAAACTGGTTGATGGCGGTGCGCACCAGCACTTCTTGCTCGCGTTCTTCAATCTCAGGAGAAGCCAGGTATTCCGCCTGGGCGCTGAAATGCTCGCCGTTATCGGCAAGCTGGGTAATACGTGCCCGCTGTAAACCTTCAACCAGCACTTTTACCGTGCCGTCCGGCAGTTTCAGCATTTGCAAAATAGAAGAAACGGTCCCTACGGAGAAGAGATCGTTAATGCCAGGTTCATCCGTTGAAGCCTCTTTCTGTGCGACCAGCATGATCTTTTTATCATGATCCATTGCGGCTTCGAGGCACCGAATCGATTTTTCCCGACCAACAAACAACGGAATTACCATGTGCGGATAAACCACTACGTCGCGCAATGGCAACACAGGGATTTCAATGCGTTCAGAACGCTCAGGATTCATAGAGCTCTCTCTTAGTTTAAAGTCCGCCAGGTGATGGGTACCGCATAGTGCAGGCTATGTGCCAGGGGAACCCACAGGTATTTGAGTATATGGGGATGTTTGCCAGACATTCAATGTCCGAGACGTGAGAAAAGCAAAAGGGGGACAATTTCCCCCTTTTATGACTAACTTGCTGGTTGTGTTGACGAATTATTCGCCAGATGCCTGCTGCGCTTCATGCGTGCCATAGATCAGCATGGGTTTTGACTGTCCTTCAATCACCGACTCGTCAATCACCACTTTTTCTACGTCATCCATGGAAGGCAGATCGTACATCGTATCCAGCAGCGCGGCTTCGACGATAGAACGCAGGCCACGCGCGCCGGTTTTACGGGACATCGCTTTCTGGGCAATCGCCGTCAGCGCTTCATCACGGAATTCCAGCTCAACGCCTTCCAGGTTAAACAGCGCCTGATACTGCTTGGTCAGCGCGTTTTTCGGCTCGCGCAGGATCTGAATCAGCGCTTCTTCGCTCAGCTCATTAAGCGTCGCCACGACTGGCAAACGACCAATAAACTCAGGAATCAGACCAAATTTGATCAGATCTTCCGGCTCGACCTGCTCCAGCAGCTGCCCTTCCGATGCCTTCTGCGATTTGCCTTTTACCGTTGCGCCAAAGCCGATGCCGGAGCCGGTTTCCACACGCTGGGAAATGACTTTATCCAGACCCGCAAAAGCACCACCGCAGATAAACAGGATTTTCGAGGTATCAACCTGCAAAAATTCCTGCTGCGGGTGCTTGCGTCCGCCCTGCGGCGGTACGGCGGCAACCGTGCCTTCAATCAGTTTCAGCAGCGCCTGCTGCACGCCTTCACCGGACACATCGCGCGTAATCGACGGGTTGTCAGACTTACGGGAAATTTTATCAATTTCATCAATGTAAACGATGCCGCGCTGTGCTTTCTGCACATCGTAGTCACATTTCTGCAGCAATTTCTGGATAATATTCTCAACGTCTTCACCCACGTAACCGGCTTCGGTCAGCGTAGTGGCATCCGCCATGGTGAAAGGCACATCCAGCAGACGCGCCAGCGTTTCCGCCAACAGCGTTTTACCGCTACCGGTTGGACCAATCAACAGAATATTACTTTTGCCCAGCTCGATACCGTTGCTGGTATCGCCGTTGCGCAGGCGCTTGTAGTGGTTATAGACCGCCACCGCCAGCACTTTTTTCGCCCTTTCCTGACCGATAACATAATCATCAAGGTGATGGCGAATTTCATGCGGAGTCGGTAACGCGCTACGCTCACGATGCGGCGCGACTTCTTTTATCTCTTCGCGAATAATGTCATTACATAAATCGACACATTCGTCGCAGATATACACTGACGGCCCGGCAATCAGCTTGCGCACTTCATGCTGGCTTTTACCGCAAAAAGAGCAGTACAGCAGCTTCCCTGAACCGTCTTTGCGCTTATCTGTCATCAGCTAACCTCTTCATTTATCTCGTCCGCAGTTAAATGCGGCGATGGCAGTCAGACTGACTGCCCTCATTCGTGGCCACTCTTCACCCGTTATCTGCTGTAACTATAGCGTATGCAGCGGGATGGAGTCTTATTGGCGATGTGTCAGTATGGAATCAACTAACCCATACTCTACCGCCTCACTCGCCGAGAGGAAACGGTCACGCTCGGTATCACGCTCAATTTGCTCCAGCGATTGTCCGGTATGCTCCGCCATCAGTTCATTCATACGCTGCTTAACTTTAAGCACTTCACGCGCATGAATTTCAATATCCGTCGCCTGGCCCTGATAGCCGCCCATCGGCTGGTGGATCATGACGCGGGAGTTCGGCAGGCAGTAACGCTTGCCTTTAGTACCGGCGGTCAGCAGGAAAGCGCCCATTGAGCAAGCCTGTCCCATACAGATGGTGCTAACATCCGGCTTAATAAACTTCATGGTATCGTAAATCGACATCCCTGAGGTGATCACGCCACCCGGCGAGTTGATATACAGATAAATATCCTTTTCCGGGTTTTCTGCTTCCAGAAACAGCATCTGGGCCACGATCAGGTTCGCCATATGATCTTCAACCTGACCGGTAAGGAAAATGACGCGCTCTTTTAACAGGCGGGAATAAATGTCGTAAGAACGCTCGCCGCGCGAGGTTTGTTCGACCACCATAGGCACCAGCGCCATGTTAGGTGCGGAAAATTCACGTTCGCCATTGTATGACATTACCGTCTCCTGGATAAATTTCATTGGCAACATTCTGTACCGATTCTACTGAAGTGAGAACATGAAAACCATGCTTCACATTGCCACTCTCCGACGCTATCCGGACGGTCAATCAGCCAGCTTTTCACTTTTCACGATATTCGGAAAACTATCTGGGGGCATGCGCCCGCTGTTTCAAGCATAACAACGTTTTCTTCAATCGCTAACCCGGAATAGCATCATACCGAATAACCTGGCGCTTAATTAGCCAAAAAGGTACACAAAAAGAGTTTTCTGAGAGGGATAAACAAAAAGCCCGCACCTTGCGGCAGCGGGCTTTCAGTATCTAACACCTGAAAAATCAAGCCATTGAGGTTTGGTTCATCAGATCCTGGAACTTAGTGGCTTTCTCAGTCACTTTCGCTTTTTCCAGTACCGCTTCAACGGCCTGCTCTTCCAGAGCAACGTTGCGCATGTTGTTCATCAGCTCATTATTTTTGCTGTAGAACTCGATCACTTCCTGCGGATCTTCGTAGGCAGACGCCATTTCTTCGATCAGCGTTTTCACGCGCTCTTCATCCGCTTTCAGATCGTTGGTACGAATCACTTCGCCCAGCAGCAGACCCACCACGACGCGACGCTTCGCCTGCTCTTCGAACAGTTCACGCGGCAGCTCCAGCGCCTGGTTCTCATTGCCGCCAAAACGCTGTGCAGCCTGACGACGCAGCACGTCGATTTCGCTGTCGATCAGCGCAGACGGCACGTCGATGTCGTTGGCTTTCACCAGACCGTCGATCGCCTGAGTTTTAACACGGTTACGCACGGCGCCTTTCAGCTCGCGCTCCATGTTTTTACGTACTTCGGCACGCAGACCGGCAACAGAACCATCTTCCACGCCGAAACGCTTGATGAATTCTTCGGTCAGCTCCGGCAGTTCGCGCTCTTCAACTTTCTTCAGCACGATAGCGAACTTCGCGTCTTTCCCTTTCAGGTTTTCCGCGTGGTAATCTTCCGGGAATTTCACATCAATAGTGAATTCGTCGCCTGCTTTATGGCCCACAACGCCATCTTCAAAGCCCGGGATCATGCGGCCCTGGCCCATTGCCAGTACGAAGTCAGAGGCTTTACCGCCTTCAAACTCTTCGCCGTCTACGGAACCGCTAAAATCAACGGTAACGCGATCTTCGGCAGCAGCTTCGCCTTCTTTGTCTTTCCAGGTCGCCTGCTGCTTACGCAGGGTGTCCAGCATCGCGTCGACGTCTTCGTCAGTCACTTCGACAACCGGTTTTTCAACTTCGATTGCGTCCAGACCTTTCAGCTCAACGTCCGGATAGACTTCAAACTCAACAGAGTAAGTGAAATCTTCACCCTGTTTGTATTCGCCCGGTACGTAGTTCGGCGCGCCGGCCGGATTGATTTTCTCTTTGATGATGGCGTCAACAAAGCCGCGCTGCATCAGATCGCCCAGCACATCCTGACGAACAGAGGCGCCGTAACGCTGTGCCACCACGTTCATCGGCACTTTCCCTTTACGGAAACCGTCGATACGCACTTTTTTCGCTACATCGACCAGCTCTTTTTTCACAGCGCTCTCGATGCTGTCAGCAGCGACAGTAATCGTAACGCGACGGCCCAGGCCCTGAGTGGTTTCTACTGAAACTTGCATCTTGTTACCTCAAAAAATCACGAGCTCGGTCAACTTCAGATAGCACAGACAGCAGTCCGCACTATCCAACAACCGGGACGGCCTCTGATGAAGAACCATTCCCTGTTACCAGAAGCGTCCCGAAGCAATTCCGGAAAAATAGACGCAGCATTATAGCGGCATCGTTTTACCACGTCGAGAACGCAAACCGGGCACCGGTTCGCAGTTTGATGGAAAATAAACGAAAATGCGCGGTGCCCGCTACCGAAGCGAGTAAAATTCAGACAAAAGAAAACGGCCCGTGGGCCGTTTGGGTTAATTCCTCTGTATGCTCAGGCCAGCATGCCTGCGCCGCGACAGTTGGGTGAAGAGAGCACCGTATCCTGCAATCCCTCCCACTCCTTCAGCGTATAGGTATGCAGCGCCAGCGCATGAACGCTGCCTGCCAGCTCTTCGCTCAGCGTGCTGTAAATAGCCCGATGACGCGTTAAAAAGCGCTGGTCAGTAAAGCTGTCGCTGACAATCACCACTTTGAAGTGGCTCTCCGATCCCGCAGGGACATTATGACGATAACTCTCATCATGAACTTCCAGGTGGGCCGGTTGAAAGGCGGTTCTTAACTTTTCTTCTATTTGTTCGCGAATCATGACATCCACTCCTCTACGGCAGAGAGCTACGCCCCATCCCTTTAAATATTAGCTGGTTTTCATTTCTTCCCGCAGCTAAAGCGAAAAAAACTGTCCCGCTTGTTATCACAGCACGCGCGATTGCGCGGCCGCTCACAGTAAATGCGCTTTTCGCACGTTGAAAAAACAGGCGGCCTGATGAATTTACACGCCGCCGGGGCTTTCTTCACACCAACGCAATGATATGATGCCCGCTGTTTTGTCAGCAATATCATTCAGACTCATGAGAAAATAAGCATGTTAAAAAAACTTTTCTTCCCTCTGCTGGCTGCCTTTATTCTGGCTGGCTGTGCAAACAACAGCAATACCATCGATGTACAACCCGCTATTCAACTGCCTTCGCAAGATCCGAGCCTGATGGGCGTGACGGTCAGCATTAACGGCGCCGATCAGCGTGCCGATCAGGCGCTGGCCAAAGTGACCCGCGATGCGCAGCTGGTTACGCTGACGCCAAGCCGCGACCTGCGTTTCCTGTTGCAGGAAGTGCTGGAAAAACAGATGACCGCTCGCGGTTACATGATCGGCCCTAATGGCGCGGTAGATTTGCAGATCGTAGTTAACAACCTGTATGCCGACGTTACCCAGGGCAACCTGCGCTACAGCATCACCACCAAAGCGGACATTTCGATTATTGCCAACGCGAAAAACGGCAATAAGCAGGTGAAAAACTATCGCCAGACCTATAGTGTCGAAGGGGCGTTTAACGCTACCAATGAAAAAATCACCAAGGCCGTTAACGCCACCCTGAGCGACGTCATTTCCGATATGGCGCAGGACACCAGTGTAAACAGCTTTATCAAGCAGAACGCGCGTTAATGATATTTGGTTGCCCGGCAGGACGCCGGGCATGCCAACAGGAAAAGAGCCGTTATGGATAATCACTATCTGCGGATGTTTACCCAGCGTAATGCCGCAATCTTGCTGCTGCTGGGCTTTGCTTCCGGTCTTCCTCTTGCCCTGACGTCCGGTACGCTACAGGCGTGGATGACGGTAGAAGGCGTGGATCTTAAAACCATCGGCTTTTTTTCGCTGGTTGGACAAGCCTATGTTTTTAAGTTTCTCTGGTCTCCCCTGATGGATCGCTATACGCCGCCTTTCCTCGGACGGCGTCGCGGTTGGCTATTGATTACGCAGCTGTTGCTGATTGGCGGTATCGCGTTGATGGGCAGCATAGAGCCGTCGCGTCATTTAACCTTACTGGCGGCGCTGGCGGTGCTGGTCGCCTTCTGCTCTGCCTCGCAGGATATTGTCTTTGATGCGTGGAAAACCGATGTCCTGCCGCCGGAAGAACGCGGTAGCGGCGCGGCGATCACCGTGCTCGGCTATCGCCTGGCGATGCTGGTATCGGGCGGGCTGGCGCTGTGGCTGGCGGATCGCTACTTAGGCTGGCAGGCCACCTACTGGCTGATGGCATTAATGATGTTGCCAGGGCTTATCGCCACCCTGTTGGCGCGCGAGCCAGCGGATGTGGCAATCCGGCCGCATACGCTGGAAGAAGCGGTGATGGCGCCGCTGCGTGATTTCTTCAACCGCGATAACGCCTGGCTGATGCTGTCGCTGATTGTGCTTTATAAGCTGGGGGATGCCTTTGCCGCCAGCCTGACCACCTCTTTTCTGATTCGCGGCGTCGGCTTTTCCGCCGGTGACGTCGGACTGGTGAATAAGTCGCTTGGCCTGCTGGCAACCATTATCGGCGCGCTGTATGGCGGTGTAGTGATGCAGCGCCTGAGCCTGTTTCGCGCCTTGATGCTGTTTGGCGTGCTGCAAGCCTTCTCTAACCTTGCTTACTGGCTGCTTTCCGTGACGCCGCCCCATATGTGGAGCATGGCCAGCGCGGTATTTGTTGAAAATCTGTGTGGCGGCATGGGCACCGCCGCTTTCGTCGCCCTGTTGATGAGCCTGTGTAACCGTTCGTTCTCCGCGACGCAGTTTGCTTTGCTGTCGGCGCTGTCGGCGGTAGGAAGGGTGTATGTCGGTCCGGCGGCGGGCTGGCTGGTAGAGCTGTGGGGATGGCCTACCTTTTACGCCTTTTCCGTGATTGCCGCCCTGCCCGGCCTGCTGCTGCTGGCGGCCAGCAAACAGAGCCTGTTGCAATCGCAGGCCAGCCAGCACTTTAATCCGCGCCAGCACTGGCCGGTGGGTTATCGCTGGGCGCTGCGTCTGTTAGCGGCAGGCGGCGCGCTGCTGGCGATTTGGCTGCTGGCGCTGGCGCTGGAAGCGGGCGGAATATTGAGTTTGCCCTCACTGCTGCCGTTATTTAACCTCGGCTGCTTGTTGATGCTACTCGGGATATTTACCGGTACGCTGCTGGACTATCTGGCACAGCGCAAACTGTTTTCCGCGTAATTGCTCCGGACGGTAAAAATAGTTTCCGTCCGGACGTTAAAATAGCTGCAGATGTTAAATTTCCGTTCCATTCTTTTTCGCAAAAAAATTATCGGCCTGCTTCAGCAAACTGTGTCTAATATTAAAAACCGGTGCGTAATTATTTATGTTTAATAATTATCACCCAAATGATGCAAATTTGTTAAACTATTGAGGCTTGCTTACGTTGTTTAGAATCAACCCTTCCTATAACTCATTTGAGTCATCCTTTTTCGTTATATTAACCCAAACGGCCGTCTACATTAATATTCTGTCACTTTCTGCAACAGATGTGACACCCTTGGCAAAAGGTGTCAACACAGTTCTGACACGTTCTTAAGCTGGTTTACACTGCATAAACCTTCCCGTAAAATGCCGCCACACTTAAACGACAATAGAGCCCTTGTCATTGAGGTCGTTAAATGAGACTCAGGAAATACAATAAAAGTTTGGGGATTTTGTCATTAATTGCAGGCACTTTATTGTTAAGTGGCTGTGATAGTGCGTTGTTAGATCCCAAAGGACAGGTTGCAATGGAGCAACGTTCGCTGATACTGACAGCCTTTGGCTTGATGTTGATCGTTGTTATACCCGCAATTCTGATGGCCGTGGTGTTCGCATGGAAATATCGTGCGTCCAACACTAATGCAAAATATAGCCCTAACTGGTCCCACTCCAATAAAGTGGAAGCGGTGGTCTGGACCGTTCCGATCCTGATCATTGTCTTCCTTGGCGTGTTGACCTGGAAATCAACCCACGCGCTGGAACCTGGCAAACCGCTGGTTTCTGACGTGAAACCGGTTGAGATCGACGTTATTGCACTGGACTGGAAATGGTTGTTTATCTATCCGGAGCAGGGTATTGCAACGGTTAATGAGATTGCGTTCCCAGCGAATACGCCGGTGAGCTTCAAAATCACCTCAAACTCCGTTATGAACTCTTTCTTCATTCCAACCCTTGGCAGCCAGATCTATGCGATGGCGGGTATGCAGACCAAACTGCATCTGATTGCTAATGAGCCGGGTACCTTTAAGGGCATCTCGTCTAACTTTAGCGGCCGTGGTTTCTCTGGAATGAAGTTTAACGCTATCGCTACGCCCGATCAGGCAAGCTTCGAGCAATGGGTAGCCAAAGCGAAGCAGGCACCAAACACTTTAACCACCATGGATGAGTTCGAGAAACTGGCAGCGCCAAGCGAAAATCATCCGGTTGAGTACTTCGGTAATGCGAATCCTGAATTGTTCAAGCAGGTTATTGGCAAATTCATGACGCACGAGAAGATGGACATGTCAGGTCACGAAGGCATGGACATGGGTGAAGCCTCTCACGCGGGAGTCGAGGAATAATACGATGTTCGGAAAATTAACACTGGATGCAGTGCCGTATCATGAGCCGATTATCATGGTTACGGTCGCCGCCATCATTCTTGGTGGTCTGGCGCTTGTCGCTGCGCTGACTTACTTCGGTAAGTGGAAATACCTGTGGACGGAATGGCTGACCTCAGTCGACCACAAAAAACTGGGTATCATGTATGTGATCCTGGCATTCGTTATGCTGGTGCGTGGCTTTGCCGACGCCATCATGATGCGTGGCCAGCAGATGTTGGCCTCTGCCGGGGAAGCGGGCTTCCTGCCGCCTCACCACTACGATCAGATCTTTACCGCCCACGGCGTTATCATGATCTTCTTCGTAGCGATGCCGTTCGTGGTTGGTCTGATGAACATCGCTGTTCCTCTGCAGATCGGCGCGCGCGACGTGGCGTTCCCTTTCCTTAATAACCTGAGCTTCTGGTTCACCGCCGTTGGTGTGATCCTGGTTAACCTGTCTCTGGGCGTAGGTGAATTTGCTCAGACCGGTTGGCTGGCTTATCCGCCGCTGTCAGGCGCGGAGTACAGTCCGGGCGTCGGGGTAGATTACTGGATTTGGAGCCTGCAGCTTTCCGGTATCGGTACGACATTAACGGGTATTAACTTCTTCGTTACTATCCTGAAAATGCGTGCGCCGGGCATGACCATGTTCAAAATGCCGGTATTCACCTGGGCATCGCTGTGTACTAACGTGCTGATCATCGCGGCGTTCCCGGTACTGACCGTTACGCTGGCGCTGTTGACCCTTGACCGTTATCTGGGCTTCCATTTCTTTACCAATGATATGGGTGGCAACATGATGATGTATGTCAACCTGATCTGGGTATGGGGTCATCCGGAAGTATACATTCTGGTTCTGCCGGTATTCGGCGTGTTCTCAGAAGTGGTTGCGACGTTCTCGAAAAAACGCCTGTTTGGCTACACCTCGCTGGTGTGGGCAACCGTGGTTATTACCGTACTTTCCTTTATCGTTTGGCTGCACCACTTCTTTACCATGGGTGCGGGCGCGAACGTTAACGCCTTCTTCGGCATTATGACGATGATTATCGCCATCCCGACCGGCGTTAAGATCTTTAACTGGCTGTTCACCATGTACCAGGGCCGCATTCAGATGCACTCTGCCATGCTGTGGACCGTAGGCTTCCTGGTCACCTTCTCTGTTGGTGGTATGACCGGTGTTCTGCTGGCGGTGCCGGGTGCGGACTTCGTACTGCACAACAGTCTGTTCCTGATCGCGCACTTCCATAACGTAATTATCGGTGGTGTGGTGTTCGGTTGTATGGCCGGTGTGACCTACTGGTTCCCGAAAGCATTTGGTTTCACCCTGAACGAAACCTGGGGTAAACGCGCGTTCTGGTTCTGGATTATTGGCTTCTTCACCGCCTTTATGCCGCTGTACGTGCTGGGCTTTATGGGTATGACCCGTCGTCTGAGCCAGGACATCGATCCGCAGTTCCACTCTCTGCTGGTGATTGCAGCGGTTGGTGCGGTGCTGATTGGTCTGGGTATTATTAGCCAGGTCATCATGTTCTGGGTATCTGTTCGCGATCGTCATCTGAACCGCGACCTGACCGGTGACCCGTGGGGTGGCCGTACGCTGGAGTGGTCTACTTCTTCTCCGCCGCCGTTCTATAACTTCGCAGTGGTTCCGCACATCAATGAGCGTGATGCCTTCTGGGAAATGAAAGAAAAAGGCGAAGCGTATAAGCAACCTGCTCATTATGAAGAGATCCACATGCCGAAAAACAGCGGCGCGGGCCTGATTATCGCTCTGTTCGCTACGGTGTTTGGTTTCGCTGCCATCTGGCATATCTGGTGGCTGATGGGTCTGTCCTTCGTGGCGATGATTGTTAGCTGGATTGTTAAAAGCTTCGATGAAGACGTTGATTACTATGTTCCGGTCAAAGAGGTCGAAGCAATTGAGAATCAGCACTTCAAAGATATCAGCAAAGCAGGTCTGAAATAATGGCACAAACACTCTCTAAACAGCACGACGCCCATGCGGAGCATGGGCATCACGATGCAGGAGCCAACAAGGTTTTTGGCTTCTGGATCTACCTGATGAGCGACTGCATTATCTTCGCAACGCTGTTTGCGACCTATGCAGTTATGGTCAACAACACTGCCGGTGGCCCGGCAGGTAAAGACATTTTCGAACTGCCGTTCGTATTGGTCGAAACCGCCCTGCTGCTGTTGAGCTCCATTACTTATGGTATGGCCGTTATCGGCATGAACAATGGTCACAAAGGCGCGGTTAACCGCTGGCTGGCGCTGACCTTCCTGTTCGGTCTTGGCTTTATCGCGATGGAAATCTATGAATTCCATCATCTGATCGCAGAAGGCTTCGGCCCGGATCGCAGCGGCTTCCTCTCCGGCTTCTTTACGCTGGTGGGTACCCACGGTCTGCACGTGACTTCTGGTCTGATCTGGATGCTGGTTCTGATGTTCCAGATTGCTAAAAATGGTCTGACTGCAACTAACCGTGCACGTGTAATGTGTCTGAGCCTGTTCTGGCACTTCCTGGATGTGGTTTGGATCTGCGTATTTACCGTTGTCTATCTGATGGGAGCCATGTAATGAGTCATTCTGTTAACGAACATGGCGCATCTCACGGTAGCGTGAAGTCGTACATGATTGGCTTCATCCTTTCTATCATCCTGACGGCTATCCCGTTCTGGATGGTAATGGATGGCGGCGCTTCGCATGGCACAATCCTTGGCGTGGTTCTGGTGTGTGCGGTCGTTCAGGTTGTTGTTCACCTGATCTTCTTCCTGCACTTAGATACCAAATCTGAAGGCGGCTGGAACTTTGTGGCGATTGTCTTCTCCGCCATAATTATCCTGATTGTCGTCGTCGGCTCGCTGTGGATCATGTGGAACCTCAACTACAACATGATGATGTCCCACTAAAGAGTCGCTCGTGATGATTAAGCAATACCTGCAAGTAACAAAACCAGGAATTATTTTCGGGAATTTAATTTCTGTTATCGGGGGTTTTCTGCTGGCTTCGAAAGGCAGTATTGATTACACCCTGTTTCTCACCGCCCTCGTTGGTGTCTCGCTGGTGGTCGCATCAGGTTGTGTTTACAACAACTTTATCGACCGCGACATCGACAGAAAAATGGAGAGAACCAAGAATCGAGTGCTGGTAAAAGGCCTCATCTCTCCGAAAGTAACCCTGGTTTATGCAACCGCATTAGGTATTGCTGGCTTTGCGTTGCTGTATTTCGGAGCAAACCCGCTGGCCATGTGGCTGGCGGTCATGGGCTTCGTGGTATACGTCGGCATTTACAGCCTCTATATGAAGCGTAAATCAGTCTACGGTACGCTGATTGGTAGTCTGTCCGGCGCTGCGCCGCCGGTCATCGGCTACTGCGCAGTGACTAACGAGTTTGATGCTGGCGCGCTGATCCTGTTGGCGATCTTTAGCCTGTGGCAGATGCCGCACTCCTATGCGATTGCGATCTTCCGCTTTAAAGATTACCAGGCAGCGAATATTCCGGTTCTGCCGGTAGTGAAAGGCATTTCCGTGGCGAAAAACCATATTACGCTCTATATCCTGGCGTTTATGATTGCCACGCTGATGCTGACGCTGGGCGGCTACGCTGGCTACAAATATCTGGTGGTTGCGGCGGCAGTAAGCGTTTGGTGGCTGGGTATGGCGCTTTCAGGTTACAAAACCTCAAACGATCGTGTTTGGGCGCGTAAACTGTTTGTGTTCTCTATCGTCGCTATCACGGCGCTAAGCGTGATGATGTCGGTCGACTTTATGGCACCGACGTCGCAGAATCTGCTGACTTACGTACGCTAATCGTAAGCAACATCACTAAGGGCGCATATTGCGCCCTTTCTTTTTGTTACGACTGTTTAAAAACTTCCGTTTTACCCGCCCTGCCCTGCTCCTTAAAATAGCGTCAGTCATCATATTGAGGTTGCAATGAACGATAACAAAATGACACCGGTTGAGCTGCGCGCGACCTGGGGTTTAGGCACCGTATTTTCTTTACGTATGTTGGGCATGTTTATGGTGTTGCCAGTGCTCACCACATACGGCATGGCATTACAGGGCGCCAGCGAAGCGCTTATTGGTTTGGCGATTGGTATTTATGGGCTGGCGCAGGCGATTTTCCAGATACCCTTTGGCCTGCTTTCCGATCGTATCGGGCGTAAGCCGTTAATTGTCGGCGGGCTGCTGGTATTTGTCCTGGGCAGCGTGATCGCCGCCAGCACCACCTCTATCTGGGGCGTGATTCTTGGTCGTGCTCTGCAAGGCTCTGGTGCGATTGCCGCCGCCGTGATGGCGCTGCTTTCGGATCTGACGCGTGAGCAAAACCGCACCAAAGCGATGGCCTTTATCGGCATCAGTTTCGGCGTGACCTTTGCTATCGCTATGGTGCTGGGCCCGATTATTACCCATGCGCTTGGCCTGCATGCGCTGTTCTGGATGATCGCGATCCTGGCCAGCTGTGGCATTATCATTACGCTGCTGGTGGTGCCTGCTGCGCCGCATCATGTGCTGAACCGTGAATCAGGGATGGTTAAAAGCAGCATTCGTGAAGTGCTGATGCAGCCGCGCCTGTTAAAGCTGAATATCGGCATTCTCTGCCTGCATGTTCTGCTGATGTCGAGCTTTGTCGCCCTGCCGGGCCAGTTTGAACAGGCGGGTTTCCCGGCGGAGCAGCACTGGAAAATTTATCTGGTTACCATGCTGGTCGCTTTCGTGGCCGTCGTGCCCTTTATCATCTATGCCGAAGTGAAACGCCGCATGAAGCGCGTTTTTATCTGCTGCGTCGCACTCATTCTTATTGCCGAAGTGGTGCTTTGGGGTGCCGGCAATCATTTCTGGACGCTGGTGATTGGCGTACAGCTGTTTTTCCTCGCCTTTAACCTGATGGAGGCTATTTTGCCTTCGTTAATCAGCAAAGAGTCACCGGCCGGTTATAAAGGCACCGCAATGGGCATCTATTCCACCAGCCAGTTCCTGGGGGTGGCGATAGGCGGCAGCATGGGCGGCTGGGTGTTTGATCAGTTTGATGCGCAGACGGTATTTTTGTTGGGGGCGATTGTCGCCACGCTGTGGCTATTACTCAGCTGCACCATGCAGGAGCCGCCTTACGTCAGCAGCCTGCGCATCGTGCTGAGCGAAAATGCGCTGAACGACCCGCGCCTTGAGCAAAAACTCAAAGCGCAGCGCGGCGTCTCTTCCGTGTTTATCGTACCTGAAGAGCGCAGCGCTTATATCAAAATTGACAGCAAGGTTACCAGTCGGGTTGAACTGGAAGCCCTGCTCGCCAGCGCATAACGCTTCACCGCAGGCTTAACGGCTTACAAACATCACTGAAGCTCAGGCACGGAAAGGCCGGACCAAAGAGTAAAACGTCCCGCGGCCTGGGATGGCGCGGGCCGAGCCGTCAGGGATGACGTTTTTGCATCTTTACGATCGGGCCGGTCTTTCCGGGTGGGCACCGTAGCAAACATCACCGAAGCTCAGGCACGGAAAGGCCGGACCAAAGAGTAAAGCGTCCCGCGTCAGGGATGGCGCGGGCCGAGCCGTCAGGGATGACGTCTTTTGCGTCTTTACGATCGGACCGGCCTTTCCGGGAGGGCACCGATTAATCGCGGAAATTTTTAAACTGGAACGGCTGCCCCAGATTACCGCTGCGCACCAGCGCCATCGCGCTTTGCAAATCGTCACGCGACTTACCGTTCACGCGCACTTCTTCTCCCTGAATCTGCGGCTGCACCTTCAGCTTACTGTCTTTAATCAGCTTAACGATCTTCTTCGCCATATCGCTCTCAATGCCCTGCTTTAGTTTGGCATCCACACTCCAGCTCTTACCGCTATGCTCAATCTGCTCCGGCACGTCCAGCGCCGCACCCTCAATACCACGCTTAAGCAACTTTTCACGCATAATATCCACCAGCTGCTTCACCTGAAAATCGGACTCGGTGGTGATCTTAATCGTCTGCGCTTTTTCATTCAGCTCAATGCTGGCGCTCACGTTACGGAAGTCAAACCGGGTAGAGAGCTCACGCGTGGCGTTTTCCACCGCGTTTTTGACTTCCTGCATGTCGATTTCTGAAACGATATCGAAAGATGGCATAATTTTTTTCTCCAGACTCGAAAGTGACAGGCATAATACCTGCTTGTGCAGGGCAAGGAAAATAGCCCTTAAACATACTCCATTAACTCGCCGGTAAGGCTCCGAAACGCCTGCGGGAGGACGCATGAAAATTACGGTACTGGGTTGCGGCGCGCTCGGCCAGCTCTGGCTGGCGGCGCTCGATCGACAGGGACATGAAGTGCAGGGTTGGCTACGCGTTCCCCAGCCCTGGTGTTCGGTAAACGTTATTGATACCGACGGTTCGGTGGTAAATAAAACCTTTATCGCCAACGATCCGCTGTTTCTTAGCCAGTGCGATCTCCTGCTGGTAACGGTAAAAGCCTGGCAGGTTTCCGGTGCGGTAAAAAACCTGCAAAGCCTGCTGCCGCCAGATTGCCCGCTACTGCTGCTGCATAACGGCATGGGTACGCTGGAAGAGCTAAAAGGCCTGACGCAGCCGTTACTACGCGGCGTCACCACCCATGCGGCGAAACATGACGGCACGGTGATTCTGCACGTTGCGGGCGGCACCACGCATATCGGGCCCGGTTCCGCCGACAGCGCAGCGCTAAGCGACCTGGCAGAGATGCTGCACCAGGCGCTGCCGGACGTCGCCTGGCATAATGATGTCTCCGCTGCCTGCTGGCAAAAGCTGGCGGTTAACTGCGTTATCAACCCCCTGAGCGCGATTCATGACTGCTTAAACGGCGAGCTGGCCGCCTGGCCGCAGCAAATCACGCTGCTGTGTGACGAAGTGGCGGCGGTCATGACGCGCGAAGGCCTGCATACCAGCGCCGACCAGCTACAGGAATATATCCACTCGGTGATTGCCAGCACCGCGCAAAACGTCTCGTCGATGCTGCAGGATATCCGCTCCCAGCGCCGCACCGAGATTGAATACATTACCGGTTATCTGCTGAAGCGCGCGCGGGCGCAAGGGATCGCCGTGCCGGAAAATGCCCGGCTTTATGAACTGATTAAGCGTAAGGAACAAGATTATGAACGCGAACGTATCGGTGCTGGTCTGCCTGGCACATGGCACTGAAGAAACCGAAGCCGTCACCACCATCGATCTGCTGGTGCGCGCTGGAATTAATGTCACTACCGCCAGCGTCAACGGCGATGGCAATCGCGAAATCGTCTGCTCGCGCGGCGTCCGACTGCTGGCGGATGCCCCGCTGGTGGAGGTAGCGGATCAGGACTTTGCGGCTATCGTACTGCCGGGCGGCCTGAAAGGCGCGGAAGCTTTCCGCGATAGCCCGCTGCTGGTGGAAACGGTAAGGCAGTTTCACCTCTCCGGCCGCATTGTCGCCGCGATCTGCGCCGCGGCCGGCACGGTGCTGGTGCCGCACGACCTGTTTCCTTTAGGCAACATGACCGGTTTCCCCGGACTGAAAGAGACGATCCCGGCGGAAAAATGGGTAGAAAAACGGGTTGTTTGGGATCCGCGCGTTAATTTGCTTACCAGCCAAGGGCCGGGCACGGCGATCGATTTCGCACTCAAGATTATCGACCTGCTGATCGGCAGAGAAAAAGCGCGGGAGGTAGGAGACCAACTGGTGATGGCGGCGGGCATTTACGACTACCGCGAACCGTTTTAAGCGTTAGCAGGCCAGCCGGGCGGCTGGCCTGCTTCGATGATTAAGGGCGATAGACCTTCACGTTCTTAAAGCCCTGCTCATGCAGATAGAGCGCCTGCAAACGGCTCATCACGCCGCGATCGCAATACAACAGCCAGGTTTTGCTCTGGTCGAGATCGCCAAACTGCGTCGCCAGTTTGAAAAACGGCAGCGACGTCACATCAATGCCATCCACCTTCAGCGGCTTCACTTCCTGCTCATCCAGCGAGCGAATATCCAGCAGCGCTTCATTGGCAGAAACAGAAGCAACGGTTTCAACCTCAACCACCTCTTCTTGCGACTGCTCCGCAATGGTACGGATATCGACATTGGTCGCTTCCTGCACCGCGCGCTCCAGCACGCTGAAATCGAAATTCGCTTCTTCCGCTTCGATCTTGCTCTTCACCGCTTTGACCGTCGGGCTTTTCGAGATCACGCCGCAATATTCCGGCATGGTGCGGGCAAAATCTTCCGTGCCGATCTGGCGCGCAAGATTAATGATATGTTCTTTATCATGCGAAATCAGCGGACGCAGAATCAACGTATCGGAAGCGTTATCAATCAGGCGCAGGTTGGTCAACGTCTGGCTTGATACCTGTCCCAGCGCTTCGCCGGTAACCAGCGCCTGCACGCCGTAGCGCTCGGCGATTTGCGACGCCGCACGCACCATCATACGCTTCAGCACCACGCCCATCTGGCCGTCGTCCACGTTTTCCAGAATCTCAGCCACCACCGGCTCAAAGTTAATGGCGACAAAGCGCACGCGATGCGAGCGGCCAAAACGATTCCACAGATAGTGCGCAACCTGACGCACGCCGATTTCATGCGCCGCGCCGCCAAGGTTAAAGAAGCAGTAATGGACGCGACAGCCGCGACGCAGCAGCATATAGCTGGAGACGCCGGAATCGAAGCCGCCGGAGATCAGCGACAGCACATCTTCCTGCGTACCGATAGGGAAACCGCCCAGGCCTTCATGACGTCCGGTCACCAGAATCAGACGATCGTTTTCAATTTCCAGATTGACCGTCACCTGCGGATGCGACAGTTTTACCTGCGCGCTGGCAACATGCTGATTAATGCCGCCGCCGACGTAACGCTCGACATCCTGCGAGCTAAAGGGATGCTGACCACGACGCTTCACGCGTACGCAGAACGTTTTCCCTTCAACGCGTTCGCGGTTAATGGCCAGCGTCTGCTCGAAAATATCGTGCATATCGGTCCAGGTGCGCTCTTCAACCGCCAGCACATGATGAATACCTGGGATACGCGTTAATTCATCAACGTACACATCGCGCAGGCTCTCATTTTTGGAGCGTACTTCGATATGATCCCAGTGACGCACCACTGCCAGCGTTTCATCCAGATCCTTCAGCACGTTACGAATATTACCCGTAAGGATTTTGATGAAGCGCAAGCGCACCGACTGACTCTTGATGGTGATTTCAGGAAATAATTTAATGATAAACTTCATGGCAGCACAGCTCTGAGAGAATTAAGTGCTAAAAAGAGCGGCACTTAACTGATAAAATCAATGAATTGCAAAGTAACCGGTGTCCTTTGCTTCCGAGGCGCGGCAGTATATCACTTTTGTCTTTGAGCTGCCTGTTTTACCGTCATGCTCTATCATTATTTTGCTAATCATTTCGAGTCGGCTACCATGTCCGCTTGCTATAGATAAAAAACCTGTGAGCCAATAATTACTATGCCAAAAAAAGCCGAACAGCCCATTAGTTTTGAAACGTCCTTGCAGCAGCTGGAACAGATCGTTACCCGTCTGGAAAGTGGCGATTTGCCGCTGGAAGAGGCGCTGAATGAGTTTGAGCGCGGCGTACAGCTGGCAAAAGTGGGGCAAAAAACGCTGCAGCAGGCGGAACAGCGCGTCCAGATCCTGCTTAACGATGATAAAGATGCCGCCCTGACGCCCTTTACGCCGGATGCTGAATAATGGATTTTGCTGAATTACTGGCCCACTATCACCAGCGGGTAAACCTTGCGCTCGCGCGTTTTATCGCTCCCCTGCCCTTTCAGAGTTCTCCTCTGGTTAATGCCATGCAATATGGGGCATTATTAGGCGGTAAACGGCTGCGTCCGTTTCTGGTCTATGTGGTTGGCAATATGCTGCACGTTGAGGCCGATAGTCTGGACGCGCCCGCCGCCGCCGTTGAATGCATCCACGCCTACTCACTGATCCATGACGACCTTCCGGCCATGGATGACGATAGCCTGCGTCGTGGGCAGCCAACCTGTCATATTAAATTTGGCGAAGACACCGCTATTCTGGCAGGTGATGCGCTGCAAACGCTGGCCTTTTCTATTCTTGCCGATGCGCCGATGCGCGACGTTACGCCGCAGGATCGCATTGCGATGATCTCGGAGCTGGCGCAGGCCAGCGGCGTGGCTGGCATGTGCGGCGGTCAGGCGCTGGATCTGGCGGCGGAAGGCCAACAGATCGATCTGGCGGCGCTGGAAAAAATTCATCGTCACAAAACCGGTGCGCTGATTCGCGCCGCCGTCCGTCTCGGCGCCCTGAGCGCAGGCGAACGCGGGCGCGCGGCTTTACCGCTGCTCGACCGTTATGCCAACGCCATCGGCCTCGCTTTTCAGGTTCAGGATGACATTCTGGATGTGGTGGGCGATACCGCGGTCACAGGCAAACAGCAGGGTGCCGATCAGCATCTCGGCAAAAGCACCTACCCGGCCCTGATGGGACTGGACAGTGCCCGTCAGAAAGCGCAGGACCTCTATCAGGAAGCGCTTGATGCGCTGGAGCAGCTGGCCGCGCTTTCTTTGGACACCTCCGCCCTGCATGCGCTGGCAGGCTTCATAATCGAACGCGATAAATAACTTCCACAATGAGTCTCTGATGAGTTTTGATACTGCAAAATACCCGACGCTGGCGCTTGCCGATACCGTGCAAGAACTGCGTAAACTGCCGAAAGAGAAGCTGCCGGCACTGTGCGATGAGCTACGTCAGTACCTGCTGGATAGCGTAAGTCGCTCCAGCGGCCATTTTGCTTCGGGCCTCGGGGTGGTTGAACTGACCGTCGCGCTTCACTACGTCTATAACACGCCGTTCGATCATCTGGTGTGGGATGTCGGCCATCAGGCCTATCCGCACAAAATCCTGACCGGACGCCGCGACCGCATCGGCACCATCCGGCAAAAAAATGGCCTGCATCCTTTTCCTTGGCGCGCAGAGAGTGAATATGACGTGCTGAGCGTCGGCCACTCCTCTACCTCGATCAGCGCCGGACTGGGTATGGCGGTGGCCGCAGGCAAAGAGGGCCAGGGCCGACGTACCGCCTGTATTATCGGCGACGGCGCGATTACCGCTGGTATGGCTTTTGAAGCGATGAACCACGCGGGCGATATCAAAGCGGATCTGCTGGTGATTCTGAACGACAACGAAATGTCGATTTCAGAAAACGTTGGCGCGCTCAATAATCGCCTGGCGCAGATCCTCTCGGGTAAAACCTATGCACGCCTGCGTGAAGGCGGCAAAAAGGTGCTGACCGGTCTGCCGCCGATCAAAGAGCTGGTGAAGCGTACCGAAGAGCACCTGAAAGGCATGGTAGTGCCGGGCACGCTGTTTGAGGAGCTGGGCTTTAACTATATCGGCCCGGTTGATGGCCACGACGTGCTGACGCTGGTGCATACGCTCAGCAATATGCGCGATCTGAAAGGTCCGCAGTTCCTGCATATCATGACTAAAAAGGGCAAAGGCTACGCCCCGGCAGAGAACGATCCTATTGCCTGGCATGCGGTGCCGAAATTCGATCCGGCCAGCGGCGCTCTGCCCAAAAGCTCCGGCGGATTACCCACTTACTCCACCATTTTCGGCGACTGGCTATGTGAAACCGCAGCCGACGACAACAAGCTGATGGCGGTCACGCCTGCGATGCGTGAAGGCTCCGGTATGGTTGGCTTTTCGCGGCAGTATCCCGGCCAATATTTTGATGTCGCGATTGCCGAGCAGCACGCAGTGACCTTTGCCGCCGGGCTGGCTATCGGCGGCTATAAGCCGGTTGTGGCGATTTACTCTACCTTCCTGCAACGCGCTTACGATCAGCTGATTCATGACGTGGCGATTCAGCAGCTGCCGGTACTGTTTGCTATCGATCGCGGCGGTATCGTCGGCGCAGATGGACAAACGCATCAGGGCGCGTTCGACCTCGCTTTCCTGCGCACTATTCCGGGCATGGTCATCATGACGCCCAGCGATGAGAACGAATGCCGTCAGATGCTTTATACCGGCTATCACTATCAGGCGGGGCCAAGCGCGGTGCGTTATCCACGCGGTACCGGCACCGGCGCGCCTATGCAGCCGCTGGCCTCGTTGCCGCTGGGCAAAGGCGTGATTAAGCGCCGCGGCGAAAAGCTGGCTATCCTCAACTTCGGTACGCTGCTGCCGGAAGCGCAGGCGGCAGCCGAGGCGCTGAACGCCACGCTGGTGGATATGCGTTTTGTTAAACCGCTGGATGAGGCGCTGGTGCTGGAGCTGGCAGCCAGCCATGAATCGCTGGTGACGCTGGAAGAAGGCGCTATCAAAGGCGGTGCGGGTAGCGGCGTTAACGAGCTGCTGATGGCGAAGCGCGTTACGGCCCCGGTGCTGAATATCGGCCTGCCGGATCTGTTTATCCCGCAAGGCACGCAGGATGAAATTCGCCATGATTACCAGCTGGATGCCGAAGGTATCCAACAGCAAATCGCCTGCTGGCTGGCGCAATAAGCGCTTCGATTCTTACCCTTAACGCTAAGCTCAGGGAGTCACCTCCCTGAGCTTATCTTCTCTTATGCAAACTGCTTAAGAAGCAGAGCCGCCGTTGCGGCTGAAGAACCGGGATTCTGACCGGTGATCAGCAGTCCATCCTGTACTACGTACGAGCTCCAGTCATCGCCACGCGAGTAAACTCCGCCCAGTTTTTTCAGCTCATCTTCCACCAGGAAAGGCACGATATCTGTCAGCTGAACGCCCTCTTCTTCTGTATTAGTAAAACCCGTTACTTTTTTGCCTGCAACAAGCGGCTGGCCGTTGGCGGCTTTAACGTGACGCAGTACGCCTGGCGCATGGCAAACCAGCGCGACGGGTTTACCGGCGGCGATAAAAGCTTCAATCAGGGAGATAGAGTGCAGGTCTTCGGCGAGATCCCACAGCGGTCCGTGACCGCCCGGATAGAATACGGTATCGAAATCACTCTGGGAGAGGCTGTCCAGACGCACCGTGGCCGCAAGCTGGGCATTTGCCTGGGCATCGTTTTCGAAGCGGCGGGTCAGATCGGTCTGAAACTCAGGTTCATTGCTTTTCGGATCCAGCGGCGGCTGACCGCCCTGCGGCGAGGCCAGGGTGATATTGGCGCCCGCCTCTTTAAAAGCGTAATAAGGCGCAGCCAGCTCTTCCAGCCAGAAACCGGTTTTACGGCCGGTATTACCCAGTTGGTCATGTGAGGTCAGTACGATTAATACGTTCATGGTATCTCTCCTGATTAGATTAACTTCTTTTAAAGTAGACCGGTCGTCTTGAAATCACGCCTAAAAAAACGCCGCGTGGGCGCTTTTTTAATTGTGCTAACCGGTTAAACGGTCATGTTCAGTAAACGTCTGGTCGTTGCCATGGCGGTATCAAAGGGTTGAGTATCACGCATAATTTTTACCATGACGCTTGAACCCAGCCAGAGCTGATACAGACTCTGGGCCATCATCTCAGGCTCGCCTTCTGGCTGTAGCGAACCGTTCTGCACACCTTCTTTAATGACGCCGGACAAAAGCCGGATAATGCCAGCGGTGCCGCGCTTAAGCGATTCGCGCATCGCTTCCGACAAATCGGCTACTTCCGCCCCGAGTTTCACCGCCAGGCATTTCCCCTGGCAGTTTTCGAATGACTGATTATCCTGCCACCGGCGAAAATACTCTTGCAGCCGCTGCGGCACCGTCAGATCCTGCCGGGCAAAAAGCGTGGTCATCTCAGTAAGATAATCGTCAAAATAGTAGTCCAGCAGCGCTTTTCCGTAAGCTTCTTTCGAACTGAAATAATTATAAAATGAGCCTTTTGGCACAGAAGCCGCTGTCAGGATTTCGTTCAACCCTACCGCTGAAAACCCTTTTGTCGCCATGGTACGGTAACCCGCATCAAGGATGCTCTGTCGGGTTCCGCTGTTTTTTGCTGCTGATGTTGTGCTCATAGATTAACCCTACACCCAATTAGACCGGTCGTCTACATTTTTTATTATAGCCCGATGCGGCAGTGGGTTTCGTGATCCGGGATACGGAAAAACCAGCTTCGCCGTATTTTCTAAATCAGAATAGCGGCCAGTGATGTCCAATAAACCAGAGCAGCGCAGCGGAGAGGATCCCGGCGACAATATCATCAACCATGATGCCCATCCCGCCTTGTACGTTGCGATCGAACCAGCGGATCGGCCAGGGTTTCCATATATCCAGCACGCGGAAAACCACAAACCCCGCCAGCACCCATTGCCAGCTATTAACCGGGATCGCCATCAGCGTAATCCACATGCCGATAAACTCATCCCAGACAATACTGCCGTGGTCGTGAACGCCCATATCTTTAGCGGTACGGTGGCAGAGATAAACGCCGATACAGATACCGAACATCACCAGCAGCGAATAGATATCCGCCGGTAAAAAGGTCATCAACCACCAGAAAGGGATCGCGGCCAGCGATCCCATGGTGCCTGGCATCCACGGGAACAGGCCGCTACCGAAACCGGTCGCCAGCAGATGCCACGGGTTGCTCATGCGTAGGCGGCTCTTCGCCAGGTATTTATCGCGCGTCAAAATGATCGAATCCTTTCAAATTAAATGTCGTTGGCTGACCGTCCTGCAACAGCACCAGCCCTTCCGATTCCGGCGCCAGCTGACCGATACAGGTATAGGGCACGCCCAGGCGGCCCAACGCAACATCCAGCGCGCCACGGTTGATTTCCGGCACGGTAAAGCAAAGCTCGTAATCTTCGCCACCGCTTAATGCCCAGCGCAGCGCCTGTTCCGGCGCGAAATGATCGCGCAGCACGGCAGAGAGCGGCAGTGCATCGAGATTCACGCGTGCGCCGCATTCGCTGGCCTGCAAAATATGACCCAGGTCGGAAATCAGACCGTCAGAAATATCAATGGCGGCGCTGGCGAGGTTACGCAGCGCCTGCCCCTGCAAAATGCGCGGCATTGGACGCAGATGGCGCTTAATCAGCGCCTCATGCACCACGGGATCGGTAATACGCACCCGATGCTGCAACAGTGCCAGACCGGCAGCGCTGTCGCCCAGCGAACCGGTAACATAAATCCAGTCGCCTGGACGCGCGCCGCTGCGGCGTAAAGCGCGGCCAACCGGCACCAGGCCGTGAATACCCAGCGTCAGGCTACGCGGCCCGCGCGTGGTATCGCCGCCGATCAATTGCATATCGTAATAATCGAGCAGTTCAAACAGGCTATCGCTAAACGCTTTCAGCCAGGCTTCATCAACGTCCGGCAGCGTAAGCGCCAGCGTCAGCCAGGCGGGATCGGCACCCATGGCGGCAAGGTCGCTGAGATTGACCGCCAGCGCCTTATAACCGAGATCGGCAGGATGGATATCGCGCAGAAAGTGGATGCCTTCCACCAGCGTATCGGTACTGATGGCCAGGGTCTGCTTTTCCGGCACGTTCAGTAACGCGCAGTCGTCGCCAATACCCTTTTCCACATCGCGACGTGAGCTCGTCACGCGGTTAAAATAACGCGCGATCAGTTCAAATTCGCCACATGACATAATGAAATTCCGCTGTACCAGAAGAGAAAAGGCCGGAAATCATCCGGCCTCGATTGCTTATTTTTTGTTGGGGCGGATTTGCGGAGCGGCTTTATCCAGCACGCCGTTAACAAACTTATGGCTGTCTTCAGCGCCGAATACTTTCGCCAGCTCGATACCTTCGTTGATCGCCACTTTATAAGGCACATCGCTACGCTTGCTCAGCTCATACAGAGAGACGCGCAGAATGGCTTTTTCTACCTGGCCCAGCTCTTCCAGCTGACGCGACAGGTAAGGCTTCATCAAACCGTCAAGGTACGCGCTGTTGGTCGCAACGCCAGCCAGCAGCTCGCGGAAATAGTTGATATCAACGTCTTTGACATCCTGTTCCGCGAGAAACTGATATTCGATATCAGCAATGTCATTATTGGACAACTGCCAGGAATAAAGCGCCTGGACAGCACACTCACGGGCGCGGCGACGAGCAGCAGGTTTCACAAAAATCCCCTTACAAAAATCAGGCTTTAATGGCTTTCAATACGTTAATCATTTCGAGCGCGGTCAGTGCGGCTTCCGCACCTTTATTGCCCGCTTTGGTACCAGCGCGTTCAATAGCCTGCTCGATATTTTCAGTGGTCAGGACGCCAAAGGCGACCGGGATGTCGCTGTTCATAGCGACGCTGGCAAGACCTGAACTGGCCTCACCGGCAACATATTCAAAGTGTGCAGTGCCGCCACGAATAACGGTGCCCAGGGCAATAACCGCATCGTGTTTTCCGGCATTAGCAACGGCGCGAGCCGTCATCGGTAATTCATAGGCGCCCGGCACCCAGATAACGGTGATATTTTCTTCTTTCACCTGACCAATGCGTTTCAGTGCATCGATCGCGCCATCCAGCAGGCTCTCATTGATGAAGTTGTTGAAACGCGCAATGATAATCGCGACTTTCGCGTCCGGCGTAGCAACAGCAGCTTCGATAATTTTCATAATTTTCCTTTCAGGGTTCTTATTGGCCCCGCAGGGGGGCGGATTCTATCACACTCTTTCGCACTCTGCTTCCGCTTTTCCGCAGGGCGTTAAACCGGCCTGAGCGTCAGGCGGAGATCCGGGCCAACCTGACGTACATCGCTGAAGCTAAACAGCGGCGCATCATGCAGCGCGCTCAGTCCCGGTAAGGCGCACAGCCCGCGGGCGCTATCGCCCAGCAGCTTAGGCGCCAGATAGACAATCAGCTCATCCACCACGCCTGCGGTTAACAGCGCGCCAGCCAGCTGAGCGCCCGCTTCGACCCACACCTGATTGATCTGCTGCTTACCCAACATCATCATCAGCGACACCAGATCGAGCTGGTTATCACGCGGCGGCACCTGTAGCTGCCGCACCGCCTGCGGCCAGGGCTGCTGATCATCCGTTTGCAGGCGCGCCAGCCAGGTTTCCCCCGGCTGATGCAGCAGGCGATGCTGTGGCGTCACCCGGTTCTGGCTGTCGATAATCACCCGCACCGGCTGGCGTAAATTTTCCTCGCTATAGTGCGCCTGCGTGGCGGCGCCCAGCTCATCCCAGCGCACCGTTAGCGCCGGATCGTCAGCCAGCACGGTCGCGCTGCTGCTGAGGATAGCTGAACTCAGCGCGCGCAGGCGCTGCACATCGCGGCGCGCCTCGGGCGAGGTTATCCACTGGCTTTCACCGCTGGCCATCGCCGTTTTACCATCCAGCGACGCGCCCAGTTTTAACTGTACAAACGGAAAGCCGGTACGCATACGTTTCAAAAAACCGCGATTCAGCGCTTCGGCTTCCGCCATCATCAGCCCGTGGCTCACCGCGACGCCCGCCTGCTGCAGGCGATAAAGCCCGCGTCCGGCGACTTCAGGATTAGGATCCTGCATGGCGGCCACCACCCGGCTAATGCCAGCGGCAATCAGCGCCTCGCAGCAGGGCGGCGTACGCCCGTAATGGCTGCAAGGCTCTAAGGTGACATAAGCGGTCGCGCCGCGTGCCCGCTCGCCCGCCATGCGCAACGCATGCACCTCCGCATGCGGCTCACCGGCGCGCTGATGCCAGCCTTCGCCCACGATAACGCCATCACGTACGATCACGCAGCCGACGTTGGGATTAGGCGTAGTGGTAAAACGACCGCGGCGCGCCAGTTCCAGCGCTCGCGCCATATACTCTTCATCACGCATAGCTTAATCCTGTAAACGGGCGATCTCTTCGCCAAATTCACGAATATCTTCAAAGCTGCGATAGACGGAGGCGAAACGGATATAGGCGACCTTATCGAGCTTTTTCAGCTCATCCATCACCAGGTTGCCGATCATTTTGCTGGGGATTTCGCGTTCGCCGGTGGCGCGCAGCTGGGTTTTGATATGACTAATGGCGTTTTCAACGGCATCGGAGCTGACCGGACGCTTTTCCAGCGCCTTAACCATCCCGCTGCGCAGCTTGTCCTCATTGAACGGCTCGCGTACATCGTTGCTTTTAATCACGCGTGGCATCACCAGTTCCGCCACTTCGAAAGTGGTAAAACGCTCATGGCAGTCCAGGCATTGACGGCGACGACGCACCGACGTGCCTTCGCCAACCAGACGGGAATCAATCACTTTGGTATCCACGGCGGAACAGAATGGGCAATGCATGACATATCCTGATTCTTCACGAAATTAAACCTTAGTGTACCCTGAAGCCCCTGACAACCAAAGCCTCAGCGGGCGGGCAACGCATTTTTCTGTGCGCCTCGCGCGCTTTTTCGCCCTCCTGCGCGCTTTCACCTAAGCTTGTTAATAAAGCATTAAAAGGAGAGTGAAAATGAAAAAGGGTCTTTTGCTACTGCCGTTACTGACCGCGACGCTGCTTAATGGCTGCGCGGCCCCTTCCCCGGCAAAAAATCAGGCGCTGCACGGCGAAATTAATCAGCTTAATCAGCAGGTCAATCAGTTGACCCGGCAGGCCAGCGCGCTGGAGCGGCAGAACCAGCTAAACAGCCACTCTAATCAGGGCGCATGGCTGCTACCGGCGGCTAATACGCGCGCTGAGCTAAAAAGCCAGGTTGGGCCGCTGATGCTGACGCTCACGCGCATTGAGCCGGAAGCGAGCGGCTCGCGCGCCCTGCTGACGCTGCGTTCAGCGGACGATCGTCCTTTGCAAAACCTGCGTATGCAGGTGGAATGGGGCGAACTGGATAGCGCCACCGGCAAACCGCTAAGCGCGGGTGCGCTGTCGCAAACCATCGAGGTGCGTAATACGCTGCTGCCAAAAGCTGAGCAGCCGGTTCCGCTGCGTTTGAGCGGCCTGTCGCCACAGCAGTTGGGTTACGTGCGGGTTCATGAGATCGCGCCGCTGGATCCAACGGCAGCCGGTGAAGCCCGTTAACCGCTCGGTCACGGGCAAGCCCGAGGTATCGCAAACGTGAAAAAGGCCGCTGACGCGGCCTTTGTTTAGCTGACTACCCTTGCCTTACGGCAGAATCGAAGGCTGGTCAGCGCCTTCTTTCTCGACTTTCTGCTGAAGCATATGTTCACGCTTCATGCCCAGCTTCAGCGCCAGCGCGGAAGCCACGTAGATAGAAGAGACCGTACCAATCGAGACGCCGATCAGCATCGTTAACGAGAAGCCTTCCAGCAGCGCGCCGCCGAAAATAAACAACATCAGTACCACCACCAGCGTGGTCGCTGAGGTCATAATGGTGCGGCTTAGCGTCTGCGTCAGCGAGACGTTGACGATTTCATAAGGCGTTCCGCGACGGATCTTCCGGAAGTTCTCGCGAATACGGTCGGAAACCACGATGCTGTCGTTCAGTGAGTAACCGATCACCGACATCAGGGAAGCGACGATGGTGAGATCGATCTCAATGTGAAACAGCGCCAGAATGCCGAGCGTAATGACCACGTCATGCGCCAGCGCCAGCACCGCGCCGAGCGCCAGACGCCACTCAAAACGGAAGCCGACGTAGATCAGGATGGCGATCAGCGCCACCAGCAGCGCCATGCCGCCCGCCTGCGCCAGATCGCTACCGACGCTGGGACCGACAAACTCAATGCGCTTCACGGTGGCGTTTTGACCGGCGGCCTGGTTAATCACCGAAACCACTTTATTACCCAGCTCTTGCCCCGCGTTGCCAGCGTTCGGCGACAGACGGACCATAACGTCGCGACTGCTGCCGAAATTCTGTACCTGCGGTTCAACGAAGCCTGATGTTTCCAGCGCGCCGCGCAGCGTATCCAGCTCGGCGGGTTTTTCCAGGGTAATTTCAATTACCGTACCACCGGTAAAATCGAGCCCCCAGTTAAAGCCACGCACGCCCATGATCACCACAGAGGCGATCAGCAGCAGCCCGGAAAGGGTAAAGGCCAGCTTGTCCCAGCGCATAAAGTCATGGACTTTACGGCCGTAGTTTAATTGTTCAACACTATATTCCTGTGCCACAACCTACTCCTCAGATAGACAGCTTGTTGACGCGTTTGCCGCCATACAACAGGTTAACAATGGCACGCGTACCAACAATGGCGGTGAACATCGAGGTTCCCACACCAATGGCCGTGGTGATGGCAAAGCCCTTAATCGAGCCGGTGCCAACCGCATACAGGATAATCGCGGTGATAAGCGTGGTGACGTTGGCATCGATAATACTGGAGAACGCGCCTTTATAGCCTTCATGAATCGCCTGCTGAATGGTGCGCCCATTCTTCAGCTCTTCTTTGATACGCTCATTTATCAGCACGTTAGCATCCACCGCGACCGCCAGCGTCAGCACGATACCGGCAATGCCCGGCATGGTTAAGGTGGCGCCCGGCAACAACGACATAATGCCGACAATCAAAATCAGGTTGGCAACCAGCGCGGTGGTAGCGATAACGCCGAACTTTTTATAGTAAACCACCATAAACACGATCGACGCGATCAGGCCCCACAGGCAGGCTTCCAGACCCTGAGTAATGTTCTGCTGCCCCATAGTCGGACCGATAGTACGCTCTTCAACGATCTGAATCGGCGCAATCAATGCACCGGCACGCAGCAGCAGCGAAAGCTGACGCGCTTCGTTCGGATTGTTGATACCGGTAATACGGAAGCTGTTGCCCAGACGCGACTGAATATTCGCTACGTTGATCACCTCTTCCTGTTTCACCAGGATCGAGCGCCCGTTAGCATCTTTCTTGCCGCTGTCTTTATATTCAACAAACAGCGTCGCCATCGGCTTACCAATATTATCTTTGGTAAAGGTCGACATCATATTGCCGCCCGCGCTATCGAGCGAAATATTTACCTGCGGCTGATTATACTCATCGGTGCTGGAGGTAGAGTCGGTGATATGGTCACCGGTGAGGATCACACGTTTGTACAGCACAACCGGCTGGCCTTCACGCGTTTGCTTCACTTCCGAATCGCCCGGCACGCGGCCTTTAGCCGCAGCGCTGGCATCGACCACTGTGTTAACCAGACGGAATTCCAGCGTTGCCGTAGCGCCCAAAATCTCTTTCGCGCGCGCGGTATCCTGAATGCCCGGCAGCTCAACCACGATACGGTCGGCACCCTGACGCTGCACCAATGGCTCAGCAACACCCAGTTGGTTAACGCGGTTACGCAGGATATTAATGTTCTGCTGAACAGCATATTCGCGCGCTTCACGCAGGCGCTCATCGCTCATAACCGCACGCAGCAGGTTATCGCCACGGCTGCTAATCACCAGATCGCGATGACGGGTTGACAGGTAGCTAACGGCATTGTCACGCGCATCGCCGTCACGGAAGCGGATTTCCACGCCGTAATTTTCGATTTTACGGACGTTGGTGTAAGCGATGCCTTTATCACGCAGATCGCTGCGCAGGCTGTCGGTGTTCTGCTCCTGCAGCTTACCGAGCGCGGTATCCATATCCACTTCCATCAGGAAGTGTACGCCGCCGCGCAGATCCAGACCCAGCTTCATCGGCTGCGCCGCCAGCATCTCCAGCCATTTAGGCGTGGCGGGTGCCAGGTTAAGCGCGACGACATAATCTTCACCCAGCGTGTTCATCAGCGCTTCACGGGCGCGCAGCTGCACATCCGTATTGGCGAAACGCGCCAGAATGGCACCCTGCTCCAGCGCAATAGATTTGCTTTGAATATGCTCTTGTTTTAATACGTTTTGGATCTGGTCCAGCGTTTGCTCACTGGCGGCGCTTCCGCGCGCGCCAGTGATTTGAACAGCCGGATCCTCTCCATACAGGTTGGGAAGCGCATACAGCAGACCGACGGCAAGCACCACGATCAGCATAATGTACTTCCACAAAGGATAACGGTTTAACACGGCAGTTCCCTTAGGGAAAACAAATAATTACAGCGCCTTCATCGTACCTTTCGGCAGGACGGCAGCCACGAAATCACGTTTGATAACCACTTCATTGTTATCGTTAAGCGCGATAGCAATATAGCCCGTGTCAGCGACTTTAGTGACGCGTCCTACCAGACCACCGGTGGTCAGCACTTCGTCGCCTTTGCCGATGGAATCCATCAGCTTCTTATGCTCTTTCGCACGTTTTTGCTGCGGGCGCAGGATCATAAAATAGAAAATCAGGCCAAAGACCGCTAACATAATGACCATCGTGTAGGGGCTTCCCTGCGACGGTGCGCCAGCTGCTGCCACTGCGTCAGAAATGAAAAAACTCATTAACTTTCCCTCATTGTTTAATTATCAATCGTTTAGTGGCGGAACCGCTTTGCCTTTCCGCGTATAGAATTCATCGACGAAGCTCGCTAATTTACCTTCTTCAATAGCCTGACGTAAACCCGCCATCACGCGCTGGTAGTAACGCAGGTTATGAATGGTATTCAGACGCGCCCCGAGTATTTCGTTACAACGATCAAGATGATGCAAGTAGGCGCGGCTGTAATTGCGACAGGTGTAGCAATCACATTCGGCATCCAGCGGCGACGTATCATCTTTATGTTTGGCGTTGCGGATTTTAACCACGCCGTCCGTCACAAACAGATGGCCGTTACGCGCGTTACGCGTCGGCATCACGCAGTCGAACATATCGATGCCGCGACGTACGCCTTCCACCAGGTCTTCCGGCTTGCCGACGCCCATTAAATAGCGCGGCTTATCTTCCGGGATCTGCGGGCAAACATGCTCCAGAATACGGTGCATATCTTCCTTTGGCTCACCTACCGCCAGGCCGCCCACAGCGTAACCATCAAAGCCAATATCCACCAGCCCTTTGACAGAGACATCTCGTAAATCTTCGTAAACGCTGCCCTGAATAATGCCGAATAGCGCATTTTTGTTGCCCAGCTTATCGAAGTGGTCGCGGCTGCGTCGCGCCCAGCGCAGCGACATCTCCATCGAGCGTTTGGCATAATCCCAGTCCGCCGGATAAGGGGTACATTCATCAAAGATCATCACGATATCCGATCCGAGATCGTACTGGATCTCCATCGATTTTTCGGGATCAAGGAAGATCGCATCGCCGTTGATCGGATTACGGAAATGCACGCCCGCTTCGGTGATTTTACGGATATCGCCAAGGCTGAAGACCTGAAAACCGCCGGAATCAGTGAGAATCGGGCCATGCCACTGCATAAAATCGTGCAGATCGCCATGCAGCTTCATGATCTCCTGGCCCGGACGCAGCCAAAGGTGAAATGTGTTGCCCAGCAGGATCTGCGCGCCGGTATCCTTGACCTCTTCCGGGGTCATGCCTTTTACCGTGCCGTACGTGCCTACCGGCATAAAGGCCGGGGTCTCTACTACGCCACGATCAAAAACCAGACGACCACGACGCGCGCGGCCATCTTTTTTATCTAATTCAAACTTCACGTTGCCTCCATCAGAGAAACAGTCTGATGATTGATGAAAAGGAGCGCATTCTAACAACCGTGGAAGCCGCTATACAAGCCAGCCAGCGCGTCATGCGTTTATCACGCGTTGCAGATTTTTGCCTTTCTGTACCAGTCTCATGACACAAATCTGACACAGCGGCACATTTTAACATGCAAAGCCCTGGTAAAGGTCACAAACCCTTGTATGTGCCAAATTTGTCGCTCCTCCTGCTCAGCACCTCTGCCATTGCGCGTTCTGTCTAAAAGCGCAGCGCTTAAATAGCAGGTGTAAAAAAGACCCGCCGGAGCGAGCCTGAATAAAAAATTAGTTATCTTTCAGGAATAAACCATCGCGCAAATTTCATTAATAATTCTACCGTACCAAAAACCGTCATTATTATCACAAAAAATCTGGCTATATCGCAGGGTATTACGCTTAACCAGCTTTGCGGGGTGACGTGTGAGGAACTGAGAAATGCCCATCCTAAAAAAACACCCGGAATGATAATAATATTTCGCAGGTGATATTTTGTATTACCAGGTACATTGCGCGCCATAATCCCCCCCGCTGTTACTGCGACCGCCCCCACTATGCCCCCAATACCCTTCCCAGCCGCCGTTGCGGCTGGCCCCAGTAACCTGTCGTAATTCTTTTTCATTTAATATTCTCATGATGAAATCCTTGTCGATTAAATACTATAAATGCCCCGTAAATATCATCACAACAATTAAGTCAACGTTTGGCACCTGTCAAAATAGAAAATGGAAACTAATAATTAAAAATCACTCAATATATTCAATGAGTCGTTTTTAAATCAGCACCAATAATTACGCCACGCAGAAAAAATTTATTTACTCACTTAACATTGGTGTGCTTCACAGAATAAAAGGGAGTGCGTGCAGGCGTTAGCGGACATAGATAAAATGGAACGCGTTAATGGCGCGGAAGACGTTAGCGAGCGGGAGAAGGATACAGGGTTAATATCACGGCGCCGCAGCTGCGGCGCCGGTTAATCAGGCGCCGACTTTTTCGTCCAGCGCCTGGGGATTGCGGGTAATAAACATCGCATCGCCATAGCTGAAAAAGCGATACTGCTCGGCTACCGCTTCGCGATAGGCGTTCATGGTATGGCGATAACCGGCGAAAGCGGAAACCAGCATAATCAGCGTCGATTCCGGCAAATGGAAATTGGTAATCAGCGCATCAATCACCTGGTAGCGATAGCCGGGATAGATAAAGATTTGGGTATCGTCGAAGAAGGGCGCAATCAGCGAATCCTGTGCCGCCTGCGCTGCGCTCTCCAGCGATCGCACCGAGGTGGTGCCCACGGCAACCACGCGATTACCGCGCGCCTTACAGGCTAACACTGCATCCACCACTTCCTGCGGTACTTCCGCATACTCGGAGTGCATGATGTGATCTTCAATGCTGTCAACGCGCACCGGCTGGAAAGTCCCCGCCCCCACGTGCAGCGTGACAAAGGCCATCTCGACGCCTTTCTCGCGCAGCGCGGCCAGCAGCGGCTCGTCGAAGTGCAGACCGGCGGTCGGCGCGGCAACCGCGCCCGGCTTCTGACTGTAAACCGTTTGATAAAGCTCGCGATCGGCCTCTTCGTCGGGACGATCGATATAGGGCGGCAGCGGCATATGGCCGATAGCGTTGAGAATATCCAGCACGCTACGCGCATCGTCGAATTCGATTTCAAACAGCGCATCGTGACGCGCCGTCATGGTCGCGCGTACGCTCTCATCATCGCCAAACAGCAGCGCTGCGCCCGGCTTCGGCGCTTTCGAGGCGCGTACGTGCGCCAGCACACGCTTATCGTCCAGCATGCGCTCGACCAGCATTTCGATCTTACCGCCGCTGGCTTTACGCCCGTAAACGCGGGCCGGAATCACGCGGGTGTTATTAAACACCAGCAGATCGCCGGGATTGAGCTTATCCAGCACATCGGTAAATACGCCGTGGCTTAATGCGCCATCGGGACCGTTCAACGACAGCAGCCGACATCCGCTACGCTGTGGCTGCGGATAGTGGGCAATTAATGATTCAGGTAATTCAAAAGTAAAATCAGCGACGCGCATGCTACATATCTTACGGCTAACAAACAGGCGGCCTAGTTTAGCGGAAAAGCGGGAAATTCTGAACTGTTACCCGGTAACCATTCTGTTAGCGTATACTGCCGGGATGAACTTTCTTGCTCACCTTCATCTGGCCACGCTGGCCAATAGCTCGCTGACAGGCAATCTGATGGCGGATTATGTGCGTGGCGACCCGCTATTGCAGTGGCCTGCCGATATCGCTGCCGGTATCGCGCTGCACCGCCGCCTTGATGCCCTTACCGATTCCCTGCCCGAGGTGCTGAGCGCCAAACGGTTGTTTCGTCCCGAAACGCGTCGGGTGGCGCCTATTACGCTGGACGTGGTGTGGGATCATTTCCTGTCGCGTCACTGGCAGCGTATTGAATCCGATCTGCCGCTGCCGCTGTTTCTGGCACGCGCGCAGGCGCAAATCGCACCGATGCTGGCGCAGACGCCAGACGGTTTCCAACGCCTCAATAGCTATTTATGGCGTGAGCGCTGGATGGAACGCTACGCGGAAGCTGATTATTTGCAGCAGGTGTTACGCGGCATGGCGGCGCGGCGTCCGCGTCTGGCGGCGCTCGCCGATTCCTGGCAGGATTTTCATGATAACTATGCGGCGCTGGAAACCTTTTTCTGGCAGTTTTATCCGCAATTAATGGCGCGCGCCGCCGCACAACAGCTCTAGCGCTTTCCTCTCGCGGCCGTTATGGTATTTCTGACGGCCCGCCCCGTTCCGCACGGCTGCGGAATTTCATTTTTTCAGGACAAGCCTTACTCTCAGGGAGATTACATGCAACATCAGATTCTTTTTTGGCTTCATCGTTTCGATGTGCCTTACGCCACGCCGCTGTCGCTGGCGATAGTTATCGGCATTGTTTTACTGGTTTCATTAATTGCTCACCTGCTGCTGCATCGGGCCGTATTGCCGATGCTGAAACGCCGCGCCTACGCGTCACATCAGCAATGGCCGAAATCGTTAATCGATAATTATCTCTTTAACCGCTTTGCTTTATTACTACAGGGCGTGCTGCTGAATATCCAGACCGACCTGTTTTTAGCCAACAGCGAGCCGCTGCATGCCGTTTTGCTGGTGGTGTCGCAGGTCTGGATGATGCTGTTCCTGCTGCTGATGCTCTTTTCGCTGTTGGATATTCTGCTGGAGCTCTCCGCTAACAGCGCCCTCGCCCGCCAGCTGCCGCTGCGTGGTATTTTTCAAAGCATCAAGCTGGTGGCGGCGATTCTGTTCGCCATTATGATCATTTCCGTGCTGTTAGGTAAATCGCCGCTGGTATTGATTACCGGCCTGGGCGCGATGACCGCCGTGCTGATGCTGGTGTTTAAAGATCCGATTCTGGGCCTGGTGGCCGGCATTCAGCTCTCGGCAAACGACATGCTCAAACTGAACGACTGGCTGGATATGCCTAAATATGGCGCAGATGGCGCGGTGATTGATATCGGGCTGACCACGGTGAAAGTGCGCAACTGGGACAACACCATCACCACCATTCCAACCTATGCGCTGATCGCTGACTCCTTTAAAAACTGGCGCGGCATGTCGGAATCGGGCGGACGCCGCATCAAACGCAGCATTAATATCGATACCACCAGCGTACATTTTCTCAGTCACGATGAGCTGGCGCAGCTTCAGCGCGCGCAGCTATTAACGCCCTATATCAAACAGAAAATTGTTGAAGTGGAGCAGCATAATGCCCGTTTAGGCTGCGATTTAGACACGCCGCTCAACGGTCGCCATCTGACCAATATCGGCACGTTTCGTGCCTGGCTGGAAGCCTGGCTGAAAAGCCATCCGCAGATTCATCAAAACATGACATTAATGGTGCGTCAGCTGGCGCCCGGTTCCGACGGGCTGCCGCTGGAGATTTACGTCTTCACCAACACCACGGTATGGGTGGAATATGAACGTATCCAGGCTGATATTTTCGACTATATCTATGCGGTGCTGCCCGCCTTTGGCCTGCGCGTTCATCAAACGCCGACCGGTCATGATTTACGGGGGCTGGCGATGAATACGGACAAGGACATCCGCCATTAACCTACGCGATCGCCGCTGAATGTCAGGGCGGCGCTACCTGCCGTAACCGCAATAAAAAAGCCGCATCACTGCGGCTTTTTTCATGGTGCTGACTTGCTGCTTACTGACGACGTACCAGCTTGTAGCCCGCCAACAGCAGCACTATCCAGATAGCGCCGACATAGAGTGAAACGCGGGTATCCGGGAAATAACCAATCAGGCCGATAATAAAGACCAGGAACAGCACGCCAACGATGGCGGTATAGCTGCCGCCCGGCAACGCAAATTTCAGCGCCTGCGCCTGTTGCTTACTCAGGGTGCGGCGGAAAGCGATCTGTGAGCAGAGGATCATAATCCACACCCAAACGGTGGCAAACGTCGCCAGCGAAGCGATGACCAGGAACACTTTCTCCGGCATCAGATAGTTCAGATAGACCGCGATCAGCATCGCCAGCATCATCACCACTACCGTTACCCACGGAATGCCGCGCTCGGAAACCTTCATAAACATCTTCGGCGCGTGACCCTGCTGCGCCATACCGTGCAGCATGCGCCCTACCCCGAAGACATCGCTGTTAATCGCCGACAGCGAGGCCGTCAGCACCACGAAGTTCAGAATCGATGCCGCGGCGGCAATGCCCAGATGCTGGAAAGTCAGTACAAAGGGGCTGCCCTGCGTACCCACCTGGTTCCACGGATAGATGGACATAATGACAAACAGCGTGCCGACGTAGAACACCAGAATACGCCACGGCACCGAGTTAATCGCGCGCGGAATCGATTTTTCCGGATCTTCCGCTTCCCCGGCGGTGATGCCGATAATTTCGATGCCGCCATAGGCGAACATCACCATCTGCAGCGACAGCAGCATGCCGACGATGCCGTGCGCAAAGAAGCCGCCGTTGGTCCACAGATTATGAATGCCGGTTGGCTGACCGCCGTTGCCGATTCCCCAGATAATCATGCCGAGGCCCGCCGCGATCATAATAATGATGGTGGCAACCTTGAAAAAGGAGAACCAGAACTCGACCTCGCCAAATACTTTAACGCTCATCAGGTTGACCGCGCCGATCACCAGCACCACGCTCAGCACCCAAATCCAGTGCGGCACGTCGGGGAACCAGACGCCCATATAGATGCCAAACGCGGTCACGTCGGCAATGGCGACAATCAGAATTTCAAAGCAGTAGGTCCAACCGGTGATGTAGCCCGCCATTGGGCCGAGGTAATCCTGCGCGTAGCGCGAGAAAGAGCTGGACTGCGGATTGTTAACGGACATTTCGCCCAGCGCACGCATAATAATGTAGGCTACGGCGCCGCCGATGACATAGGCCAGCAGCACGCTCGGCCCGGCCATTCTTATCGCATCGGCAGAGCCATAAAACAGCCCGGTCCCAATCGCCGACCCCAGCGCCATAAAACGAATATGGCGTGTGCTCAATCCCCGTTTGAGCTTGTTGGTTTCTTGCATAATGACATCTTACCTGTGGAAATGAAAAACCACGGGCATGCCCGTGGTTAAGACCGAATTGTATCAGGTTTAATGATGCGCTCTGACTCGCTCTTGCCCCATCATGCGGTCGGCTACTACCGTGATGATCAGCATAACCAGCGAAGGCGGCAGCCAGGCAAGCCCTTGCTCAGCCAGCGGCAGGTGCTGGCTGAAAGCGGGCAGCACATCGTTAAAGCCGGTGCTTTTAATCGCGTCGATGATACCAAATACCAGGCTAACAAGCATGGTTGGCGCAACAATCCGCGTGCTTTTATTCCACCAGTTGAGAGTAAAGCTCAGCACAATCAGTACGATACACGGCGGATAGATAGCTGTCAGCACCGGAATCGAGATCTGAATTAAATGGCTCAGACCCAGGTTGGAGACCACCATGGAGAACAGGCCAAGAATAAATACCAGCGTTTTATAAGAAAACGGCAGATATTGCGCAAAGAACTCAGCGCAGGCGCAGGTGAGACCCACCGCCGTTACCATACAGGCGATAAAGATCAGCGCTGCCAGGAACAGGCTGCCCATTCCGCCGAAGGTATGCTGTACATAGGCGTGCAGGATCGCCGCGCCATTGGCATTCTGATCGGCCAGCGCACCGCTGCCGGAACCCAGTTTAAACAGGCTCAGATAAACCAGCGTCAGGCCCACACCGGCAATCAAACCCGCCAGAATGGTATAACGCGTCAGCAGGCGCGCATCATCCACGCCGCGTGAACGCGCAGCATTAACGATAACGATGCCGAACACCAGTGCGCCCAGCGTATCCATGGTGAGATAGCCGTTAACAAAACCGCTGGAGAAGGCGGCGTTCTGGTAAGCATCGGTCGCCGGAATGTGGCCGCCTGCGGGCCACAGCAGCGCCGCCACGCCCAGAATAAACAGCGCCACGATTTTCAGCGGTGCCAGAATATGCCCCACGGTATCCAGCAGTTTGCCCGGATAAAGGGAAATACCGATCACCAGCGCGAAATAGATCAGGCTATACACCAGTAGCGGCATTGCGCCATCGCCCGTCAGCGGCGCGATACCGATTTCAAAGGAAACGGTGGCGGTACGCGGCGTGGCGAACAGCGGCCCCACGGCAAGATAACAAACCGTGGCCAGCACAATACCGGCTGCTTTGCCAATCGGCGTGCTGAGCGCATCAATACCGCCGCCGACGCGTGCCAGCGCAATCACGGTAATCACCGGCAAACCCACTGCGGTAACCAGGAACCCAAGCGCCGCTGTCCAGACATGTTCGCCTGACTGCAAACCAACCATGGGAGGGAAGATGATGTTGCCTGCGCCAACAAACAGGGCAAAAGTCATAAAGCCCAGCGCAATGATGTCTTTCGACGTTAAACGATGTGTCATAAAGCTGAATTGCCTGCTACTGATGTTGCGGTGGATGTTGTGTGAATGCCTACTGCACCCCTCTACGCTAACATGCTGTCGAGATAAACAATGGTTGAAATAAAACCGGTTTTCGACGGCAAACGCAGTGATATGAGCTGATTTTATTCTTTTCACGAAGGAAAACCGCGGTAAGCGGCATAAGTAAAACGTTTATAGCGGCGAAAGGCAATACGGGATCGGAAAAGCAGAGTGATATAACGAATATAAGCGCCAGACCAGAGAATCACTTCAAACTATGCCCCAAGCACATTACATGATGTGACTTTTTTTCCACCGACACGGCGTTATTTTCTTCATTAAAAGCAGACTTAACGGATAACAGGCGCGTTTTACGCGCCTGTTTGCCTAAATTTACGCCAGTTACCAGACGTTTTTCGCGATATCGACCACCAGGCGCAGTTTATCCCACTGCTGCTGTTCGGTGAGGTTGTTGCCTTCCTCGGTAGAGGCAAAGCCGCACTGCGGACTGAGGCAGATTTGATTGATATCGATATACTGCGTCGCTTCCTCAATACGCGCCTGCACGCTTTGCGGATCTTCCAGCTGCCCTTCTTTCGTGGTAATCAGCCCTAATACCACCTGCTGATGGCCTGGCTTAATAAAGCGCAGCGGTTCGAAGCCGCCGGAACGCGCATTGTCATATTCCAGGAAGAAGGCATCGATATTTACGCCGCCAAACAGAATCTCAGCGACCGGCTCATAGCCGCCTTCAGAGATCCAGGTGGAGCGGAAGTTACCGCGGCAGACATGCAGCCCAACGGTCAGGTCGGCTGGCTTGTCTTCCAGCGCTTTGTTCAGCACGCGCGCATAGGTTTGCGCCAGTTCTTCCGGGTCATCGCCGCGTTCACGAATCTGACGTTTCTGATCTTCTGAACAGAGGTAGGCCCATACGGTGTCGTCCAGCTGCAGATAGCGGCAGCCTGCATCATAAAAGGCTTTGATCGCATCGCGGTAAGTCAGCGCCAGATCGTCGAAATAGTCCGCCAGGTCGGGGTAGACCTCGGCATCGATCATTTTACGGCCGCCGCGGAAATGCAGCACGCTCGGGCTGGGGATGGTCATTTTCGCCACCGCATCGCCGCTGATGCTGTTCAGGAAGCGAAAATCTTCCAGCATCGGATGATCGCCGAAGCCCAGTTTGCCGGTGACGCGTACGCCGCGTGCTTTGGTCTGGATGCCGTTGAACTGAATGCCCTGCTCCGCCTCGTAGCGTTCCACGCCCTGCAGACCATCAAAGAAATCAAAGTGCCACCAGGCGCGACGGAATTCGCCATCGGTGACCACCTGTAGGCCGCTGGCGAGCTGCTGCTCCACCACATGGCGAATTTCTTCATCTTCTACACGGCGCAGCGCGGCGGCATCAATTTCACCTGCGGCAAACTGCTCGCGCGCCTGTTTGATGGCTGCAGGGCGTAAGAAACTGCCAACTACGTCGGCACGGAAAGGGGCGGTTGTTCTTTGCATGGTGTTCAACTCCTGTCACGAGGCGATCCCGCCCCGTTGATTTACCGATGAAATAGTTTCAGATTTTTATTTTAAGACTTCTGGACGTCTAAATGTCTGAGCGCAGATTCTCATGACTTTTGTTCAACGGCAAGGGAGGAAAATTCACGATGCATGAAGGAAATTCATGTTTACCGCTGAGCGGAAGATATGTTGAAAGTTTATATATGTGCGGCAAGAGACGAGTTTGCCGCGCGGTTCTTTATTTTCATTACGCTTTGAGGGGCTTAACGTACTACCTTGATTATCAATATTTTTACTTATACGCTCGCCGTGTGCGATTTCAGGAAGTGTGCCTACAGCCATAATCTGCTTTATACAGAGCATGTTAAACGGCAAAAAATATACTTTCATGATTGGTCAGGAGTACTCAACTCCCGACCAATTCAATTATTAATAAATATCAACTTGCCTAATTTAAACTTAATTCCTTATACGATCTTTGTACTAATTCCGGATGACGCTGAGCAAATGAATATATTTTATACGGATGTCTCACTACACCATGCGGGATATTATATGCGCCTTCGTAGCCTATCATCAGAGCTTGCGCAACCATATCAGCACAATTATTATGCAGAAGACTATAGGACGGGGTAGGTCCCTGAACCGGCAACCCGTTTATGGTCAAGCGTTTTCCTGAACTACCACTTAGCGTTAAACCTTCCCACCAATCAACTATAGCCTTTGTATTTAAATTTTTAAATTCAATCACATAATTTAAAACAGAGCTTTCACTAGCTATATCTCTACCTACTGTAGAGGCATGCCCCATGACCTTTTTAAATATACGTTTCCCGTATAGCTCGCCAAGCTCAGGCCACCAGCTGATATATGTTTTTTGGTGCATAGCATTACCTGGTATACTCAAGGCTGCATGCCCTATTCTACCTTTTGCAGTGGTCCATATATAAGCTGTAGCCTTACCCTGAGCCTGAACATTATGAACCGCTTTTTTAGCTGCGCTGCGAGCGCCTTTCCAAATGCTGCGCCCAACGCTCGCCATACCCACCACGCCCGCGCCCAGCGACACCCAGCCCAGCACCTCTGACGCCTGTGGACTGCTGTCCTCCAGTGCGCCGCTGACGATGCCCGTTACGTCCGCAATCACACCTGCCACACCCGCAACCAGCGACACCGCCGACGCCGAGCCTATCGCCGCCGCCACCGCGCCCGCCGTCGTCAACGCCGCACCGGTCGCAATGCCCGCCGTCACCGCCGTGCCTATCGCTGCCGCCACCACCGACAGCCCGGCCGTAAACACCGCACCCAAGATGCCCAGAATGCCCAGCCCAATTCCCAGGCCGCCCACCCAGCTGATATGCCCTGACGGATCGGTGAAGTTCACCGGGTCGCCCGCACAGTAGGCATAAGGGTTGATGCCACCGGCCCCGAACGGGCTCAGGCTGTCCGGGCAGTTAAAGCGCATTAGCACCGGATTATAGGCGCGGTAGCCGTTTCCCAGATGATAAGCCCCGCTTAGCGGGTCCGCCCGCTCGCCGTTGAAGCCCGACAGCTCGCCCGCATCTTCGCCACTGCCATAAGGCGACCAGCCGTGCAGCTGCCCTTCCTGCTGCCCGCTTTTACGTGACCACAGCAGGCTGTCATTATGGTCGCCCGCCGTCAGCGTCAGCTCCGCACCGTTGCTCACCCCCAGCGTGGCGTGGCCGTTTTTAATCAACCGCAGCAACCGCCCCTGCTCCGCCAGCAGCTCATTCACCCGCTCCGCGCCGCGGTAATAAAAGCGACGGCCGAGTGGAATAACGGAAGAAAGTTCGGAGCTGGTATTCTGTAATGCAAATTCAGTATTCATAATAAAATCCTTTTCTTTTGATGTAATTTGTTAGTAATACCGGCAACGTCATTGACGTTGCACGGCTCAAATCAATACTCGTTCGTTATCCATCAACCCTGCTGGCTGACCAGGCGGTTCTGCGCATCATAGCGGTAAGTACATGCCCCAGCGTCTTGCGTAGCTACACCCGAAAGTCGGCCAAGCGCGTCATAGCGCAGCGTTCGTCCTGCCTCATCTTTTGTCATGCGCCCTTCTGCATCATATTCCAGCTGAATGGCGGCGGGATAACCGGCATGCGTATGGGTGACACCCGACAGCTGCGTCGGATCGTTAATATTGTTATAAAGGAAGGTGGCTGTATCGCTGCTACCATCAGCTAAAGTGGTGACAACCTGAGTTAGGTTATTCAGTGCGTCATAACGATACGTCTGGGCCGTCATGGCATAGCCGTATGCGTCTGTCGGCAATACGCTACCAAACGCGTAGTAACCGATAAGTCGGTTACGGCAGTCATATTGATATTGTTCCTCTTTCAATATCAGATCATTTTGCTGCGTAATACGTCCACTCAGCAGTCCATTTTTCAGCCAGCTTTGCGTAACAATCAGCGTAGTACCGGCGCTATCAACCAATGTACGTTTGACTTCACGATCTAAGTCATCATAAACCAGCATAGTGGTTAGCTTTGCGCCCGATACGTTGTCAGTGGACTCCATTTTTTGCAACCGCTGCAGCGCATCATAAGAGAGAACCACCGTCATATCACGGTCATTGACCCGCACAACCTGGCCATGTTCATTACGTTCATACTGCGAGCTGGCGCCGGTAATATCGGTATAAGAAACCGGTTCACCAGCCAGCGACCAGCCATATCCGGCCTGACGGGCATCCTTATCCTGAATAAATTGCTCTTCCAGCAGCATACCGGAGGGTGACCAACGATTATGGTTAACGACATCACCTTCTTTTGCCTGTAGCAGGCGGCCGGTTTTGGCATCGTAATCAAAAGATTGCGTAATGCCGTCAGCCGTTACGCTGCTGACAACCTGCCCGAGTTCAGGAAGGTAGCGGTAGGTTAACGTTTTTCCTGACGGCAGAGTAACGCTGGCAGGTTGCGTCATAACGCCGTCGTAACGGTAGGTGGTAACTCTTCCGCCGACGGTTTCCTGGGTGATGCGCCCTACACTGTCATACTCGCGCGTTCCCAGCTCCCAGGTCTGTTTTTTACCTGCGGCATTTTTGCCGGTTACACGAATGCAGGTGACTTCTTTACCGCTAAGATGCGGGGCGTATTCGCGCTCAATCAGAGTATTGTCCGGCAAAATACGTGTCAGCTCGCGTCCCCATGCGTCCCAGGTATAACGGGTGGTATTGCCCAGTTCATCAGTACTTTCCCTGAGCAATCCACGCCCGTCGTAACGGTGTTTACGCATACCCTGTTCAGTACCGCTGGCATCGTACAACCCTTCCTGCACCGGCAGCTTACTTTTACTGTCGAGTACCGTTACGCTTTTACCACTGGACAGTAAAACGCCATCTTTATCGCCCTGCGCATACTGCTGCTGAACCAGGGAGATCGGATCTTCACTTCGATGAGTACGGAGACCATCGGAAAAAGATTGCAGCGTCTGCACTCCCCAACCATCATAGGTCGCTTCCCCATCTACCTGATAATATTGGCTTCCTGTGGATTGGGTGGTAAGCCAGTCTTTCCCTGAACTATACTGACTCTCGCCCAGAGCGTTATAGCGGCAACTGTTTATTTCAAACCACTGACGGGTGGTATCCGTATCGAAAAACTGGTTCCCGATGCTACGACCCGCACTGTCAAAACATTTTTTCACCTGATTGCCTGACGCATCTTTTTCCGTGGTAATCGCTACCCCCTTCTCTACGCTATATTCCCATGACTTACTCTTTTCATAAGCGGAACCCACAGCGCAGGTAGCGGTTAATGGACGCCCGAGTCGATCGTAGGTAAAGGTGTTTTTTACGCCCTGCATATTTGTTTCGCTGAGCAACAGCCCGGAAAGCGCCGATTGCGTGCGATAGTAAGTGCCTGTGATACCGTCATGGCCGGTTACGGTGACACGTTGTTCAAGCATGCCGTCCCTGACGACGCTGTCAAAACGCTGCTGGCTGGTAAAGCAACGTCCCTGGTGATATTTGTCATCGGTAATGGCAGTGATACGACCGAACTCGCTGCTTGTGCTGTCGGTGTTATAGCTAACGCTCTGACGGGAAAGCAGTACGCCGTCGCTGAAATCAGCGCGGCTGCTTTGTACAATGCAATCCGTCTTACCCAGCGTAGCGTAGCGAAATTCCGTAACCTGAATCGGCGTATCGGCGTAGTCTGTTTGAGGCGGCGTGACCGTGGTACGTTTGATAAAGCGCACAAAACCATTAGGCTCCGGCGGGCAGTTAGCGCCGTCACCTGCGGCAGGATAAAACTCATATTCCGTTACGCTGCCATCGGGATTTTCCTGGCGTACCGGGTTGCCATGTTCATCGAACTCCGTCAGGGTTACTTCGCTACGGAACTGTTCCCCGACCGGTAGTGAAGTATCGGTCCAGGTCGCCGTTTGCCTGCGGGGCATTTGAAACTGCGGAGGCTGAGCATCAAAAGCTTTGCCTTTAACGGCATGGTATTCTGTCTCGGCGCTATAGCTACAGGTTGTACCATTACGGCGGGAAAGCTCTTTTGTTTGCAGGTGAAGGTTATTGTAGGTGCGAACCGTTGTGCTGAGTACCGTATTATTTTCATCCAGCGCAGTTTCGGTGCTGCTGTATTCATAATCACCCAATACGCCATAGAGAAAATCGGTATTTTTGTTCCAGCCCAAACGATTACTGCCACCATAGCCAAGGAAGTTTTTGTCAGAAAACTGGTAGCGCAGATTGCTAATCAGCGCGCCATCGCCGCCGATTTGGCGATAACTAATGACATAGGGCTGTTTTGTAGCCGGACCGCCAGCGGGGAATCGATGGCCGTTCTGGGAATAGGTCACCTGCTCAACCAGCCCGGTCGGCCCGGTCATCGCGGTTAAACGCCCAGAAGTATATTCCAGCTTCCAGTTTTGGGCAGGCGAAACCGATGCGTTAGTGACGGAGGTGAGGTAATTATTTTTCAACGACAACGTCACGCTATGCGCTTCTTTACTGTCAGGAAAAATATGGAAGGTAATCTGTGAGTTGTTACTATTACGGCTTACTTTCAGCAAAACAGAGGATTCATCTCTGACAGAAATCAGGCGCTTGCTGCTGCCGAAATTTTCCCACGCCAGTGCCATCTTGTGTCCGGCCGGAGAAAGGATAGTCTCCACTACTTTCATATCGCCCGCTTTACCCGGCGCCGTTAGAATTTCAGTAGTTCCATTTTTATAAAAAATATAATAACCATCATTGCGCTTTTCCACGCGAAAGTTGATTGGCGTGGCATGAAGAATATACAGTTTATTGCTGTTTTCAGTAACTTTATATTGTTCTCCGCTTGAGAGCTGGAGGGTTCTGGTGCTTTTGTTATAACTACTCAAGGGCATGGTGACGCCGATACCAAAACCACTATTTCCCGTTGATAATGGAGAATAGTTAAGTATCACCGGAATTTCCGGCCCCAGGCCAGCGTTACCGGCAAGCTGTGCAAGGGTAAAACGACAGCCATAAGCTCCGGTACGCGGATCAATTTCGCCAGTAAGGGCGCTAATAAAATTCTCGGACTGTGAGGTAAATTCCGTAGCCATAAAATATTCCTTTTTTAAAGCATCGTTAGTTAATATCCATGACGGATCAGCCAGGCAAAAAAATAATATCCAGTGCAAAATTTTCAGACAGCCCCTATTTAATGAAAATGGGGGCTGATGAAATAATGATTTATAATTTAATCAGGCGTCGTAAAACTTCCAGTCAGAGTTGATGTGATGATCGTTGTTCATGTCATAATAATTACCTATCACAGCAAAAAAACTTCCATTATTTCCATATTCATCAACAAAACTATATTTATTCTTGGTGATGTAATCATCCATGGATTTATCATCACACTCCCATGTTTGGCGGCGTGTCACGGCAAAACAAAATCTATTTTTCGTATTATAAACAGGAAAATAATCATTGTAACCACCAACCCCAAGCGTATAATACCCACTTACATTCTTACCGCTAAAATCATAAAATAAGTTTCTTGAATCACCGTCCTTAGATACATACCATGAAGAAAGATAATTACTCGTATACGCACGATCCTTGAAGCAGTGTTTCATAAGAGAGGAAAAATAAGCATCGTGCTTGTCACACGTACCTCCAAGGGAATGATTTACATCACAAGAAATTTTACTGAACGCAGCTGGAACTGTAACAGTCTCAACCGTTTTACTCATAAAATTAAGGCGGACCTCTTGGTTATTAAGCAGTGCGACAACTTTATAAATTTTACCAAACTCATGATAATCGTATTGCCCACCACGACGGTTAAAAACACTCTCCTCTATTAATTTAAGCGATCCTGTAGAAAACTTGTAATTAGCAGGTTTAACTGCATGGATAGTGACATAGCTGTCAAAACCATCATCACCGCGGGTATCAACTTCAAGCTGCTCAAGTTTAATTGATGCCGCCACATTTATTGTCGGACTAACATGGGCCTCTGGGCACGCAATATAATAAGGGATGACTATAGTACCATTATTGGAATAAACAGTAGATAAAGACGCCGCTACCGAGAAAGGTGTATATCCATTATCATTTTCAGTAAATGCCCACTTCTGATAAAAGGGGAGCAATAAAGGGATATTTACTAACGGCTCACCGGTTATGTAATCACAAAGGGTAATGCTATCTTTTATCTTTTTTAACTCATCGCCATCGAGAACAACAACATTATGGTTTGCATCAGCAAATTTGAGCGTAATGTATACCTGCACCTGTTGACGACCATTAGCATAGACCTTACCGGAGGAACCGCTTAACGTAGAAATGGTGAAGCGTGAAATATAATTAATATCGGAAACTTTATTCATAACATTCTTTCCTTGAGGTTAGATTTCTTCATTAAATATATATATGCATTTCACTGCACAAGAAGAACAATAATAAATAGATAAAATAAAAACAATAGAAATTCGGACATTCAAAAATCAATAAATTAAGTAAACGAAACAATAATTATTTAAAAAATAAAATCGACGATAAAAAGCAAAAAAAATCAACAATACTGCTAATAGCAGTGTAATTTTTCATCCAGGGGTAGCTAAAGGCCAGAATGGCACCAAAAAAAATCAAGAAAATATCTTCTGTCGGGAGCTAATAAACATCGATAATAAAATGACACTTAAACCTTTGAATAAAAATAAAAAATTCAGCAGTGTTTGAAATGTTTTACGTCAGCGGGAGAATATTCTTTCTGCTGTATAAATTAGGTTAATATTAAGCAGGCACAAAATGTAGCACAGGCAAAACCGAACCTTCACTGTTTGATAATTTAATCACCATCAGCTTTGGGATAGCGCAGCGCAAGCGCAGCGGTAATTTTACTCAGACGATCGGCACCGATAAAACCCAGCAGCGCGCCAAGTAGCACTTCCGAATTATTAGGCAGATGGAGCCACTCAAGCAAAGTGGAAACTGACAGAGCAAATATGCCGCATATCAGCGCATCGGTCAATGAACGAAGGCAAGGATACCTTTCGCGTAACTCCATCAGCCCGGCGATACAACACGCGCTAAGCCCCGCATAGATAGATGTCAGATGCTTGACTGCCCAGTTAGCGCCTTCGTTAATAATAGTAGATATAACTTCCATTTTTTGTATCTCCATTCCATAATTTATTAATTCCTTTTGTACCGATTTCATATTCCCAGAGCAATGCAATCAGAAGCTGATAAATTAAGCGCAACAGCGGGCCTGTCAAACTTCACGCGCTACGCTTTTACTTTACCCGCAAATCTTATACTCCCGGTTTTTTTCAGTATAACAAATCACTAAAAAAACAAAGCGAAATTAACCATCGTTTAAAGTTGCATACAAAACAATCCATATCCGAAACTACCATCCAGGAAGGATTAACCTTATTTAAAGAGCATCACTGATGCCTTTTCATTCTCTCATCTAAATTTGCGACCAGTTCAGCACTTCTTTTATGTGTACTCAAATTATTAGCGTAAATATATACGGGTTGGTGATAAGAGCGGAGCGTAAAATAGTCGCCATGAAGCTCTTTCAGATCATAATCATCAAGCACTTCCATGCTTTTCCCGGAGTAATACAGGGTGCGCCTCAGCTTGCCATTATCAATTTGCTTTAGTGTACTATTGAATCCCTCTGTTCTTAACTGCTGAAGTTCTCGTTGAAAATCCTTACTCAACAATACCTCTTTTCCTGCCACAATCTCCAGGTTAAGCGGCCTGGCGTCCAGCTGATGCAAACTGACCAGGTTGTAGCGGATATGCGTCTCATAAATTGAAAAGTGAAGCGGAGCAGAAATCTTATCGAAGCTAATAAAAAAGTCGTCATCATCCCGTATATAATCAGAACACTTAACTGATATTTGTGTAACGAAATCTTTGCAAACCTCATTAATTAAGTTAGTAATGCTATTAGTGTGAATATCTGGTGAGGAAATAGTTAACAATCGTGAGGATTTTCGCGGCGTAAAACTTTTTAACGCTAAATAGAGGGGTAAAACATCCTGATAAATCTTTTCTCCGGTAGGCGTGAGCGATATCTTGTTGCGTTCTATAATAACTAATTTTTCTCCAACCCAATCTTCAGTGTTTTTTAACATTCTGGATACAGGTGGCACTGTCAGACATAATTTATGCGCAGCTCCCTTCAGGTTTCTCTCTTGCGCTAACGTGATAAACACTTCCATCGCCTTTGATATAAACATAACCTCTCCCTATGTAATGCAGGCTTTAAATTATGTTTACTAGATAACATTTGATTATAGGCATGACCAGATACTGATAAGACTTTTCTTATTAGATACACAACAGATTTTATACTTTTTTGGTTTAAAGAAAAAGCAGCCTCAGCCGGGCTGTTACCATTTACTGACTTAAAGGCAAAATCATAAAAAACTAGCAACCTAATTTCTTTATTTTCTTTTAACGCTAATTGCCAGAAATAAGATTGCGAAACAAAATAACAACCGGGGTTAAGTAATAAACTACAAATAAACGTACAATTAACAATGTATGTATTTACTCACATCGGCAAGCCAGGATAATTCCTATTTTTGCACTATACACGCTTTTATAACCCCAGAAGCTTCTTCGCCTCGATTATCTGCTGCGCTGAAAGCGGCAGATAGCCCGCCTGGATCACCTGCGCCTGCCCCTGCGGGGAAAGCACATGACGTAAAAAGGCGGCGGTAAGTGGCTCGGGCGCGTTACCCGGCGGCTTGTTGATATAGATATAAAGCGGACGAGCGTAAGGGTATTGCCCGCTACGAATCGTGGTGGCATCCGGCATCACCGCCGCGCCCTCTTTCGCCAGCGCCAGCGTTTTCACGCCGCTGATGTGGAAGCCAAAACTGGCGTAGCCGATGGCGTTAAGGTTGCCAGCCACCGCCTGCACTACCGCCGTGGAACCGGGATACTCGCCAACGTCACGACGAAAATCGCCGCTGCACAGCGCCTGCTGTTTGAAAAACCCCCAGGTGCCGGAGGCGGAGTTGCGTCCCAGCCGCTGTAACGCGCGCTCATGCCAGCCCGGCTGGGTTAAGCCGAGGTCGCCCCAGGTTTGCGGTGAACGGGTCGCGCCGCAGCGCCGCGTTACGGAAAAAATGGCGTCCAGCTGCTGCGCGTTAAGCTGGGTCAGCGGATTATCCTGATTCACCACCACCACTAACGCATCCAGCGCCACCGGCACCGCCAGCGGCGGATAGCCGTAGCGCTGTTGGAAAAGCTGACGCTCCGAAGGCTGCATCGGTCGGCTCATGGCGCCCAACTGCGCCGCGCCCGCAGCCAGCGCGGTAGGCGCAGTGGAAGAGCCTGCGGCCTGCACCTGCACATTCACCCCCGGATACTGTAGGTTAAAACTTTCGCCCCATAGCGCCATTAAATTTCCCAGCGTGTCTGAACCGACGCTGCTGAGATTGCCCGCCAACAGCGTCGGCTTCGCCTGCAGCGCGCCGGAAAACAGCAGCAGCAGCACCATAATAATTTTCATACTTTGCATCCGTCAGACTTTACGCGCCGCATTGTCCGGCAGATGCTGGCTGACAATCAACCTTGTTGGCAGGATAAAGCTAAAGCAGGTCTCTTTATGCGGCTGACTGGTAATCATCAGACGTGTGCCGTGATGGCTCAGGGCATGTTTAACAATCGCCAGCCCCAGCCCGCTGCCGCCGGTTGCGCGCGATCGCGCTTTATCTACCCGATAAAAGCGTTCGGTCAGGCGCGGCAGATGCTCCTGCGCAATGCCCGGCCCGTTATCTTTCACCGCAAACAGCGCGCCCTGTTTGCAGAATTGCCAGCTCACCTCAAGGTGCGTGCCGTCCGGCGTATGGTTAACCGCGTTGTAAACCAGGTTAGAGATGGCGCTGCGTAGCTGCTCTTCGTTGCCGAAAACTTTTAGCTGCGCATCGGTATGAAAGGTAATCTGATGGCGGCCGTTACTCAGGGTTTCCGCTTCGCGCTGTAGCAGCCGTAACATCATCGGCACATCCACTTTCTCCGCCAGATCGATGGCGGGCGCGGCCTCGATACGCGACAGCGTCAGCAGTTGTTTAACCAGCCCGTCCATGCGTCGCGTCTGCTCCTGCATGGTTTGCAGCGCTTTTTCGCGTGTTTTACCCTCCAGCACCGCATCGCCCATCATTTCCAGATAGCCCTGCAACACCGTAAGCGGCGTGCGCAGCTCATGGCTGACATTGGCGAAAAAGTTGCGGCGCGCGCCCTCCAGCTGATGCATCTGCGTAACATCGCGTGCCACCAGCAGCCATTGGCCTTCGCTGTAAGGCATCACGCGAAATTCCATATGCAGCTGATTATTCATCACCAGCGTCAGCGGACGCACGAAATCCTGCTGGCGTAGATAGCGGGAAAATTCAGGATAGCGCAGCAGGTTAAGAATGTTTTGCCCATTGTCTTCCGGCCAGCGCAGGCCCAAATGCTGCTGCGCCAGGCCGTTACACCAGAAAATAGTGCCTTCATCGGTGGTCAGCACCACCGCATCAGGCAGCGATTCCGCCCCGCTGCGAAAGCGCTTGATCAGGTTTCCCAGTTCACGACGACGGCGACGGTTGCGTAGCTGCATCTGGTACAGCCCGTAAAACAGCGGCTCCCAGCTCCACTGGCCGGTGGGCGGCGTCATGGAGCGGTCGGTCCACAGCCAGTGCGACAGCCGCAGCAGGTTCCAGAAGTGCCAGCCCAGCAACAGCAGCACGGCAAACAGCAGAAACCAGGGCAAATAGCCGATAACCAGTCCGGCCAGCAGCGCAGGCAAGCAGACCAGCACCAGTTCCAGTAATAATCTCTTCCAGGAGAGGCGTTCCAGCACGAGGCAGACTCCGATCAGTAACGAGCGGAGAAACGATAACCCGTTCCACGTACGGTTTGCACCATGCGATCGTGACCGGTCAGCTCCAGCGCCTTACGCAGCCGTCGAATATGCACATCTACCGTGCGATCCTCAACGTAAACATTGGTGCCCCAGACATTGTTCAGCAGCTGTTCGCGACTGTAAACGCGCTCCGGGTGGGTCATAAAAAAGTGCAGCAGTTTATATTCCGTTGGCCCCATCTCCAGCGGCGTGGTATCAGACATCACACGATGCGAAGAGGGATCGAGGCTCAGGCCCTGAATTTCAATCACATCCTCTACCGCCATCGGCGAAATGCGACGCATTACCGCTTTAATCCGCGCCACCAACTCTTTCGGCGAAAACGGTTTGGTGATGTAATCATCCGCGCCCACTTCCAGCCCGCGAACGCGATCTTCTTCTTCACCGCGTGCGGTCAGCATCATCACCGGAATATCACGGGTCATCGCTTCGCGCTTAAGGTGTTTAATAAATTGAATGCCGCTGCCGCCGGGTAACATCCAGTCAAGCAGGATCAGGTCGGGCCAGGGTTCAATGAGCAGGTTGACGGCGCTATCATAATCATCCGCCTCGATAGGCTGATAATCATTCTGTTCCAGCACAAAACATAACATTTCCCTGATTGGGGCTTCATCTTCGACAACCAGAATGCGCTTAGCCATTATTGCTCCTGCGAATGTGACGCTTGGTCACGGGGGTTTGCGGCGTCATTATGCGTCAGTTTTATGACAGATTTATGAAAAATGCACGGGCTGCATGGCGCTTCAATAGCGCTTTTGTGAAGCAATCGGAAAGCATTTTTTTACCGCCCGTGCGCCGGTTTGCACAATCCGGTTCCCTTCTGCGGCTTAGCTCTGGTTATAATCGCCTCCGGCGTTCTGCTATTAGCTGGGAGTTCTATGCGCATTATTCACACTTCAGACTGGCACCTCGGTCAGTTTTTTTACACCCGCAGCCGTGCCGCTGAGCATCAGGCTTTTTTTCACTGGCTGATTGCGCAGGTTGAAGCGCATCAGGTGGATGCGGTGATTGTCGCTGGCGATATTTTTGATACCGGCTCGCCGCCGAGCTATGCGCGTGAACTCTATAACCGTTTTGTGGTGGATCTGCATCGCACCGGCTGCCAGCTGATTGTGCTGGGCGGCAACCACGATTCCGTCGCCACCCTCAATGAATCACGCGAGCTGCTGGCCTGTCTGAATACCCAGGTGATTGCCGCCGCCAGCGCCGATCCGGCAGAACAGGTTTTAACCTTAATGACTCGCCAGGGCGAACCGGGCGCGGTGCTGTGCGCCATCCCCTTCCTGCGCCCACGCGATATCATGCGCAGCCAGGCGGGCCAGTCCGGCGAGCAAAAGCAGATCAGCCTGCTGAACGCCATTACGCAGCACTATCAGCGCAGCTACCAGCATGCGCGCACGCTGAGCCAGCAGGCGGAAAAACCGCTGCCGGTGATCGCTACCGGCCATCTCACCACCGTGGGCGTCACGAAAAGCGAAGCGGTACGCGATATCTATATCGGCACGCTGGACGCCTTTCCGGCGCAGGCTTTTCCCGCCGCCGACTATATCGCCCTTGGTCATATACATCGTCCACAGCGCATCGCCGGAAGCGAGCATATTCGCTATAGCGGCTCGCCGCTGCCGCTCAGCTTTGATGAGCTGGGCAGTGAGAAAAGCGTATTTTTGGTGAGCTTCGCCGACGGCAAACTGGAAAGTGTGGAACCGCTGCCGGTACCCGGCTTTCAGCCGATGCAAACCATCAAGGGCACGCTGGCGGAGATCGAACAGCAGCTGCAAGCTTTTGTCGGGGCGACGCCGCCGCATCCGGTGTGGCTGGATATTGAAATCACCACCCAGGAATATTTGCATAACATGCAGCAGCATATCCAGGCGCTAACCGAAGGGTTGCCGGTGGAGGTGCTGCTGATGCGCCGCAGCCGCGAGCAGCGAGAGCGGGCGCTGGCGCGTCTGCAAAACGAAACGCTCAGCGAGCTGAAAGTTGAAGAGGTGTTTGAGCGACGGTTGGAGCAGGAAGAAGAGACGGACGAGGCGCGACGCGCGCGTATGCGCCAGCTGTTCAGCGGCACGCTGGAGGCGCTGTATCAGGGCGAGGAGAGCCAGTCATGAAAATTTTGTCCCTGCGGTTTAAAAACATCAATTCGCTCAAGGGCGAATGGAAAATTGATTTCACCCGCGAACCTTTTGCCAGCAGCGGGCTGTTTGCCATTACCGGCCCGACCGGCGCCGGTAAAACCACCCTGCTGGATGCGATTTGCCTTGCGCTCTACCATGAAACCTCACGCCTGGGGAAAATCTCCCAGTCACAAAATGAGCTGATCACCCGCGATACCGCCGAATGCCTCGCTGAAGTCGAATTTGAGGTTAAAGGAGAGGCCTGGCGCGCCTTCTGGAGCCAGAACCGGGCGCGCGGCGCGGTGGATGGCAATTTACAGGCGCCGCGCGTAGAGCTGGCGCGCTGTGCGGATAACGTCATCGTCGCCGACAAAGTGAAAGACAAGCTGGAGATGATTGCGCAGCTGACCGGCCTCGATTTTGCCCGTTTTACCAAATCAATGATGCTGTCGCAGGGGCAGTTCGCCGCCTTTCTGAACGCGGACGCCAACGATCGCGCCGAGCTGCTGGAGGAATTAACCGGCACGGAGATTTATGGCCAGCTTTCAGCGCGTATTTATGAGCAGCATAAACAGGCGCGCACGGCGCTGGAGCAGCTGCGGGCGCGTGCCGCCGGGATGGCGCTGCTGGATGCCGCAACCCGCCAGCAGCTGGAACAAGAGGTGGATATGCTGGCGCAGCAGGAAAAACAGCTGCATCAGCAGCTTAACCGTCTGCGTCAGCAGCAGCAGTGGCTGGGTCAACAGCAGCGTCTGGAGCAGGAGAAGAACCAGGCGCGCAATGCGCAGCAGCAGGCCGAAAACCACTGGCAGCAGGCAGAGGCGGAGCGCCAAAAACTGGCGCGGGCAGAACCGGCAGAAAAGCTACGTCCGCTCTGGCAGCAGCGCCAGCAGCTACAGCAGGATCTGCAACAGCTTAACCAACAGCTTGCCCAGCTTTCCGCCTCACTTCAGCAAGCAAGTGAGCAGTTACAAACCTTGCAGCGCGAGCAGCAACAGGCACAACAGGCGCACCAGCAGGTAACGACCCAATGGCGTCAGCAGGAAAACCTGATTAACGAGCAGGTGATCCCGCTTGACCATCAAATCGAGACGCTGGCGCAGCAGGTCACGCTGCAACAGCAAACCATAGAAGAAAGCCAGCAGGCGCTGGCGCAGCGCCAACAGCGTCAGCAGCAGCTGAGCAATGAGCATCAAACGCTGCATACGCAGCAGCAGCAGGAACAGCAGTGGCGTCACGCGCATGCGCAGGTGGCGAACTGGGGCGACCTGCTCGGCGGCTGGCGTGAGCGTTTGCAGCAGCAGCGGCAAACACAGGAGAACCTCAACGCGTTGCAGGCCCGACAACGCCAGCATCAGCAACAGTGCGACGAACAGCAGCAGCAGCTTAGTCAGCTGATGACGCAGGCCGTCCCGCTGGAAAACGAACTGGAACAGGCGCGCCAACAGGTGCAGCAAGCGGAGCAGGCGCTCACTTTGCTTCAGCAGCAGCCGGAAAACAGGCTACGTCTTCAGCTGGAACAGCTACAGCAGCAGCGCCCGCTGCGCCAGCAGTTAGCCATCGCCTCCTCTACGCTGCGCCCGCTCAGCCAGCGTTATGCTCAGCAGCAGCAGGAGCTGCAGACGCTGGAAACGCAGATTCAGCAGCAAACGCAGCAGCTGACGGAGCAGCGCCAGGCGTGGAAAGAGAAGCATCAGCATCGCGTTGACCTGGAAAAGCGTCTGGAGCTGGAACAGCGTATTGTCAGCCTGGAGCAGGAACGCGCCCGGCTGGTCGCGGGTGAACCCTGTGCGCTGTGCGGCGCTACCGAGCACCCAGCGGTGGAGCATTACCAGGCGCTGACCTTAACGGAAAATCAGCAGCGCCTGGAAGCGGTGCGCCAGCAGGAAGAGCAGCTAAAAATTGCTGGCGTGACCTGCGGCGAGCAGCTCAAAGCGCTGCAAAGTCAGCAAGCGCGCCTGAGCCAGCAGCAGCAGACGCTTAACGGCGAGCTGTCGCGTCAGCAGGATGAGTGGCAAACGCTGCTGGCAGCGGCAAACCTGACGCTGACGCTGGACGATGAGGCGGGTCTTCGCGCCTGGATCGATCAGCAGGAGCAGCAGGAAAAAATGCTCCAGCAGCAACAGCAACAGCAGGAGCAGGCGGCGCGCAAAGTACAACAGGCAAAAGAGGCGCTGGCGGCCTGTCAGCAGCGCTGGCAGCAACAGCAGCAGGCGCGCCAGCTGGCGGAACAGCAGCTGGGCTATAGCCAGCAGCAGCAGCAGGAAGCGACGCAGCAACATCAGCAGCTGGTGACGCAGCAGCAAACGTTCATGGCAACGCTGACGCAGGAACTGGCGCAGCATCAGCTCACGCTGCCGGAACCGCAGGCGCAGCAGGACTGGCTGGAAGCGCGTCAGAACGAATGGCGGCGCTGGCAGAAAAGCGAGCAGGTGCTTACCGACACAGCAACGCGCCTCGCCGCCTGCGATACCGCCCTGAACGCGCTCAACGAGGAGCTGGCACAGCTGGCGCAGCAGCAGCAGCGAACGGCAACCCTGATGCAATCACAGCAGCAGCAGCTGACCACATTGCGCCAGCAGCGGCATCATCTGCTGGGCGACAGCGCGATTGTCGAGGTGCGCCAACAGTGGCAACAGCGCCTGACGCAGGCGGAAAACGCTGTGCGCGAGCAGCAACAGCGCTGGCAGCAGAGCCAGGATCGGGTAAATAATCTGACCGGACAGCATAATTCGCTGGTTCAACAGCTGGCAGCCACGCAGAAACGCTACGATGACCAGCTGATGCAGTTTAATCAGGCGCTGGCTGCGAGCCAGTTTAGCAATGAGGACGCTTTCCGCGCCGCGCTGCTGGATGAGCAGGAGGCGCTGGCGCTGCGTGAGCGCTGTCAGCAGCTGGAGACGCAGCGTCAACAGGCCGCCACGCTGGCGTTACGTGCCGCACAGAGCCTGGCGCAGCATGAGCAGGAACGCCCGGAAGATTTAACGGGCACGCTAACGGAACTGGAAACGGCGCTGGAAGCGCAGCAACAGCGGTTACATGACAATGTGCGTCAGCAAGGGCAGCTTCGCCAGCAGCTGGAGAGCGATAGCGCCCAGCGTCAGCAGCAGCAGAGTTTGCTTCAGCAGATCGAGGAAAATGCGCAGCAGGTAGAGGACTGGGGCTATCTTAACCAGCTGATCGGCTCCAGCAGCGGCGATAAATTCCGTCGCTTTGCCCAGGGGCTCACGCTTGATCATCTGGTCTGGCTGGCGAATCAGCAGCTCGATCGGCTGCATGGCCGCTATCTGTTGCAGCGTAAATCCAGCGATACGCTGGAATTGCAGGTAATGGATACCTGGCAGGCTGATGCGAAGCGGGATACACGCACGCTGTCGGGCGGCGAAAGCTTCCTGGTAAGCCTGGCGCTGGCGCTGGCGCTCTCCGATCTGGTCAGTCATAAAACCCGTATTGAATCGCTGTTCCTTGATGAAGGGTTCGGCACGCTGGATGCGGATACGCTGGATACTGCGCTGGACGCGCTGGACGCGTTAAACGCCAGCGGTAAAACCATTGGCGTCATCAGCCATGTCGACGCGATGAAAGAGCGCATTCCGGTACAGATAAAGGTGCGCAAAGTTAACGGCCTCGGCTACAGCCGCCTGGAGCGGCAATTTTCAGTGTGATGCGTCTGTTGCCGACCCGGCGCGCATGATACCGTGCGCGCCGCAACCAGAGGTTCTGTAAGGAAAAAGTATGTGGTTTTTTCGTCTTGTCCCGCTGCTGGCGCTGCTGGCGTTGAGCGGGTGTCAGCGCGCCCATCCGCCTGCTTCCACCGCCACGCAGCCTGACTTTGCGGCGCACTGTAGCGCTGCGGAGAAAGCGCGCTGCGCGTGGGTAAATGAAATAGCGTGGCGCGTAACCGGCCACTTTGATCGTGCGGATCGTTATCGGGGCCAGCGCTGCGATGTAACGATCGGTTACGATCCGCGGCGCGGTTATCAGGTGCTGCGCACTGAAGGCGATGAGGCGCTCTGCCTGAAAGCCTGGCAGGTAGTCAGCAACACCCAACAGCTGCCGCCACCGCCAGCAGGCGCGCCGCCACACATTATGGTCACGTTCCGTCCCGGCTAAGCGCCCTTGCGATCAGGCCAGCGGCCACAGCCAGGCGGCACCGCGTACGCCGCTGGAATCGCCGTGCTGCGCTTTAACCACCGGCGTTGCGCATTCGTGACCAAATACCCAGGGTTTGATTAATGTCGGCAGCGTCTGATAAAGGCGCTCGACATTGCTCATGCCGCCGCCCAACACGATTATGTCGGGATCGAGCAGGTTCACCACCTGCGCCAGCGATTTAGCCAGCCGCAGCTCATAGCGGCTCATGGCCAGTTCAGCCACCGGATCCTGCTGCGCCAGCAGCGCGCCAATCTCGGCGCCGCTCAGGCTTTTCCCGCTCAGGCGTTGGTAATCGGTGGCGAAACCGGTGCCGGAAACAAAGGTTTCGATACAGCCCTTCTGGCCGCAGTAACAAGGCACCTCTTCACGATAGCGCAGCTCATCATCATCCATCCACGGCAAGGGATTGTGGCCCCACTCTCCGCCATTGCCGTTGCCGCCTGCGTGGGGTACGCCGTTGATGGCGATGCCCGCGCCCGAACCGGTGCCGATAATGACGGCGAAAACCAACGCCCTGCCCGCTGCCGCACCGTCCACCGCCTCCGAGACCGCCAGGCAGTTGGCGTCGTTGGCGATACGCACTTCACGCGCCAGCAGACGCGCCAGATCGCGATCCAGCGGCTGACCGTTCAGCCAGGTGGAGTTGGCATTCTTTACTCGCTGGCTGTAAGGCGAAAGCGTACCGGGAATACCCAGCCCGACGCTGCCGCGCTGGCCGGTTTTTTCTTCCGCCATCGCCACAAGATCGACAATTGCCTGCAGGGTTTGCGCATAGTCATTGCGCGGGGTAGGAACGCGATGGCGAAACAACGTTTCACCGCCATCAGAGAGGGCAATCACTTCCGTTTTGGTACCGCCTAAGTCAATGCCAATGCGCACGGGGTAATCCTCTTTTTTTATCGGAGTGAGGATTACATTAGAAGCCAGCGCCAGGAAAGGCAATGACCCGCCGCCGATGTTTCGCTATCATGCGCGCACCGTTTATGACCTGTAAATTTATACACATCCGGCAAAGGAAAAACCTATGTTGTGGTTTAAAAACTTGATGATTTATCGTCTGAATCGAGACATTCCGCTGTCCGCAGACGACCTGGAAAAACAACTCGCGGCGTTTTCCTTTTCCCCGTGCGGCAGTCAGGATATGGCGAAAACCGGCTGGGTTTCGCCGATGGGTTCGCGTAGTGAAGCGCTGACGCATGTTAATAATGGACAAATCCTGATTTGTGCTCGCAAGGAAGAGAAGATCCTGCCCTCTCCGGTAATCAAACAGGCGCTGGAAGCCAAAATTGAGAAGCTGGAAGCGGAGCAGCAGCGCAAGCTGAAAAAAACCGAAAAAGATTCGCTGAAAGATGAGGTGCTGCACAGTCTGCTGCCGCGCGCCTTTAGCCGTTTCAGCCAGACTTATCTCTGGATCGACAGCGTGAACAATCTGATTATGGTGGACTGCGCCAGCGCGAAAAAAGCGGAAGATACGCTGGCGCTGCTGCGTAAAAGCATTGGTTCGCTGCCGGTGGTGCCGCTGACGCTGGAAAACCCGATTGAACTGACGTTAACCGAATGGGTACGTTCCGGCGAGCTGCCGGCAGGCTTTGCGCTGATGGATGAAGCGGAATTAAAAGCCATTCTGGAAGATGGCGGCGTTATCCGTTGTAAAAAGCAGGATCTGGTTTGCGATGAGATTGCCAACCATATTGAAGCGGGCAAGCTGGTGACCAAACTGGCGCTGGACTGGCAGGAACGTATTCAGCTGGTGCTGGCGGACGATGGTTCCCTGAAGCGCCTGAAGTTTGCCGATACGCTACGTGAGCAAAACGATGATATCGATCGGGAAGATTTCGCGCTGCGTTTCGATGCGGACTTTATCCTGATGACCAGCGAACTGGCCGCGTTGGTCACGAACCTGACCGAAGCGTTAGGCGGCGAAGCGCAGCGTTAATGCGCAACGCGGGAGGTTCGCCATGATCTCCCGCACGTTAGCTGAGGTGCGCCGCCTGCGGCGCACTTTTACTGTTACAGATAACGGCAGAGATAGGAGGTCGGCTCCGCCACCTGAAGATGAAACTCGCTGTGGCCGGGAACGTGAAAGACGCCGCCCGCTTCATAAATTTTCCACTCGGTTTCGCCGGGCAACAGCACGTTTAATGCGCCGCTGATCACCGTCATCTCCTCTGGCTGGCCGGTTCCGAAGGCATATTCACCTTCCACCATCACCCCAACGCTGGCGCGTCCGGTACTGGCGCTGGTAAAACCGATCGACTTCACTTTTCCTTCAAAGTACTCGCTTACGTTCAGCATACATATCCCTCCGAAACCCATAGATGAATCGGCAGTGTAGGGGCCAAATGCGTGTTTTGTCACCTGAAATTGTGGATTATGCCAGCAGCTCGGCCGCCATTTTCACTACCAGCCGCCAGGAGAGCAGCACCGGTATCCCCAGCAACTGTTGCAGCAGATCGCAGTGGCGCGGGTGAAACCCTGGACTATCCAGCACCAGCACATCCGCCCCCTGCTCCAACAGCAGTAGTCCGGCATCAATTAACGTTTGATTATCGCCCGGCAACGGATCGGCAACGGCAAACAAGGCGGGCTTGTTCAGGCCGCGCCACTTTCCTGCCTGCTGGCGCAGCAGATCTTCCGCCAACACCACGATGCCCGCCTGTTGATCACCCACGATGACCTTGATTAACGGCGGAATCAGGCGGTCAGGATCCAGCAGCACCGCGCTGCGCGCCTGTAGCTCACATGCTTCACAGCCCAGCAGCAGCATCGTTTCAACGCCGCGCGTTTCCAGCTGATCGATCAGTTGCTGAAGCCCGAGCTCAACGCGGCTGGTCGCCAGCAGCAACTCGGCACCATCGGCTAACCGTACCCTTTGCGCCCTTTCACCGTGTTGAGGAGCATATTTTTCTTGAATGTCGGCGTGGGAAAGCCCGTCCAGCAGGCTAACCGGCTGCAGTTGTTCTGCAGGCAGGGATTCCAGTAACAGCGGCGTAATATCATAGCCCGGTGAGCATGCAATGGTGAGTATGACCAGTGTCTGTTTCATGTTTGTTTCTTCAGTACGCATAAATTGCCGGGCCGATCGCGGCCAGCGCTTGCACAGATATTTCTGGCTGCGCCTTTTATCGGCAACAAAGTGAAAATGCCGCCCCGGCAATATTTCCATTGTTGATTTTAATTATTTCCACGCAGCCAAAAACCGCTTTTTTAAAAAGGGTATTTAACCTGGTAAGGATAATATTTACGGGACGTTAAAAACGTTACGCTGAGATTCTAACTTCATCAGGTTTATTAACCCACGTCATCCTGATGCAATAAACTATCACGCCGTTAAACCACCGTTGAGCGTATTGATATTATCTTTACATAACAAGCGTTTAAAAACCATCCGCGCATCCAGCAATAAGGTGGCGAAAAAGCGCCTGTTTCTGCTAAAAGCACGGTTATACCGCTATTTACTGAACAATAATTCAGCGCTTCGCCTGGCGCATTAGGTGCGGAAAAGTAAAATATCAGGCATCTTCTATCAAGCCCTAAGCGATATTTTAAGAAAACCCGTTCACTTGTCAAACAGCCGAAACCTTTTTTATCAAATAGCCTTTAATCGGGCAACGTCTTTAATAAAAAGAGATTAGTAAATTAACCGCAGGGATAAATAGAATAATTAACACGTTCTGGTTAAATAAACAGCTTATTGTTGGCAGGCGGTCTGGCAGGGCGTTTACAGGCATCCATGCCTGTGTGGATTACTCTTTATCGCTATTTTCGTAACGTTCTTTCGCATCCAGCGCTTCCTGTTCGCTTTCATGCTCGCTAATTAGCGAATTTGGCTTAGGGTGATCGGCGCGGAGTTCATAGCGCGTTACGCTTTGTCCTGCTGCGCCTTTATCAACCTGCACAACCCGCGCTTCACGTGGATAAGGTGGTCTTGTTGGCATTTTTCTTCCCTCTTATAGTGAAAGTATTTTCCGCAACGTCGGCGCAGAACCTTCGCTGTTGCGCACGTAACAGTAAGTATAGACAATCACACCAGCGCAGCAGGCAAACAGAAAAGAAAGGTAACAAAAACAGGCAGATTAATATCAGTCGCCCCGCAGGCGGGGCGTCGCGACTAGCTGGCGTGCGCCAGCGACAGGGCGCTCAGGATTTGCGCAACAATCAGCTGCGGCACCTGCATCGCATCAATCATATGATGGGCGGTTTGCTGATAAAGGCTGGCGCGCTCGTCAAGCACCTCCGCCACTTCTTCAGTAATCGAACGGCCGGTCAGGGTGGGACGCTGCGACGTTTGCGGATAGTGCGCCAGACGTGCCGCCAGCACCGTTGCGCTGGCCTGTAGCCAGATAACCTGACCACGCTCCTGCATAAAGCGACGATTGGTTTCCGCCAGCACCATGCCGCCGCCGGTAGCGATAATGGTTTCCGGCGCGGTGACGGCGCTGAGCGCCTCGCTTTCATGGCGACGGAATCCTTCCCACCCTTCAGCGGCAACAATCTCCGCTACCGTTTTGCCCGTGCTGTGCTGTAAATAATGGTCGGTATCACGGAAAGCGTAACCCAGCCCCTGCGCCAGTAATTCTCCCACCGTGGTTTTACCGCAACCGCGCGCGCCGATCAGAAAAATGGGTAACGACATGACAAGCTGTCCTCCGCCATTACTGCGTGCCGCCGCAGCTGGCCATCAATTTATGCATGGCGGGCATCATACCGAGAAAAAATATCACGAGCCAGCTGTAACGTTGTTTTTACGCCGCGGAAAGTTGATTACCCACTGGCGGCGCTCTGTTCAGTTAAAGACCCGGCGTCACTGTTGGCAATATTTACTTACGCAGTGCGGATTTACTTTCGCCCGGCAGCAACCAGAATAAAGAGATAACGCGGGTTTAAGGAGGTTTCCATGCAGAGTGAAGAACAACGTCTAATCGAAAGTCTGTTTAGTCGACTAAAACAGGCTGAAAGCCAGTCTGCGCCACGCGATGCGGCGGCAGAGCGCCTGATCGAACAGCAGCTGCGTCAGCAGCCCGCTGCGCCCTACTACATGGCGCAGGCGATCCTGATTCAGGAAGCGGCGATGAAAAAACTCAGCGCCCAGGTGAGCGAGCTGCAGAACCAGCTAGCGCAGGCGCAACAGCAGCTTTCCCAGACGCAGCAACAACCGGCGCGGCAAAGCAGCGGCGGCTTTCTTTCAGGCCTGTTCGGCGGCGGGCAGCGTCATTCCGCGCCGCAGCAGCCGGTATGGAATAGCGCGCAGCAGCAGCCTTACGCGCAACCGCCCGCTAGCGCCGCGCAGCAACCTTACGCCCAGCAACCGTATGCGGCGGCACGCGGCGGCAGCGGTTTCCTTGGCGGCGCGCTGCAAACGGCGGTCGGGGTAGCCGGTGGCGTGGTGATGGCGGATATGCTGACCAGCATGTTCCACCATTCCCAACCGGAAGAGATTGTTAACATTATTAACGAACCCGCCCTGCCCGATGCGCAGCCGCTGGATACCAGCCTGGATACCTTCAACGGCGGCGATGACCGCGCGTTTTTACAGGATGCCAGCTGGCAGCAGGATGATAACGCCGATATTGGCAGCGATGATTTTGGCGACTTCGGCAATGACGATTTTAACGATGACGATGGCTTTGTCTGAGTCACGGTTGCGCAACGCGTTATTTTGGCTGCTCGCGGCTGCGGCGCTGTTGTAGCAGCAGCCATTTATCCAGCTCGGCGGCGAACTGCTGTCGGTCGCGCTGATTGAGCGTCGCCGGTCCGCCGGTCTGTACGCCGCTGGCGCGCAGCGTATCCATAAAATCGCGCATCGTCAGGCGTTCACGAATGGTGGCCTCGCTGTAGCGCTCGCCGCGAGGATTAAGCGCCGCTGCGCCTTTTGCCAGCACTTCTGCCGCCAGCGGAATATCGGCGGTGATCACCAGATCCTGCTGGCCTACGCGCTGTACGATTTCATTATCGGCCACGTCAAAACCGGCTGCGACGCGCAGCGTACGAATAAAACGTGAAGGCGGCACGCTAAGCGACTGGTTAGCCACCAAGATCAGCTCGATCTGGCTACGCTCTGCGGCGCGGTAAAGCACCTCTTTTATGACTTTTGGACACGCATCGGCATCCACCCAAATTGGCATCGGCTTTCCCGTTAAGAGTGAGGAATAATGCTGATTTTGCCGTTCTTCTCCAGAATGGCAAACTTTATCTGATCGAGACGCTCCAGCCCCTGCGTGCTGCGCGCCGACGCCAGAATATCTTCTGCGGTAATGCCCGCCTTTTTGGCGCGGTGACTTAACAGCTTGCCATCCTCCACCAAAATCAGCGATGCGCCGTCAATCAGCAATTCCAGGCGGGGAAACCAGCCTTTAAAGACGCCCAGCAAAATATCCATCACGATTAAGGTGGTAATCGTCAGCGCCGCGCCGGTAACGGAGAAATCATTGCCCAACAGCGCCTGCTGGGTCGCTTCGCTGATAATCAACAGCAGAATAAAGTCAAAACTGGTCATCTCCAGCAGCGTGCGGCGCCCGGCAATTTTCAGCATCACCATTAAAATAAAATACATACTTATCGCGCGTAATACCGTTTCCATATCCCTTCCCCTATGGATAAACCCATTGTGTAAACTGCACCTGCGCGCCTTCGCTGTCAGCGATGGTAAAGTGATATTTCCCCGGCGACTGCGGCTGGCCGCCGAGCCAAACGGAGGCGCCATGGTTGAGGCTTTGCGTTTGATACCAGAGCGTCAGGGAACGGTCACGGCTTTCCGCCCGCAGCGGCGGCGGCTGTAGGGTTTGCAGCTGGAAATTATCGACGCCGTCCCCGCTGAGGGTAATGCTGTACAGCCTGTCTCGCTGTGGATGCAGGCGAATGGTCATCGCCATATCACTTTGCTGGCGCGCAAAACGTTCATATTCAACCCGCAACTCGCCATGCGTTGAGGCAATTTCCCGATCGCTAAGAAAGCCTTTGGAAAACAGACCGCAGGCTCCGCCGATAACCAGAGCCAGCAGTAGCGCATACCCTATGTATTGCATACGCCATTCGATGTGCTGCCAGCGCATATTTTCCTGCACCGGATAATGCCGATCTCTGTTTTCATCTTGCTGAAATTTTTCCATTTTCTTCTCCTTGCGCCCTGGCTGAAGTGTAGCTGAAGCTGGATAAAGCGGCAGAATGACGTAAGCTGGTGCGAAACGAAAAATGGCGACGCAGAAGGAAAGAGTATGCTGGAGAAAAAAATAGGCTTCATTGGCTGCGGGAATATGTCCAAAGCGATAATTGGCGGACTAATAGCAGGTGGCCAGGTTGATGCGGCGAAAATCTGGGTTTATGACCATAAAGCTGAAACCAACCAGGCGATGGCGCAGCAGTACGGCATTACGCCTGCGCAGAGCGCTGAAGAGGTCGCGCGCGAAGCGGATATTTTATTCGGCGCGGTAAAGCCCAATGCCATCCTGAAAGTGCTGAAAGAGGTGGCTGGCGCGCTGAATAAAGAGACGCTGGTGGTTTCTATCGCCGCAGGCGTAACGCTGGATGCGTTAGCGATGGCGCTGGGACACGATCGCAAAATCGTGCGCGTGATGCCAAATACGCCTGCGTTGGTTAATGAAGGCATGACGTCCGTTACGCCAAATCCACTGGTTACAGCGGAAGAGACGCAAGAAGTGCTGACGATTTTCAACAGCTTTGGCAAAGCCGCCGTGGTGCCGGAATATTTGATTCATGCGGTCGTGGGCGTGAGCGGCTCGGCGCCTGCCTACGTATTTATGTTTATTGAAGCGATGGCGGATGCCGCCGTGCTGGGCGGTATGCCGCGCGCGCAGGCCTATGAGTTTGCCGCGCAGGCGGTAAAAGGGGCCGCGCAGATGGTGCTGGAAACCGGGAAGCATCCAGGTGAACTGAAAGATATGGTGTGTTCACCGGGCGGCACCACCATCGAGGCGGTTAAAGTGCTGGAAGAGAAAGGACTGCGCTCGGGCGTTATCGCCGCGATGGAAGCCTGTATGGCGCGCTCAGAAGCATTAAGTAAAAGTTAATACAGGTAGCCACATCGCAGCACGATGTGGCTAAACATTAATAGCGGGGATGATTAAGCAGCTTGTCGATATAGGCATGCAACAAAGAGGCATCGTCGGCGCTGGCGCCATCCGAGGCGGTGGTTAACGCCTCGCAAATTCCCCGGTTTATCTCCTGACGCTGTTCATCCTCAAGTTTACGCAGCAGCGCCGTGACCACGATCTCCAGCGCTTCCACCTGGGCAACCAGCTCTTTAGATTCTGCTTCTTTTTCCGCTAACTTAACCAGTAATTCCGCAATGAGCAGTTTCATCACACTATCCCAGTAACAAGGTAAACGCAGACACTATCACTACAGTTAACAAAACAACAGCAGATAGTGCTGATATTTTTAACTATTTATCAAATAACTCGGTTAAAAACGCCTGTTTTTTGTGCAGGGAATAGATTAACGTGGCTATCGTTGTGCTGGCGTTATTATCAGCGCATGTAAACAAGCGCAGCGAAATAAGTGCGCACTCCGTTAAGATTCATCCTGGATCTATAAGAAAAAGCGTTGACCGGATATTTTTTTAATTTACTTAGCCATCAAAGATTTATATCAGTAACGGATCAGCGGCCATATATAAATATCAATAATAACAAACATTTAAATAAGCGAAACCGTAAAATTTGCCCAGTGGCAATATTAAACCGCCCATCTACAATTCATATAGCTACAACGTAGGATATGAATTAGCCGAATAATAACTGCATTATCCGGATAATAAGACATATTCCAAAATGCTTACCAAAACTGGAAAAATAATCAGGAGACGATTATGGCAGACAAACGTGGTGGTTCAGGCAATTTCGCAAACGATCGGGAAAAAGCGTCTGAAGCTGGCAAGAAAGGCGGTCAGCAGAGCAGCGGCGGTAACTTCAAAAACGATCCCGAAAAAGCGTCCGAAGCGGGTAAAAAAGGCGGACAAAACAGCCATAGCGGCCGTAAGTCCTGATCCATTTTCATTGCCACAACGTCTACTGTGGTAATTAACCCGGCCCTGAACAGCGTGTCTGTTCGGGGTTATTTTTCTGGAAAAAAGATAATAAAAAACCCGCCATTAAGGCGGGTTTTTTGAATTCTGTCAGCTTAGCGTACGTTTACGTTAGCAGCAGCTGGGCCTTTCGGGCCGTTTTCGATGGTGAACTCAACGTTCTGACCTTCTTCCAGCGTTTTGAAACCCTGGTTCTGGATTGCAGAGAAGTGTACGAACACGTCTTTGCTGCCGTCAGCCGGAGAAATAAAGCCGAAACCTTTCTCAGCGTTGAACCATTTTACTAAACCAGTCAGTTTTGCAGACATTTGTCTTTCCTTCATTCGATATTAACGCCCTGAGGGCAACAGGTCGGTGTACAGATGTTATGGGGCACTCAGGAAGGCGATACTGAAGAAGGGATATCAGAGATAACTCTTACACTGCAGACTGCTTTACTAAAACTGCTCGCATACCCGGTTCTGTTTTAACAAACCGACGGTGCATTAACGCATAATCGAACAGGTAATGCAAGCAGGATTTTAACCAGCGCTAAAAATATTTCAGATTGTTACTGACTTTTCCTCCACGCGCTTCTATGTTTAAAAAATAGCCGATTTTATCGGCAGCGGCGACGCTTCATTATTTGCCCGATGCGGGCAGGCTTTCATCTATCGCTCTGCGTTAGCGCGGATCGATGCTGCGTTTTTGGAGGTTGAGAATGCGAACACAATCCACCAGCGCTGGCCGGGCAATAACCGACTATTTCAATAGCCCGGCGTGGCACGCCCCAAAAGAAGCGGAGCTGTTAGCGATTATCATGACCGAACTGATGCAGGCTGGCCAACCCACTACCGATAAAGCGCTGATAGCGAGTGTGATTAAAAAGCTGGATTTGGAAAAAGATGAAAGTGTGCTGCAAAGCTATCGCAATGTGCTGGCGCAGCTGATGAGCGGCACCGCCGACCTCCCCTAGTCGCTGGCGTATTAATGAGAATCCTTCGGCAACGGTTAATAACGCGTCCGGCTGAACCAGAGATACCAGTAAAGGGCGGTTTCCGCCGGATGCGCATGCAGCGCCCGATAGAGCTGGCGATCGATGCCGCCCAGTTCAAAACCCATTTTTTCATACAGCAGGCAGGCAGCCACATTGGTATTTTGCGTTTCCAGCGTCACGCCCGCCAGCTGTTGTCCCTGCGCCCAGCTGATGGCCCGCTGCAATAGCGCGCAGCCGCAGCCGCTACGCCGAAAAGCGGCGTCAACGGCGAGATCGTCAACCAGCGCCAGGCCATTCCAGTTACGGCTTACCGCCAGATAACCCGCAGGCTGCCCTGCCGCCAACGCGATATACAGCGCGCCGTCGCGGTTGTTAAGCAAACCGCTGAACTGCTGTGGATTATTGAAATAATTTTTTTCGCGTGGCGCGACGTTATAAAGCCCATCACGCACCGGACGATCGAACACCGCCTCCAGCTCCTGGGTAACGGTAAAGCGATAGTCCAGCGACTGTAACGCCGTCAGCAAATCGGCCGTGGCCTCGATCACCTCAATATTATTTTGCATGTTCCCTGCTCCCACGATTGCCATTACTTCAACGGTTACACACCGTTTTTTTCAAGCGTAGCCGATCGTGAACGCACTGCATCCTGCGGTAAAAGAGAGGCAAAAAAAATCCCGCACGCGACGGGATGAATAAGACGAGCATTGCAGTGTTATATGACGGGGAGATCATTCTGTTTCCCTGTATCCTGCCGGGTAATAATGACAGCAGCGTGACAGCGGCACGATAAACTGGTTGCAATACGCTTGCCGTGCTAGCCGCAGTAAACGCGGGTAATCAGGTTGTCTTTATCGCCAAGGAAATTCAGCCGGTTAAGGTTGAAATCCATTGTCACCGCCGAGTGATAAGGAATCGCCCGCACCGGATGTTCAAACTGCAGCTTGCTGAGCGCCGATAACGGCTGCCCGACATAATTCTGATAAGCAGATGCGCCACAGCGATCGGCATCCGGATCGCTCACCACAGCATTATCGCTGCTTTTTTGCCCATGCTGACAGGCCGCCAGCGTAAAAAGTGCGATAAGCAGCGCGCTCTTTCCGTAAAATTTCACCGTACCTCTCCTCTTTGGCTTATTCGTTCAGCATTCGACCTTAAAGCCTAACAGATTGTCTGGCACGTACAGAAAGAGGTACCCCGCAGAAAAATGTGATCCACTTCATAAAAAAGGCACATATTGCGCAAATTTCACCCACTCCATTCGTATAATTTCCTAAGATTATTCTTAGGAGGTGACGTATGGAGCTGGTTGTTTTTATCGGCTTTGCGGTGCTGATGACCTGCGTGGCCATCCGCGTCCGTTAAGCGTCTCACGGGTCAGCCTGGCTGGCCCGTTTCATTGATCTCGTGCTGTGCGGTTTCCAGCAGGCGGGCGAAATCCGCAGCTGGCATCGGACGACCCAGATAGTAGCCCTGCCCTTCATCACAAGCGATCGCCTGCAACTCGGCGAACTGCTCCGCATTTTCAATCCCTTCGGCAGTAATCACCAACGAGAAGGCTTTACCCAGGCCGATAATGCCATTAACGATTGAGTGCGCCTGCTGTGAATGCGGGAAATCCTTCATATAAGAACGATCCATTTTCAGGCCATCAAACGGGAAGGTTTTCAGATAACCCAGCGAGGCATAGCCTGAGCCAAAGTCATCCACCGTTAACCGTACGCCAAGCGCCTTAAGCCGCTGCATAATCAGCAGCACTTTATCCGGCTTTTCCAGCGTGACATTTTCCGTGATTTCCAGTTCAAGGCGCTCAGCAGGCAACCCGCTGATCTGCAAAGCCTTTGCCACACGCTCGGCCAGATCGCCACGACAAAACTCCACAGGCGAAATATTAACAGAAACATAAAAGGGTTTCGGCCAGCCCAGCGCATCGCGGCAGGCGCGTTGCAGCACCCAGTCGCTGAGCGGGATGATCAGCCCGGTCTCTTCCGCCAGCGGAATAAAACTATCGGGCATCACCAGCGCAGGCGGTGATGGTTGCCAGCGCAGCAGGGCTTCCGCGCCGTCCATTCCGCCGCTTTGCAGCGAATAGCGCGGCTGATAAAACAGGCGCAGCTCATCGCGTACCACCGCCTGGCTTAGCGCGCGCTCCATTTCACGGCGCTGCACCAGCTGCTCGGACATCTCTGGTGAATAATAGACCCAGCGGTTGCGTCCCAAATTTTTCGACTGATAAAGAGCGATATCGGCCATTCTGAGCAGCTCTTCCGGCTGTAATGCATCGTGTGGCGCACGCGCAATACCAATAGAGGCGCCAACATGCATGACCTGCCCCGCCACCTTGAACGGTTTATGGATCTCATCCATCAGGCAACGGCAGCGCGCTTCGATTTCCTCATGGCTGGTCAGGCCGCTTAGTAGCAAAATAAACTCATCGCCGCCCTGACGCGACAGCAAATCCTCTTTGCCAAGACAAACGCGTAAGCGTTGCGATACCTCATTTAATACCCGATCGCCCGCAGCATGACCGTAAAGATCGTTAATCGGCTTAAAGTGATCGAGATCGACGCTAAACATCACCAGCGGTTGTTCTCGGGTGGGCTGCGCCTGAAGCTTGCCACTAAGAAATTCATTCATACGGTGACGGTTCGGTAACCCCGTCAGCGTATCGTGCTGCGAAAGATACTGGATACGCGCCTGAGCTTCGACTTCCAGCGTAATATCGGAAACGGTGCCGCGAAAACCGATTCTTCTGCCCTGTACCTCTATCGGCTTCGCCACCAGACTACAGATACGCTCTGCGCCCTGCGCCGAATGATAATGGCAGCGCAACGTCCGGCGATCGCTCCCGCTGTGTTGCCGCTGCATCCACTCGGAAACAGGCTGGCTACTGCTCACCAGCAGGCAATCGATCGGTTTGCCAAGCTGTACCGCGATGTCATAGCCGGTTACCGCCATAAAACGCGCAGAGAGATAGGTCAGCACGCCGCGGGCGTCGGTTTCCCATATCCAGTCCGAAGAGGCTTCCGCCACATCACGAAAACGCGCTTCGCTGTCGCTCAGCTCTTGCTGGCTCTGCCTCAGCTGTTCAAAGCGCCAGTCGGAAAGCCGGGCGTTATCCATCGCGTGACGAATCACCCGTCGGGAAATGATGCCCAGCATCAGCATGGTCAACATTAACAGCGGCACGGTAACAATCAACAGACGATAACCCGGTTCGCTGCTGTCCCAGGCGATGCGTACTGGCTCACTTTGATCTATCTGCAGCGTCAGGCCGCCGGATGAAGCGGGCTGCGGCGATGCAAGGCGCATATCGCTGATGCCGATGCTGTTACCCAGCTCCAGCAGCTTATTGGGCGTATAGCGATCGACAAATACCATCACCGACGGCGGGCCTGGGATGGTCCCCAACCCTGGGACTTTGCCGGTGGTAATCGGCGCGGCGGCAACAATGGCTGGCGATCCGCCAACGCGCGTATTTTTCACCAGCGCCTTTTCATTGCTGATAAGCGCTTGCGCCTGCTCGACGATGATCATACTTTTTCTGTCAAGCCAGCTCTCCAGCTGCATTTCAGAAAGCTGACCGTTAATCACCGCATAGCGCGTGCGCCCCGTGCCATCCACCACAAATACCCCTTCATAATGGTATTCCTGGAATAAACCCGGCCCGAAGTTTTGCTGGGTAAAGGCCCACTCTTTATCCACCTGCAGATGCAGGTGATTCCAGGCCTCGCCCCAAAAGGCATAGTCACGAATATCGGTGAGGATGGCCTGCTGGCGATCCTGCCAGGCGTTACGCAGCAGGAATTTCTCCTGGGCCAGCGCAGTACTGTTTTGCCGCATAGCGATAGCGATAATCATTACGGCGGTGGTTAACAGGATGGTGGCCAGCATACAGCCCAGCACCAACAGCGTTCGACGCGTAAAAAGCGTCGCAGGCGTTTCCGCAGTACGAAGATTAAAAGGTAATAAAGAAGGTAAGTTCATTCACAAAGCCCCGGTAATAGTGCGTTTATTACAACCTCCGCTATTGATTACGCAGCGACTATCGCGGCGCGGCGTATGCTCCTGCTTTTTTCACGCTTACAAAGCTTATCGGCCTGTGACGGCGACTATTTAGCGAAAAAGCGAGCCTCTGTCGGCATCTCGACAGCGATCCAGGCGGTTGTTACACTCCCCTCCTTCCTTTTTTTGGTATCCGTCACTCATGAAAAGCCAACATGACAGAGTCCTTCTGACGCTGTTTTACCTCGGCAGTTTTGCTCTTTATTACCTGATTACCATCGCGATTACCTGGTTTCCTAATTACGCCGCGCTACAACAAAAAGGGCTGCTGGTGCCGGTGCTTTGCCTGTTTGAATTTGCCGTGCTGTGGCCGCTGTACCGTTTTTATCAAACACGCCGCAGCGATATTCCGCTGGGCCGCCTGCCGCCGAAAACAACGCTGCTGTTTTTGCTGCTGCTGCTGGGTTTGATGGCGATGCAAACGCAATTTTTACCGTCGGAGCGCTGGCTGGAGGATCAAACGCAGCAGACGCCGTTTTCGCTCTGGATGCTGCTGCTCTCCGCCGTGTTGCTGGCGCCCATTTTTGAAGAGATTTTGTTTCGCGGTTTTTTACTGCAGGCCTTTTTGCTATGGGCGCCACGCAGCCGCTTTGCCTCGATTTTGCTGACTTCGCTGCTGTTCGTCGTGATGCATACGCAATATATCCACTGGCAAACGCTGGCGGTATTAACGCTGTTTTCCATTTTGCTGTGCTATGCGCGCCTGCGCGCCAACGGTTTGCTACTGCCGGTATTGCTGCATATGCTTAATAATCTGATTGCGCTGCTGCCTTCGATCTGGTTTGTTCTGCAGGCCTGATGCATCAGTTTTATAACTATTTTAGCGGCCTTATAATTTTTTCTGCTAAGCATAGCGAATAATCTACTATCAGCCTGCCAGATAGTTCCCTTACACTCGCGAAAAAAACGGTAAGGAACGTCATGAAAATTTTTGCTCCCACACTTCTGACGCTGGCTCTGAGCGCCAGCTTTGCTGCCAGCGCGGCGACCCCTCCCGATACGCTGGTGATTGCCCAGTCCATTGATGATGCCAACAGCTTTGATCCGGCCGAAGGGTTTGAACTGACCTCGGTGCAGGCATTTACCAATCTCTATCAACGGCTGTTGCAATCCGATCCGCAGAACCCTAACGAGCTGAAGCCTACGCTGGCCAGCAGCTGGGAAGCGGGTAAAGATAACCGCAGCATGATCGTGACCCTGCGCGACGGCGCTACTTTCGCCTCCGGCAACCCGGTGCGCCCGGAAGATGTGATGTTCTCCCTTTCACGCGTGGTGAAGCTGAACCTCGATCCCTCCTTTATTCTCACCCAGTTGGGTTGGACCAAAGAGAATGTGGATAGCCAGCTGAAAAAAATCGACGATCGCCACGTGCAGATTAGCTGGCAGGCCGATGTCAGCCCGGCCTATGTGCTGAGCCTGCTGGCTGCGCCGGTCTCCTCGATTGTGGATGCCAAAACCGTGCTGGCTAACCAGAAAAATAACGATCTGGGCAATAAGTGGCTGGCGACCCATTCCGCCGGGAGCGGTCCTTTCCAGATCCGCCGCTATGTGCCGCATGAGGTGGTGCTGTTAACCGCTAATCCGACGTCGCCAGGCGATGCGCCGAAGCTGAAAAACATCTTAATTAAAAACGTCCCGGAAGCGGCGACCCGTCGTCTGCTGCTGGAACAGGGCGATGCCGATATTGCCCGTAACCTGGGCGCCGATCAGATTAGCGCGCTGAAAGGCAAGCCGGGCGTTAAGCCGCTGGCGATCCCGATGGCGTCGCTCTACTACATTCAGTTCAATATCGACGCCAAGCCCGCGCTGAAAAATCCAGCGCTGTGGCAGGCTGCACGTTACCTGTTTAACTATCATGGCATTGCCGACGATCTGCTGAGAGGTCAATTCCAGGTGCATCAGTCGTTCCTGCCGCAAGGTTTCCCGGGCGCGCTGAATGAAACGCCGTATAAATATGACCCGGAAAAAGCGAAAGAGATTTTAGCCAAAGCGGGTCTGAAGGATGTCAGCTTTAAGCTGGTGGTCAGCAATCAGCCGCCCTATCTGGATATCGCCCAGGCGTTACAGGCCAGCTTTGCTAAAGGCGGCATTAAGGTGGAGCTGATCCCCGGCCTCAGCACGGAAGTGTCAACTAACGTTAAAGCACATAAATATGAAGCCACGTTAAACGCCTGGGGCGCAGACTATTTTGATCCCAATACCAACGCCTCCGCTTTCGCCTATAACCCGGAGAATGGCAGCACCACGCTGGCCTGGCGCTCTAACTGGCATATCCCCGAGCTGAGCAAAAAAACGCTGGCTGCCACCGCAGAAAGCGATCCGGCGAAGCGCATTGCGCTTTATCAGGAGATGCAGCGCGAAGTGATGAAAAACTCCCCTTATGTGGTGGGGCTGCAGGCGCGTAACCTGATTGCCGTACGCGACAATCTCAAGGGCTATGTGCAGGGCATTAACCCCGATATGGTTTACTACAGCCAGGTCAGTAAGTAATGGCATACAGCGCAACACATGCCGGGTTTGCCCGGCAATTCTGGCGCGGCGGCCGTCATCTGGTAACCGGCCTGCTTTCGCTGTTGGTTACGTTGCTGGGTCTGTTAGCGTTCACCTTTATGCTTTCGCACCTGTCGCCGGTTGATCCGGTGTTACAGGTGGCGGGCGATCACGCCAGCGAATCCACTTATCAGCAGGTGCGTCACGATTTAGGGTTGGATAAGCCGCTGCCGGTGCAGTTCTGGCGCTATCTGACGCATCTGGCGCACGGCGAACTGGGCATGTCCAATATCACCGGCCAGCCGGTCGCCAGCGATCTGGCGCGCACCTTCCCTGCAACGTTAGAGCTGGCGACCTGCGCCATGTTCTTCGGCGCGTTCTTTGGCATTACGCTGGCGCTGCTGGCGGCCTGGAAGCCGGGCAGCGTACTGGATAACCTGGCGCGTTTGATTTCGCTGCTGGGCTATTCGGTGCCGGTGTTCTGGCTCGGTCTGCTGGGCCTGCTGCTGTTTTATGCGGTGCTGCACTGGTCCGCCGGGCCGGGGCGGCTGGATGATATTTGGGTCTATACGCTGGAGCCGAAAACCGGCTTTGTGTTGATTGACAGCTGGCTGTCGGGCGACAGAGAGATGTTCCGTAACGCCATTGCGCATTTATGGCTGCCGGTGGTGGTGCTGGGGATGCTGTCGATGGCGGCGATTACCCGCCTGCTGCGTGCGGCGCTGCTGGAAGAAAACGGCAAAGAATATGTCACGCTGGCACGGGCAAAAGGCGCCAGCCGCACGCGTATCCTGCTGTGTCATATTTTCCCTAACGTACGCGGCACGCTGATTACCGTGCTGGGCCTTTCTTATGCCACGCTGCTGGAAGGCTCGGTATTAACCGAAACGGTTTTCGCCTGGCCCGGCGTGGGCCGCTATCTGACCACCGCGCTGTTCGCCTCCGACGTGCCCGCCATCCTTGGCGCAACGCTGCTGATCGGCGGCTGCTTTGTGCTGTTAAATGCGCTGGTTGATGCGCTGACCTGGTTAACCGATCCGAGAACCCGATGACACAACATTTATCCGATGCGGAAATTGTCACCCCGACGCCGCGTCGCCGTCGGCTGACGACGCTTCAGATTGGCGTTACGCTGGTGGCGATTCTGGTGCTGACCGCCCTGCTGGCACCGCTGCTGGCGCCATTTGATCCCAATGCGCAAACCATCTCCGCCCGTTTGCTGCCCCCTTCCGCCGCCCACTGGTTTGGTACCGACGGCTTTGGCCGTGACCTGCTGTCGCGCGTGATTTATGGCGCACGTCCAACGCTGTTGCTGGTGTCGCTGATTTTAGTGCTGACCATTCCGGTCGGGCTGCTGATCGGCATTGTGGCCGGTTATCTTGGCGGCTGGACCGAACGCGTGCTGATGCGTATTACCGATATCTTTCTGTCGCTACCTAACCTGGTGATTGCGCTGGCGCTGGTTTCGATCCTTGGCCCCGGCTTGCTTAACGGCGCGCTGGCGCTGGCGTTAACCAGCTGGCCGCCGTTTGCGCGTCAGGCGCGCGCCGAAACGCTGGCGCTGCGCCGCAGTGATTATCTGGCCGCCGCGCGTATGCAGGGGATTACCGGGCTGCGCCTGATGTTTGGACATATTCTGCCGCTCTGTCTGCCCAGCGCAGTGGTACGTGCCGCGCTCAGCCTTGGTGGTATCATCCTTTCCGCCGCGGGTCTCGGCTTCCTGGGCATGGGCGTTCAGCCGCCTACCGCCGAATGGGGTTCGATGGTGGCGGAAGGCAGTAAAGTGATTTTCGATCAGTGGTGGGTGGCCGCCGCGCCCGGCGGCGCTATTTTGTTCGCCAGCCTGGCCTTTAACCTGACAGGCGACGGCCTGCGCGACCGACTGGATACCCGTCATGGCAACTGAACCTTTAATCATCGCTGATAATTTAACGATTCACAGCGGCGTGACGCCGCTGGTGAAGCAGGTCAGCTTTACGCTGGGCCGCGAGCGCGTGGCGCTGGTGGGCGAATCGGGCTCCGGTAAATCCCTGACGGCGCGTTCTCTGATGGGGCTGCTGGCACCGGGCCTGCATTTACAGGCGCGTCAGCTCCAGGTGGCGGGTCGGGATGCGCTGACGCTGAATGAAAAACGCTGGAGCCAGCTGCGCGGCAGCGAACTGGCGATGGTGATGCAGGATCCTAAATATGCCCTGAATCCCACGCGCACCATTGGCTGGCAGGTAGAGGAGCCGCTGCGGCTGCACCATCGCCTGAGCCGCGCCGAGCGGCGGGAGAAGGTCGTCGATATGCTGGCGGCGGTGGGTCTGCCGCAGCCAGCGCAGCTGATATCGCGTTACCCGCATCAGCTTTCCGGCGGCATGGGACAGCGCGTTATGTTAGCGATCGCGCTGATTGCCGATCCGCCATTTTTGATCGCCGATGAACCCACTTCCGCGCTCGATCACGCCATGCGCGATCAGGTGCTGGCGCTGATTCGGCGGCTGGTGGAAGAACGCAACATGGGATTATTGTTGATCAGCCACGATTTGCAGCAGGTTTCAGAACACTGTGAACGAGTGATGGTGATGTATAAAGGCCAGCTGCTTGATACGTTGCCCGCCGCCGAGCTGCCGCGCGCCACGCATCCTTACACGCGCACGCTCTGGTCGTGTCGACCGAGCAAAGCCACGCATGGTCAGCCACTGCCGGTACTGGATCGCGACGCGCTGGCAAGGGAGCTGGAACATGATTAATTTGCAACATCTGAGCGTGGCGCATCGCCAGGGTTACGATCTGCGCACCGTAGTGCACGATGTGTCGCTGACGGTGAACGCCGGAGAATGCTTTGGGCTGGTCGGGCCGTCTGGCTGCGGCAAGTCATCGCTGCTGTGGGTGATGGCGGGCCTGAATCCGCACTGGCAGGGAGAGATGCAGCTGGCCGGGCATCAGGCGCTGCCGGGTAAAACCTTTACCGGCGATTTGCGCCGCGAGGTGCAGATGGTGTTTCAGGATCCCTACGCGTCGCTGCATCCGCGTCACCGGCTGCGCCGCACGCTGGCGGAGCCGTTAACGCTGCTGAAGCAGGATAATATTAACGATCGCATCAACGCAGGCTTTCGCCACGTTGGGCTGGATCCAGCGCTGGCCGATCGCTATCCGCATCAGCTTTCTGGCGGTCAGCGTCAGCGCGTCGCCATCGTACGTGCGCTGCTGTTAAAGCCGAAAGTGCTGCTGCTGGATGAGCCGACCTCGGCGCTGGATATGTCGGTGCAGGCGGAGATCCTGAACCTGCTTAATCAGCTCAAGCAGCAGGATGGGTTAACCATGGTGCTGGTCAGCCACGACCCGGATGTGATCGATCATATGTGCGACCGTGCGGTACAGATGGCGGAAGGTCGTATTGTCGCCGCGCGCGCCACGGTGTAGCGCTGGCAATATTCCATGTGCGCAGCCCATGCGCAACGCTCAGAAACCTCAGCAATAAAATTGCGTTCCGTGCCTGAAACGGCGCGGAACGCTTAACCTTTCAGCCGGGGCTTGCGCTCCGTGCAGCCGCTATCATGAAATCGCCGAATCCGAGGCGTCTTTCTTCTTATCAGACTCAAAATGCGTTTTGAACTGCTCATAAATAGAGATCATATTGCTGGCGTCGCCCTGAAGCGGGCTGAGTTTGCCAGCGCGAACCAGTTCAATCACCAGCTGCAACGCAGCCTGTTTCGGGCTGCTGGAAGGATGAGCAATTTCATTCGACATAAAAACGTTCCTGTCATTAAGGGGGAAATGGCAGAGTTTAGCCTAAACGGCGATAAAAAACCGCGCCTGAACACCCGCTCAGCCGCTGTTTTGCCCGCTTTGCGCAAATGCCTTACCGCCTGAATGCCGCTCCGCTTTGGCACGGCGCGGTATCCTCTCTCACATTATTTACGTGAGCCCGACGTTAAATAATGCCGAATCAGATAAATCTCTCTTTTTTTATTTTCGCCAACGCCAATAATGCATTTTACCGGCCTCATACCACGATGCCGAACCGCTAAATATTCAGGTAGCCCGCTATGAAACACACGCTAATCACTTCAGGCCTGGCCGGATGTCTGTGCTTTGCACTGGCATCTTTTAGTCATGCCGCGCAGGCTGAAACCGTTACCGTTTCGCTGTCGCAGGAGCAGGATGGCGGCGCTCAGGGCCGCGCCTGTATTTATGTTTATCAGGGTCAGGCCGAGTTTCGCCGGGTAAATGCAGAACAAGCCTGCCTGCCGGAAATTATTATTGAAGCGCGCGAAGAATAAGCCAGCGCCCACGTCAGATGATGCTTAGTTTTTTTGTTGAGGGTAACCTCAGTACCAGCCAAAGCTCAGGTAAACAAATCGTAAACAGCCTTATCAGCTATACTTAACGACGGACGAAAAAGAACCCGACGCCGGGCGCGCAAAAGGAGCTGAGAATGTTGATTGGATTTGTGCTTTTAGTTAGCGCCTGTGGTCATGACGCCTGTGATGCCCTGCCGGTTACCGAACATATTTATCCCACCCGCGCCGCCTGCGAGCACATGGCCGCGCGCATTCATCAACGCCGCCCTAACGCGGTGCTGCTGTGTGGTGAAGTTCATCGCTAAGCCTTTCTGGTTACGCCCTGCTGCTTTGCAGGGCTGCCAGGTAAGAGTACGTAAAAGTGGCCTTTACCCTGGGCTCTCAGGTTGCTATCTGGCAGTAAACAGGTCAAAATATGAACTGTTCTTGCACTTACCAACATCGTTGTGAATTCCATGAAAAATCGTAAGCCCCGTCGTCCCAGCGGACGATGGATTTATTATATTTTGGAAGATGGCATTCTCTGGCCCTGCCCGGTACGCTGGGAATGGGAAAGTGGTTACGGCGGCTGGCTGCCGTTCTACTTCTCACCTTCGCTGGAGTTTGTTGCAGGCGATCCGGCCAAAGCCTGGCGCGTTCCCGGTTCCGGCAATCGTCCGGCACGCCGTCTTCACTGGCCCGAAGCGGCCTGGAATAATGAATCTGTCTGTCACGCCTGATGCCATGACCTTCCCTGCAGCGCGATGAAAAGCCCGACCGTAAATACGCGTCGGGAAAGTGTTTCCATACCGCAAAGGGAAAAGCCATCAAAATGGCAAACTGAAGCGCACAATGCCACATCACCAGCAGTGCGCGATTAACATAACATAATCTTAACTATTTTTCCGTTAAGAAATCGTAAACTCCGCTCGCTTTCCGCAATATATCGCCTGTTTTCAGGGCGGTTAGTTTCTTACTCGCCTGAGCGCAGACAAACATATCGATAAGTTTTTCTACTGTAGCGAAAACTCTGGCCTGGCCGCTTGCCGGGCTGTTTTTATCGCGGCACAAGCCCGTTAACCAGCGATTTTAACGTTTTGCCAGATGCGAACTAACCGCGTTGTCAGCAACCTGGTAACCGCTGACGCCTGCGCCAGGCTTAGGGTGGCAACCCGGTGGAACACTGTCCGTTGTGTAAATCGCATAATCCATTCTTTTTTCAGAATCAACTCGCTCAGCATTATTCACTTTTAATGAATGCCAGTAGCCATTAAGGTAAGCGCATCAGCAACAAGAATATTTGAGGAACGGTTATGTCATTTACTCCTGAAACGCATGCTATCTCGCGCAACCCTGCCAACGGCGAGGTGCTTTCTGCCCGTCCTTACAGCGACGAACAGCAGGTGGATGCGGCCATTGCCGCTAACTATCAGGCTTTCCAGCAGTGGCGACAGCAGCCGCTGACGCAGCGTGCGCAAAAGCTGCGCGATCTGGCGGCTGCTATCCGCGCACGTAGCGAAGAGATGGCGCAGATGATCACCGCAGAAATGGGCAAACCGATTTTGCAGGCGCGCGCTGAGGTAGAAAAATCGGCGCAGCTCTGCGACTGGTACGCTGAGCAAGGTCCTGCCATGCTGGCAACCGAGCCGACGCAGGTGGAAAATAATCAGGCGGTCATTGAGTATCGTCCGCTTGGTCCGGTGCTGGCGGTGATGCCGTGGAACTTTCCGCTGTGGCAGGTGCTGCGCGGCGCCGTGCCAATTTTGCTGGCGGGCAACAGCTATCTGCTGAAGCATGCGCCAAACGTCATGGGGTGCGCCCTGCTGATTGAAGCGCTGTTCAACGATGCCGGTCTGCCTGCCCATCTGTTCAGCGTGATTAATGCCACTAACGGGGGCGTCAGCCAGGCCATTAACGATGCGCGCATCGCGGCGGTCACGGTCACCGGCAGCGTCCGAGCGGGTTCCGCTATCGGCGCGCAGGCCGGCGCGGCGCTGAAGAAGTGCGTGCTGGAACTGGGCGGATCCGATCCCTTTATCGTTCTGAAAGATGCCGATCTGGATGCGGCGGTGCAGGCGGCGATTGCCGGACGCTATCAGAATACCGGACAGGTTTGCGCAGCAGCCAAGCGCTTTATTATCGAACGCGAGATTGCCGATGCTTTTAGCGAAAAATTTGTCGCGGCGGTCGCCCAGCTGAAAATGGGCGATCCGCGCGTGGAAGAAAACCGTATCGGCCCAATGGCGCGTTACGATCTGCGCGATGAGCTTCATCAGCAGGTGCTGGCGACGCTGGCGGAAGGCGCAACGCTGCTGGCGGGCGGTGATAAGCTGGCCGGTGAAGGCAACTATTATATGCCGACCGTGCTTGGCAACGTGACGCCCACGATGACCGCTTTCCGTCAGGAGATGTTTGGTCCGGTGGCGGCGATTACCGTTGCGGATAATGCTGAACATGCGTTACAGCTGGCTAACGACAGCGACTTCGGCCTGATGGCGACCATCTATAGCGCAAACGACGCGTTAGCCTCAGAGATGGCGGAACGTCTGGAGTGCGGCGGCGTATTTATCAATGGCTACAGCGCCAGCGATGCACGCGTTGCTTTCGGCGGCGTGAAAAAAAGCGGTTTTGGCCGCGAACTGTCGCACTTTGGCCTGCATGAATTCTGTAACGTGCAGACCGTCTGGCGCAACCGCCGCTAACCCGCTGCTGCGGCCTGAAGCATCCCGCTGCGGGCCGCAGTTTCAGACACTCAGGCGTTACGCCAATGCGTCGCCTGCATATCAATCACAAAGCGGTACTTCACATCGCTTTTAAGCATCCGCGCAAATGCCTGCTCCACTTCATCGCCGTTAATCAGCTCGACGTCAGCGGTAATATTGTGCCTGCCGCAGAAATCGAGCATCTCCTGCGTTTCACGAATACTGCCGATAGAGGTGCCGCTCACGCTAAGACGGCGGAAAACCATCGGCGTGATATCAGGCGCCGGATGCGGATTTTCCGGAATACCCACCAGCACCAGCTGACCGTTGGCGCGCAGCGTATTCAGGTAAGGATTCAGATCATGAGGCGCTGCCACGCAATCAAGAATAAAGTCGAGGCGATGCTGCCAGGCGGCCATCTGCTCCGCATCGCGCGAAATCACCACATGACGGGCACCGAGTCGACGCGCATCCTGCTCTTTTCCGGCGGAGGTGGTAAACAGCGTGACCTCTGCGCCCAGCGCCGCGGCAAATTTCACCGCCATATGGCCTAAGCCGCCCAGCCCGATTACGCCGACCTTATCGCCCGCTTTTACCTGCCAGTGACGCAGCGGCGACCAGGTGGTGACACCGGCGCAAAGCAGCGGCGCCACCGCTTTCAGGTCGAGGTTTTCCGGCACGCGGACCACAAACTTACTGTTAACCACCATGCTTTGCGCATAGCCGCCGCGCGTTATCTCGCCGCTGACCGGATCCGTACCGTTGTAGGTCGGCACAAAACCCGCTTCGCAATATTGCTCTTCCTGCTGTTGGCAGAAATCACAGCGCCCGCAGGACCCCACCATCACGCCCACGCCCACCAGATCGCCGGGACGAAAAGCGGAAACCTGCGCGCCGGTTTCGGTAATACGCCCAACAATTTCATGGCCCGGCACCAGCGGATACTGGCTGACGCCCCACTCATTGCGCGCCATATGCAGATCGGAATGGCAGACGCCGCAGTAAAGAATGTCGATTTTGACGTCGTCTTCGCGCACGGCGCGCAGCGTTATCTGGTCACAGGTTAGCGGCGCATCCGCCGCGTGCGCCATGATTGCGTTAATTTTCACAGGTGAACTCCGCTACATCATCTATTCATTCAGGCCGGGCCTGATTTACGAGGGCGCTACTATAGACACAAGGTGCCCGCTTTGGTAGTAGTTACCTTTTAGGGTCATAGTCACCAAAAGGTTACCGTATGCCAACACTGGTTGATGGGAAATTATATTTTTACGCCGATTCTGAACCGCGTCGGCTGATGGAGCTGTTCGCGGTGAAATGGACCACCATGGTGATCCACGCGCTTTATCACTGGCCAGGCGGCAAATGCCGTACCGGTGAGCTGCAGCGCAGCCTGCAAGGGATATCTAAAAAAATGCTGATTCAGACGCTACGTGAGGTTGAACAGCGTGGATTGGTGCAGCGTCATGTCTATAATGTCGTGCCGCCGAAGGTGGAATATCAGCTTACCGAACTGGGCTGGAAATTTGCTCAGCCGATTGAGCAAATGTACCAATGGGGGCTGGAAAACAAGGCGGCGCTGGACGCCATGGAAGCCGCGCTTCAGGCCAGCCACGGCGCAGCTGATTAGCTGTCGCTATTGGCCTGCGTGAGTCCGGTAACGTGCAAGCAGCCTGGCATACTGGTAATAAATATTATAATCTGGCCTGAAAGCGATATTTCAGGCTAACAGCAATAAAGGAAGCAGACGTTTGTATAAGAAGTGGATAGGTTTATTGTTAGTGGGCGTGCTGGGTGTCATGACATGGCGCTACGTCACTTATGTTGATCCTGAAGATCAGGCGTACTATGCAGGGATCTTGTGTAGTGTGGTGGCACAGCAGAGCGATAACTATGCCCAGAGAATGCGTAGTATTGTTGAAGGCAGTAATAACGACTACGCGCTACAGCGTATTAAATTCAACCAAACCGCAGCCGATAAAGTAATAAATATCTGGCAAAAATTGCCCGCAGCAGACCAAAGCAAATTGTCTCAGGACACCAATGCGTGCCAGCACGCTTTAATTGCTCAGTAAATTCCTGCTGTGGCAAAAGTAAAAAGTTGGCCTGGCCAGCTTTTTACCCTTTATTCGCTATGCCCTTCTCGCCATCGCCCCTTTTCTGCCCGCGTATAGCGCCAGTCATTATACATACCCCCCTGTTTCCCCTCTGGCACTTAATCCGCCAAACGCATTGTGCTGTCACAGGCTGCATATCAGATTAAAATTATGGTTACTGGATTAACTATTGGTCATTATTAATGTTAATGACTCACGCCGCGTTTGCTGGCATGAGGCGGTAAAAATCGATCTTTATCTGAAGGAGAACCCGGTGGCGGTAAAATTGGTTGCGGTTGATATGGACGGAACGTTTCTTGATTCCGCCAAGCGTTATAACACCTCGCGTTTTTTGCGTCAGTATGCCCAACTGAAAGCACGAGATATCCGTTTCGTGGTGGCGAGTGGCAATCAGTATTATCAGCTGCACAGCTATTTCCCTGATATCGCTGATGAAATTGCTTTTGTCGCGGAAAACGGCGCCTGGATCAGCGATCGGAATCAAGAAGTGTTTTGCGGTGAACTGAGCGCGGAAAATGTCCGCCAGGTGCTGGCCATTTTAGCCAGTGAGCCGGAAATTCATACCGTGGTCTGCGGCAAGCGCAGCGCCTATATTTCTCCCTCTATGCCGGATGAGGTGGTGGCGCTCCTCTCCAACCATTACCGTCGTCTGGAGAAATGCGACGATCTCAACAACATCGACGACACCATTTTTAAATTTTCCCTTAATCTGCCCCATGAAGGCGTCACGCCGCTGATTGAGCGCTTAACCACCGCGCTTAGCGCAGCGAATAATATCGTGCAGCCGGTTTCCAGCGGCTTCGGCTTTGTGGATTTGATTATTCCCGGCCTGCATAAAGCGCACGGTATCAGCCTGCTACAGCAGCGCTGGGGCATTGATGATTGTGAAGTGGTGGCGATCGGCGATAGCGGCAACGATCTCGAAATGCTGCGTCATGCAGGCTACAGCTTTGCGATGGCGAACGCCACGGATGCGGTAAAGGCGGCGGCGCGTTACCGCACCGAGAACCATGATGATGAAGGCGCGCTTAACGTGATTGCGCGCCTGCTGGCAAGAGAATATCCCTTTAACTGATTGCGTCTGCTGAAGGACGGCAGCGCACGGCTGCCGTTCGGTGATCAAATCACCGCCACGCCACCGGTGACCGCCACGGTAGAGCCAGAAACGTAGCTGGATTCATCGCTGGCCAGCATCACATAGGCGGGCGCCAGTTCAGCCGGTTGACCAACGCGCTGCAACGGCACTTCGCTACCCAGGTTTTTCACCTGCTCGGCGGGCATGGTAGAGGGGATCAGCGGCGTCCAGATCGGCCCTGGCGCTACCACATTAGAGCGAATGCCCTTTTCAGCCAGCAGCGCAGCCAGGCCGCCGGAGAAGTTAACGATCGCCGCTTTAGTGGCGGAATAGGCGATCAGCTTCGGTTTGGGCTGATCGGCATTCACCGAGGCGGTATTGATAATCGATGCACCGGCAGGCATATGCGGCACCGCCGCCCGGCAGAGATAGACATGCCGTAGATATTGGTTTTCATCGTACGGTCAAACTCTTCATCGCTGATCTCATCCAGCGACTCGCGGGTCATCTGAAAAGCAGCATTATTCACCAGAATATCGATCTGTCCGAAATTGCTCACCGCCTGCTGAATAATATGGCGACAATGTTCCGCTTCGCTAATATCGCCTGGCACCAGCACGGCTTTCTGCCCTGCTTCTTCAATCAAACGCGCGGTATCTCTGGCATCCTCATGCTCATCAAGGTAAGAGATCAGCACATCGGCCCCTTCACGCGCATAGGCGATAGCGACGGCGCGGCCAATACCGGAATCACCACCGGTAATAATCGCTTTTTTACCCGCCAGGCGGCCTGAGCCTTTATAGCTGGTTTCACCATGATCCGGTGCAGGCTGCATATCAAAAATAGTGCCTGGGACATCCTGTTGCTGTTCTGGTTGCGGCGGCTGTGGTCGACTGGTCATAACAGAAACTTCTCCTTGCTGGTGAACGGCGACAAAGGCCGTTAAGACGATTAAGGATTTTATTATTCAGCCAATACAGCGGCATAAATGGCTTTGACTGAACAGGCGTGGATGGTTTCAGTATAGTTGACTCACTCGTAACGCAAGCGCAGCGGCAATATCATGCGTCCTGTGCTGGATAAACCGGCAGCACCTGCAGGCGGCTACGGGTGCGCTGAATATCCTCCAGCTCTACGCCCTGCGTCAGCGTTGCCAGGTCACAATCCGTGGTGAGAAACAGCCGACACTGACGATCGTACAGCACATCAATCACGTTGATAAAACGCTGCTGAACGGCCGGTGAAACCTGAGCGAGCGGCGGCACGTGCTCAATCAGCCACTGCGGATATTGCTCACAGAGCAGTAAATAATCCATCACCGCCGTTGGCGCTTCGCACAGCGCGCTGAAAGAGAAATGCAAAAACGTCCCGGCGGGCGAAAGCGTGGCAAGGGTGCGATATCCTACCGTTAACGGCAACGGCTCCGCTGCCGCTTCAGGTAAACCCAACCGTTGGCGCTGCGCCCGGCTGGCAGCAATCAATAGCCCGCCGAGCCTGAACGCGCCCTGCGCCTCATGGCACAGCGTGCGGTAATCTTTCTCTCCCGTGAGCGTGATGACTTCCATCTGCGCTCTGATCAACGCAATCGACGAGACAAAGCGTTGATGATAAAGCGGATTAGCCAACAGGTTTTCCGGCGGATGGTTTGAGGTAGCGACCAGCAAAACGCCGCGTTGAAACAGCCGCTCCAGCAGCGGTTTAATCAGCATCGCATCGCCGATATCGTGCAGATGAAACTCATCAAAACAGAGCAGCTGACAGCGCCCGATAGCGGCGTCGATCGCCGCGTCAATCGTACTGCCGCGGGCGATGATTTGATGCAGCTCGCGAAAAAAGAGGTGAAAGTGTACGCGCTTTTTCTGCGCCAGCGGCGCCCAGTTAAAAAAGGCGTCGGCGATAAAAGATTTTCCGCGTCCCGGCTCGCCGCAAATATAGATGCCGTGATGAACCTGCGGCGCATGAGTTAGCAGCGGCGCAATTAACGCATCCAGACGGGCGATAAGCTGCTTTTGCTGTCCATCGAGAACAATATTTTTTTCTGCGGCCTGCTGCTGCATTGCCTGTTGAAAAGCAGATGCGATCTGCTGCTGTGCTTCAATCATCTCGCTGTCCCGTTGGTTTATCTGTGCGCTATCATAGCCAGGGCAGCCAGCAATAGCAGCACAACGGGATGCTCCAGATAAAAAACGGCGAGCATTGCACGACTCTCGCCGTATCGCTCACCGTCTACGTTTATTGTCCGCTGATATGCCCGACGCGCGTCGCTTTAGCGGCTAAATCCACCTGAAAACAGACCAGGATGGCGTCACGGCTGGCGTTCAGCGGCGGTAAAGGCTGACTGGCGCTGACCGCATCGCCTTTTTCCAGCTGCTCGCCGCCCAGCGTAATTTCCCCTTCCGCGACATAAAGCCACTGCGCCATGCCAGGGCGATAAGGCACCTCGGTGGTGCTTTGCGCCAGCAGTTGAATATCATAAACGAACAGGTTTTGCCGCAGCGCCAGCGGCGCGTCACTATTCGGCCCAGCCAGCAGCGTCCACTCTCCGACGCTGATGCCGTCAGGCCGCACCATAAACTGTACGCGCCCTTCTTGATCTGCCTCATCGGGGCGGATAACCACCTGCAACATCTCGGCATTCACCAGCGGCGTGGATTCCTGATGCCATACGCCGCGCCCGGCATTCATCAGCATCAGTTTTTTCGCCGACAGCGGGGTTCTTTCGCCCTGCTGATTTTCATGCACCATTGAGCCGCGCCAGATGTAATGCAGAATTTCATCATTAACGTGCTGATGCATGGCAATCTGCGAGCCGTTCTCGATTTGCATATGGTCGATGACGGCAAGCGGCCCAAAAGCGCGGTCGCTGGCGGCAGGATCGATCTCACCGGGGCGGATGCGTCGAATAGTAAAAGGGCCCCAGGCAAACAGCTGTGTTGGGTTGGCACGCATAATTTTCATGGCTTTCTCCCTGCCGATGGCAGTGCTGGCTGGATTGCTTGCGCCTTATGCGGCGCAGGCGTTTTACTCTGCGGCGATCCCCGGCGCATTGGCCCGGACGCTTAGCGTTTCTTTATCGCTACGTGGTTATTTCACCAGCTCAGCGGTCATATGCACGCCGTTATTAAAATTGGCCTCGGTGATTTTATAAGTCGCACCCTGCTGTTGCGCCTGAGCGGCGATTTTCGCCTCAGCGGCGTCCAGCGTCAGCGCTGTTGCGGTAACGCTTGCGGCAAAGCTGCCAAAAGAAACGGTGGAAAGCATGATAATTGCAGCAAAAGTTTTGATAGATTTCATAGCGGTAAGCCTCGTCTGATTTTGACAGGATGAGGCTCTACGCCTCGTTGTGATAAATCATAGGCGGAGAACGCTAAGTTAAAAAGCGGAAGCTTTTGCTTATTTCGTTCATAAAATTTGAATGATAAAATGGCGTAATGCTATCCTGCTATTTTCTTAAACGTGTTTTACCTGCCTGCACGGGCGGCTTAACGTTTTTTTGAAAAATAATCTCTCCTTGCCAATTTATTTATCTATAACCGAAGCGCTTATTTTATTTAGTCTGCTAAAGCGCTGGCACACCCAATAATTACTGGGAACCAGGCAATACATTTTTTTAAAATGCCCCTGTTCAGTTGGTTAATCACTTTTATTAATAAGTTATGCGGTGCTGTTGCCGTCGCGCTTATTTAACTAAAAACATCAGTAAAATTTATACTTGCAACAGCCTGACAGTAAGGAAATTCCTAACTTAATTGGGTTATGCGCACATTTCTTGCGCAGCAAGCAGGGTTACCTATACTTAGGCTAACCGCTCCCCTTGCGAAATTATTTAATAAAATCAATATAAACAAGCGTAACCGCGCCTGGTAATTTATTTCTCTTTTTTGACCATTTTACAGGGCTCCCCCGCGCCTATCCTTGCTTAACACAGCGAATACGATCTGCCCACCGGTCATGCGTTCCGAATGGCCTGCAATGTTTACACGGCATTTGCCGTTGTTTTTGTTTCAGCGGATGCGGCTGTCAGTTTTTATTCTGGCAAGGCTGCAGGAGAAATAATGATGACACCTTTTGCCTCATTCTGGCAGGCAGGCTACGAGGGCGCGGATCATATTAACCCGCATGGCACCCGGTTAGCGATGAATCTCACTAATGCTCATCAGACGCGGGTAAAGGAAGATTATGCGGCGTTAAAAGCTTTTGATATTAAAAGCGTGCGCGAAAGCGTCGGCTGGCGACTAATAGAACGTGACGGCGAATATGACTTTTCCTCGCTAATTTCGCGTATTGAGGCGGCACAAGAGCATGATATTCAAATTTGCTGGACGCTCTGCCACTATGGCTGGCCGGAAGATCTGGCGCTGTTCTCTGATGATTTTATTCCCCGCTTTGCCGCCTTTTGCGCCGCCGCAGCGCGCTTCCTCGCGTCCTATTCGACGCAACCTCCGGTCTATTCGCCGATTAATGAGATCTCGTTCCTGAGTTGGGGCCTTGCCGTGGGGCTATTCCCCTGCGCTAACCTGCCGGGACCGGATCCCGCCGACGCCTGTAAACGTCAGCTGGTAAAGGCCACGCTGGCGGGCTGCGACGCGATCTGGCAGGTCGATAGTCGCGCGCGGATCCTGCACTGCGATCCCATTATTCATCTGGTTTCAGCGGAAGATACGCCAGAAGCACAGCAAATGGCACAGGCGATGAGCAATGCGCAGTTTCAGGCGTGGGATATGCTCAGCGGCCGCCTGGCGCCGGAGCTGGGCGGCGCAGAACGCTATCTCGATCTGGTCGGCGCCAATTACTACCACGACAACCAGTGGGAAATCCCGTCGATGCACCGGCTGGCCTGGCATCTGGGCGATCGGCGGCGTAAGCCGCTGCATCAAATGCTGAGCGAGCTGCATCAGCGTTACCAACGCCCGCTGTTGCTCTCTGAGACCAGCCATGTCGGCAGCGGACGCGGTGCCTGGATTGCAGAGGTGACCGCGCATATCGCCCAGGCGCAGCTCAGCGGCGCAGAGCTGTGCGGCGTCTCTCTTTACCCCATTATCGACCGGCCAGCATGGCATGACATGCTGGCCTGGCCGCATAGCGGGCTGTGGGATCTCGACCGCGACGGCCCTGATCCTTTCCGTCGTGTCATCAACCCACCTTACGCTGCGGCACTACGCCAGGCGCAACGTACGTTACTGAACTTTCAGTCGTTTATCGCTCCGGCAGCGGAGAATAAGGAGAAGGATATGCAGCAAAAAACTTTGATTGTTTTTAGCCATTTGCGTTGGGGATTTGTTTTTCAACGTCCGCAGCATTTGCTCTCTCGTCTGGCGCAGCACTATCGCGTGCTGTTTATTGAAGAGCCGATTTACGATCCGGGGTCGCCGACGCTGCATTATTCTCATCCCGCCCCTAACGTCACCGTTATTCAGCCGCATACGCCGATCTCCGCCCCTGGCTTTCATGACGACCAAATCGCCACGCTGCAGCTGTTGCTAACGGCGCTGGTGGATGAACAAGAGCAGCCGATCGTCTGGTTCTATACGCCGATGGCGCTGCCGCTGCTGACGCCCTTTACCCCGTCGCTGGTGATCTATGACTGTATGGATGAGCTTTCCGCCTTTAACCTGGCGCCGCGTCAGCTGCAGCAGCGTGAATCGGCGCTGATGACGCGCGCCGATCTGGTGTTTACCGGCGGCTCCAGCCTGTACGAAGCGAAAAAGAACAAGCATCACGCTATCTACTGCTTCCCCAGCAGCGTGGACGCGGTACATTTTGAACAGGCGCTGGATCGCAGCAACGGGCATCCGCAGCAGCAGGCGCTGCCGCGCCCGCGTCTTGGCTATTACGGCGTGATTGATGAACGTCTCGATCTGACGCTGGTGGCCGCGCTGGCCGATACGCATCCGGAATGGCAAATCGTGATGGTGGGACCGGTAGTGAAAATCGATCCGGCGACGCTGCCGCAGCGCGCCAATATTCACTGGCTGGGGCAGCAGCCGTATGAGGCACTGCCGCAGTTCCTGGCCGGTTGGGATGTGTGCCTGATGCCGTTTGCCCTGAATCCCTCCACGCAGTTTATCAGCCCGACCAAAGTGCTGGAGTATATGGCGGCGCAGCTGCCGATCGTCAGCACCGCGATTACCGATGTCGCACGACATTACGCTGAACTGGTGGCTATCGCCTATCGACCTGAGGAGTTTGTTCACGCCTGTGAACGCGCGCTAACCCTGGATGCAGCAGAGCGTGAACAGCTGGCGCAGCGCATGCAGGCAGTGGTGGCCGCGACATCCTGGGATGCGGCAGCGGAACAGATGCTTGCACTGATGAAACAAGGCGCGGCGAAAACGCGCATGCCGGTGCCGGAAAGCGCCCCGCCGGTTATCGCCGATGAAGTTCAGCAGATTACCCGCCGTCTGAAACCGGCCGCCGAGCAGCAATCCGTTATCCCCTGTCTGGTAATTGGTGCCGGGCCAACCGGCCTGAGCGCAGGTTATCACTATGGGAAAGGGGCGGTGGTACTGGAAAAAAATGCCACGCCGGGCGGCTGGTGTCGTTCGATTAACGATAAGGGTTTCACCTTCGATTACGCGGGTCATATTATGTTTTCGCAGGATCCTTACGTGCTGAAAATGTATGAAATGCTGCTGGGCGATAACCTGCACTGGCAGATGCGCGAAGCGTGGGTTTATAACGATGGCATCTATACCCGCTATCCGTTCCAGGGTTCGCTGCACGGTCTGCCTGCCGAGGTGATTAAAGAGTGTATTCTTGGCGCAATCGAGGCGCGTTATGGTGTTAGCGGCGAAGCGGCGGAGGCGTCAAACGACGCACCACCGGTCGTGAAGCGTCATGACTGCTGCGCCGATGGCACGGTGCCGGATGGCGATGTGTATGCCGGGCTGGAAAAACAAACGCAGCCGGAAAACTTCGAGCAGTTCATTTTCCGCACCTGGGGCCGGGGCATTGCGAAACATTTTGCCCTGCCCTATAACCGCAAACTTTGGGCGCTGCCGCTTACGGAAATGGAGACCTCCTGGCTGGGCGGACGCGTGCCGCTGCCGGATCTGGCGCAAATTATTGAGGGCGCGCTGGCGCCGCTGGAAAAACCGATGGGGCCTAACGCGCGCTTTGGCTATCCGCTGAAAGGCGGTTTTCAGGCGCTGATGCACGGCTTCTTGCCCCATTTGACCTGCGATCTGGAGACCAACAGCACGCTGGCCGAGCTGCATCCTGAGCAGCATATCGCCGTGCTGACGGATGGGCGGCGCTATCGCTACGATCAGCTCATCAGCACTATGCCGCTGCCGCAGCTGATTGCGATGATTGGCGATGAAGCGCCGCCGGAAATTCATGAAGCGGTGGCAAAACTGCGCCATGTTTCTATTCGCTGCGTCAATATCGGCGTCGGGCGCGCTGACCTTACCGAGAAGCATTGGATCTACTATCCCGGCGATACGCTGTTCCACCGCATTTTTGTGCAGGGTAACGCCAGCCCGCACTGTAATCCGCCGGGGGGCTGCGGCTTAACCTTTGAGATTAGCTATTCCCCTGATAAACCTCTGCCCGCCGAAGGCAATGCGCTAATCCAGCGCTGCATTCAGGAGTGCATTGCCGTTGGCATGATCAACGCCGATGACCCGATTCTTACCGCCAATCAGGTAGATATTCCTTACGCCTATGTTGTGTACGATCATGCGCGTAAAGCGAGTATTGCGCTGATCCGCGACTGGCTGCTGCAACAGGATATTTTGCTGTCGGGCCGTTATAGCGAATGGGAATACTACAATTCCGACCACGCTTTCCTGGCTGGCAAGCGCGCGGCTGAATTTGTGAAAGAGCGCGCAGGATCGCTGAAAGCGCAGGATACGCGCTACTAAACTCAACCGGCATCGGGCGTCCTGCCCGATGCCTTCGCTTGTTTTTTCCCTGCTGCCTGCCCATCCTATCTGGTCTACACTGGTTGACACCGGTCGGCGCCGCACGGCGCTCATAATCATAACCATGCCGGCAGAAACAGAATCAGGTGAAGCAATGAAAATCCGGTTTCTTTCCAGCAATGAGCTAAAGCTGGACGAAGTGCGCAAAATCCTTGAGCCTATCGGGGTGGAAATACTTCCGGTTGCCTGTCGGATTGAGGAAATACAAACTGAAAATGAAGTAGAGCTGGTGCGCGACAAGCTCACCAAAGCCTTTTCTCTGATTGGACGGCCGCTGTTTGTTGAGCATACCGGCCTCTATCTCGACGGCCTGAACGGTCTGCCCGCCGGGCTGACGCGCATTTTCTGGCATCGGCTGAATGCCGATCGCTTTACCGCGCTGGTGCAGGCGCTGGATAGCCAGTACGCTACGGCGAAAACCGTGCTGGGCTATTGCGACGGGCGCAAAATGTATCAGTTTTCCGGCGAGGTTCGCGGCAAGATCACCGCCGAGCCTGCGGGCTCGCGTGAATTTCTCTGGGACTGCATCTTTGTGCCGGAAGGCCATACGCAAACTTTCGCCGAGATGGGCGAGCTAAAGCATGAAATTTCGATGCGGCGGCTGGCGCTGGACCGTTTTGCCGCCTTTTTGAAAACCGCAAGGACTCTGCCATGAAACCTGAACTGAAACGTGCCTACGACGCCGGAAAATTAATTCTTTTTGCCGGGGCGGGCGTTTCACGCAATTTAGGGCTGCCGGAGTGGCATGAACTGATTGCCCATCTTGCGCAGGAACTGGGCTACGACCCCAAAATCTTTAATACTTACGGCACGCACCTGTCGCTGGCGGAATATTATAAGCAGAAAAAGGGATCGCTGGGCCCGCTGCGCAGCTGGATGGATCGCGAGTGGCACCGCCCCGATATTGATGTGCGCTCCTCTGAAATTCATACCATGATTACCCAGGGATATTTCTCACGTATCTATACCACCAATTACGATCGCTGGCTGGAGATGGCGCATGACGCGCATAAAGTCCCCTATTACAAAGTCGCCAATGCCGCCGATCTGGTTCCGCTTACTGAAAGCCGCCGCCATATTATTAAGCTGCACGGCGATTTTGATGACGATACCTCGATTGTGCTGGATGAAAGCAGCTATTTTGAACGGCTTTATTTCGATTCACCGTTGGATATTAAGCTGACGCATGACGTGATGGGCAATTCCGTGCTGTTTGTCGGTTACAGCATCAGTGATTTTAATATTCGCCTGCTGTTTTATCGCCTGACAAAAATGTGGGGGCGCACCGGGCTGTCGTCCGCCCGTCCCACCTCTTATCTGTTTACTAATCGTAATAATCCGGTGGCGAAAGAGGTGCTTGGGCAATGGGGCATTGAGATGATTGTTTCAGAAGAGGATGATCCGCGTAAAGCGCTGGGCGATTTTCTGACAGAGCTGATTGCCTGAGGCAGGCCGGATGGTAAGGCGCGGTGCCAGATCGAGCGCGAATAAGATACGGCAAACCGCTGGCGGCAGTGACTGCGCCTTGCGTTGGAAAACCGTTGATTGCTGCTTTTCAGCGCAAAAGCGCAGGCTCAGTGGCAAAGCTGTGTCAGTTCGTGTTCCGTAAGGCCGGTCGCTTCCAGAATGGATGCGTGAGACATACCCATTTTTAACAGGCTACGGGCGACTTCAAGCTTGCCCTGGTTACGGCCTTTTTCAATGCCGAGCTCAATACCTCTCTCAACGCCGCGCTGTTCACCGATCTGGATACCTTTTTCAATACCTTTCTCGATACCTTTCTCAACGCCCTTCTGTTCAAGCTGTTGTGCAATGGTCATAGAAAGTTCAGTGGCAAAGCTGCGCCAGTTCGTGTTCTGTGAGGCCGGTTGCTTCCAGAATGGATGCATGAGACATGCCCATTTTTAACAGGCTACGGGCGACTTCAAGTTTGCCCTGGTTACGGCCTTTTTCAATGCCGCGCTGTTCGCCGATCTGGATACCCTTCTCGATACCCTTCTCAACGCCCTTCTGTTCAAGCTGTTGTGCGATAGTCATAAGTGCCTCTCCGTGTTGCGGCACACGCTGTGCCAGTTGGCGAACCAGGGCTTCAGAATCCGCTGACTCACCCGCCTGTACCAGATAGTGTATCAGCGCCATTACCTGTGGTGAAGAAAGATAATCCGCCATTAACAGCGTCGCCAGACGATCCATTACGGTGGCGATATCGCGCTGGTGAATATGTTTCTGCAACAGCGTCAGCGCTGCCATCCCGCGATGCTTCATAATTTCGTCGTCAGGTATCACCGTCACGTCAACCAGCGGAAACGCGTTGCCGTAGAGCTGCTCTGCCCGCTGCGGGTCATCAAACTGCTCCAGCCAGCGCAGGGAATAAGGATACGGCCTGCGTTTACCCATATAAAACAATACCGGTATCACCAGCGGCAGCTTTTTATGACCCGCCTCGAGATGCCGCTGCATCGCGGCCACGGCATAACGCAGCAGCCGAAATGCCATATGCTTATCGGGCGTCGACTGATGCTCAATCAGCACGTGAATATAGCCATCGCCCGCGGTGGTTTTTAAGCTGTAAAGCACGTCACTGAAGTACTGGCGCAGATCGTCCTCAACGAACGAGCCGGACTCCAGTTTCAGCGTGCTGGGATCGCAGATGGCGCGCAACGCCTGCGGCAAATGCAGTTCCATAAAATCCCGCGCAATCGCCGGCTGCGTCAGAAACTGCCGGAAGGTGGCGTCGTGGGGCGTTGGCGTAGTGTTTTTCTTTTTCATTTGTTTGTACTTTGGAAATAGCCTATGCGATATCGAACCCGTTTCTGGACAATGCAAATATGAGTAAGCGGCATGCTGTATTCGTTTAATAACAGCAACACAGCTCGACAATTAATATAACCTGATTATCAAAAAGATACATTAACCGAAAAAATTACCGGTTATGATTAAAACATCCAGTAAAAAATCATGCCGTTTTTAACTGCATAATTAATTATTAAATGCACAAATAAATTAAAAAAACAGCTGCGGAGTATTGTGCCGCAGCGCGTATTGCTGTCAGGGAGGAAATAGTTACCAGGTAAATATATTCATTAATGTGGAGAAAATTAAAAACGGGAGCATCGAACTCATGGTTTTAAACCAAGGTGATCCACCCAAACCGCTGGCGGCAGTGACTGCGCCTTGCGTTGAAAAACCGTTGATTGCTGCTTTTCAGCGTAAAAGCGCAGGCTCAGTGGCAAAGCTGTGTCAGTTCGTGTTCCGTAAGGCCGGTTGCTTCCAGAATGGATGCGTGAGACATGCCCATTTTTAACAGGCTACGCGCAACTTCAAGTTTGCCCTGGTTACGGCCCTTTTCAATGCCAAGTTCGATACCTTTCTCAACGCCGCGCTGTTCGCCGATCTGGATACCTTTCTCGATACCTTTCTCAACGCCCTTCTGTTCAAGCTGTTGTGCGATAGTCATAAGTGCCTCTCCGTGTTGCGGCACACGCTGTGCCAGTTGGCGAACCAGGGCTTCAGAATCCGCTGACTCACCCGCCTGTACCAGATAGTGTATCAGCGCCATTACCTGTGGTGAAGAAAGATAATCCGCCATTAACAGCGTCGCCAGACGATCCATTACGGTGGCGATATCGCGCTGATGAATATGTTTCTGCAGCAGCGTCAGCGCTGCCATACCGCGATGCGCCATAATCTCGTCGTCAGATATCACCGTCACGTCAACCAGCGGAAACGCGCTGCCATAAAGCTGCTCTGCCCGCTGTGGGTCATCAAACTGCTCCAGCCAGCGCAGAGAATAAGGATACGGCCTGCGTTTTCCCATATAAAACAATACCGGTATCACCAGCGGCAGCTTTTTATGACCCGCCTCGAGATGCCGCTGCATCGCGGCCACGGCATAACGCAGCAGCCGAAATGCCATATGCTTATCGGGCGTCGACTGATGCTCAATCAGCACGTGAATATAGCCATCGCCCGCGGTGGTTTTTAAGCTGTAAAGCACGTCACTGAAGTACTGGCGCAGATCGTCCTCAACGAACGAGCCGGACTCCAGTTTCAGCGTGCTGAGATCGCAGATGGCGCGCAACGCCTGCGGCAAATGCAGTTCCATAAAATCCCGCGCAATCGCCGGCTGCGTCAGAAACTGCCGGAAGGTGGCGTCGTGGGGCGTTGGCGTACTTTTTTTCTTTTTCATCAGTCCGTATTCTGAAAACATTGCCTGCGTGACATCATCAATAAAAAGGCAGACATCATCATGGCAACCTTTTAATTCCGCCTGGCAACAGCCGCATGCCGACAAGCAATCAATATACACCTTTTTCCCAATAAAAAAATTAGCGGGACAGCTTAGCGGTTATTATTAGCAGTTCACCTAAAAATAAATATCGCTATAACTTCATTAATCTGAGGACGTGATTTTATTACGCAAAAATATATTTATTAAAATAATGAAAAAACTGCACAACGTCTGTTCCAGCGTAACAGATCATTTATTACGGTAGCTATTTCACCTGAATAATAAAGGGTAAATGAGAGAGAACTTAAGCCTGGCGGTATGGGAAGTGTTTCTGAAGAAAATGCTTATGTAAAACGCTGGACGCGTTTCTGAATAAGCTCATTGCCTGAGGTTTCACACCTCAGGCAAAAGATTACAGTTAATCAGACGCGCAGCGCTGCCACCAGCGTCGGGTCTGCTTCTGCGCGCACCAGAACGGGGATAACCTCAAGCGGCGTCGCCACCGTCAGCCACTGCCCGCCCTGATACTGTGTGCCGCTGCGGCTAATCCAGCGGTCACCCGCCGGTAGCCAAAGACGGCGTTCACGCTGTCCAGCGTGCAGCACCGGCGCCACCAGCAGATCCTGCCCCAGCAAATATTGGTCCTCTACCTGCCAGCTCTCCGCCTGCTGTGGATAGTGGTAAAATAGCGGGCGCATCACCGGATCGCCCTGCTGATGCGCCTCCAGCATCAGCTGATTGATATAAGGGCGCAGGCGCTCACGCAGCAGCAGGCAATCCTTCATTAGCGCGTAATTCTCTTCACCATAACTCCAGACCTCATTCGGCGAGCCGCTGTTGCACTGGGCGATACCGTTACGCCACGGCTCTTCCGGCTGGATCTGCGGCTCACGATAGCCGTGCAGGCGCATTACCGGGCAGAACACCGCCCACTGGAACCAGCGGATCAGTAGCTCATGGAAAGCGGGATCGTGGATATTGCCGCCCTGAAAACCGCCGATATCGGTTGTCCACCAGGGGATCCCGGCCATCGCCATATTTAAACCGGCAGAAAACTGATTACGCAGCGCATGAAACGAGGAGTGAACATCGCCCGACCAGGCGAGCACGCCGTAGCGCTGGCTGCCAGCCCAGGCGCAGCGCACCAGGTTAACAATTTCGCTTTCGCCCTGCTGGCGCAGTCCTTCCCAAAAGCCCTGCGCAAACTTTTGCGGATAGATATTCCCCACTTCCAGCACCGGCCCAAGGTGGTAGCGATAGTTATCAAAATCGTAGGCGCGATATTCCGGCTCCGCCTCATCCAGCCAGAAGGTACGAATGCCGAGGTCGTAATAGTTGCGTTGCACCTCTTGCCAGACAAAGGCGCGTGCCGCCGGATGCGTGGCGTCAAAAAAGGTGGTATTGCCGAGGAAATCGAGATTAACCGATACGCCGCGATCGCTGTTCACCAACAGCCCGCGCGATTTCATGCGCGCATAGTTGGCGCTACGGCTATCCACCGTCGGCCAGACTGAAACCATGGTTTCGATGCCCATCTCTTTTAACGCTTTAACCATTGCCGCCGGGTCCGGCCAGTCGAGCGGGTCGAAACACCAGTCCCCCTGATTCGGCCAGTGGAAAAAGTCGATGACGATAACCGATAGCGGCAGCTGACAGCGGCGGTATTCCCGCGCCACCTCCAGCACCTCTTGCTGGCTGCGGTAGCGCAATTTGCACTGCCAGAAACCGGTGGCAAAGTCAGGCATCATTGGCGCGGTGCCGACGGCACGACCATACTGCCGCATAATCTGCGCTGGTGAATCGCCAGCGGTGATCCAGTAATCCATCTGATCGGTGACCTGCGCCTGCCAACGCGTGATATTTTTACCGAAGGTAGCTTCGCCAATCGCCGGGTTATGCCACAGCAGCCCATAGCCGAGGCTGGAAACCATAAAGGGCACGCTGGCCTGCGAATTACGCTGCGCCAGCTCCAGCGTACAGCCTTTCAGATCCAGCCCTTCCTGCTGATACTGCCCCATGCCGTAAATTTTCTCGTCACGCCGCGCCTCAAAGCGCACCGTAAGCTGATATTTGCCGCCCGGAATCGGACGGAACTCGCGGCCATCCAGCTTTAGCGCGCTGATATATTTATCTTGGCTTTTCTCGGTCGCGCCAATGCCGACCGTGGTGCGCTGACGCCAGAACTCCTCCAGCAACAGCTCGCCGTGCTGGTTATAAAAGGCGAGCTGACCGCGCTGGTTCAGCGTGGCGGTAATATTGCCATTACGCAGGCTAAGCGTTTCACTGCCCTGCGTAATCTCTACCGGCAGCGGCGTGGTCGGCAGTAGCGCCCAGTCGGTATCCACAATCTGAGGCTGACAGCTGGCACGCACCCGCAGGCTATTTTCGCCCCACGGCTCGATAATCAGCGTTTGACGATCGAACTGCCAGATAAGACGCTGTGATTCGGCACGTAATTCACTCATGACAACTCCTGTGGCTGCAAAGCGTTTGGCCCGGTAGCGGGCTGCGCCGCCACGGTTTTATGGTGGTTAATTTGGCGCATCGTCTCGTCATTCAGCCGATACCAGCGCATAGTCAGCGCGCTACACAGTGAAAGCGCGCCCGGCACCAGGGAAAAGAGCGCGATAATGGCCAGAATGGCGGCAGGCTGCTGCTGCGGGGCCTGTGCCACGTAGCCGCTCAGGCCCAACGTCCAGCCGACAATCGCGCCGCTCACCGCCATACCCATTTTCAGCACCGCCAGCAGCGTAGAGAAAATAGTGCCGTCCATGCGTTTACCCTGCCGATATTCGCCGTAGTCCACCACGTCGGACATCATGACCCACATCAGCGTGGTGGTAACCTGATAGAAGCTGGAAACGATAAAGGTCATCCCGACCAGCAGCGTTAGCGTTGGCGGCAGGAAAAATATCGCGATGCTTAACACACCGCAGGCTACGGCGCTGAAAGTAAAGGCGGTCAGCTTGCTGTGGCGTCGCGTCATCCATTTCGCCAGCCCGCTGCCGACGCTCTTACCGACAATATGCGCCGCCAGCAGCCACATAAACAAACTGGCATCATTGAGATACCAGGTGACGTAATACATCATCGCTCCAAGACGTACCACGCCGAAGGCGATATTAAAGAACACCAGCAGTGCGACAATACGCCATTGATCGTTGCGCAGCAGATCGCGTAGATCGGTGCGGAAATTTTCATGGGTGCTTTTTACGCTGACGCGCTCACGCGTATTGAAAAAGCACAGCAGGAACATTATCGACGCCAGGCTCGCCATCACCGCCATCGCGCTGAAATAGCCGTCCAGCTTGTTGCCGCCGCCCAGCCATTCCGCCAGCGGAATCATTAAAAACGTGGACATCGCGCCGCCCAGCGTGGCGAGGAAAAAGCGCCAGGATTGCAGCGAGACACGCTGTGAATCGTCAGAGGTGATGATTGCGCCCATCGAACAGTAGGGAATATTGATGGCGGTATAGAGCAGCATCATCAGACAGTAGGTGACGCTGGCGTAAACCATTTTGCCGGTCAGCGTCAGCGAGGCCGGGACGGCATAAATCAGCAGACAGCTAATGCCAAACGGCACCGCCAGCCAGAGCAGCCAGGGGCGAAATTTCCCCCAGCGCGTATGGGTGCGATCGGCGATCAGGCCCATCGCCGGATCGACGATCGCATCGGCAACACGCGCCAGCAGAAACAGCGTGCCGACAAACACCGCCGGTAAGCCGACCACGTCGGTATAATAGAAGGTAAGGAAAATAATGACGTTTTCCAGGCCGATATGGCTCGCCATATCGCCCAGACCGTAACTGACTTTTTCTTTAACCGATAAGGTTGCTCGCATTTTGGTCCGCCTTGTTCGTTTGAAAAGGAGCACCTTCCCTGGCTCAGACGTTCAGTTATAGGGAGCCAGGCAATCAGCAACAATTGCGGGATCTGATTAAAGTCTTATGTTTTTTACTTTATGTGATACGGGTAACAACGTTACTTCAGCGCCAGTCGCCGCGCCAGGCGATGCAAATTGCCCGCATCCATTTCCAGCCGTCGGGCGCAGGCGGCCCAGTTATTATCGCTGGCCTGTAGCGCCTGTAAAATATACTGGCGCTGAAAATCGCGCGTGGCGTCCTGCAGGCTTTGCGGCGACAGGGCCTCGGCCTGCGGCAATGCCTCGGCAGGAACGTCCGCCGCGTTATCCAGTGAAAAATGGTGTGGCATCAGCAGAATATCGCCGCTGCGGGCATCCGCCTGCGCAACAATGGTAGCGCGATAGATTGCATGCTCCAGCTCGCGGATATTGCCCGGCCAGCCGTAGCTACTGAGCATGCTGCGCGCCGCCGCGCTCAGCGCGATATGCTCCAGACCAAATTTCACCCGGCATTTTTCACAGAAGTAACCGGCCAGCAAAATAATATCTTCGCCGCGTTCGCGCAGCGCGGGCACCTGCAGCGGGAAAACGCTCAGGCGATGATAGAGATCGGCGCGGAAGCTGCCCTCCGCCACCGCCTGACGCAGATCGCGGTTAGTGGCGGCCAGGATGCGTACATCCACTTTCAGATGGCGATCTTCACCGACGCGCTGCAAATCGCCATATTGCAATACGCGCAACAGCTTGGCCTGCAAAGTTAGCGACAACTCACCGATTTCATCCAGAAACAGCGTGCCGTTATCGGCCATTTCAAATTTGCCGGTACGATCGTGTACCGCGCCGGTAAAGGCGCCTTTGACGTGCCCGAACAGCTCGCTTTCCGCCACCGTTTCCGGCAGCGCTGCGCAGTTCAGATAAATTAACGGGCTGGCCGCGCGCGCCGACTGGCGATGCAGCGCCTGCGCCACCAGCTCCTTGCCGACGCCGGTTTCACCGCTGATCAGCACGTTAAGATCGGTTGGCGCGACCACGGTAATCTCTTTTTTCAGCTGCTGCATTGGCAGCGACTCGCCGATCATTTCGTTGCCGTCGCTGACGCTTTGCCGCTGGTTGCCAGGCGTAAAGGCGTTGCCCGGCTGCTCCAGCTGCTCCAACAGCAGCGCATTGCTCAGCGCGCTGCCGACCAGGCTCGCCACTACGCGTAACTCTTCATCGCTGTAATCATCAAACTGGCTGGCGTTCATGCCGTCCAGCGTCAGCGCGCCGATCAGATCTTGCCCGGAAAACAGCGGCAGCCCGACGCAGGCGTGAACATGCAGCTCATGCCGTTCGGGAATCAGGCCATCATAGGGATCGGGTAAATCGCTGTCGGCAGGAAAACGCACCACGTCACCGGCGCGGGCGATGGCTTCCAGACGCGGGTGCGCCTCGATTTTAAAGCGCCGTCCCATCACATCCGGCGCCAAACCGGCCGTCGCCAGCGGGCGAAAATGCTGCGCCTCATAGCGTAATAGCGCGGTGGCATCGCACCGCAGCAGATGGTGAATGCTACCGATCATCCGGTTAAAGCGATCGGAGCGGGAAAGTCCGTTCTGGATCTCTACCGCCAGTGCGGCGAGGCCTTCAACTGAGATAGTCATGCTGTCGTTTCCACAATGCCATTGTCGAAAACACAATAAACCGCTGTTGTCATTTCAACAACCCTTAAAATAAAAATCTTTAAAAATCAATTAAATAAAAGTTGGCACGCGCTATGCAATAAGTAAGGAAACTTTTTTATGATGAACATGGTGAGGAACTAAAATGAGCATTCACGTTAAAAATAACATTACCTGGGTAGGCCAACGTGACTGGGAAGTACGTGATTTTCACGGCACCGAATATAAAACGCTGCGCGGCAGCAGCTATAACAGCTATCTGATCAAAGAAGAGAAAAACGTACTGATCGATACCGTTGACCATAAATTCAGCCGTGAGTTTGTCACCAACCTGATGCAGGAAATCGATCTGGACAAGCTCGATTACATCATTATTAACCATGCGGAAGAAGACCACGCCGGTGCGCTAACCGAGCTGATGTCGCATATCCCCAATACGCCGATTTACTGCACCGAAAACGCCATTGACTCCATTAACGGTCATCACCATCACCCGGAATGGAACTTCAACGTGGTGAAAACCGGCGACTCGCTGGATATTGGTAACGGCAAGAAACTGATTTTCGTGGAAACGCCGATGCTGCACTGGCCGGACAGCATGATGACCTATATGACGGAAGATGCGGTGCTGTTCAGTAATGACGCCTTCGGTCAACACTATTGCGATGAACATCTGTTCAATGACGAAGTGGATCAGACCGAACTGTTTGAGCAGTGCCAGCGCTACTATGCCAACATCCTGACGCCGTTCAGCCGCCTGGTTACGCCAAAAATCACTGAAATCCTGGGCTTTAATCTGCCGGTCAGCATGATCGCCACCTCGCACGGCGTGGTATGGCGCGACAACCCAACCCAGATCGTTGAGCTTTACCTGAAATGGGCGGCGGATTATCAGGAAGATCGCATCACTATCTTCTACGACACCATGTCCAACAACACCCGCATGATGGCGAATGCCATTGCTCAGGGCATTAACGAAGTTGACCCACGCGTAGCGGTGAAAATCTTTAACGTCGCACGCAGCGATAAAAATGAAGTGCTGACCAACGTCTTCCGCTCAAAAGGCGTGCTGGTGGGCACTTCCACTATGAACAATGTGATGATGCCGAAAATCGCCGGTCTGGTAGAAGAGATAACCGGTCTGCGCTTCCGTAACAAACGCGCCAGCGCCTTCGGCTCACACGGCTGGAGCGGCGGCGCGGTGGATCGTCTTTCTACCCGTTTACAGGATGCGGGCTTTGAGATGTCCCTGAGCCTGAAAACAAAATGGCGTCCGGACGGCAAAGCGCTGGAACTGTGCCGCGAACATGGCCGCGCTATTGCCCGCCAGTGGGCGCTCTCTCCGCTGCCGGAAAAAGCACAGCCGCAAGCAGCCGCTGAACCTGCCGCCGCGCTGGATGTCGCCGTGAACGCCGCACCGGAAAGCGCCAGCAACAGCACCGCGGCCGACGCAGGTCAGAAGATGATTTGCAGCGTTTGCCTGTGGATCTATGACCCGGCAACCGGCGAAGATTCTCAGGATGTGGCACCGGGTACCGCCTGGTCTGACGTACCGGACGATTTTCTCTGCCCGGAATGCGGCATGGGTAAAGACGTTTTTGACCCGTACGAGGGCTAATACTATGTCATCAGAAATTATTATTATCGGTTCGGGCTTTGCCGCCCGACAGCTGATTAAAAACCTGCGTCAGCAAAACAAAGAGGTGGCTATCCGCCTGATCGCCGCCGACAGCTGTGACGAATATCATAAGCCAGAGTTGAGTCACGTTTTCTCTCTGGCACAGCGGGCCGATGATTTGACCCGCGTCACCGCCGCTGACTACGCAGAGAAAAACAACGTCATGTTGCATCCGCATACGCGGGTCACGCGCATTGACGCCGCCGCGCATCGCATTGAGACCACGGCGGGCGACTTCTCTTATGGCAAGCTGGTGCTGGCCACCGGAGCCGAGGCGCTGGTGCCGCCCATCAGCGGTAATGAGCTGATGTATACCCTGAACAGCCAGCAGGAATATCGCCGTTGTGAGGAAGATTTGCAGGGCGCACAGCGCATATTGCTGCTTGGCGGCGGGCTGATCGGCACCGAGCTGGCGATGGATCTTAACCGCGCCGGGAAACAGGTCACGCTGGTGGACCGCAGCGGCAGCCTGCTCTCTGCGCTGATGCCGCCGGAAATCAGCGCTCGCCTGCAAAACCGTCTGCTGAAATCAGGCGTTGAGATGCGCTTCAACTGTGAGCTGGCTTCGCTGGCGCGCCATCACGATACGCTGGTGGCGACGCTGAGCAACGGCCAGCAGATCACCTGCGACGCGGCAGTATGCGCTATCGGCCTGCGCCCAAATATCGTTCTCGCGCAGCAGGCCGGACTCGAAACCCGTCGCGGCATCGTGGTTGACGATCGTCTGACGACTTCGCATCCCGATATTTTCGCGCTGGGCGACTGCGCGGAGATTCAGGGCAAGCTGATGCCTTATCTGCAACCAGCCCAGCTGGCGGCGATGACGCTGGCAAAAAACCTGACCGGTAACAGCGCCAGCCTGAGTTTGCCTTCGATGCTGGTGAAAATCAAAACGCCCGATCTGCCGCTGCACCTGGCCGGCAATGCCGGTGATGCGGAGCTGAACTGGGAGATGCAGTTCAGTAAAGCAGGCATCGTGGCGAAAGGGCTGGACGCCGCCGGACAGCTAAAAGCGTTCGTGGTCAGTGAAGATCATATGAAGCAGGCGCTTCCCTTGCTGAAACAGTTAAGCCGTTAATCACGGAGCTAAACATGACCGACCTGATTTGTTATCAAACGCTGCCGCGCTGGAACAGTGCGACCCTGCCGCCTGCATGGCGACAGCCGTACCGTACCGAGGCGGGATGCTGGGCACAGCCGAAGCTGTATAAGGGCACGCTGGATCTCGCCCTGCTGACCGAGCTGGGCGAGATAACCGAGACCTTAACCTTAACCGCCGATTCCAGGCCGCCGCGCCTGGCGCCGGAACAGCTGCACCGCGTGATCGGTTACAGCCCGGACGTGGAGTGTCAGCTGGCGCTTTACTGCAAGCCGGAGGATTACTATCACCACCGCTATCAGCTGACGCCAACGCATTCCGAGGTGGTGGAAGCGGCGAAAATCATTCCGCCGGGACGTGTGCTGGATTTGGGCTGCGGCAACGGGCGTAATGTGCTTTATCTGCACCAGGAAGGATTTGAGGTTGAGGGCTGGGATAAAAACAGCGACAGCCTGAACGGCCTGCGGCAGATTATCGCCACTGAAGAGCTGGAAGGGATTCGCCTGCAGCAGTGCGATTTAAATCAGGTCAAGATTGAGAAGCAGTACGATTTTCTGCTGTCTACCGTGGTGATGATGTTTTTGCAGCCGGAGACGATTCCGGGGCTGATTGGTCAAATGCAGCAGGCCACCGCGCCGGGCGGCCACAATCTGATTGTGGCGGCGATGAGTACGCCAGATTATCCCTGCCCGATGCCGTTTCCGTTTACCTTTAGCCGCAGCGAGCTGCTGGGCTACTACGACGGCTGGGATATTCTGAAGTACAACGAGAACCCCGGCGCGCTGCATAAAACCGACGCCCAGGGTAATCGCATTAAGCTGCGCTTCGCGACGCTGCTGGCGCGTAAACCGCGTTAAGCGTGAAGGCGTGAAGCAATGTGAATAAAAAAGCAATGTGAGTAAAAAAGCAATGTGAGTAAAAAAGCAAAAGCCCGGCGTAATGCCGGGCTTTTTTATAACGGCGATGCAAATACGCCGATAGCGTCTAAATCCCAACGCTAGCCATAAAAGCGGGCGGCCATATTCAGCAGCGCATCCAACAACAGGCAGCAGAAGATGGCATAGACGGCGAAAAGGCAATAGCTCGCCGCGCTAAAATCCAGCGTTTGCAGCAGGCGCCAGGGGCTGCTGAACAGCCGCGCGACGGCCTTGCCCGGACGCCGCAGGCCGGGAACCTGTTTTGACCAGACCGACCAGAGAATAAGCCATTCTATCAGCGCGATAAACAGCGGGGTCATGCCGGAAAAGCCTTCCCCTTTCGCGGCGCTGTGACTAACAGCCAGCACCAGCACGCCGCTAAACAACACCGCTAACAGCGTCACCGAAATCAGGCAATCCAGCAGGATAAATATTCCCATCAGCGACGGCCTGTGCTGTAACCCCATCAGAATCAGATCGCTAAGGTAGAGGTAATAGATAACAATGGCGAACGCGATCGGCCCGATCGGCAGGCCCGGCGGCAAGCCGGAGATCGCCAGAGGAAAAACTGCGCTCCAGAACGCCAGCAGAAACAGCCCCTGCCAACTCACCACACAACGAGGCGCGCTGATGAATGCGAGCATCGCGGGATTAAGCCGCTCGATCAGCTCAGGAAAGGTCGCGTAAAGCGTATTGACCTGTTGCGTCATTTTCCCGATCAGCCCCGGCACCAGACGTATCCAAAACGGCGCGGCGGCGCGCTCGCCACACAGCAGACTCAGCGCCAGGCGCGTGGAGAGATCGCCGTGCAGCGCTTCATTTTTCACCTCATGCCAGGCCCGCTCGCGCTCGGTCGCGTGAATTTGCGCATACAGCGCTTCCTGCAAGGCTTCCGGCACCAGATAGCCGCTGCTGTATTGGTTCAGCTCCCACTGTAACGCATCGCTGATTTTTTCCACCAGCCACTCTGTCAGGCCGGGCTGTTCCTCCAATGCGGCAGCCAGATCCCGATGAAACTGCTGCTGCTGCATCAGATTGCCTTCACGGCTCACCCGCTGATGCAGCGACTCAAGCGCAGCCAGATTTCCATTGCCCTCTTTCACCAGCCCGGCGGCCAGCGCCTGCATCTCTTCCGGGGTGTAGATCGGCGCGAGCGAAAGCAGGAAATCCGCAGCGGCCTGCTGACAGGGTTCCGCGTCAGGCATGCGGGTGATGGTGGGATACCCCTTCGCCCCAGCGGCGTCCACTTCAGCGCGCTGTACCGTAGCCATCTCCACGTTCGGGTCACTATCGGGATACGCGTCAGCCTCGTCCGACTGAGGCGCGCTGGCGCTGCTTTTCGCCCATTCAAACGCCTCGCGCAGCCGCTGATACCCCTGCGGATCGCTGTCAGGGCGGCATGTTTTCAACTGGCGTGCATAGGCGCGACGGATCAGGGCTTCATCGCTGGTGGGCTCAATACCCAGGATTTGCCAGCTGTTCATCAGAATAATGCCTCATCAAAAGAGTCCAGCGCCTCGCAGACTTTCTGACGCACGTCCGCGATACGTCGTTCATCCTGGCTGTCGAGCGCCTGTTCGAACACGCTCATGACGTTATCGATCCAGACGCGCTCTTCCCCCAATAGCCGTTCAAACAGACGCGAGCCGCGCAGCAGCAGATCGCGGTTTTCCTGACGATCGCGCGGGTGGCGCTTGAGCTCGTTCAGCTTTTGCAAGCTCTGCTCGATTTGCTCCGCCGTCATCTGGCCTGGCACCTTCTCTATCAGCAGCCGGGCGCTGTTTGGCCCGTCGATCTGCTGACTCTGAACTTCCAACAGGCCGTCCAGCGTATAGGTAAAACGGATATCCAGCGACACTTCGCCCGCTTTGCGCGGCGGCACGTCAATATTCATCTCGCCGAGGTAGACGTTATCTTTTACCCGCCGCCCTTCTCCCTGATAAATTTTCAACAGCACGCAGGTTTGGTTGTCGGCAACGGTGGTCAGCGTTTTGCTTTTGCTCACCGGCAGCCAGGTATTGCGCTCAATCAGCGGCAGAAAAAAGCCGTTCTCCAGGCTGCCGTTGATCTCTTTTGCCGTTTCCACACCAAGCGAAAACGGCATCACATCGGTGAGAATCACATCTTCAACCGCCGCATCCTTCATCACCATCCCTGCCTGCACGCCAGCGCCCAGCGCGACCGCTTCATCGGGATGGAGATCGTGACGGGGAAAGCGACCGAACAGGCGCGCAACCGCCTGACGCACCAGCGGCATACGCGTCGCGCCGCCGACCAGCAACACATGATCGAGATCCTGTAGCGAGAAGCGCGCATCGTGCAGCGCCTGCATAACCGGCTGCTGCAGGCGAGCGATCAGCGGCTGACAGCAGTGACCAAGCTGCTCCTCATCCAGCGTCCAGCGCCAGCTTTGCGCTTGCCATAACAGCTCGACGCTGGCTTCCGGCGCATGACTCAGGGCGAGCTTCAGCCGACCGGCCTGCTCCAGCAAAGCGGGCTTGACCGCCGGTAGCGCGGCTTTTAACCCTGGCTGCTGATTAAGCATCCACTGGCAGATCGCCTCGTTGAAGTCATCGCCGCCCAGCTGCACATCGCCGCTGCTGGCGCGCACTTCAACGACGCCTTCAAACATATCGATAACCGAGACGTCGAAGGTGCCGCCGCCTAAATCAAAGGTCAGGTATTTTTGCTCGCGGTTTTCCAGCAGCCCGAACGCCAGCGAGGCCGCCGTCGGCTCATTTAACAGACGCAGCACATTAAGGCCCGCCAGTTCGCCAGCAGTTTTCACCGCGCGCCGCTGCACGTCATTAAAATAGGCGGGAACGGTAATCACCGCGTCTTCGATGGGATAGCCGAGCCAGCTTTGCGCATCTTCTTTCAGCTGACGCAATAAAATGGCGGAGAGTTCTTCAGCGCGGAAAGTTTGATTCCCCAGCGTCAGCGTCGCTTCGGTGCCCATATAGCGTTTGAAGCTGGCCTGCGTCAGGTGAGGATGGGTGCTGAGACGGGCAAGCGCCGGTTGACCGGTAAGCAGATTGCCCTCGTCATCTAACCCGACGACGGAAGGGGTTAGCACGCTGCCGAATTTGTTGGCGATCAGCTGCGATTGCCCTTCACGCCATAGCGCGACCGCGCTGTTGGTGGTGCCCAGATCGATGCCGATTACCTGCCTGGTTGTCATACGTTCTTCCTGTAGAGGCATCCTGCCCGTCCCGGCCGGGTCCAGCTGGCCGCGCGGCGCAGAGCCTTAAATGAATAACCTGATAAAGGGGTTTATCGTCGTATTGTATCGAATCTTTAGGCGCCTGCGCGGCATCAGGGCGTGCCGCGCCGGGAGGTCGGATATGTTTTAGTGGCGCAAAATAACGCGTATATAAAGAAAGAAGGCAATGCGAGTCGCTATACGCTGGGGCTATGGTAAAACGTGGTGACGCCTGGCAGCATGGTTTCCCATTCCGATATTTTCGCTCTCTTCGCTATGCGTTGTGCGCGCATGAGTAAAGCGATTAATGCTGGCTGGATAAAATTCCCGACAGTCATCATTTTATAACTTACAGCCAGCATTGATCGCACCACTGTGATTTTAAGTCCAGATTTCTTGTCCTTCTGGCGTTATCCAGACAATGCCGCCGGGCGCTTTGGCTAAAAACCACATGCCTATATCATCTATATCGTCCATTTCATCTTCAGAAGGATAAGGTGGCCAGGCATCGCTGAACCTTTGAAGTTGCTCATTTATTGTTCCTTCAAAAACCAGATCGTTACTGGCTAATTTTGCATGCCCTTCTCTTATTAACCGCTCTAATAGCGTAAAAAAGGTCGCCTTTCTGACCTCATAGGGCTCATTCATATCTTTCATATAATTAGAAAGATGTTGCCACATCGTGCCCATAGATAAGCCAAAGGCACTCTCCAATATTGAGTTATAAATTTTATCCAGCATCATTTGTATTCCGCTTAATGACCGTGCTATTTACTAAAAGCTGATATATGACTAAACCAATAGTAAATTATAACGCGTACAACAGATGCAACGCAGCCGGGCTACCCATAACATGGGCCAGATCCGGGATCAGCGCAAATTTGGACCATCGCCGTCCATTAGACTTAAAAGTGCTGGATGGCGGCGTTGGTTTTTGAGAGCGGGAAGAAAATCGGAGTGATCACTGGGTCGGAGGCTATTGCCAGCGCATCGGTATTGCCTTTTGTGCTGGCCGCAATGTTTTTCTTAAGCGCTGCCGTTGCGCTCTTTGTCTTCATTGCCGCAAGACGTTAGCACAGGGACTGCTCAAGCCAGCAACTTATACCCGAAGTTATCGGGGGAGGAACAGAATTAACATCATTCATCATACTTATAGTTTATTTTGAAATCGCCTTCAGCTGAAATACTGAAATATATATTTGTTATATTTTTATTATGTTGTTTAGCAAGATTATCTCTTAAGCAAATAGCTGCTTTTGTCGCTGAGACAGAAATGGGTAAGCTTGGTATGTTCAACGCAGGATAACGCTGGCCCCGGTATACACGCCACCCCTGACTACTGCTCATTTGGTCAAACAGCTCAATATCAACCCCAGCGACATCCCAGGGCTCAGTGCCGACAAATGCCAGCACCTCGTTAGCTATAAAACTGTAGGCTTCTTCTATAGTCATCATTTATCTCACTGTATAAATGTGTATGTTTTAGGCACACCATCTATGATTGCCGTCACCCTAAATGCATCGGGACGAACTCCGCCACCGGCCGGGTATCCTACATCAATTTTCACACTCACGGCTTTCCCTGCGTTCATCTCATTTCGCAAAGAGTTTTCCATTCTTTTCCAATCCTGGCGGTTAAGCGTTCTGGATTGCGGAACAATGTTTATCTTGTCACCAGCGCCCCCCAGCGAAGAAGCGATTAAATGGCCACCATCGTCACCAGGATTGCCACACTTACCCATTGCGCATTGTTGGTAGGTATTCCTGTCCATGGTAGTTAGAGAAAGTTTACCTTCCACAGTCGTCACTCGTCCTGTGTTATCCGTAATATATTCATGGCCGTTGCTCAGACGATAACGTGCATTCGCTTCAAGATCTCCATTGATAGCTTTGTCCCAGTTTCGCTTACTGCCTGCATCAGCATTTATATCAAGCAGTTTTTTCCCTGCAGATTCGTCTTTCCCGGTCACCTCAGCAGCAACCTTCTCGGTGTTTACCACACCGCCTTTTGGTTTATCAGCCCCGACAGTTCCTGCTGCGCCAATGCTTACCGGTGCGCCCGCCCCGGCCATCGCCAGCGCATCGTTGTTGCCTTTTGTGCTGGCCGCAATGTTTTGCTTAAACTCATCGTACTTCGACAGTACCGTTTTCAGCGTTGCCGCTGCGCCGCTGACAGCGGCTTTGCCAGCTCCCGACCCATTCAGCCCATACAATATCGCGGCAACGTCCGCCATCCGGTTGATATTGACAGCTATAGCAAACTTGTCCTTCGCTTCCTGGTAGCTGATATTCTGTGACTTCGCATAACCCTCTATTGCGTAATCCCATTTATCAGCGCTGGTGTTCGCTACTATCTGACTGACTTTCGCGTAGTCCTCCCGGTTCAGATCCCGGTAGGTCAGCTGGCCCACGTAACCGTTGTAACTCTCTTTCAGGCCCTGCAACAGCGCGTTCGCGTCCTGACAGGCCTCTGATGCTTTCCCTTTTGCGCAGGCATCCTGAGCATACTTATCAATTTCAGCATCAAGCCGGACCAGCTGTTCGTGGCGCGACTCCAGTTCAGCCACTTCTTCAGGCGTTCTGGGATGCAGGGCCAGTCCGGTTTTTGACAATGCCAGTTCAATGCTGTTTTTTTCCTGAGCGTCTTCACCGCTCAGCGAGTTATTCTCAACCGCATTTTTCCCGGCCTGCGCGCCGGTCGTGGCCGCCGCCGTGCTGTTACCCGCCAGACCGCCTGCCAGACCCGCAGCCAGCGTACTCATCAGGCTCAGCTGCTGGCGCTCATCTTCAGTAAGCTCGCTGCCCGGCTTCGACAAATCGACGTGATAATAATGCTCAGCAATATAGCGTGCCGCCAGCTCGCCGCTGAAGGCGCCAGCCGCACCGGCCGCCGCGTTGCCGCCCGCCATCTGTGCCGCCACCGCGCCCCATACCGCGTGTGCAGCCGCATTCGCCGCTACGTTCACGTTGCCTTTCGCGTCAGTGGTTTGCTGTTTGATGACCTGCGCCACCCACGGATTCAGCGCGCCCGCCGCCGCCTGCATGGCGTTGCCGCCCGCCAGCCCGCTGAGGATGCCGCTCACCGACTGCGTCACCATCTGCCACTTACCGCCAGTACCGAAATCGCGCTGCGCGGTTTTATAGGCGTCGCTATCACGCAGCTCGCTCGCCGTACCCTTAATACCAGCCGCTTTCGCCGCTTCCAGTCCCCTGATATCGCCCTGCGTCTGTACGATGGTGCTCATCTGACCGGCAATCTCGCCCGCCATCTGTGCCATCTGCAGCCGCTTCTGCTCCTTCTCCTTGTCAAATATCGGGCTGATGCTGCCGTTGGCGTGTTCCGTGTCGCGGCTCAGGTCATTCAGGTTTTGTTGCTGTTGCTGCTGATTACGGAGGGTAATGGTGCCGTCAGCCACCGCCGCCTGCGTGGTGCCTTCCGCATGGCCTTTACCGCCCAGCCCCGCCAGCAGCGTGCCGGTGGCGTTGGAGAGCGCATTCGACAGCAGCTGACCGCCCAGCGGACCGGCGCTGGAGAGCCCGGCGCTGATGCCGCTGTGGCTGACCTTATAATCCGCCGCGTTGCCGATATCGCTGAAGCCCAGCGTGCCGGTGTCGAGATGGTTTTTACCGGCCTCCGCCGTGGAGGCGATTACCGCGCCGTCCAGCTGCGTGTGGTTACCGGTGGTGATGTCAAAACCGCCCTCACCGGCGAAAATGCCGCTCTGCTCCTGCACGCTGCTGTAGCGGCTGCGCATTTTGTCCTGGCTGACGCTGACGTAGCCCGATACCGGCATGGTGCTGAAGCCATAGCTACCGCCCGCCCCGAAGCTGGTCTGCTTCGAGTCGTAGCGATCGCTGTCCTGCTGGCTGCGGATAAGCAGGTCGCGCCCAATATCCGCCGTGACGTTGTTACCGGTGACCTGTGCGCCGTTCAGCGTGGCGTCGCGTCCGCTGTTCAGCGCCACGTTGCCGCCGCTGTCGAGCGTGGTCTCGCTCCAGTGCGTGCCGTCGCCGTTTTCCTTGCCTTTCGCGCCGTTGACGTTGGCAAAGATGCTGAATCCGGTTTTCTGGCCTGCCGAGATACTGACGCCGATGCCGCCGCCGCTGCTGCTGTTTTTACCGCTGGTTTCCTGGGTGCTGGCCGCGCCGGTTAACAGGATATCCCTGGCGGCGTTCAGCGTGCTGTCGCCCGCCACCTTCATCTGGCTGCCGCCGATCAGGATATCACCGCTGTGCGCGCTATCGCCCTTACCGTTGGCGGTAATCGACAGATTTTTCCCGGCGTTCAGCGTCGAGCCGTTAACCGTATCAGAACGCTGATGCTGCTGCGATTTCGATTTTTGCGTGGTCAGCGAGATGCTGACGCCCACCAGATCGGCCGGTTCGCCGCTCACCGCCGATTGCTGCGCCGTCAGCGCCGCCTGTACGCCGGAGAGCGCGGTTTTAGTGGCCTGTAGCGCCACCAGCCTGCCGTCGCTTTCACTTTTTGCCGCCTGCGCGGTAGCGACTGCGCTGTTGACCGCCTCACCTACCGCGCCCGACAGCGCCAGCGTCAGGCCGCTGGTTTTCTGCTCAAAGCGTTCGTCACGGGTACGTTTATCGTGACCCGGTTCAATCACCACCGCATCGCCATTGATATTCAGGCTCTTGCCCGCCACCAAATCGGCGCCAGCAACGTGCGTCTGTCCGCCGGAGGTAATGGTTACATCGCCGCCGGTGCTGCCTACGGTGCTGACGCTCTGGCTTTGCGTGGTGCCTTTCTCACGCAGGTCATGTACCGATTTGCTGCTGCCGATGGTAAAGCCAATGCCGCCGCTGCCCATCAGGCCGCTTTTTTTGGTTTCCTTGAAGCGCCAGCTGGAGTCGGTGTTGGTGGCTGCCGCGATCTCGACATTGTTGCCCGCCTTTAGCGCAACGCTGTCATCGCCGACCACCTGCGAGCCTTTTACCAGCAGATCGTGACCCGCCGTGACTGCGACATTATTACCGCTCAGCAGCGTGCCCGCCTCACGCGTGGCGCTGTCCTCTTCGATGGTGTGCGTGGTTTTCTTCTTCAGGAAACCTTTTTTGGTTTTGGTTTCCTCTTTGTAGTGATAGTCGCTTTCGGTCGCGGTGTTCAGGTTAACGTCATGACCGGCGGCAACCGCGATATCCTGCTGAGCAGTGACCTGCGTCGCGCTGCTGTTCAGGTCGCGTCCGGCCAGCAGCGCGGTGTCGCCACCGCTGGCGATTTCCGTGCCTTGCTGGCGCACATGCTCGTTGATTTCCTGCTTTTTGCCCGCCTTATAGCTGTTGCCGGAGCGGGTCGCTTCCGCTTGCAGGTTAAGGTCGCGCCCCGCCTGCAATGCCACATCGCCTTCCGCCGCCAGACCCGCCGCCTGGCTGGTGAGATCGCGCCCTGCCGCCAGTTTTAGATCGCCGCCGCTGGAAATAGTAGTGCGCTCCAGGCCGGAGGCGTGCGACTCCGATTTACCGTTGCGGCTGTTCTGTTGGGTGGTTGCAGCGTTGAGGTTGAGATCGTTGCCTGCTGAAAGCGCGGCATCTTTTCCGGCATTCAGCGTGCTGGCACTTAGCGACAGATTATTATCCGCATGCATTGCCAGCTGACCGCCAGCAGAGATATTGCTGCCCTGCCAGGTGGTGCTGGGATTACCTTTGGTATTCCCTCGGATTGTCTGACTTTGCGCCTGGTTAATTTCATTCGCGGTAACGGCGATATCGCCCCACGCATTCATTAATAAATTGCCGCCCGACTTAATGTCTGCATCCTGAACCGCAATATCCTTGCCCGAACTCAGGCTAAGCGCATCGGCGGCATTGATGCTGGCTCGGTCACCCACCATTGTTTCGGTCAGGCTAATTTTATTACCGAAATAACCCGTTCCATCAATCTTGATCTGCTTCGACTGCGTGAGGTTATTAATGCTGCCGTCGAGGCTTTCCAGCGCGACTTTTTTCCCGCTGATGGTTGAGCCGATATTATTAATATCGTTTAACGCGCTCAGCTGGAGGTCGCCGCCCGCATTAATCAGCCCCTGATTCAGGTTGCTGATGCTGTTCTGGCTATCCAGGTTCAGATCCGCTTTGGCGATAAGCGTGCTGCCGCTGTTAGTAATATTACCTGCGTCCAGCTTGACGTTATTACCAGCGATGACGCTGCCGTTATTTACCGTCACATCTTTTGGCGACAGATAAACTTTCGGCACCATGACCGTTTCGCCATTCACGGTGGCGGCTTCCCACCAGATAATGCTGTGATCCAGTGCGGCAATCTGAGCGGCGGTGAGCGATACGCCCAATTGCAGTCCCAGCGACTGCTGTGCGGCGGCGGCGTTATCCATCAGATAGCGCATCTGCTCCAGATCGGATCCGATGCCGTTGATATAACGGCTGCCGGTTTGATTGATTACCGTGTTGCTGACGTAGCGCGTATCGAATGCCGCATCGCCGAGGAAACGATAGTCATAATCCGGATGCACATTCAGGCGATCCAGCAAGTAAGACGAGCCTAAAAAGGCTTTTTCATTGGTGAACTGGGTGCGCGTTTCCTGCGCAGGCGCTGTCTCCGGCTGCGTGCCTAATAAGGAATAGAGGTCGCCATACAGCCCTTTATCCAGCTGCCCCAAACCGTTCAATTTCGGGTTGACGGTGATCAGATAATGGCTGTTGGCATCGGCGGCAGGCACAAAGTAACCATTGTCGCCGCTCGGTAAAGGATAAGCGCTGGTATCAACCGGGTTGCCCTGATAATTGTTTAACGCCTGACCCGTGGTATTAGCAGAAGCCAGCTGCGCCGCCTTCTCTAACGCCGATGCGCCTTTGCGCGAATTATTATAATGATTAAGCGCTGCGCCCGAGGCACCATTACTTTCCAGCGAGCCGCCGCCGTTGATTGCCTGTAAGGCATTTTGCAGCTGATCGCGCCATTGCGGGGAACCAACGGCAAGATTATCAGCGGAGGCCAGTGACTGCTGCTGTTGGGCCTTAAGTGCAGTAAGGTTAGTTAATCGGCTTAGCGCTGGCGCAGTCAGCCCTGATGTAACGCCCGCGACGCCGGGACTGGTATTACTATTACTGATATCGCTGCTAAAGTTGGCGGTAATATTACCTGCCGCCTGAATGACGCCACGGTAAACATTGCCGCTGCCAACCGTTTCATAGGTAGGGGCACCAACCAGCGTGTAGCTTATGCTTTTACTTTTAGGCGAGCCTCCGGCACCAGATGTCGGTCTGGGCGGTTTTTTATTCCCTACGCCATAACGATAGGTGTTGTATTGGGTGGTGGTGCCATCTGTCCAGCTTTTGTTATTAAGGTTGTCACCTGAAAGAGCAATATTACGTCCGGCTAAAATGGTTGAAGCCAGATTATCTAAATTGTTTATTTGACCACTTAAATCGCGGCCGGATGAAATACGGGACTGGTTGCCACCGGGATTTACGGTAACCGCCGTTACGCTTACCGGAACCTTTTGCTCGTCTGCCTTTGCATAAGGCGCATAGTGAGGGACTTTTTCATACCAGTCATCGCCATGCCCGTGATATCTCTGCCCTTCGGTGTAATAGACGCCATAGCTACCGGCTGGCAACCATGAAACGGGAATAGCAACGGTAGCGTTACCTGTCGCCCAGGCCGGTATAGCGGCTGACGCGGTCGGTTGTTCACTAACGCTGAATCCTGCTCTTTCATTCAACAAATGCCCGGTCTTCACCGTGATATCGCCATTCTGCGTCTCGATGGTGCCGGAGGTGTTCACCACCTCGCTATTGGCATTGCCCGCCGCGTCGCGCTGCATCCACAGGCTGTTACCGGCCAGCACATCGCCCTGCTGGTTTTTAATGCTATTGGCGTAAAGATAAAGATTATTTGCCGCGTAAAGCAGCGCGCTGTTTACGATGCTGCCAGGCGCGCTGAGCGTCAGGTTGCCCAGCGTGCCGGTAAAGCCGTCGAGCGCGATATCGCTGCGGCTGGTGAGATTAATATTGCCGCCGCCCTGCAAGGTGCCGCTGCCGTTCATGGCGATGCGGTTGCCGCTTAACGTGCTGTCGCCGCTGCCGCTGGTGAGCTGGCCGTTGTTTATCAGATCGCCGCCCGCGCCAAGCGTCAGCGCCTGCCCCTGCATGGTGCCCTGGTTTGCCAGCGCGCCGTTGCTGCTGACGCTCAGTCGGTTACCGGCGGCCAGCGTGCCCTGGTTGGTGAAAGCATTGATTAGCTTCAGCGTCGCATCGCCCAGCGCCACGATCTGTCCAGGCTGGTCGAGGCCGTTACTGTTGAGGATCAGGTTGCCGCCGCTGAAGAGTTTACCCGCGGGCTGCTGATTGACCTGCGCTGCGGTCACGTTGAGCTGATTATTGCCCAGCAGCGTGCCGCCGTTGGTCAGCTGCTGATAGTTAACGCTGAGGTTGTTGCCCTGCACGCTGCCCTGGTTATTGAGGCTGCTGCCGGTGAGGGTGCCCTGCTGCTGCGCCAGCAGCGTGCCGCTGTTGTTGGCGTTGGAGGCGTTTAAAATCAGCTGCGTTGCCTGCAGCCAGCCGCCGTTGGTCAGCTGCGGCGTGTTAAGCGTGAGCTCGCCGCCGGAAAGGATTTTGCCGCTGTTGTTTGTAAGTCCAGTGGCGTGAATCCCGCTGGTGGTGCCGCCCTGAATCAGACCGCTGTTATACAGCTCCGGCGTGGTTACCGTCAGCGCCTTCTGGCTCAGCAGCGTGCCGTTAGCCGCGTTGGTTAAACGACCGCTGAGCGTCATCAGCAGGTTGCTATCGCCCTGCAATCGTCCACGGTTTTCCAGCGCGCCGCTGGTGACCTGAAGTTCCCCGCCCTGAATGCGTCCGGCGTTATTCACCGAGGCCGCCTGTAGATCCAGCTTGCCTGCCGTTAGCAGCGTTTTGTCCTGCTGCTGGGTCAGCGCGCCGTTGAGTTTTACCGTCAGACCGTTAACGCCGCTGATGTCGCCGCCATTAGTTAAGCTGTTGCCGTTCAGCGTCAGGTTGTTGGCTACCCATTGTCCCTGATTGGTTAACGCCAGCGCCTGCAAGGCCGCCGTGCCGTTAGCGCTGATTTTGCTGCCTGCGGCGGCATCCAGCTTATCGGAGAGGATCAGCTGCATACCGTCGGCGCTCTGAATCGCGCCGCCGTTGGTTAGCCGCTGCGCGTTCAGCAGGATCTGTTGCCCCTGCCAGCTGCCGTTGTTAGTGACCTTGTCGCCGTTAATGGTCAGGGTGCCCTGCGTCAGCAGCGCGCCGCCCTGGTTATTGATCAGCTCACGCGCCGGGGTCGCCAGCGCCATCAGCATCATGCGCCCCATCGTCTGCGGCAACGCGCCCAGCGTCAGCGCCTGTAGCCCGATCAGGCTGCCTTGGTTGATGACCTGTGCCGGTGCGATATGCAGCGTTTTCCCCTGCACCGAACCGCTGTTGTTCAGGCTGTTGCCGGTGAGCGTCATCGCCCCCGCGCTCAGCAGGCTGCCCTGGTTATTCAGGTTCTGCGCGTGAATCTGCGCGCCATTTTGGCTAAGCAGATCGCCGTTGTTGGTAAGCTGACCCGCGACGTCAGCGGTAAACCCGCTGTTACCCAGCAGCGATCCCTGATGTTGCCAGCCGTTGGCGCTGACCTGCGCCTGTTCGCCCTGTAAGGTGCCCGCCGTGGTCAGCTGATCGGCGTTTAACGTTAATAGCCCGCCGGAAAGCGTGCGGCTGCCGGCGGCGCTGGTGAGGCTGCTGCCCTGCGCATCCAGCAGCGAACTGCCCTGCCATAGCCCATTGTTATTGAGCGTCTGACCGCGCAGCGTCAGGCCGTCAGCCAGCATTTTGCCGCTGTTTGCCAGCTGGTTTGCCGTCAGGCTGGCGTTGCCCTGGCTTAACAGGCTGCCGCCGTTGTTCAGTTCATCGCGCAGGCTGCCGGTTAGCTGGTCAATACCGTTGATGCTGCCCCGGTTAATCAGCGTATTGCCCTGAATATCAACCTGTTGCCCTTGCAGGCTGCCATCGTTGCTGAAGCGATCGCCGTGCAGCCGCAGGCTGTTACCGCTCAACAACGTGCCGCTGGTTTGGTTATCCAACTGCTGCGCGCTGATATCCAGCAGCGTATCGCCCTGCAGCGCGCCACGGTTATGCAGCGTATCCGCCGTCAGCGTCAGGTTCTGCGCCGCCAGCGCCCCCTTGTTATCCAGCCTCTGCGCATCCAGCCTCGCCTGCTGCTTTGCCAGCAGTTCGCCGTTGTTAGTCAGCGTTTCACTCACCTGCGCGGAAATGTTATCGGCCAGCATGTTGCCGCCGTTACTGGCCTCGCGGGCGGTGATATCCAGCGCGCCATCCACCTGTAATAGCCCATCGTTATCCAGCCGATCCAGCGTTAACGCCAGCGGCGCGCCGCTCAGCAGTTCGCCGTCCTGCTGGTTGTACAGCTGTGCGCTGTTCAGCGTCAGGGCGCTGTTGCCCTGTAACAGCCCACCGTTGGTGAGCTGCGACGCGCTCAGGCTAAGACGATCCGCCGCCAGCTGGCCCTGATTAATAATGCTATTGCTGGTTAAAGTGAGCGCTTGCTCACCTAGCAGGTAACCGCCGTTGTAGAGGTTATTATCAATCTGCGCATCCAGCAGCGAGGTGCCGCGCGCGCTGCCGCTGTTCTGCCAGTTTTGCGCCTTAACCCGCAGCGTATCCGCCTGCAAAACGCCCTGGTTATCCAGCTGCGTGGTAGCCAGATCCAGCGTGCCGCCACTCAGCAGCTGTCCGGCGCGCTGGTTGCCGAGGGTGCCGCTTTGTAGCGTTAACGCGTCGTTACCCTGCAGCAGGCCGCTGTTAATCAGATCGCCGCGCAGCGCTAACGCCTGCGCCACCAGCCAGCCGCTGTTGTCGCTGCTGTCAGCCTGCAGCTGAACCTTGTGTTGGCCTAAAATTTTGCCGCTGTTACGCAGCGTTTTGCTGTGCAAATCGGCGTCGTGTTCGCTCAGCGCGTTACCGCTGTTCTGCCAGTCGTTCGCGGTTAGCGACAGCGTGTCGCCCTGCATCAGGCCCTGGTTATCCAGGCTGTCGCTTTGCAGCGTCAGCTTGCCGCCGCTGAGCAGCGTGCCGCCGTTAGTCAGATCACTGCTGGTGATGGCCAGATCTTTGTTGCCCTGCAACAGGCCACTGTTATGCAGCGCCTGCGCGTTAATGTTCAGGCGCTCTGCCGCCAGTTCGCCATCGTTACTCAGCTGCTTTTGCTCAAGCTGCATTGCGCCCTGCGCCAGCAGCTTGCCGCCGTGCTGGTTAATCAGCTGGTTATGGCTGGCGTTGAGCGTGGCGGCGTTAATCTCGCCGCTGTTGGTTAAGCTGTCGCCGCTGAGCAACAGACCGGCATCGCTTTTAATCAGGCCGCTGTTGTTCAACACAGGTAAATCAAGCGTAAGGTCGCTGGCGGAGGCGATGCTGCCGCCATGCAGGTTATCCAGCTGTTCGGCGCTCAGGGCCAGGTTTTTGCTACCCTGAATTAACCCGCTGTTCGTCAGCTGCGGGCTGCTGAGCATCAACTGCGGTGCCGTCAGTGAACCCTGATTAAACAGATGGTTACTAATGATCGTCAGCGCATCCTGTCCGGCAATCGCGCCGCTGTTATCCAGCGTATCGGCGACGGTCAGGTGCGTGTTGTCTGAATTTATCGTGCCGCTTTGCGTCAGCCGGTCAGCGCTGATCTCGCTGCGCGTGCCGCCGAGGAACTTACCGCTGTTGGTGAGATTTTTGCCGTGAATCAGCAGGTCGTCACCCATTAAACTGCCGCCGTTATTCAGCTCGTCGGCGCGAATCTGTAGCGTACGATTACCCTGGATCACACCCTTATTGCTGAGCTGCTGACCGTTGAATGTCAGCTGCGGTGCGATAAGCGATCCCTGGTTAAACAAACTGTCGCTGTGAATCGCCAGCGCCTGCTGTGCGCTGGTCTCGCCGCCGTTATCCAGTTGCTGCGCAACCGCGATCTGCGCGGTGCCCTGCGCGCTCAGCGTACCGTTCTGCGTCAGCCGATCGGCGCTGATGTCGCTGCGCTTGCCGCCAAGGATCTTGCCGCTATTGGTGAGATTTTTGCCGGTCAGCGTCAGGCTGTCGGCAGAGAGCGTGCCGCGGTTATCCAGCGTTCCAGTGGTTAACGCCAGCGTCTGATTGCCCTGCATCTCTCCGCTGTTAGTGAGCTGTTCGGCGTTGAGTGTTAACGCGTCGTTGCTGCGCATCGCACCGCTGTTGGCGAGCTGCGCGGCGGTGATATCCAGCGTGCTGCCGCCCTGAATCTGGCCGCTGTTCTCCAGCGTATCGGCATGCAATGTTTGCTGCTGCGCCAGCAGCGCGCCGCTGTTTTTCGCCTGTTTTGCCGTCAGCGTCAGCGCGTTGCCTGCGGTAAGCTGCGCGGCGTTATCCACCTTGTTGCGCGCCGTTAGCCCGATATTGCCGCCGCTGTCCGCGGTGCTCGCTTTATCAGTTTTTATCTCTGCGGCGTTCAGCTGGATAGCTTTTTTGGCGGTGAGTTTGCCGTGATTAAGCGCAACCTGACCGTCGCTGCTCAGGCTGATGGCATCATCGCTCAGCAGCGATCCGGCATTGACCGTGACCGCCTGCGCGCCGTTCAGCGTAACCGCGCCGCCCGCTTTGTGATCGCCATTCAGGGCGATGCTCTCGCCTTTTGCCGTCAGCGCGCCGCTGGTAAGGCTGTTTTTCAACGTCAGCTTGCCGCTGGCGTCCAGCACCATGTCACCCTGACGCGCGTTCAGGTTGCCAAGGTTAACCCCAACCCCTTTTTCACTGGAGACCAGATGGATGCGATTGGCGTACATGCCGCCCAGCGCGCCGGTATCCACCGCCACGCCCGGCGCCGTGCCTTCGCCCGCGATCGGCGTTGCCGCGCCGTTTTTATCGACGCGGTTGGCACCGGCGATCAGTTTCAGATCTTGCGCATGAATCGCCGCGTTGATCTCGGTGGCTCGTGAAATAATCGCCAGCGCGTCGCTCTGGCTGGCGTCCAGCCCCTGCCCTTCTACGGTAATGGTGCCTTTGCTGACCGTCAGCGCCTGCAGGTTGCCCTGCGCATCCATGATCGGCTTGCCGGTGGTGAGCGTGGCGTTGGGCGTGTTAATAAAGCCGCAGCCGTTACAGGTAATGCCGTAAGGGTTTGCCACCATCACGTTGGCCGCTTTGCCCGCCACTTCGGTATAGCCTTGCAGCTGTGAGCGGTTCGCGCCGGTGACTTCGTTGATGATCGCTTTAGCTTCCTGCCCGGCTTTCAGGTTGGGGTTGTTCTGGATCAGGCCGCCCAGCTGCGTGGGATTGAGCTGCCCGGTGGCGTTGTTGAGGATTAAGCCCTCTTTCCCCACGTTGTAGTTCTGATACTGGTTATGCGAAAGACCAGCCTGATTAGGCGTGGCGATATTGATTACCGGCACGCCGTTCGCGGCTTTATCCAGCTGGGTGCCTTTGCTGGCGGGCGTGATGCCCGCCGCTATTGCAGGCAACAGCGGCTGCCAGGCGATTAATGCGCAAATCAGGTAGCTCAGCAGGCGGTAAGAAAGCCGAACGGGTTGTTGTTGATTGTCCATAATCTTTGCCTCTTAAAAAGCCAACGCGACCTGATAGTTAATGGTGAGATGATCCGGTGCCAGCCAGTCGGGATAGCTCAGCGGAACGCCAAGCGTGAACTGGGTGGAAACATAACGATTGCGGCTGCCGAGCCCGACCGCGCCGCCCCACAGCGTGCCGGAGGCCCAGCGATCCTGGGCATCCTTTTGCAGCCAGCCGCCGTCCAGCGCCAGCGTGCTGCTTACGTCGCCGAGATAAGGCAGCGTGAACAGGCGATAGTTGAGTTCGTTACGCCAGTAGCCGCCGTTGTCGCCGGAAAGATATTGCTCTTTGAAACCGCGCACCGAGCTTTCACCGCCCAGCGTCAGGCGTTCGCTGCCGTAGAGCCGGTCAGGCGACCACTGTCCGTAGGCGCTGGTCAGCCACCAGAGCTCCTGAGTCAGCGGGCGCTGGAAGCTGGCGTTCAGGCTCCATTTGCGAAACTGCGCCTTCGGCAGATCCCCGCGTTTGCCGCTGTCGTGTTCCGCCTCGAACCAGGGCATGCCGCGGCTGAAGGTGGGATTGACGGTGCCGACGCCGCCTGCGATTTTTTGCGTATGGTTAATGCCGAGCTGGATGCTGGTCAGGCGACGGCTGCTGCTGCGCAATAAGGTGTCGTTCAGCCAGTTATGGCTGCTGCGCTGGCTCAGGCCCGCCATCAGGCCGGTTTTGATTTCACCGTTGCGAAACATCACCCAGGAGCCGGTAAGACGATGCGCCTGGCTATCGCCGTGCGAGAGCCAGTTAAAGCCGTTGTTATTAATGGTGCTGCGGTAGTCGCTCCAGCTGTAGCTGTAATCCAGCAGGCCGTAGCCGTAAGGCACGCTGACGCCCGCCTGAAAGTTTTGCGCATCGCGAGCATGCGAGAAGGCGCTGCTGCGCCCGCCGCTGATAAACCATTTATCCGCCAGGCCCAGCGGGTTGTTGGCGGTCAGCGAGCCATTAAGCTGGCCCACGCCGGTGCTTTTTTGTCCGCTATTATCGAAGCCCAGCGAGGCGGTGAGCGGAAATTCCGGCGTGGCGGTTAAATTAACAATCGAATCGCCGGGATTATCGCCCGGCAATATTTCAATCTGTACCGGCGTGATACGCAGCCGGTTAATTTGCTCCATGCCCTGCTCAATATCACGCAGATTAAGCAGCTTGCCGACCAGACCGGGAAATGCCATGCGCAGTTGGCGCGCATTCGCGCCGTCCAGACGAATGGCCTGTAACTTCCCTTCCAGCACGCTAATATGCAGCTGACCGCTGGCGAGGTTTTGTTCCGTAATAAAGGCGCGGCTGGTAATATAGCCCCGGCTGATATACCACTGGGAAATAGCGCGAATCAGCTGATTAATTTGCGGCATGCCCAGGCAGCGACCGGAATAAGGCGCGGTCAGCCGCTGTTGCTCTTTTTCGCTCAGCAGCGTGGCCTGTTCAATAATGATTTGCTGAATAGTGATGCAGCCGCCCGGTGCAGGCTGGGGCGCGGTGTTGGCGGGTAAATGCGTGTCGGCGCTGCGCTGTAACTCTTCGCGCTGCTGTTGGTTTTGCTGTAGCCGTTGCTGCTGTTCAAACTCTGCCTGATTACGATCCGCAGGCGAAAGCGGCGCCCCGTGGGCGTTAAACATTATCAGCGCGGCGGCCAGCGCCACTATTTTCCTTGCCTGTGCCATCATCATGAAAGAGTGTTGAATGAGATTAATCTTATTTTTGATGGCGCACAGAATAACAGCTAAACAATTAAAGTTTCATCGCGGGTCGAAAAAAAGACAATGCTTTAATTATTTGGCTTATTGAAAGGATTATTATTTTATTAACTCAAATTACCGACTTATTTAGTGGCGTGGCGTAACGTATTTATGCCAGTAAGCGAAATTAACGTTAGCTAAATAATAACTACTATGTATATTCCGCCGATGAAATAGTGTTGCAGCTAAACTATTTGCATTAGTTTTTCAGCTGGGAAAAAGAGCGGATATTTTTCAGGCAACGACGCCTGAAAAAGTGTATACGCTTGTTTCTGGCAGTAAAGAGTACCGCAAATTATCGCCTGAGAAACGTCAGCGCAGAAATCTTCATAAAATCTCCACTATTTTACGCCGGTTACACATCGGCATTTTTTACCTTATCCATTAAAAACCATGCAAAACAAGCAATTATTACCCGATTAACGATTTCTACCCGCCCTGACCTTGCCCGATCCTGCCAGCATTTCTTGCAATGAAAACCGGACAGAATACTGTTCAAGCGGACGAGACGGCGGTATGATTCGGGCGCAGCATCATGAATGCGAATCATATGCATTAACAGTTACTTTTTTCTGTTAACATTTTCAGGAGAGAAAATGCGTTTATCTGCCCTCTTTACCACTACGATTCTGGCTTCAGCCTTAGCACTCACCGGATGTGATGACACTAACGCGCAAGCCTCCGCTTCAGCCAAAACCATTAAAATTGAACACGCGCAGGGCACCACCGAGGTCGCTCAGCCGCCACAGAAAGTGATTGTGCTGAATCCTTCGACGCTGGATAACATTGATGCCTTACAGATCCCGGTTGCTGGCGTGCCGAAAAACAGCGCGCATCTGCCCGCTTTCCTGTCGAAATATCAGGGCGACGCTTACCTGAATGCCGGAACGCTGTTCGAGCCGGATTACGAGGCGATCAGCAACGCCAAACCTGACCTGATTATCGCAGGCGGCCGCGCCCATGACGCTTACGATAAACTCAGCGCTATCGCGCCGACCATCGCGCTGGACGTCGATCCGAAACAGTTTACGCAGAGCCTGACGCAACGCGTGGAACAGCTGGGCGAAATCTTTAATAAACAGCAGCAAGCCAAAACGCTGACCGATGCCTTTACTGCGCATATCGCCGCGCTGCGCGAAAAATCTGAACATGCCGGTAATGCGATGGTGATCATGGTCAGCGGCGGTAAAATGTCTGCCTATGCGCCAGGCTCCCGCTTTGGCTTTATCTTTGATGAGCTGGGCTTTAAGCCTGCGGCAACCTTCTCCCAGGCGGGCAAACACGGCAACGTGGTGACCTCTGAATTTATTATGAATACCGATCCTGACTGGCTGTTTGTGCTGGATCGCGATAGCGCCATTGGTCGCGCCGAAGGCTCCTCTGCTCAGCAGGTGCTGGATAACGCGCTGATTCATAAAACCAAAGCCTGGCAGAACAAACATATCGTCTATCTCGATTCCGCATCCCTCTATATCGCTGGCGGTATTCAGAGCTACACGCGCCTGATCGAAAATATCAATACCGTACTGGATGATGCCAGCGCGTCAGAAAAAAGCGCCAACGCCGCCATGGCCAGCGCCGATGCTGAAGCCGAAAGCGCCGACGCTGAAACAGACGGCGATAACGCTGCCGCTGACGGCGTCACGGACAGTGCTAAAAGCGAGTAATCATTGACGTAATGAAGAGTTTCAGCTTTGTAGCGGGCCTGGTAGTGTTACTGGGCCTGATGACCTGGAGTCTGTTTGTCGGCGTCAGCCCCGTTACCTTCTCCCGGCTGTGGAGTGATGCGGAAGTGCGCGACGTTTTCTTCCTCAGCCGCGTGCCGCGTACGCTTGCTCTGCTGCTGGCGGGCAGCGCGGTGAGCGTGGCCGGGTTGATTATGCAAATGCTGACGCAGAACCGTTTCGTTGAGCCTTCTATCGCAGGCACTACGCAGTCTGCCAGTTTGGGCCTGCTGCTGGTGATGATCGTGAATCCTGCTGCGCCGGTGATGGTCAAAATGGGCGTTGCCACGCTGTTTGCGCTGCTGGGCACCGGGCTGTTTCTGCTGGTATTGCAGCGGATGCGTATCAAAACGCCGCTGATGGTGCCGCTCACCGGCATTATGCTCGGGGCGATTTTCAGCGCGGTCACCACCTTCCTGGCGATGGAGTTTGATCTGTTGCAGTCACTGGGCAGTTGGGAATCGGGCGACTTCTCCGGCGTTTTGCAGGGCCGCTATGAGCTACTCTGGCTGACCGGCTTGTTAACCCTGTTGGCCTGTATCATCGCCGATCGCTTTACCGTGGCGGGCATGGGCCGTGAGTTCGCAGTGAACGTCGGGCTAAATTATCGCCAGGTGGTGTTTCTCGGCATGGCGATTATCGCGCTGATAAGCGGCGTGGTGATCGTGGTGGTGGGCGTGCTGCCTTTCCTTGGGCTGATCGTCCCGAATGTGGTCAGCATGGCTATCGGTGATAACCTGCGCCGCACCATTCCCTGGGTGGCGCTGTGTGGCGGCGGGCTAGTGGTGCTGTGCGATATTATTGGTCGACTCATCAGTTTCCCGTGGGAGATTCCGGTCAGCGTGATCCTGGGTTGCCTGGGCGCGGTGATTTTCCTGGTATTGATTCTAAGGAGCCGCCGCTATGCAGCTTGACAGTTCCGTACGCCGTCCGGCGCGGCGTTCGTTTCGCCTCTGCTTTGCCACGCCAGCCAAACGGCTGCTGGGGTTAAGCGCGCTGGCGCTGCTCTCGATGGTGCTGTTTATGACCATCAATCTCAGCGGCAACATTGGCTATATTCTGCAGCATCGCGGTTTGATACTCGCCACCATGCTGCTGGTGGCCTTTGCCTCCGGGATCGCGACGCTGCTGTTTCAAACCGTCACCAATAACCGCATTTTGACCCCTTCGGTCATGGGGCTGGAGACGCTGTTTATTCTGATCCAGACGGTGCTGATCTTCTTTATTGATGCTAACGGCCTGAAAATGCTGGGCAGCGTTGGGCAGTTTATCTGCGAAGCGGCGCTGCTGGTGCTGTTTTCCACCTTCCTTTACCGCTGGCTGCTGGGCCGCATCGGCGTCAACTTACATATGGTGCTGCTGGTGGGGCTGGTGTGCGGCACGCTATTCCGCAGCGTTTCCGGGCTGCTGCAGCGGCTGCTGGAGCCGGGCGAATTCGCCATTTTACAGAGCCGCATTTTCGCCACCTTTACCCGCGCAGCACCGGAGATCATCGCAATTGCCGCCGTGGTGGTGCTGGCGGTGGCGCTGGTGGTGTGGCGCATGCGTCACAGCCTGGATGTGATTGCGCTGGGACGTGATATGTCGATTGGACTTGGCGTGGCGTGGCGTCGGCGCGTAACGTTGATTCTGCTGCTGGTTTCACTGCTGGTAGCGCTCTCGACCGCGCTGGTCGGGCCGTTGACCTTTTTCGGCCTGCTGGTGGCGAACCTGAGCTATCAGCTGATTGGTTCGCATCGCCATCACTATCTGCTGCCTGGCGTAGTGCTGACCGGCATCATTACGCTGGTGGGCGGTCAGGTTATTCTGGAGCGGGTGCTGCATATGGCCGGTTCGCTTTCGGTGGTGATTGAGTTTGTCGGCGGCGCGCTGTTCCTCTGGTTTTTGATTAAAAAGGCTGCGGTGTGATTGAAGTTAAAGAGATTTGTAAAAGCTATCAAAACAGTAAAGTGTTGGACCGCATCAGCGAAACCATCCCCGCGGGCGGTATTACCTCGATTATTGGCGCGAACGGCGCGGGCAAATCCACGCTGCTGTCGGTAGTTAGTCGGCTGCTAACGGCAGACAGCGGCAGCGTATGGGTTAACGGCCTGGAAGTAGCGAAAACGCCCGACGAGCAGATGGCGAAAGTGCTGTCGGTACTGCGTCAGGAAAACCATTTTACCAGCCGCCTGACGGTGGAAGATTTAGTCGGCTTTGGCCGCTATCCGTGGTCCAAAGGGCGCTTAACCGCAGAGGATCGCCAGCATATCGTGACGGCGATGGCGTTTCTGGATTTACTGCCGCTAAAAGACCGTTATCTGGATCAGCTTTCAGGCGGTCAGCGGCAGCGCGCCTGCGTGGCGATGGTGTTGTGTCAGGATACCGATTATGTGCTGCTGGATGAGCCGCTGAATAATCTGGATATGAAGCACAGCGTAGCGATGATGAAACAGCTGCGCCGCGCGGCGGATGAGCTGCATAAAACCATTATTCTGGTGATTCATGACATTAATTTCGCCTCGGCCTATTCCGACCATATTATTGCCATGAAACAGGGCGAGGTACTGTATCGCGGCACGCCACAGGAGATTATGCGCCCGGAAATTATTGAGGCGATTTTTGACACTCAGGTACGTATTGAAACCCTGCACGGCCAGCATATCGCTATCTACTATCGTTAATTCCTCTTTATTGCGCCCGTAGCCTGCGGGCGCAGCTCGCCAGGGGTTATGTCCGGCTGCGCCTGATAAATTGTGATAAAAATCAAAAGGTGCTACCTTCCGCCATCGTAATATAAATGTTTATATGACGATGAGCAGATAATGAACAACTCCTCTTTTGCCGCTCTATTGCTGGCTTTACCAGGGGCCGCCTTAGCCGCAACCGACGCGACCCATTCTAAAACCGATAAACAACAGATGGTGGTAAGCGCAACAGCTTCGCCCTCCCCCAATCCCTCCGGCGCGGGATTTGTAACCTCTGAGCTGGATGTCGGGCCGCTGGGTAATAAAAGCTGGGTGGATACCCCCTACTCCAGCAATACCGTTACGCAGCAGATGATGCAGAATCAGCAGGCGAAAAGCGTCAGCGAGCTGCTGAAGTATGCGCCCGATACGCAGATGCAGGCGCGCGGCGGCATGGACGTTGGGCGTCCACAAAGCCGTGGCATGCAGGGTAGCGTGGTCGCAAACAGCCGACTCGACGGACTGAATATTGTCGCCACCACCGCCTTTCCGGTAGAGATGCTGGAGCGGCTGGATGTGCTGAACAGCCTGACCGGCGCGCTCTACGGCCCCGCCAGCCCGGCCGGACAGTTTAACTTTGTCGCCAAACGCCCCACCGCCGAGCCGCTGCACCGCGTGACGCTCGGCTACCAAAGCCGCAACGCTTATAGCGGCCATATCGATTTAGGCGGCCATCTTGATCAGGATGACCGTTTCGGCTATCGCCTCAACTTGCTGGATGAGGATGGCGAAGGCAGCGTGGACGACAGTACGCTGCGCCGCAGGCTGGTCTCGCTGGCGCTGGACTGGAATATTCGGCCCGGCACCCAGCTACAGCTGAATGCCAGCCATTATGAATTTTTGCAGAAAGGCTATGTGGGCGGTTTCAGCTACGGGCCAAACATTAAGCTACCTTCCGCGCCGGACCCCAAAAATAAAAACTTCGCCCTGCCCACCGCGGGCAATGATTTAACCACCGATACGCTCAGTACCCGCCTGATTCACTACTTTAATCCGGACTGGTCATTAACCGCTGGCGTGGGCTGGCAACAGGCGGATCGCGCCATGCGATCGCTTTCGAACAGCCTGGTGGATAATAACGGCACGCTTAACCGTTCCATCAGCGACTCCGGCGCCGCAGGCCGTTTCCGCGTGCTGAGCAATAGCCTGGTGCTGAACGGTCATCTGGATAGCGGCAGCATCGGGCACGATCTCTCTTTCGCCACCAGCGGCTATGTCTGGTCAATCTACGGCGCGAAAAACAGCGCTACCGATTATGAATTCGGCAACACCTCGATTAATCATCCTTCGGCGCTACACGAACCGGGCAATGGCAAAATCAATAAACATGGCGCGCGTTATAAATCCAGCGTTAACAGCCAGCAGAGCATCACGGTCGGCGACACTCTGACCTTTAACCCGCAGTGGTCGGCGATGTTCTACCTCAGCCAGAGCTGGCTGGAAGCGCAAAGTTTCGATAAACAGCATAATAAAACCCGTCAGATTAACAAAAACGGCTTCAGCCCGAACGTGGCGCTGATGTATCACATCACCCCAACGCTAATGACATACATCAGCTACGCCGATTCGCTGGAACAGGGCGGCACTGCGCCGACGAATGCAGGGGTTAAAAATGAGGGTCAGACGCTCGATCCCTACCGCAGCAAACAGTATGAGCTGGGACTAAAAGCGGACCTGGGCGCAATGAACCTCGGCGCGGCGCTGTTCCGCCTGAAACGGCCGTTTGCCTGGGTCGACCCCAGCGACATGATTTACAAGGAGCAGGGTGAACAGGTAAATAACGGCCTGGAGTTCACGGCGACTGGCCAGCTCTGGCAGGGGCTGAATATCTACAGCGGCGTCACCTTCCTCGATCCACAGCTGAAGAAAACCGCCTCCGCCAACACCAGCGATAAGCGCGTGGTAGGCGTGCCGAAAACCCAGGCGAATCTGCTGATGGAATATAATTTCCCCTCCACGCCGCAGCTGGTTTACAGCGCCAATGTGCATTACACCGGCCGCCGCGCCGCTAACGCCACCAATACCAGCTGGGCTGGCAGCTATACCACGCTCGATCTCGGCGCGCGCTACAGCACGAAAATTGATCGGCTGCCGACCACCTTCCGTATCGCAGTGAATAACGTCACTAATGAGCGCTACTGGGCTTCTATTTTTGCCACCAATAGCGATGGCAACGGCGGCGCATCGAGCGCGTTTCCGGGAGCCGGGCGTGAAGTTCGCGCCTCGGTAACCTTCGATTTTTAACCGGAGCGGCGTGCCTGGCGCGCCGAAAATGAATGAGAAACCGCCTTCCCACCGCCCTGCTCGCCTGCCTGCTGGTGCCGTCGCTGCTGTTTGCCGCACCGGCGGGGCATCGTGATATTCGCGTCGCCACGCCGTGGCCCGCGCAGAACACCATTATCGCCATGCTGGGCTACAGTGAGAATATTGTTGGCACCTCAGCGGTCGCCAAACGTATCCCGCTGTTCCGCCAGATCTATCCCTCGATCGATCGCGTGCCGGTGATTGGCGTCACCAGCGGCCATGAGATCAATCCAGAACAGATTATCGCCTTGCGTACCCAGCTGCTGTTTTTGCCGGAAAGTATGGCGATGACGCAGACCGACATGCTGCAACAGGCGGGAATCAAGGTGCTGGCGCTGCGCGCCAATTCAATGCAGGCGCTGGTGGATCGCGTTACGCTCAGCGGTCAGGCGCTGGGACCGGATGCTGAACAGGTGGCGCAGCGCTACCAACGCTATTTTCAGCGCAATGTGGCGCGGGTACAGGCGCGCCTTAGCGATCTACCGGCAAGCCAGCGGCTTAAGGTTTACCACAGTATGGGCAGCGCGCTGACCACCAGCGGGCGGCCTTCGCTGAATCAGGACTGGATGGATTTAGCAGGCGCACGCAACGTAGCGGCCGAGTGGTTTAGCAAAGAGAAAAACAGCGCGGGCGAAGTGCCGCTGGAGAAAATAGCGCAGGCCAATCCCGATGTGATTGTGGCGATGAATCGGCGTGACGCTGAGATGATCCGCAGCTCTGCACAGTGGCAGGGGATCGCGGCGGTGCAAAAACAGCGCGTTTATGTGAATCCCAAAGGGCTGTTCTGGTGGTGCCGGGAGACCAGCGAGGAGGCATTGCAGTTTTTGTGGCTGGCGAAAACGCTTTATCCGCAGCGCTTTCAGGATATTGATATGCAACAGGAGACGCGACGGTTTTACCTCGACTTCTTCGGCATTAGCTTAAGCGAGCAACAGCTTCAGGCGATTTTACAGCCGCAATAAGTCTGAACGCGTGCGCTTCGGCAGGCAATAATGCTGCTGCCGAAGCGCCAGGCTTAAACCATTATGCACCTTTGTTGGTGTTCACGACCTGCCCCATGCCTTTGCCCTGCAACTCTTCTGCCGGGTCGGCAAAGAAATCGATATTGAAATAGGTATCGTCAGTCAGCAATTCCACGTGATGCCAGTATTCCGGTGGGCTAATGCCGAAATGCCCCGCCTCGATGACCACTTCGATTTCCGGCGTTTCGTCATGTTCATTTGGGAAACCATAATATTTCACTGCGCCCCGCATCACAGAGAGACGGCCATAAACGCCTTTTTTGGTGTTATGGTGCGTCAGCAGCGCGCGCGGCACGCTCTCTTTGTTCCAGAAAGGCGTGGAACGGGTATGTACGAAATGTTCAGGAATGCGATGTGCCATGATGAAATCCTCTTATTTTTTCATTTAATCTTTGGTTAATCTTTCTATTGCAACCACCGTGCCAGCTTATTTTAAAATCTATTTATCAATGACTTACGTAATTATCCGTTACGCCAGATTGTGAAAAAGACGCGCCCGAACAGTGTCGCTTTGACAACGATTTGTCGCAGTGACAATGCTCTACCGCTGCGGAAATTTTATACCAGCAGGCGCAACCTGAACGTGCCTTTTACTGTCGGCCCGCTCAACTTCTGTTAAACTGAGCGCCGCAAACCCGCCTGATTAGAGATTTTCCCGTGACTGCTTTTTCCACCCTGACGCAACTGCCCGCCAGCCAGCTCGATAACCTGCGCGAAATGGGCTTCGACGCCATGACGCCCATTCAGGCCGCCGCCCTGCCCGCCATTCTTGACGGTCGCGACGTGCGCGCCCAGGCAAAAACCGGCAGCGGCAAGACCGCCGCGTTTGGGCTGGGCATCCTGCAACATATTGATACCGCGCAATATCAGACGCAGTCGCTGGTGCTGTGTCCGACGCGCGAGCTGGCGGAACAGGTCAGCAATGAGCTGCGTCGTCTGGCGCGCTTTACGCGTAATATTAAAATTCTGACGCTGTGCGGCGGCCAGCCGGTTGCTGCCCAGCGCGATTCGCTGGTTCATGCGCCGCATATCGTGGTAGGGACGCCGGGCCGTATTCTCGATCACCTGAAGCGTGAAACGCTGGATCTTTCTCAGCTGCGTTCGCTGGTGCTGGATGAAGCTGACCGGATGCTGGAAATGGGCTTCCTGGAAGATATGGAAGTGATTGTCAGCCATACGCCGCCGCAGCGTCAGACGCTGCTGTTTTCCGCTACCTGGCCGCACGGCATCATCGCTATCAGCAAGCGTTTTCAACGCGATGCGCTCTCTATCGCCACGGAAGATGTCACCGAGCTGCCAACTATTGAGCAATATTTCTATGAAGCGAGCAGCCGGGAAAAATTAACCCTGCTGATTGCGCTGCTCAGCCAGCAGCAGCCCGCCTCCTGCGTGGTGTTCTGCAATACCAAACGCGAATGTGATGATATCGCCGCCGCGCTGGAGAACAGCAACATCAGCGCGCTGGCGCTGCATGGCGATCTGGAACAGCGCGACCGCGACCGGGTGCTGATCCGCTTTGCCAACGGTAGCTGCCGGGTGCTGGTGGCAACCGACGTCGCCGCGCGCGGACTGGATATCAAAGCGCTGGCGATGGTGGTGAACTATCAGCTCTCGTTTGATCCGGAAGTGCATGTTCACCGTATCGGCCGTACCGCACGCGCGGGTGAACAGGGCACGGCGGTAAGCTTTGTTGCGCCGGATGAGATGGTGCGCGCGCACGCGCTGGAGGACTTTTTGCAGCAGACGCTGAACTGGGTCTCTTCCGCTGCGCTGAAAAATCAGCCGCAACAGGCGCTGCCTGCGGCGATGATGACGCTCTGTATCGACGGCGGCCGTAAGGCGAAAATCCGTCCGGGTGATATTCTCGGCGCGCTCACTGGCGAAGCGGGATTCAGTGCCGATCTGATTGGTAAGATTGATTTGACCCCGACGCACGCCTATGTGGCGATCGCGGCTGACCAGGCGAAAGCGGCGTTGATTAAGCTCAAACAGGGCAAGATCAAAGGCAAAAGCTGCCGCGCCATTCTGCTGAAGTAACCGTATGCGGCGCGCTTTCTGTTCGCGGAAAGCGCGCCCGCTTATCATTAATAGGTTTCCGGCGTTACGCTTTCAATGCTCGCCACATCGTTATTATCCATAGCCAGCAACGCGCTCTGCAGTTGAATAAACAGTTTTTCATCAGCCGCGCTCCACATCTCTCCTTTTCCTTTCAGCAGCTCACGTAACAGCGTTGACCACTGTCCAATGCGAACCCACTCATCTGAAGCTAAAACAGGTGATGATGTTTTATCTGCTACAACAGCCATAAACAACTCCATAAATCGATAATGCACGAAAGCCGAATGTCGGCGGTAAGCTATGTTAATTCAGAGCGGTTAATGTTTCCCAGCGTTCGACCCGAAGCAGGTGATTTTCCAGAATTTCTTTAGCTGCGCTGACAATAACGACTACCCTTTATCGGGGAAGAAACCCATAAATAAAGGGAGCGACATAAGCTATGGTGGTGAACAGTATCGTTTATCGCAACGGAGAGCGGGGAGAAGTCATTGATCCCGAGAATATCAGCAACGTGATTGATGACCCGGATACGTTTATCTGGCTGGGGCTTTATCAGCCCGATCCGCCGTTTATGAAAAAGATGCAGGAGGAATTCGGTCTGCATGAGCTGGCGATTGAAGATGCCCTGACCGCACATCAGCGCCCCAAGATTGAACAATATGGCGAATCGCTGTTTATTGTGCTGAAAACGGCGCATCTCACCGAAGAGAACCGCATCGAGTTTGGCGAAACCCACTTTTTTGTCAGCGAAAAATTCCTGATTACCGTGCGTCACGGCGCTTCAGACAGCTACGCGCCGATCCGCCTGCGTGCGGAAGAGCGGACGGAAATGCTGAGCAAAGGGGTTGGCTTTCCGCTTTACTGCATTTTTGACTTTATCGTGGATAACTACAGCAACATCACCGCCGCGCTTGGCGGGCGCATCAACGAGCTGGAAGGCGCGATGTTCCGCACCGAATTCGACCGCCAGTCGGTGCAGGAAGTCTATATGCTGCGGCGGCAGCTGCTAGCGTTACGTAACGCGGCGATGCCGGTGGACGAGATATGTAGCCAGCTGCTTCGTCTGCATGAAAATATTATTCCCAAACCGCTGCGCGCCTATATCCGCGACGTGCAGGACCATGCGCACCACGTGGTTACCGATACCGACGATATGCGCGAGATCCTGACCAACGCCATGCATGTTAACCTGGCGCTGGTGACCGTACAGCAAAACGAAGTGGTGAAGAAACTGGCGGGCTGGGGCGCAATCCTGGTAATCCCCACGGTGATTTTCAGCATGTACGGCATGAACTTTGAGAGCATGCCAGAAATCCATTCCCCCTACGGCTATCCGATTGCCATTTTCGGCACGCTGTTTGTCTGCCTGGTGCTTTGGCGACGGCTGAAACGCGCCGGTTGGCTCTGACTGATAACGTGATTAACGAGCGCTTACCGATTCACGCCTCACCAGCGTGCCGGTGAGCGCCGCCTGCGTCTGTTTAGAGCCGTCAAGGATCCTTTCCACTGCGCACTGGATCATTTGCTCAATCGGCGTATCCAGCGTGGTCAACGCCGGGGAAAAATAGTGACCGATATTGGCGTTATCAAATCCGGCGACCGAGATATCCTGCGGCACCCGTAGACCACGATCTTTCAACGCCCTGATTGCGCCCAGCGCCATGTCATCGTTCGCGGCCAGAATGGCGGTAAATGGCGCTGCGCTGTCAATCAGCTTCAGCGCGGCCTGATAACCGCTCTCCATGCTCCAGTCGCCCTGCGCAAGCAGCGCGGCGCTCGCAACGCGGGTTTTATCCTGCCAGGCCTGCTGACGCGCGGTGTTGCTGGGCGACGGCATTTTGCCGCTGATATAGGCGACGCGCTGGTGTCCCTGGCTCAGCAGGTAATCCATCATGATTTCGCCGCCGCGATAGTGATCGATAAAAATATTGCGGTCAGGACGAACGGTCAGCCGCTGGTTCAGGATCATCACCGGCACCGGGCTTTCATTAATGATTTTTTCCAGCTGCGCCTGCGAGGTGTGACGGGCGTAAACCATGATGCCGGCGCATTTCATCCGCACCAGGAAATCGATAGCGTTGATCTCTTCGTCGGCAGAATGTTTGCCGTCGGCAAAAATAAGCCGGTGGTCATGCTGCTCGCAGAACTTCGCGGCGTTATACACCAGCGTGGAGAAAAAAGGCCCGTTATAGACTTCATTGGTAATCACCAGGCCGATCATGCTGCTTTTTTGCGTGGCCAGCTGCTGCGCCAGCAGATTAGGACGATAGCCCGTCTCGGCAATCGCTTTATACACCAGCGCCTTCACCTCTTCCCTGACGACGTTTTTACCATTTAATACGCGCGACACCGTGGATTTCGATACCCCGGCACAGCGCGCAACGTCCAGCATTGTCACCATTACAGCCTCGCTTATAGACAGAACGATCCCCCCACCAGGAGCGGCTAAAACAGCGCTAGTATATCGTAAAGATCAGCGGGCCGAATAACGTTGTCGGCGATAAAAAAAGGGTTCTTCCGAACCCTTTTGCCTGTTAGCCAATCGCCATCACCGGCGCGCCGGAAGCGATGGCGCCGTGATCAATATATTTGGTCATCTGGTACTCCTCGCTATTTATCACCAGAAACGGCGTGGTGATGTCATAACCCGCATTGATCACCTCGCGGCGCTGAAATTGAATCAGCGGCGTGCCTGCGGAGATCTTATCCCCCACTTTAACCAGCGTAGAAAAGTGCTGGCCGCCGAGTTTGACCGTATCCAGGCCAACGTGGATCAGCAGCTCTGCGCCGTTAGCACACAGCAAGCCAACGGCATGGTGACTGTCCACCGTGGTCGCGACTTCGGCATCGCAGGGCGCGCGAATAATATCTTCTTCGGGAACAATAGCGATGCCGTCGCCCAGCAGACCGCCGGAGAACGTTTCATCGCTCACCTGCGCCAGCGGGAGCGCTTTGCCCGCCACCGGACTCATCAGGGTTAAGGCGGCAACCGCCGTTGACGTGACGCTATTGTCCGCATTCCCATGCTGAGAAACGCTGTTTGCGGCGGCGTTATTAAAAGCAGCTGCATTGGGCGCGGCGCTGCCTGCGCCGGTGGAGCCAGCCGTTCCCGGCGCGGCGCGGGTCTCATCCGCTTTGGCTTCCGGCTCTTTAAAGCCCACCACAAAAACCAGCACAAAGGTCACCACCAGCGTCACCAGCACGCCGGTGACTTCACCGATAAATGACATCGGATTTTCCGGGCTGATGGCGTTCACAATGGTTAACAGGCCAGGCAGACCGGCATAGGCGTAGTAATAGCTACCGAACAGGCTGGTGACAATCGCCCCGATTGCGCCGCCGATACAGCCACAGATAAAGGGCTTTTTCAGCTTCAGCGTAACGCCATAAATCGCCGGTTCAGTAATGCCGAACACGCCGGTCAGGCCAGCAGAATAAGCCACGGTTTTAAAACCGCGCTGCTTTGCTTTTAGCGCACAGGCAAAGGCGGCCGCCATCTGTCCGACCACTGCCATGGTCTGAAAGGCCTGAAATGAATCGCGCCCGTGCAGATCAAAGTTTGCCATCACCACCGGCGTAATACCCCAGTGAACGCCAAAGATCACGATGACCTGCCATACGCCGCCAATCACCGCTGCCGCCAGCGCGGGCGCGGTATCAAACAGCCAGTTGTAGCCCCACGCAATGCCGTTAGCCAGCCCGGACGTCACCGGTCCAATCAGCACCAGCGTCAGCGGAACCATAATCACCGCGCAAATCAGCGGCGTAAACAGCGGCGCGATCACCTGCGGCAGCTTGCGTTCCACAAAGCGCTCCAGGTACGAGAGGCCCAGCACCAGGAACAGCGGCGGCAGCACCGATGAGGTGTACACCGTTTGCGCCAGCGGCAGAGAGAAGAAGGTTACCGCATCGCCTTTGGCGATCTGCGCGGCAATTACCGCCCATTCTGGATTGATCAGCGCGCAGCAGCAAAACAGCGCGATAAACATATTGCACTTGAAAAACTTAGCGGCGGTAACGGCGATAAACACCGGCAGGAAGGCAAAAGGCGTCCAGGAGATAAAGTTAAGCACGCTAAAGGCGCCGGTTTGCTGAAACGACGGCAGAAACCAGTTAACGGTAATTAAAATTCCCTGCAGTATTCCCGCCGCCGCCAGCACATAGATAATCGGCGCAAACACGGCAGACATGGTGGCGATCACCGTATCAAAAAAGCGTTTTTTCTCATTACTGTTTTGCAGCTTATCGGGATCGACGAGCGCGGCAAGGGCGTCGTAAACATCGGCGACGTGGGTGCCGATCACCACCTGAAACTGACCGCCGCTCACCACGACGGTGATCACGCCCGCCAGCTGTTTGACCTTTTCGATGGCGTTAGCGGGCACCTCTTTCAGCACCAACCGCAGGCGCGTCGCACAGCGCGTGAAGCCGATCAGGTTCGCTTCGCCGCCTGTTTCATTCAGAATATCAGAGGCTAATTTAGAATAATCTCTTATCTTTCCCATGGTGATTCCCTGCCGCTCAGTAGTTGAAACCGGTTTCAGCCTAACATCGCCCCTTGCACCTGCAACCGGTTTCAAAAGGAATTGTGCATCGCCTCGCAGTTTTCTTGCTCAGAAGGGGATCGATTCAGCACGGCGCCCGGCGCGACAAATCATCCGTCGCCTGGGCGTGAAAGCCATCGTGCGTCGCCTGGGCGTGAAAGCCATCGTGCCGCTTTTTGCCGCGATGAATCAGGACGATAGCCGGGTTACAAGCCAATTGATTAACGGGTGAAATGGATGTACTGAGAAAGGGACAGGTAACAGAGAGGAAGCCAGGCGGCCTTCTCTCTGCATCCGGCGATTATTTCATACTGGCGTAAAGCGTTTCGACGTTATGTTTAAACGCCGCTTCATAAGTGGATGCCGGACCATCTTCTTTACTGAGCGCTTCTGGATACAGCTCGCCGCCCGGCTGCGCGTCACTGGCCGCGGCAATCTGTTTCACCAGGCGCGGATCGGTCTGATTCTCAATAAAATAGGTTTTAATCTTTTCCTGTTTGAGCTGCTGAATCAGGCTGCCCACCTCACTGGCGCTTGCTTCTGCCTCAGTGGAAAACCCCACCGGCGACAGGAAATCAACGCCATATTCCGCGCCGAAATAGCCAAACGCATCGTGGCTGGTTAACACTTTACGCTTGCTTTCCGGCACCGAGGCAAAAGTCTGTTTGGCCCAGGCATCCAGTTTCTCCAGCTGCTGGATATAGGCGTTGCCGCGCTGCTCAAAATAAGCTTTGTCCTGCGGATCGGCGGCGATAAGCGCCGCCATCACGTTACGCGCATAGACCGCCCCGTTTTTAGCGCTGTTCCAGGCGTGCGGATCGGTTATCTTTTGCCCCTCTTCTTCCATGCTGCGAGTATTGATACCGTCAGACGCGGTGATCACTTTGCCCTGATAACCGGACGCCGTAACCAGACGATCCATCCAGCCTTCCAGCCCCAGTCCGCTAACAAACACCACATCCGCTTTATTCAGCGCCAGGCTATCTTTGGGCGAGGGCTGAAACGCATGCGGATCGCCGTTGCGGCCCACCAGCGAAGTGACCCTGACATGCTCGCCGCCAACCTGCCGAACCATATCCGCCAGCACCGAGAAACTGGCGACGGTGGTAACGGTTTTTGCCAGCAGTGCCGGACTAAACATCACCAACGACAGCGCAGCATATTTCCATTGCACAGACTTCATTTTTCCTCACCTTCTTATTTTGTTATGTGTAAAACGAAACAGACCTTTTTCCACGCCAAACAGCACGGAAACCAAAAAGCTCAGGCTGGCGGCTAATACAATCGCCGGGCCGGCCGGCAGCGACTGATACCAGGACCAGGTCAGCCCAACAAAGGAGCTACCCATGCCGATAACCACCGCCAGCAGCAAAATGATTGGTAAGCGATTTGACCAGCAGCGCGCGGCGATAGCGGGCAGCATCATCAGCCCCACCGTCATCAACGTGCCGAGGATTTGAAATCCAGCCACCAGGTTCATCACGACCAGCGCCAGAAACAGCGCATGGATCAGGCGCGGCGCATGCTTATAGCGCACTTTCAGAAAGGTCATATCAAAGGCTTCCGCCACAATAGCGCGATAGCCCAATGCCAGCGTCAACAGCGTCACCGTGGCGATAACGCCGATGAAGATCAGCGCGGTGTGATCCACCGCCAGCAGCGAGCCAAACAGTAAATGCAACAGATCGACACCGCTGCCGCGCAGGGAAACCAGCGTTACGCCCAGCGCCAGCGAACCCAGATAAAAACCGGCGAAGCTGGAATCTTCACGCAGCGTGGTGACCGAACTCACCCACCCCGCCAGCAGCGCGACCAGCAAACCGGCAATAAATCCACCCGCTCCCATAGCCAGCAATGACATGCCGGAAAGCAAATAGCCGACCGCCACGCCCGGCAACACCGCATGGGAAAGCGCATCGCCAATCAGGCTCATGCGGCGCAGCAGTAAAAACACGCCCAGCGGCGTGACGCTTAACGATAAGGCGAGGCAGGCCACCAGCGAGCGGCGCATAAAGCCAAACGCGGTAAAAGCCTCCAGAACAGGATGGGTCACTGGCGCACCTCCGACCTGGCTGCGCAGCGCACCAGCGGACGCGCAGCGTTTTCCTCCACGATATCGGCGGTGTTTCCCCAGTGATAATGGCCATCGTGCAGATAGAGCAGTTCAGGGAAGTGGCGCTCCACCATTTGCAGGTTATGCAATACCGTCAGGATGGTTTTCCCTTGCGTATGTAGCCGTTCGATAACCTGTAGCAGGAAAGCGCTGGTCTGGCTGTCGATACCGGTAAAAGGTTCATCCAGCAAAATGATCGGCGCGTCCTGCACCAGCATGCGGGCAAACAGCATGCGCTGAAACTGACCGCCGGAGAGCTGGTTAATCGTCCGGCCAGCCAAGTCCTGTAGCCCAACCTGTTCCAGCGCGGCCTCAATTCTATCGCGCGTGCCGCAACCGAGGCCCTTCAGCATGCCGCTGGCGGGCCAGCTTCCCATCGCGACCACTTCAATCACCCGCAGCGGGAAGTGATGATCGATATCGCTTTGCTGCGGTAGCCAGGCCAGCGTTTTATCGCTCCGTGCAAACCGCACCGCGCCGCTGACCGGCGGCAGCAAACCTGCAATGGTTTTCAGCAAGGTGGACTTACCCGCGCCGTTGACGCCCATAATTGCCGTCAGGCTCCCCTGCGGGAACTGCCCGCTAATTGGCTGACTGAGCGCCTGCCCGCGATAGCCAGTCACCAGTTTGTTCAGGCTAATCATGCGATGGCGTCCGCCCAGTGAATAGCGCCCCACAGCGCTATCAGCGCCAGGCTAACGTAGAGCGTACGGACAAACGCAGACTGGGCCAGTAAGGTCAGGCCTGTGCGTTTACAAAAAGAGGAAGATTCAGACATAAGCAACTCAATATCATTTGCTGACCATGCTACAAACACGTTCTGCCGACGGCAGGAAAATCATGCGTAACGTCATTCCGGCAGGCGTAAAGAGACGTAGAAACGGAGTCTGGCCGCCGAATAATAATATGTTATAACATAACATTTGCGAGTCGAGAAGAGAGTGAAAACGGCATTTTGTTACGGATGATGATCAAGCCAGGTGGGGTAAAAATGCGAAATAGCGGGGAAAGCAGCGCAGCGATAGCTTGCTGCGCCTTGGGGTATTAAGACAAGGTGTGTTCGGTACGGGCGATAATATCGTCCTGCGCATCAGGAGAGAGCGCGGTAAAGAAGGCCGAATAGCCCGCTACCCGCACCACTAAATCACGATATTGATCGGGATGTTTTTTCGCCTCAAGCAGCGTTTCCCTGGATACGATGTTGTACTGGATATGCCAGCCCTGGTGATCCTCGAAAAATGTACGCAGCAGCGCCATCAGCTTCTGGCGATCGCTATCATTATCAAGCGTCGCTGGGTTCAGCTTCTGGTTAAGCAGAACGCCTCCCAGAATAGAGCCGGTCGGCAGCTTGCCGACTGAACCGATGACGGCGGTCGGCCCCAGATGATCGGTGCCGGAAGCGGGGCTTGCACCTTCCGCCAATGGCGTTTTCGCTTTGCGTCCGTCGGGCGTGGCCATGGTTTGCGCGCCAAACGGCACATTCGCGGAAATAGACGAGGTGCCTGCATAATAATTGCCGCCTATCGGGCCGCGGCCATAGCGCGGATTGTGATAGTTTTTGATTTCGTCGATATAAGTTTGATAGGCGCGCACCAGCATCGCATCGACGCTGTCGTCATCATTGCCATATTTTGGCGCGCCGTTAATCAGGCGTTGACGCAACTGCTCATGGGTTAAGCCGTCGAAGTCGCTGGCCAGCGCCTCTGCCAGCTGTTGCTGACCAATCACACCCTGATCAAAAACCAGCTTCTTCACCGCCGTCAGACTGTTACCGAGATTGGCAATCCCTACCTGCAGACCCGATACCCAATCATATTTCGCCCCGCCCTGCTTGATGCTTTTAGCGCGTTCGATGCAATCATCCACCAGCGCCGAACAGAGAATATCGTGGGCGTTCTCTTCCAGCACGGTATCCACCACATATTCGATCTCAATCGATTTACGCGTGTAGTAACGAATCTGGCGATCCCAGCATGCCAGCACCTGATCAAAGCTGCTGAAATTACCTTGCGATAGCGCCTGCTCCTGCGGCAAAAAGACCTTACCACTGGTGGCATCGCGTCCGCCTTCCAGCGCCGCCAGCATCACGCGCGCAAAGTTAATGAAACTCATGCCGGTACAGCGATAGCCCCATTTGCCGCCCACGGCAGTTTCAATACAGCCGATAGCGGCATACTGATAGGCATCTTCCGCGGCGATACCCAGTTTAATAAATTCCGGAATAACGATTTCATCGTTATTAAAAGCAGGCATACCGAAGCCGCAGCGGATGACCTGTACGCAGGCATCAAGGAAATCATCGCTGATCCCGGCGTGATAGCGCACGCTCAGATTTGGCTGCGTGGAGCGCAGGCGGCCGCAGGATTCCAGAATGGCATAGGAGAGCGGGTTAACCGCATCCACGCCCTGGCCGTTGATCAGGTTTTGACCGCCGATAGTGACGTTCTGATAGAGCGGGCTGCCCGCTGACGCTTTTGAGTGGGAGCCGGAGCGGATTTTGTTTACTTCCAGCAGCTTTAACCAGCAGCTGTGCAGCAGCTCAATCGCCTGTTCACGATCCAGCGTCTGCTCCAGCTCGACATCGCGGCGATAGAAAGGATAAAGGTATTGATCCATCCGGCCAAAAGAGACGGAATGACCGTTGGATTCGATTTGCAGGATCAGCTGAATAAAATAGCAAAGCTGTAAAGCCTGCCAGAAATTCTGCGGCGGCTGATGAGCAATCACTGCGCAGTTTTCGGCAATTTTCAGCAGTTCCGTTTTGCGTGCGCCACGCTTTTCCTGTTCCGCCATCTGGCGCGCCAGCTCAGCGAAACGCTTGATGTGGTCGCTAACGCTTTCCAGCACAATAGCGATCGCTTTCAGGAACTGTTCGCCATGCAGATCATCCAGCACGGTGAGGTTAATACGCGCCCGGCGTTCCGCCACTTTCTCGCGCAGGCCGTCCAGCCCTTTTTCCAGCAGCAACGGGTAGTTCACTGCCAGATGCGCGTCGCCAGAGGTCATATTTCCTTCGGCTTTGATGATGCCGGTGGCCAGCAGCGCCTGCTGTTCATGAGTAAACATGCCGTAGCAGCGATCCTGCACCGTCTGCCCGCGCCACCAGGGGCAAACTTCATGTAACACGCGCTTGTTCTCTTCGGATACGGAAAAGCCCGCGCCGGGACGATCGGCAAGATCGTCGATCTCTTTTTCGATCCAGCTTACCGTGTATTCAGGGAAAATCGGCGCGGCGCGCACTTCGCTCGCCTGGTTACCCACAATCATTTCATCATGCTTGATCCAGATAGTACGGTTCGCCAGATGATGCGCCAGCGCCAGCGCGCGGCGTACCGGCACCGGCTTATCCATATTCTCCTGATAGATTTTGGTGTAGTGCTGCGCACGTTCGGTGCACACCGGCGGCTTAACGATATGTATCAGCGCTTGTTTATGCGCTTTGATGCGTTCGCTCAGGGTATTGAGTTTCAGGGTAGTCATGTTCTTATCCTCTTAATGTCGCTGTCAGGCCTTTTTGTTTTGCATACGACTCGGCAAAAGTTAATAACGCCGGACAATCCAGCGGCTTATCCGGCGCCAGATAAGGCTGATGAAGCAGGGCATATTTGTTCATGCCCAAGGTGTGATAAGGCAGAAAATGAATCTCTTTGACGCCGAGTTCATCGGCAGCGAAGTTAACAATGTCGGTAACGGCTTGCGGGTTGGCGTTAAATTCCGGGATCAGCGGCACCCGAATCGTGATGTTTTTGCCTGCCGTTGCCAGACGGCGCAGGTTATTCAGCACGCGTTTCGCCGAGCCGTCGGTCCACTGCTTAAAAGTACGTTCATCAACGTGTTTCAGATCGGCGAGAAACAGATCGACATGCGGCAAAGCGGGTTCTATATAGCGCCAGGGCACATGCAGGCAGGTCTCGACCGCGGTATGGATCCCCTCCTCTTTGCACTGGCGCAACAGCCTGGCCGCCAGCTGCGGATTCATAAATGGCTCGCCGCCGGAAAGCGTGACGCCGCCCGCGCTGCGCTGGTAAAAAGCGCGGTCGCGCCTGACAACCGCCATAATTTCTGCGTCATCTTTTTCTTCGCCACATACGGTCAGCGCCAGCGTGGGACAGCAGTTTTCCAGTACAGCGATATGTTCAGGTTCGATTTTTTCACGCCGGATAATCAAACCGTTTAAGGTTTTTTGGATCACCTCAGGCGCGGCCTGCTGACACAGATCGCACTCAGCCAGGCAAAGGCGTGCGTCATATAACAGATCTTTTTGGCGGGAACGGCTTTCAGGATTCTGGCACCAGCGGCATCCCAACGAGCAGCCTTTTAAAAACACCACGGTACGAATACCTGGTCCATCATGCGTGGAATAGCGCTGGATATTAAAAATCATAAGGCCCCCTTATTTACGCATGAAGATTAAATAACTTTCGAAAGAAAATCATATTGACTTCAGTCAATAAAAAAGGCGGCTTTGTGGATATACTGAGCGCAGCTTGCTCAGCATCACACATTATTAAGGAAACCCTATGGAACTCTATCTTGATACCTCTAATGTCGCGGCGGTCAGGAGACTGGCACCGATCTTCCCGCTGGCGGGCGTTACCACCAATCCCAGCATTATCGCCAACGGTAAAAAACCGCTTGCGGTCGTGCTGCCTGAACTGCAGGAGGCGCTGGGCGGTAAAGGACGGCTGTTCGCGCAGGTCATGGCAAGAGACGCTGAAGCGATGGTGGATGAGGCGAAAAAACTGCGCGCTATTATCAGCGATCTGGTGGTGAAGGTTCCGGTGACCCCGCAAGGGCTGGCGGCAATTAAGCTGCTGAAATCAGAAGGCATTCCTACCTTAGGCACGGCGGTTTATGGTGCTGCGCAGGGGCTGCTGGCGGCGCTGGCCGGGGCAGAATATATCGCGCCCTACGTAAACCGGATCGATGCCCAGGGTGGTAATGGCATTCAAACGGTCACAGAGTTGCAGCAACTCTTAAAACTGCACGCGCCTACCGCCAAAGTGCTGGCAGCCAGCTTTAAAACGCCGCGTCAGGCGCTGGATTGCCTGCTGACGGGCTGCGAGGCCATTACGCTGCCGCTGGATGTTGCGGAGCAAATCGTGACAACACCAGCCGTCAACGCCGCAGTGGAAAAATTTGAACAGGACTGGTTAGCCGCTTTTGGCGTAGCGAACCTGTAAGCAGAGCTAAGCCGCAGGATCATAAAAGATCGTCTCTCTTGCAGCGTACCGGATTGCGGATACGCTGCCAGCCATCTTCGAATGAAAGTCACAAAATCGTTAAATAGCGCGTAATTTCCCCCTGGACTGCGATCATTTCTGCTACATTTGCTGCTGAAGCTTACGAATGAAAGTTTATAGCTTTCATTTTACCTGATACCTTACCCAAACGGTGGAGAAGATGATGAGCGCATCCTTTACTTCAGTAACCTTACCTGATGATTATAAAAAGAATATTGTAGAGATGAAGCGTGCGATGCGTGCGCAGATTGGTGACGTTGAAGGCTTATTCCGTCAGGTGTGCGATAAAATCGAGTCTGAGATAGCCGCAGCGCGTGCAGAAGAGAAAGCGAGCGGCAGCGCCTGGCCGGACATTAACTATGCCGATCTGGCGGCGGGTAATATTACCGAGCAGCAAATTGCGCATATCAAGCGGCGCGGCTGTTTGGTCGTGCGGCAAACGTTCAGCAGAGATAACGCGCTGGCGATGGATCAATCAATGCTTAGTTATCTCGATGAGAACCATTTTGATGAAGTTTATCGTGGGCCGGGAGATAACTTCTTTGGTTCGCTGGAGGCGTCGCGGCCGGAAATTTATCCCATCTACTGGTCAAAAGCCCAAATGGCAGCGCGTCAGAGTCAGCAAATAGCTACGACGCAGGCATTTCTTAACCGCCTCTGGACGTTTCAGCATGCTGGCGGCAGCTGGTTCAATCCAGACGTGAATATTATCTACCCCGATCGCATTCGCCGCCGCCTGCCGGGCACCACCTCAAAAGGACTGGGCGCACACACCGACTCCGGCGCGCTGGAGCGCTGGTTACTGCCCGCTTACCAAAACGTGTTCCATAAGATCTTCACTAACCATTTTGCCGAATACGATCCGTGGAATGCGGCTTATCGTCCCGAGGTGAATGAATATGACGTGGACAACACCACCAAATGTTCGGCGTTTCGCACTTTCCAGGGCTGGACAGCGCTGTCGGATATGATCGCCGGACAAGGCCTGCTGCATGTCGTACCGGTGCCAGAAGCGATGGCATATGTGCTGCTGCGGCCTTTACTGGATGATGTACCAGAAGATGAATTGTGCGGCGTGGAGCCTGGCCGGGTGCTGCCGGTCTCAGAGAAGTGGCATCCTCATCTGATTGCCGGACTTTGCTCTATCCCGGCGCTGCAGGCAGGCGATTCGGTGTGGTGGCATTGTGATGTTATCCATTCCGTCGCACCGGTTGAAAATCAGCAGGGCTGGGGCAATGTCATGTATATTCCGGCCGCCCCGGCGTGTGCGAAAAATCTCGCCTATGCGCGCAGCGTACGCGCCGCGCTGGAACAGGGCGCCTCACCGGCAGATTTCCCGCGTGAAAATTATGAGCAAGCGTGGGAAAACCGCTTTCAGCTGAGCGATCTTAACGCCAACGGCCGCCGTGGTCTGGATATGGAGGAAGGTTAATTACTCTCTGGTCAGGCTTTTTGACATAGCAAAAGCCTAAATTAATCGCGCGGTTAAGACGCGGGGAAATCCAGGCCAAATGTGATTCCCCCGCGCTTTTGATATACTCCCTTCCCCCGGAACAGATGGCGAGACGTTAGATGAACGCAAGGCAATTACAAATTATTCAGCTGGTTAACGAGCGAGGAAGCGTCAGCGTCAGCGAACTGTCCCGTATTACCAACGTTTCTGAAGTTACCGTTCGTCAGGATTTAAATACGCTGGAAAAAAACAGCTACCTGAAGCGCGTTCATGGCTCCGCCGTTTCGATGGAAAGCGATAATGTTGAGGCACGGATGCAATCGCGTTTTTCGCTGAAACAGAGCCTGGCGGAATATGCCGCCGCACAGGTTCATTCCGGTGAATCGGTATTTATTGAAGGCGGCAGCACCAATGCGCTGCTCGCCCGCCACCTTGCCAACGATGACAGCATCACCATTATCACCGTCAGCCATTACATTGCCGGTTTATTAAAAGATTCACGCTGTGAGGTCATTGTACTGGGCGGCCTTTACCAGAAAAGCAGTGAATCGGTAGTCGGTCCGTTAACGCGCAGCTGTATTCAACAGGTGCATTTCCAGAAAGCTTTTATTGGTATTGATGGCTGGCATCCCGAAACCGGTTTTACCGGCAAAAATATGCTGCGCAGCGATATCGTTAACGCGGTAATGGCCAAAGATGTTGAAACCTTTGCCCTAACCGACTCCTCAAAATTTGGGTTAATTCACCCTTATCCGCTCGCCCCGGATAAACCTTTCCGCCATGTTATTAGCGATCAAGGTTTATCGCCTGAATATCAACATATTCTGGAGCGGCAGGAAATCCGCGTGCATCAGGTTAAAGAGAAAATAACCACCGGTTAACGCTTCTCTCCGATGCCGGTGTATGAGTGATTAACTCATAGCGCCTGCGCTTTTATAACTAATGCACCCTGATTCATTCAGCGTCAGTGCTTTTATAAGCAGTGCACTCTGATTAATTCAGCGCCTGCGCTTTTAGGTAATGCTTTATCTGCGCATATTCATTGCTGACATACTGCTCTGCGGCGCGCTGATCGGCAATGGGTTCAACGCGTACCGCGCAATATTTATATTCAGGGGTTCTGGTTATCGGGCTGAGGTTCTCGCCCACCAGTTCGTTACAGGCCCCTATCCACCACTGATAGGTCATATAGACCGCGCCTCTGTTGGTCTGGTCGTTTACCTGTGCACGGCTGATGACCTTACCCTTGCGCGAATGGATCCATACCAGCGCCCGATCCTCGATGCCCAGCTGTTCGGCATCCTTATTATTAATCTGCACACAGCCTGGCTCATCCGCCAGCGCGACCAGGGCGGCACAGTTACCAGTCATCGAACGGCAAGAGTAGTGGCCCACCTCCCGTACCGTAGAAAGCACCATAGGATATTCGTCGTTAAGCTTATCCTGCGGCGCAGCCCAGTCGCAGGTGAAGAACTGCGCCAGGCCATTTGGCGTGGTGAATTTATCTTTAAACAGCCAGGACGTTCCCTGGTCGGCCTTATCCTCACTTCGGCATGGCCACTGGATATAGCCCAGCTCGCCCATTTTTTCATAGGTAGCGCCATAGAAATCAGGGCAGAGGTGCCGCAGCTCATCCCAGATCTCCTGCGTATTGTTGTAGTGCATCGGATAGCCCATGCGGGTGGCAATTTCGCTGATAATTTGCCAGTCGGTTTTTAAGTCCCACTGCGGTTCGACCGCCTTGAAAAAACGTTGAAACCCGCGGTCGGCCGCGGTGTAGACGCCTTCATGCTCGCCCCAGGAGGTCGCAGGCAGAATGACGTCAGCTGCCGCTGCGGTTTTGGTCATGAAAATATCCTGAACCACAAGCAGATCCAGATCGCTAAAGGCCGTGCGCACCGCTGCCAGCTCGGCGTCGGTTTGCAAGGGGTCTTCCCCCATAATGTAGGCCGCATGCACCTCCCCTTTTGCAACCCGATGCGGCAGTTCGCTGCTACAGTAGCCGGGGTGCGCTGGCAGGCTGTCGACTCCCCACGCGCGGGCAAACTTTTCACGGTTAGCCGCATCGCTAACCGATTGATAGCCTGGATAGGTATTAGGCAAAACCCCCATATCGCAGGCGCCCTGCACATTATTTTGCCCGCGCACAGGCCCCACGCCAACGTGCGGCTTGCCCAGATTACCGGTAAGAATCGCCAGGCTGGTAAGCGCTCGCACGGTTTCTACGCCCTGATAGAATTGAGTAACGCCCATTCCCCAAAGGATGGTTGCCGTTTTCGCCGTGGCATATAAACGAGCACACTGGCGGATCTCTTGCGCGCTAACGCCGGTGATGTTTTCTACCGACTCCGGAGTATAAGCGGCGACCACCTCACAAAAAGCCGCAAAGCCTTCAGAACGCGCGGCAACAAACGCTTTGTCATAGAGATCTTCGGCAATAATCACCTGCGCAAGAGCGTTAAGCAGCGCAATGTTGGAACCGTTACGCAACGCAATATACATATCGGCAATCTTTGCCGTTTCGATTTTGCGCGGATCGCAAACGATGATTTTGGCCCCGTTACGTTTAGCATTAAGAATATGATTGGCCACGATAGGATGTGAATCTGCCGGGTTATAGCCAAAGATAAAGACCAAATCTGTCCCATCGATTTCGGTTATCGCGTTACTCATCGCGCCGTTGCCGATCGACTGCTGCAAACCTGCCACCGACGGGCTGTGGCAGGCACGTGCGCAGCAATCCACATTATTCGTCCCGATAACCGCACGGGTAAATTTTTGCATCACGTAGTTAGTTTCATTACCGGTGCCACGTGACGATCCGGTGGTCTGGATCGCATCGGGGCCATATTTGTCCTTGATCCTGCTGAGTTGCTCAGCGACGTAATCCAGCGCTTCATTCCAGCTGACCGCCTCCAGCTTGCCGCCGCGCTGACGACGTATCATTGGCGTGCGCAGGCGCGGCGTAAGCAGCTGGGTATCATGGATAAAATCCCAGCCGTAATAGCCTTTCAGGCAGAGCGTGCCCTGGTTATTTTTCCCCATCGCCGCTTCCGCGCGAATAATTTTACCCTCATCCACCACCAGCTTCAGCTTGCAGCCCGATGCGCAATAAGGACATACCGTGGTAATTTTTTTCATAAGAGGCCCCGTTTCACCATGCCAGATTAAACAGCAGTAAATAGCTAAAGCGCTGACCGATCCCTGATGCTACTGCGCTCTGTACTGGCGGCAGCGCCAGCAGAAACAGCCATACGGTCGCCAGAAAAATACGCAGCAACATGGCTATCCCCTGTTTTTCAACTGCTGCTGTTCTTTTTGCACCTTGCGAACCAATAGCCACATCCGCACGGTACGCACAGCGACGTTACGCGCGGCGGCACTGGGCGGCAGCGGATCGGGAACCGGCATCTCTTTGGCGGCTTTCGGATGCACGATGCCGTTAAGCGTCAGGTTGGCGACAATCGCGATCAAGGTGCCGATGGTGATACCGCTGTGCATAAACAGCTGTAACATCGAAGGAAACTGCGTGAACAGGCCGGGAACCAGCACCGGCATCATGCCCAGCCCTAAGGTCAGCGCCACCACCAGGCCATTATTGTTATTGCGGTAATCCACCTGGCCCAGCGTACGGATGCCGGATACGGCAACCATGCCAAACATCACAATGCCTGCGCCGCCCAGTACGGGTTTCGGGATCAGCACCACCAGCGCCGCCATTTTGGCGCAGAGGCCCATGACCATCAGGATCCCGCCGGAGAGCGAGACGACAAAGCGGCTACGTACGCCGGTTAAACCGATCAGGCCAACGTTTTGCGCAAAAGCGGCATACGGAAAGAGATTAAAGAAACCGCAAACCACGGTCGCCAGCCCGCAGGTATTCAGGCCGTTGCGTAGCATAACGGCGTCCACGTTTTTACCGACAATATCGCCCGTCGCCATTAACGAAGACATGGTTTCTACCATCACCACCACCATCACCATTGAGAGCAGCGCAACCGGCAGAAGATGAAACTCAGGTCGGGCAAAATGCATTAACTGCGGTAAATGAAACCAGCCCGTAGCGGAAACAAGATTAAAATTAAGCGGGATAAAGAGATTCCAGATCACCGTTCCGGCAACCAGACCGATCAGCACGGCAATATTTTTAATCATGCCGGTCGCAAAGGTATAAAGATTGAGAATGATCACCAGGGTAATCGCCGCCATTAATAGCGAAAGCAGATTGCCGAAATCACTCATGTCGCTACTGCCGCCACCGACCCAGCCGCCAGCAACCGGCATAATTGACAGGCCGATCAGCGTCACAATAGATCCCATCACCACCTTGGGAAAAAAGCGGATTAACCGGCTGATCCAGGGCGCGCAGAGCAGAATAAAAACCCCGGCGACAATCACCGCCCCGGAGATGGCGCCAAGGCCGTACTCCTTGCCGATCAGCACCATGGGGATCAGCGCAGCGAAGGTGCAGCCCTGAATCAAAGGGAGCTTACAGCCCAGCCAGCGTCCGACACCCAGCGATTGCACCAGCGTCGCCGCGCCGCAGATAAATAAATCGGTGCTAATAAGCAGAATGATATGCTGTTCAGGTAGCCCGACAGCGCTGCCTATCACCAACGGAACCGCGACCGCACCGGCGTACATCACTAATACATGTTGCAGTCCATAAAGGAACATCTGGGTAATGGGCAACACCTCATCCACGGGAGATGAGACGATTTGCGGGCTTAATGCAGATGGAGCGGATGCTTTCATAAACCAGTTCTCTTTTGTACGGCTCCCCTACGTAGTTTGTCAGGAGCTACGATTCGAAGGCCTTTGCCTCCCTGATCTGATGTTGCCATCAGGATGTTGCGCGCATGGCTGGGTTAATGCGTAAGGCGTGCCAGAATTGGGCAAAGCCCGAAGGTAAAAAGGTATCTGTGAAGAACATCACGAGTTAGCGTGGGAAAGGGCTAAAAGCGGGGACGCACGCCAGCAAAACAGCGTCTTTTTTCATTGCGATGCTGACATCGGCGGCGAAAACATCACCCTCGTTTCTCACTTTGAGAAGTGGCTTCTCATTCCGCAATAGCCTCCGCCAGCGCGATAAAAACGCTTTCCCGCAGCAACAGGAAATAAGTCGAGAGATAAACGGCGGGAAAGGCTAACGAATGAGAAAAAAAGGCGGCGTCGTGAAAGCGAGGTGACGCCGCAGAGGGAGATAGCAGAACGGCTACGCGCCGCAAAAGCGTTTATAAAGCAGCCATACGCCGCCACATTTTTTGCGCCGCGATACGGGCTTTTTCATACAGCGGCGCGACATCCAGCACAAAGGCTTTATCCTGATAAACGGCTTGTCCGGCGACAAACACGCTGTCGACGCTGCTGCTGCTCATGCCGAAAGCCAGATGCCCGGCGAGGTTTTCCGCACAGAGCGGCGTTGGGGCGGCGTAGTCAAAGACCGTCAGATCGGCGGTATAACCCGCCGCCAGACGCCCAAAAGGCTGACCGAAGTTACGCTCCAGCAGCAGGTTGCCGTTATAAAGCATCTGTAAAAATTTATCGGTGCTCTCCAGACCGCCCGCATCGCGATGTTTAAACCAGGCAAATTTTAACTCTTCCAGCATATCGGAGCCGATGCCGTCCGTGCCCAGCGCCGCCCATTTCACCGCAGGCAGATGAGCATTGTAGCCAACGTGATTATTCATATTGGAGCGGGCGTTATGCACCAGGAACGCATTGCGCTGGTTTAACAGCGCCACTTCCTGCGGCGACAGCCACAGCCCATGCGCTATCACGGTTTTTTCACTGAGCAGGCCAAACTTATCGAGGCGCACCAGCGGATCCAGACCATATTTATCATGGCTGTGTGAGACATCGTAGCGATCTTCAGCCACGTGGATGTGCAGCCCGCGTCCGGTTGCTTCACAGGCGGCGGCAAGATGCTCCAGCCCGATATCCGGCACGGTGAAAGGCGCATGCGCGCCGATATGCGCCTCCACCAGATAACGCTGCGGATGCCGTCGTTTTTCCCGATCGATCAGCTGCGCAAAATCGCTGTTTTCTTTGATTCCCGCCAGCAGCTCCGCCTGCCCGCCGTTACGATCGGTGGTCTCAAAACAAATCATACCGCGCAGGCCGACGTGAATAAACGCCTCGCGCAGCACCGCCAGCGAGCCTTTGATAAAAGCGGGTGAAGCGTGGTGATCGATCACGGCGGTGCAGCCGTTTTTGATCGCTTCCAGCGAGCAGATCACGCCGCTGTAATAGAGCGACTCTTCATCCAACGCCCGATCGAGACGCCACCAGAGGTTTTTTAAGGTGGAGATAAAATCCGGGCATGGGCCAATCGGTGCCATTACGCCGCGCGACAGTCCCGAATAGAAGTGATTATGTGCGCAAACCAGCCCCGGCATAACCAGCTTGCCATGCATCTCTTTGACCGTTGCTTGCGTATAGCGCCCGGCCAGGTTTTCGCCCAACGCCACTATTTTATCGTCGGCAATCACGATATCCGTTGCGGGTTTAACCGAAGCGGGAAACAGCTCAACGGCGGTACAATTTTTGAGTAGCAGCATATTATTCCTCCACGGTGCCTAATAAGTAAGCGTGATGCTGTCGGATGTAATCGATAATCGCGGCCATCCCGGCCAGCGTTTCCGGCAGATCGACGATTTGTCGCTGCGCATTCAGCTTCAGCTGCCATACCTTGCCGTCGTGGCGGATACGAATCTCCTCTTTGCCCAGCAGGAAACCAGGATTGCTGCTGTTATTAAAATCCTGCGCCAGGCTAAATAGGGTGATCTTGTCGGTATAGGGTTTGCCCTGCCATGGGCAGAACTGCGCGCAGTTACCGCACTCATTACACAACGCGTCCAGATGCAAAATCTGCTGGCGGCTGTTAAAGCCCGGCACGGCGATGGCGACATTTGCCCGATTCGGGCAGACATCAACGCACTTGCTGCAGACGTAGTTGCAAGAGAGACAGCGCGCCGCCTCCTGACGGGCAAAGGCATCGGGCGCATCAGAAGCGAGCTGGCGCAGCGCAATGCGCCCTTTGCGCGCATACACTTCACGCGGATCGGTATTCAGATAATAAGGCGGCGTATCGCTGCGGATATTTTCTCGCGCCAGGATAGCATCGCAGGCCTTACGCGCGCCGCCGATGGCCGCCACGATAGAGGCCGGGCCGCTTTGCACATCGCCAATCAGAAAGACGTTCTCTATGGCGGTTTCCAGCGTTGCCGGATTGATGTCAGGTATCCCGTCACGCTTCGGCGTCAGGCCAAACTGCTGTAACAGCTGTTCATCGTTTTTTTCGCCGGTAGCGGTAATCAACGCGTCGAAATGATGTGTCAGCGTCCGTTCCGTGGCGACAGGACGACGACGGCCATCCTTATCCGGCTCGCCGGGCTGCATGATGCGTAGCTGCAGCGTTCCATCAGGATCGTAACGTTCCGGATTAACCAGCGTCATAAAGGTCACGCCTTCGGCTCTGGCTTCAGCGATTTCCTCCGGCCAGGCGGGCATATCCTCTGGCTGACGGCGATAGATAATGGTTGCGCTCTTCACGCCTTCAAGCCGCAGCGCGGCGCGGGCGCAGTCCATCGCGGTATTCCCCGCTCCCACCACGGCGATGTCGCCATGCAGCGCAACCCGGTGCTGATTAAACTGACGCAGAAACTGGAAGGAGGGCAAAACGTTGGGGTTATCGCCTGCAAGCGATAGCCGGTTGCTGCTGCCCGCGCCCGTCGCGATGCAGACATAGTGGAACCCCTGCTGCTTCAGCGTGGCGGGCGTTATCCCTTCCCCACAGCCATAGACGAATTTCACGCCGTGTTCGGCGATAAAAGCGATATCCTGTTCAACCAGCTCAGCGGGAATGCGAAACCGTGGCACGATATTTCTGACGATGCCGCCTGCGTTCTCTTCACGTTCAAATAGCGTGACCGGATGACCGGCTCGCGCCAGAAAATAGCCCGCGGCCAGACCGGCGGGCCCCGCGCCAATCACCGCAACCGGATGTTTGGTGCCCGAACCGGCGGGCTTATGCCAGCGCTGACGGTAGCCTTCCCATCCTTTTTCACGCACGATTTTTTTGATCTGGCGAATATTGAGCGCGTTGTCGTAATCCAGCCGCGTACAGTTGTACTGACACTGATGATCGCAGATATGACCGGTAATCGAAGGCAGCGCATTACGCTGATAAATCAATGACAGCGCATCGACATAACGCCCTTCTCCGGCCAGCCGCAGATATTCCGGAATATCTTGTTTAATGGCGCAGGCGGTCACGCAGGGGGCGATATAGCAGTCGGTAAGCGGCAGCGGCCCGCCCGCATCAATTTCCGCTTGCCCCTTCCAGCTTTTTTGCGCCCATGCCACTTCCAGCGACTGACTGGCGAGCGCGTTAAGCCGTTCGACGTCGATCCCTGGCGCCTGACGCGGCACGCTGCTATCCAGCAGCCGGGCGCAGGCCGCCATACGTAAATACCCGCCCGGCTTCAGCAAATCCGTTGCCATGGTAATGGGCTGAATGCCGGTGGCGAAAATATCGCAGATATTGTACTGGCTGGCGCCGCCTGAATAAGAGATGGGCAGCTGCCCGTGAAAATGACGTGAAAGCAGCGCCGCCACGTTTATCGACAGCGGAAAGAGCGCCCGCCCGGACATATACATTTCATCGCCCGGCAGGCGTTTTTTATGGTTGCGGGTGCCCAGCGTGTTGGTGAGTTTGACGCCGAAACTAAGCTGCTTTTCCTGAGCCAGCGCCATCAGGCGTTCCAGCATCGCCAGCGCCTGCGCCAGCTGGAGATCGTGGCTGAAGGCCTCTTCATCCAGCTCAATATAGTCAAAGCCGTTGCCATCAAGAATAGTGCGCACCTTCCCGTAACCTAGCAGCGTAGGATTGAGTTTGACGAAGGTGTGAATCTTTTTCTCTGTCAGCATATAGCGGCAGATCGATTCAATTTCATCGGGCGGGCAGCCATGCATGGTTGAGAGCATGACGCTGCGCACCAGGTGCGGATGGATGGTTTCTGTGAGCTGTTGCAGCACGGCGGGCGTGGCTTTAGCCAGTAAACGCCAGCCGCCGCGCTGAATAAACTGCGCCAGCTCCTGACGATAGCGGTTAAATTTCTCGGTGTGACCGGCATCCAGCATCTCATTGATGAATTTCTGCATTGGCGGCTGAGTGATGCCTTTGAGATCGTAACCCACGCTCATATTAAAGATAAACGAGCGGCCCTGACCGGCATGACGCGGCGACAGCAGCGCCTCCAGCAGCCAGAGCGCAAACCAGGCTTTGAGATATTCATCCCACGCTTTCGCCAGGGTAAATTCAGTAGACCATTCGGTATTAAACGCCTCATCGCTGGAATCAATACAGGGTTTCTCCAGCTCCAGCCGATCGAGAATTTGTACCGTTTTCAGCTCAATGAAACTGCCGCCGGTCAGCCAGGCGACAATAATATTGGGCGCCAGCTGCGTATGCGGTCCCGCCGCCGGGCCAATCGCCGTATCGCAGGTTTCGCCAAACAGGGATATTTGCTTCTCCGGGTTACGGACATAAAATTCGCTTTCAGGGATGCCGAAAATGCTTTGTTCCTCTTCATATTCGGCACAGATACGCGTCAGTAGCTCACTAAAGGGAATAGGACGCATAATGTCAGCCATACATTGCTCCTTGCTGAAATTTATTGTGTTTTGCCAGCCCGCTGCGCCATATCAGTTTCGTTCGCGCAGGCCGTTATCTGCTTAAAGCAACTTCCAGACCACCCCGCCCGTATCGACGTTTTCAAGCGCAGAGCGTGAGCGGTTTCTCACTCTGTTAAGCGAAATATCATCAGACGTTGTCAGAGTGATTCTGGTTTTCTCACTATGAGAAAAAAAACGCTGAAACAATCGTTAACCTAATGATTTTTATAGTGATGAAGAAGTGGCATAAGAGTTGCGAGGTAGCAGGTATCGATATAAAGGAGGAACAGCGATGCGTTTATTTAACGAGCTGGCGCGCCTTGAGGAACAGAATCGCGCCTTTGCCCTGCTGCAAATTATTGAGAGCCGCGGCTCTACGCCGCGTCATTCCGCCTGGATGATCGTCACCGAGCAGGGCGATACGGCAGGCACTATTGGCGGCGGAATGATGGAGCGGCTGGCTATTGAGGCGGCGCGGGAGGCGATCGTACAGGGCGCTTCCCGTCTTTTTGAGGCGCGGCTGGCACGTCAGGGCGAAAACGCGGTAGGTTCAGACTGCGGCGGCGCGATGACCATTCATATTGCGGTTTATCCACGTCGGCCAGCGCTTTTTCTGCTGGGGGCGGGACATGTTAACCGCGAGGTTGCCAGGCTGGCCGTGGGGCTGGGCTTTATCGTCACGCTGGCGGATACCTGGCCCGCTAATTTACAGCATCCTGAGCTGCCAGCCGTATGCCGACGCGTAGGCGGCAACGATTACGCCGCCATCGTGCCTCAGTTGGGCCTTGACGATCAAAGCTATGTGATTATCGCCACCAACCATGAAGATCGCGAAGCGCTGGAACAGCTTATCTCTTTGCCGCTCCGCTATCTGGGGTTACTGGCGAGCACGCGCAAAGCGCACCATTTCCGCAACCTGCTGCGTAAAGAACATGGCCTTAGCGAAGAGCAGCTGGCGCGGCTGCATGCTCCGCTTGGCCTGAAGATTGGCGCAGAGACGCCAATGGAGATTGCCGTCAGCATTATCGCCGAGCTGATTCAGTTGCATCGTACCGGCCAGATAAGCTCGATAATGCTGCCGCAGGATCATCGGGCGTCGGCCGCCAGGCTGGTGCCGGTGGAAAAACCCATGCCGCTTAGCCGCTAATAGTAGTTCCGGTTAAACCAGCAATCCCGTCTTTGGCGCGCTCCAGCAGTGTGATTAACGTTTTCCTGCCGGGGCGCGAAGCGGCAAACGTCAGAGCCGCTTCAACTTTTGGCAACATCGAACCGGGCGCAAATTGCCCTTCAGCAATGTACCTTTCAGCTTCAGCTGCTGTCATATGATCAAGGTCGCGCTGTTGTGGCGTATTAAAGTTAATCGCCACTTTCTCTACTGCCGTTAAAATGATCAGCATATCGGCATTCAGATCGCGCGCCAGAATCGCGCTGGCTCGATCTTTATCAATCACCGCGCTGACGCCTTTCAGCCCCTCGCCTTCCGCCACCACCGGAATGCCGCCGCCGCCGATGGTCACCGGCACCACGCCTGCGGCCAACAGCGCGTCGATGGCGTCAATCTCAACGATCTCTTTCGGCTCCGGCGACGCCACTACACGTCGCCAGCCACGCCCCGCGTCCTGTTTAACCGCCACGCCCTGAGCTGCCAGCGCGTCGGCATTTTCTCTGGTTAAAAAGCTGCCGATCGGCTTATCCGGACAGAGAAAAGCGGGATCGTCGGCATCGACGCGTACCTGAGTAATTAACGAGGTGACGCACTTGTGGATACCGCGTTTAAGCAACCTTTCCCGAATGGCGTTTTGCAGATCGTAACCGATATACCCCTGGCTTAGCGCCACGCATACCGACATCGGCAACACAGGTGAATGGGTTGGCGTATGGGCCGCCGCTTCAAAAGCCTGATGGATCATACCCACCTGCGGGCCATTACCGTGCGTAATCACCAGTTCGTGCCCCGCGGCAATCAAGTCGACAATCGCCGATGCCGTGGTATGAACCGCCTTCATCTGCTCGGCCAGGCCTTTGCCTAAGGCGTTGCCGCCAAGGGCCAATACTATTCTCTGCTTCATTTGGCTTCCTGATGTTTTAAGAAAAAAGGTTTGCGATGGATAAAGCGCCCATGCCCTGCCTGGCCGCAGAATATGCCGTCCTGCCAGACAATCTCGCCTCGTGAAAGGGTTATCACCGGCCAGCCATCACAGGCAAAGCCTTCCCAGGGAGAGTAATCCGTATTGTCATGAAGATCGGCGTGCCGAATCACCTGACGACGCTGCGGATCGAACAGCACCAGATCGGCATCACTGCCGGGGCGCAGGCTGCCTTTATCCGGCCACAGACCAAACAAGCGCGCCGGATTGGCGCTGGTCAACGCGACAAAGCGGGAAGCGCTAATCCTGCCTTTCGCCACCCCTTCGGAGAACAGCAGCGCCAGACGATTTTCTACGCCGGGCAGGCCGTTCGGGCAGCGGGTAAAATCCTCCGCCGCGCGCGCCTGCCGCAGGGAATAGGGGAAGGTGCAGTGGTCGGTCGCGACCGTATCGATACTGCCGTCGTTGATGCCGCCCCACAGGCTGTCCAGCTCCGGATGAGGCCGCAGCGGCGGGCTAAGAATATATTTCAGCGCATCTTCACGCTGATAATGCCCAATATCCAGCAGCAGATATTGTGGGCAGGTCTCCATCCATACCGGTTGCCCGCGCGCTTTCGCCAGCTTGATATAGTCCATCCCCAGGCCGTTAGAAAGATGCACAATGTACAGCGGCGCGTTACCCGCCAGCTGGGCAAGATTGATGCTGCGGGCGATGGCCTCCGCTTCACAGGCTACCGGGCGGCTTAAGGCATGCCAGATCGGCGCACGCTTGTTTTCAGCCAGCAACCGTTGGCGATGATGCGCGATAACCGCATCATTTTCCGGATGTACCGTTGCCAACGCACCGACCTCTTTCAGACGCTCCAGCAAACGTAATACATCGCCGTCATTCAGGTGATATTGATAGGTCAGATAGAATTTAAAGCTGCTGATGCCCTCCATATGCACCATGGCGTAGAGTTCATCCAGGATAGCTTCATCAACATGCTGAATCACACCGTGAAAGCTGTAGTCAATCACCGCCTTGCCGCGTGCATCGCGATGATATTTTTCCAGCTGATGATGCAGGTTGCAGCCAGCGGGGCCAAACCCCATATGATCGACAATCGTGGTGGTGCCGCCGCAGGCCGCCGCGCGCGTGCCGCTATAAAAGTCATCACAGCTAACGGCGCTGCCGGTATCAATATTAAAATGCGTATGGACATCAACGCCGCCGGGCATAACCAGCAGGCCGCTGGCGTCGATAATCCGATCGGCGACGGCAGCATCAATGCGCGCGGCGGTTTTGATGATTTTTTCACCCTCGATCAGCAGGTCGCCCCGCTGTTCCCGCGTATCGTCAACCAGCGTCCCGCCTTTAATCAGTGTTAACATGATACGACTCCTGGAGCGCCCGGCCGGGCGCTCCTTAGCGGCTTAACTATCCTGTTGCAGCCATGCCAGCGGAATTGCCGCGTACATCGCCGCACAGGTGACAAGATGCGATTTCCAGGTCTTCTCGTTGGGCGCATGCGCTTCCGGTTCTTTACCCGGCCCAAAGCCGATCACCGGGATGCCGTGACGGCCCATGATCGAAACCCCGTTGGTGGAAAAGGTCCATTTATCCACTGTCGGCGGCTGTTGAAACAGTCCCTGATAGGCGGTAGTTAATGCCCGTACCGTAAAGTGGTCTTCTGGCACCTTCCAGGTGGGGAAGTAACATTCGGTGGGATAGGTCAGGCCGGTCCAGGAAGGACGGTCATATTGATAGAGCGAGACTTTCGCCCCGGCTTTCTGCACCGCCGGTAAGGCACGAATCTCTTCCAACGCCCCTTCCCAGCTTTCGCCCCAGGTCAGACGACGGTCAATAGAGACGGCGCAGCTGTCCGCTACGGCGCAGCGGCTTGGCGAGGTAAAGAAGATTTCTGAAACCGTCAGCGTGCCCTTGCCCAGGAATTCATCGTTGCCCAGCCTGTCGGCCAGCGTTTGCAGCTCCAGCAATATCGGCGCCATTTTGAAAATTGCGTTATCGCCGCGCTCCGGCGCGGAGCCATGACAGCTAATGCCCTCAACCTCAACGCGAATCTCCATCCTGCCGCGATGACCGCGATAAATACGGCAGTCGGTGGGTTCGGTACTCACCACGAATTCCGGCCGAATGTTTGATTGCTCAATAATGTACTGCCAGCACAGGCCGTCGCAGTCCTCTTCCTGTACGGTGCCGGTGACCAACAGCTGATATTCATCTTCCAGTCCCAGGTCCTTGATAATTTTCCCGGCATAGACCATGGAGGCCATACCGCCCTCCTGATCGGATGTGCCACGGCCACCGATGATTTCATCATCCTCCATGCCGAGGTAGGGATCGAAAGTCCAGTTATTGATGTTGCCCACGCCGACCGTATCGATATGCGCATCCATCGCCAGCAGGCGCGGACCGTGGCCGATATAGCCCAGCACATTGCCCATGGGATCGATTTCTACCTTATCGAAGCCCACTTTTTCCATCTCTTGTTTAATCCGCTGCGCCACGCGCTTTTCATCGCAGCTTTCGCTGGGGATCGCCACCATGTCGCGTAAAAAGCGCGTCATTTCCGGTTGATATTTTTTTGCCAGCGCCAAAATGTCGCTGAAAGGAATTGGTTTAGCCATCGCTGTGATCCTTGTTTAATGATGTGATATTCCGTCTTTGCCTTCCCAGACCACTTCACGGTAGTGCTGAGGATCCGTATCGCCTTCGGTATTGATGATCAGTACGCGTGAGTCGGGTGTGAGATGAAGCTGTTGCATCAGCCGCTGACGCTGCGGGTGGTGCAACAGCGCCGCCAGTACGCCCATACCGGGCGCGCCTGACTCCCCGGCAATAATCGCCGCATCGCCCTTAAGGGGGTTGCCCAGAACGCGCATGCCTAACGCTGCAACGCGATCTTCGCAGGAGATAAAGTGATGCACATTGTTGCGCAGCAGCGGCCAGCCCAACGGGTTGGGTTCGCCGCAGGCCAGCCCCGCCATAATGGTGTTCAGCTCGCCGCCGACGTTGACGATCTGGCCCTGTACGCCGGAACGATAAAGGCAGTCGGCACGCTCCGGCTCCACCACTATCGCCCGCACGGCGCCAGGCCCATAATGATCGACCAGATAACCCAGCACCCCAGCCGCCATCGCGCCGACGCCCGCCTGCAGCAGCACGTGCGTCGGCGGCGCAGCGATCAGCGCATCCAGCTGCTCTACCGCCTCATCGGCCAGCGTGGCGTAGCCCTGCATAATCCAGGTAGGAATCTCTTCGTAGCCTTGCCAGGCGGTATCCTGCACCATATGCCAGCCTTTCTCCTGAGCATGGCGCAGCGTCAAACGCACGGTATCGTCGTAGTTCATATCCGTAACGATGCATTCCGCGCCGAGATCGGTGATATGTTTAACGCGCGCCGCAGAGGAGCCTTTCGGCATATAGATAACCGCGTGCTGGCCCAGCGCTTTGGCCGCCCACGCCACGCCCCGGCCATGATTGCCGTCGGTGGTGGTCGCCAGCGTGAGCGGCGGATGCGGCTGCTGGCGAAAGGTATCGAAAGAGAAAGTGGCAACATCCAGCTGCCAGATTTTGCACAACAGCTGCGCCACCGCCCAGGTGCCGCCCAGCATTTTGAAAGCGTTAAGGTTAAAGCGCTGCGATTCATCCTTTACCAGCACCTTATCGACCCCCAAAGCACTGGCAAAGCTATCCAGCGCATAAACCGGCGTGGGTTGATAACCGCTGAGCGTGCGGTGAAAACGGCGGGCCTGCCGGGCGGCGTCAGTGTTAAATACCGCATCCCGCTGCGGCCGCAGATTAGCGTTGTCGGCTATCTGCATACGTAACTCGAATTGAGACATAGAGCTTCCTCAAGTCAAAACAGCAGCAAACTGGCGCTGGTTTGCCGGTAGCGAACCACACGCCTGGGCGTTTATTTACAGATGCGCGGCACGGCCGCCTCAAGGCGCTGCGCCAGAATATCGGCCGGATTGGTGAACTTACGCGCCAGAATCATGGCGGCGATAATCAGCGGCTTCCAGCTGGCTTCTTTATAGGTTGGGATGCGGTAACGCTCAAAGACGCTGGCCGCCACCTCGCCGTGTTCGCAGGAGACCCCGCTGATGTCTGCTGGCAGGCAGTGCATATAGAGCGCGCTGCCGTTGCGCGTCAGCTTCATCATCTCTTCGCTACAGTGCCAGTGCTGATGGCGGGCGTTTTCCGCCAGGCAGGTTTGCTCCAGCGCTTTCAGGCCAACCTGATCCTGATTCCGCAGCAGCTCGGTACGCTGCTGCATGATCTGCCACGGCGCCCAGGATTTTGGATAGACGATATCGGCATCCTTAAATGCCGCTTCCATCGACGCAACCTGCCGGAAGCTACCGCCGGAGGCGCGGGCATTATTGGCCGCCACGTCAAGCACCTCAGGCAGCAGCCCATAACCTTCCGGATGCGCCAGCGTCACATCCATGCCGAAGCGGGTCATCAGCCCTATGATCCCTTGCGGTACGGAGAGCGGCTTGCCGTAGCTGGGCGAATAGGCCCAGGTCATGGCGATTTTTTTCCCTTTGAGCTGCTCCAGCGAGCCAAAATGCTCTTTCAGCCAGGCGAGATCCGCCATTGCCTGCGTGGGGTGATCGATATCGCATTGCAGATTAATCACCGCCGGACGCTGCGGCAGCACGCCGCACTGATAGCCTTCATCAAGCGCCGCGCCAACTTCACGCATATAGGCATTGCCCGCACCGAGATACATATCGTCCCGAATGCCAATCGCTTCCGCGCAGAAGGCGATCATATTGGCCGTTTCACGCACCGTTTCCCCATGAGCAATTTGTGATTTCCCCTCATCCAAATCCTGCTGCGCCAGCCCCAGCAAATTAAGCGCTGAGGCATACGAGAAACGCGTGCGCGTAGAATTATCGCGAAAGAGAGAAATACCCAGCCCGTTATTGAAAACGCGCGTATCAATATTGCCAGCGCGCATCAGTTTTAACGCTTCCGCCAGGTAAAGTACCTGCTCCAGTTCATCACGCGTTTGTTCCCAGCTCAGTAAAAAATCTTTTTTATGCAAAGCAGATTTTTTCTCACGGCTCAGCTTAATCAGTCGTTTTATTTCATCCATTATTTGAATACCTTTTCGAGTTAAATCGCAGAATAGACGTCGCCTGTTGATAAAAGAGAAAACGTTCTGGAATGGAACAAACAAGTTTTGTGCCAGGTTTTGTCATGAGATACAGAGTGTGGCTTCTGTCATGTTTTTCCGGGCTATTTTGGCGCTACTCTTGCTGCGGAAGAAAAATAAATATGGCGAATGTGGATTGCCAGAGGGATCAAAATGAGAAAAGAAGCGCCCGTTATCAAATTGAGAGAAGCGCCCGATGATAACGTCCTTGATGAACAGCCTGCGGCGCTCATGGCATCGAGTGATGAAACAGACAACAGCTCTACGCTGATGAAGATCCAAAAAACGGTGCAGCATTTTGCCGCGCTGTTAGCGAATGTCCTGCATCTGGAAGTTGAAATTGTTGATAACACGCTGCATCGCATTGCCGGGACCGGCCCTTACAGCCAGCGGTTGGGCCAGGTTCCCGCCAGCAATACACTGTTGTTATCTGAGGTGATCGACAAGCAACACGACGTTGTTATTTTTGATTCTCAGCGTAATGCGTTATGCCAGGCCTGTACCCAACGGGAAAGTTGCAAAGAGCGAGGCTTTGTTGGCGTTCCGGTGATTTATCAGCAGCGCTGCCTTGGTGTGATCAGTCTTGTGGCAATGAATAATGATCAACTCCAGCGTTTGCGTACCCATACCAGTATGTTTATTGAATATATTCGCCATATTACTACGCTGCTGGCGGCAAATATTAATGAACTACAACGCAAAGAGCGCCGCGTCGATCCCTTGCTGATATTTATGGCGCAACAAACAGAACAGGGCGTTATTATTTTTGATGCGCAACGCCGCATTATTTTCACCAATAAATTTGCGCGCCAACAGCTGGATATTAACGATTTGCAGCGCAATCCGGCAGTGCTTTCGCCTTTACTAAAACAACAAAATCAGGAGCAGGATATAACCCTGAGCCTTAACGATCGCTGCTGGCGTTTGTCTGGCCGTTGGCAAGAGAGCGATAACGGCGTGTTAATGGTGCTGTTTCATCACCTGCAACCCATAAACGATCGGCGCGAGCCGGAAGCGCCGGAAATAAACAATCTGACGGGTGACTCCCGCGCCATGCGCGCGCTTAAGGCGCTGATTAAACGCATCGCGCCCAGTCCGTCAAGCGTGATGATTATGGGAGAAAGCGGCACCGGCAAAGAGGTGGTTGCCCACGCTATTCATCGTTTAAGCCCGCGCGATGATAAAGCCTTTGTGGCGATTAATTGCGCGGCGATACCGGAAAATCTGCTGGAGAGCGAACTGTTCGGCTATGCGAAAGGTGCCTTTACCGGTGCGGCCCCCGGCGGCAAAAAAGGGTTAATCCAGCTGGCAAATGGCGGCACGCTGTTCCTTGATGAAATCGGCGATATGCCGCTGACGCTACAGGCGCGGCTGCTGCGCGCCATTGAAAGCCGTGAAGTCATGCCAGTCGGCGCCAGCCAGCCCGTGCCGGTCGATATTCGTATTATTTCTGCGACGCACCAGAACCTTCAGGAGAAAATTAACCAAGGGCAGTTTCGCGAAGATCTCTACTATCGTCTGAATGTGGTGCCGCTTTACCTTCCTCCGTTACGGCAACGGGAAAACGATCTGGTTCTGCTGCTGAATCACTTCCTTGCTCTGCATGCGGAAAGAATTGGCCGCTCGGTGACCGGCGTGAGTCCGGAGGTGTTACGCCTGTTAAGCGCTTATCCGTGGCCTGGCAACGTAAGGGAGTTAAGCAACCTGGTAGAGTATCTGGTGAATATTGTACCGGAGGGGGAAATCATTGACAGCTCGCTGTTGCCGCCGGTTTATCACATCCGCGCTTACCGCGATGCAGTACCCGACGCTGGAGAGCTTGTCTCTTCAGCTGCACCTGCCTTTCCTGCCGCACCAGCAGAAAACGATGCGCCATCCAACCTAAAAACGGTAGAAAAAACGCTGATCGAGGAGGCGCTTCAGCGCGTTCACAATAAAAAACAGATTGCCGATGAGCTGGGGATCGGCGTGGCAACGCTCTACCGTAAGATCAAAAAGTATGGTCTGGCTTAAACGAGGCGCGTAAGCGTTTTTCATATTGTTCGGGCGTATCAAGATCCCAGTGAATCGCGGGCGTGGCGACAGGAACCGCGTAACGCCCTCTTGCGTTGACTAGCGCCTTCAGATTCGCATCCGCCTGCGCCTGTAAAATGACCTCACGCATATCAGCTGGCAGCAGCACCGGATGCCCACGGCCGCCCGCGTATTCCGGCACCAGACAGCAGTTGTGGTCACGGTGCTGCCAGAGCGCGGCGTAAATATCCCCGCTCAGCAGCGGCATATCGCCAGGCACCACAAAAAAATCACCGGGAACCAGCTGCTTAGCGCCACAACGAATGGAAGAGAACATGCCCTGTAAATAATGTGGGTTATGACACAGCGCTATCCCGACATGGCCTGCATAGCGCTGATGCAGGCGCACGCCCTGATAGCCGGTCACCAGCACTACTCGATCGCAAAAGGAAAGCGCATTCTCCAGGGCGCTATCCAGAACGGTAGCCGCTCCCCAGGGCAGCAGCATCTTCCATGCGCCCATGCGCGAAGAGAGGCCTGCGGCCAGCATCAGACACTGCTTCTGCTTCTGCTTCTGCGCGCCGTGGTTGCGCATTGCTATGCCTGTTCCAGTACCGCTTTGATCGATTTGATAATCGGCCGATAGCCGGTACAGCGGCAAAGATTACCTTCCAGCGCGTCATAAATTTGCCGATCGTTAGGCTGCGGCGTGGCATCCAGCAGCGCTTTTGCGCTCATTAAAAAACCGGGCGTACAAAAGCCGCACTGCACGCCGCCGTGCCGAACAAAAGCGTTTTGTAGCCGCTGCCCTATTTTGTCGTGGCGCAGCGCTTCCACGGTAGTGATCTGCGCGCCGTCGCACTGCGCCGCCAGCAACAGACAAGAGCAAACCGCTTTTCCTGCCATAATCACCGTACAGGCACCGCATTCGCCCACGGAACAGCCCTCTTTTGTGCCGGTCAGCTGCAGATCTTCCCGTAGAAAATCGATCAGTCGGCGATTATCATCAACCTCACGCCGTACACGAATACCGTTTACTTTAAGTTCGATTACATTCATCGCTCACCTTCCCTTGTTATTGTTGCGCGGCCAGGGCTTCTTGCAGCATCTGACGCAGCATCTCAACGCCCACGGGCACCTTGTAAGCCGCAGACCAGCGCGAACCAATCGCCTCATTAAGCAGGTTGTGCATGACCAATGCCCCCTCTTCTATTAATTGGGCATCCAGCCGACGACCGGTAAGCGCTTTTTCCAGCGCGATCAGCCGCTGCGGCTTGCTGAACATCGCGCCGTCAACCAGGCGACAACGGATCAGGTTTTTGGCGTTATCGATAACAAACTGGCCGGTCAGGCTCTGGCGCGTGATATTAAGCGCGTTGCGACGGCCTAACTGCAGGTAGCGCTGCTGCAGACGTTCATGCTGTAACGGCGGCGGCAGAATCACGGCGATGAGCAGTTCATCCGGTTGCAGCTGGGTGCGATAGCCTGCGGTAATAAATTCGCTAAGCGGAACCCGGCGTATGCCGCGTTGCTGACTTTGCAGTTCTACCTCAGCATCGTAGATAATCAACGGCGGCACCGAATCAGCGCAGGGCGCGGCATTGACGATATTTCCGCCCAGCGTCGCCCGGTTACGTAACTGCAGCGATCCGATCGTGTCGCAGGCGGTTACCAGCAGCGGGTATTTTTTCTGCACCAGCGGCGAGGCGGTGAGATCGCTAAAGCAGACGCCCGCGCCAATCGCTACGCCGCCCTCGGCGGTTTCTACCAGCGCTTTCAACGCCGGTATGCCGGAAATATCCACCAGCGCCACGGGATCGTTGCTCAGGCGCGCCTGCACCAAAACATCCGTTCCGCCCGCCACTGGACGGCACTGCCCTGCGGCCAGCGCGTCAAGCGCGTCATCCAGCGTCTTCGCCCGGCGCAGCTGTAGCGTATTGAGACGCAGCACCTGTTTTTTCTCGCCCGCCGCAACCATCATTTCGCTTTGCCGCTCTGGCTTTTTCAGCGCATATCCCAGCTTGACCTGCTCCAGCGTCAGGGGCAGCGCATAGTTACGCGCTCCCTGAGCAAAGCTGACGGCATTATTCAGCGCCGCCGCCCCCAGCTCAAGCACCGGTTCGCCCAGCACTTTCGCACCGTATGGCCCTGCGTTATCGTGATTTTCCACGGCGATAATATCGATTTCCGGAATATCCTTGATGGTCGGCAGCAGATAGGTATCAAAGTTTTCCGACTTCACATCGCCCTGTTCAATATTGAAATCTTCCAGCATGCCGTAACCGATCATGCCCTGAGCAATGCCGCCGCACACCTGGCCTTCAAAGCCGATTTTATTAATCACTTTGCCCACATCATGAACCGCCGTGACGCGTTTGATCTCGATTTTCCCCGTGCGGGTATCCAGCGCGATATCCGCCACCTGACAGCCATAAACCCAGGTGAAATAAGGGCTGCCGGTGCCTTTTTCCTCATCCCAGTGAATATCTGGCGCAACATGCCAGCCGTAAGCAGAGAGGTTTGCGCCGGTGGCTTTCGTCAGATTAACCACTTCTGCAAACGACAAGCGGTTGTAAGGATGATGGCGATTGAAAACCCGTCCGTTTTCCCACACCAGATCGTGGTTATCATGCACATCTAACCGCTCGGCGATGGCCTGCGCCATGCGATCTTTGATCTTTTCCGCCGCGCTCAATATCGCCTGCCCGCCCATCAGCGTGCCGCGTGAAGCAACGGTCGAGCCGCCATCGGCAATCATCGCCGTAGCAGGCTCGCTAAAAGTGATGTTTTCCAGCGGCACGCCAAAGGCTTCGGCGGCGATCAGCGACATGGTAGTTTGCAGCCCCTGACCGTTTTCTGAAACGGAGGTGGAGATATTGATGCTGGCATCAGCGTTGACCTGAATCAAGGCGGATGAGGCGTCCAGCCCTTCGGCACCCAGCGAGCAACCACGATGGCTTAGCGCCAGCCCGATACCATATTTTATCGGCCCTCCGGCTGCGTTCAGGGCGGCGTATTGCCGTCTTTTCTCTGCAAATTGCGTTTTATCGATCGCTTTTTGCAGCACTTCGCTGGCGGATACCGTATGCCCGGAAAGCACCTGCCCGGCCATGCTGGTATCGCCCTGATGCAAAATATTGCGCAGCCGTAGCTCAACCGGCGACAGCCCCATCTCCTCTGCGACTTCATCCATTAATGATTCATTGGCGAAAATCACCTGCGGCGCCCCGAAACCGCGATAGGCAGAGGTGTAGTTATTGTTGGTATAAACCCCGGTGACATCAATGCGCACATTAGGAATGTTATAGGGGCCGGCGGCCTGCACCGAACTGCGCCAGGTAACAAAAACGGTCTGCCCGGCGTAGCTGCCGCCGTCCGCCAGCACATCAATTTTAATTGCCTGAATACGCGCATCGCTATCCAGACCAATTTTATATTTCATGGTGTAAGGATGACGTTTATAGCTTTCCCGCATAGATTGTTCGCGGTTATAGGTCATTTTCACCGGACGGGAAGTCAGCCATGTCAGCAGCGCCGCGCGACAGGCAAGGTGGTCAATAATATCGTCCTTGCCGCCAAACGATCCGCCCAGCACCGAGCGTTTCACATTAACTTTTGACTGGGGCAGCCCAAGGTATTTCGCCACAAAGCCGCGCACGCGGTGGGCGTTTTGTATCGATCCATACACCGTGATGATCTGTTCGATATCGTCATAGCAGGTGGTAATAGATTCCGGCTCTATATAAGCGTGTTCCTGAAAGCCCACCTGATATTCGCGTTCGAATATATGCGTTGAGGCGGCGAACCCGGCATCAATATCACCCTTCACGGTAAAGTGGTGATTAATAATATTGTTCTGCGTGCCGCTGTGAATTAAACGCGCGCCGGGCTGAAGCGCTTCCTGCGGAGAGGTCACCGGCATCCAGGGCTTATAGGTTATATTTATTTTTTCCGCTGCCAGGCAGGCCGCTTCATACGTTTCTGCCGCTACCACCGCCACGACATCGCCGCGAAACGCAATTTCCCGCTCGACAAGAGGCGGATAATCCGGTGTGACTACCCCAATCTTCTTTTCGCCGGGAATATCGTCCCAGGTGGCGATTTTTACCACGCCCGGCACGTTCAACGCCTCAGAGAAATCCACCGATGTAATCTGTCCGGCGGGAATATCCGCATAGCGGCACACGCCGTACAGCATATTTTTCATTACCAGATCGTCGCCGTAAACCGCCAGCCCTTTGACTTTGGCTGCGCCATCCGTTCGCGGCACTTCACTACCCACAATTGTTGTTTCCATTAGCGCGTTATCTCCCTGGTCAGCTACCAGATTGCTCACTTTTTCAGATAGCAGCAAAGGTTGTGCCAGGACGTACGCATTCAGACGCGAAGAAACTGAGTTGTGATAGACGCCAATAAAATGGCGCGATTACATCGCCTGAAGCCGGTTTTATTGCGCATAACGACAATCCCCTTTTTTCACTGTGACGCAACCTTTATCAAAGTGATAAAGCGAAATGAGAATAGAGAGACGCCGCGCCGCTGCCCTGGCGATAAAGGGGACAAATATTTGAGGTGCGCCACAAAGTTAATGTAAACCCGCCGCAAGGAGGCCAGTGCGTACGTTTATTGCATACCTCTGAAACGTGAGAGTAATGGCGGAAATAATAATAAGGGACGTACATGAATAAATTTATTGTGACCGATCCCCGGCAATGTATCGGTTGCCACGTTTGTGAAGTGGCATGCGTTGTGGCGCATAATCATTATCGCTGGCCGGAACGGTCGGCATTTATACCGCGCATCCAGGTAATGTTTCAGGGGAAAAACAGCGTTGCCGTGACCTGTCATCATTGTGAGGACGCCCCCTGCGTGGCGAGCTGTCCCGTTGAGGCGCTGTACGTTAGCGATGAGGCGATCCAGCTGGACGCACAACGCTGCATCGGCTGCAAAAATTGCCTTGTCGCCTGCCCTTTCGGCGTAATTGAGATGGTTACCCGGCAGGATTCAATGACAGCTATCGCGCAGAAGTGCGATCTCTGTAGCCATCAGGCTTCTCCGGCCTGCGTATCCCACTGCCCTACTCTGGCGTTACAACTGCTGGATAACACGGATTTAAAGGCTTTGCGACATCAGCGGCAACGCGCAGCGCTCCCCGACGGCTATCAATCTGAGGCGACGCCAGGCCGGGCGGCCCGGTTACTGGATAAACCGCCTCGTCGTGGCGCGCAAAAGGTCGCGGCGGCGCAACGGAAAACCGATTTTCAGGAGATCTATCAGGGACTGACCGCAGATTGCGCGGGCGACGAAAGCCGACGTTGCCTTTATTGCGCGCAGAAGGCCTGGTGTAACTGGACGTGCCCGCTGCACAACGCGATCCCCGATTTTATTCGCCTGGTTAGCGAAGGAGATATTCTCGAGGCGGCGGAGCTGTGCCATCAAACCAGCAGCCTGCCGGAAATATGCGGTCGGGTTTGCCCGCAGGATCGCCTTTGCGAAGGCGCATGCACCTTAAACAGCCGCAGCGGCGCAGTGACGATTGGCAACCTGGAACGCTATATCACCGATACCGCCTTTGAGAGAGGCTGGCGTCCGACGATCGGCACGGTAACGGCGCGCAGCGAAAAGGTCGCCATTATTGGCGCAGGTCCGGCCGGATTAGGCTGCGCCGACAGGCTGGCGCGCGCCGGTATTCAGGCGGATGTGTTTGATGGTCATCCCGAAATCGGTGGCCTGCTGACCTTTGGCATTCCGCCGTTCAAGCTGGATAAACAGCTTATGGCGCGCCGACGTGACATTTTCAGCGCCATGGGTATCCGGTTTCACCTTAACTGCGAAATCGGTCGCGACATCCCTTTCAGCACGCTGATGGCAGAGTATGACGCCATTTTTCTTGGCACCGGCACCTATGGCTTTTTGCCTGCGGGCCTCGCGCATGAGGATGCGCCGGGCGTGGTGCAGGCGCTGCCGTTTTTGATCGCCAGCACGCGGCGGGTGATGGCGTTAGAAGAGGATCCTCGCTATCCCTGGATTGATGTGAAAGGCAAAAAGGTGGTGGTGCTGGGCGGCGGCGATACGGCAATGGATTGCCTGCGCACGGCGATCCGGCGCGAAGCGGCCAGCGTGACCTGTGCCTATCGGCGCGATGAGGCCAGCATGCCCGGTTCGAAAAAAGAGGTTACCAACGCGCGTGAAGAGGGCGTCGAGTTTTTATTTAACGTTCAGCCGCAGCATATTCAGCGGGATCGCAAAGGCCGGGTTAACGGCATCAGGCTGATTCGCACAGTGTTAGGTGACGCTGGCCCTGACGGCCGCAGAAAACCGCAACCGGTTAAAGGCTCGGCGTTTGTGCAGCCGGTTGATGTGCTGATCATGGCGTTGGGCTTCAGGCCGCACGCCATGCCGTGGCTGGATCCATTCGATATCAAACGCGATAAATGGGGATTAATTACCACCGGCGGCGGCGCGCGGCTGGCCACGCAAACCAGCCAGCGTAAGGTGTTTGCCGGTGGCGATGCGGTGCACGGCGCCGATCTGGTGGTGACCGCGATGGCGGCGGGTCATCAGGCGGCACGCGATATTTTGACGATGCTGGCGCATCAGCCCGCTCAGCTTAATGCTATGCAGGAGGCACTATGACCGATTTTGTTCTTGTTGATACGCAACGCTGCATCGCCTGTCGGACCTGTGAGATCGCCTGCGCGCAGGCACATCTGACGCAAGGCGATCTCGACGTAACCACCTTTTTGCCCCGGCTTAATGTTTATAAATCAAGCCAGGCCAGCGCGCCGTCAATCTGCCATCAGTGTGAAAATGCGCCCTGCGTCGCAGCCTGCCCAACCGGGGCGCTGAGCCTGGATGAACATCGCGTGCAGGCCGACTCAGCACGCTGTATTGGCTGTAAAAATTGTATTGTCGCCTGCCCTTTTGGCTGCATTGCTATTGAAGCGTCGGGTAATGCCCGCGGCGCTGAGATCGTTAAATGCGACCTGTGCGCCGCGCGTGAAGCGGGCCCGGCCTGCGTGGAGGTGTGCCCAACCTTTGCGCTGAAGCTGATGCCCGCAGGCGAACTCAAGGCGTTAAAGAATAAACGCGCCAAAGAGACCGGCCACAAGGCGTTTCTGCTCTATCTGTAAGCCACTGCGTTGCATTGCGATCTCTTATCGCAGGATGCTGCGTAACCTTAATGACCTGCGCAACTTTACAGCGGCGCAGGTCATACCTTACAGCGCCTCCGGCAGGCTGATTATCCACAGCTCATTATTGCTTTCCGGCTTATCCAGCGGCCGCACGGCGATTTTGCTCTTCACCGCTTCGCCGTTGACCAGCAGATGCCCTTTGCCGTCTGCGGCGTAGTCATCCATTTTATCCTTGCCGGATACGGCGTCGGTCAGCTCAGCACGTACCGCAAAGTCGTTGTCGTTAATCACCGCCAAAGTTTTGTTATCGATCAGCGCCAGGCCTTCTACTTTCTCCTGCTGCCAGCCGGACGCGCGCAGATCCACCACCAGCTGTTTACTGGCAAGAACGATACCGCGTGATTTCAGCGCTGCTTCGTCATCAAACTCTGGCGGCTGTTGGTCGAACGGCGTCAGCTCGCTGGCGTGGCTGAGGTCAACGACATAGATACGGTTGCGCATGTTCTTATCTTTATCCGCACCCTGCTCAATCAGCAGTAAGCGCTGATTATCCAGCGCGACGATATCGCCGATTTTGGCGTCTTTGGCTTTCTTATAAGCATCAATGTCAATCGGATAGCCGTAGCTGGCCGTTTTGCCCGTTGCCGGATCGACGCTCACCAGGCGGGTAAAGCGGGCGCTGTTTTTGCTTTTTCCCTCAATATCCAGCGTGCTTTGCACCGCAGCGATAATCCGGCCATCCGGCATGCGCGTCAGGCCTTCAAAGCCACGGTTAGGCTGACGCCATTTCACAATATTTGGCAGGCCGCCCGCGACGCTCTGCTCGCCGGACGCCGCCTGCGGACCATATTTTTGCAGGATTTTGCCGTCGGCGCTGATATGCGCAATAAACGGACCGTACTCATCACAAATCCAGTAGCCACCGTTGCCATCTGAAGTAATGCCTTCCGTATCCAGACCGCGTTTATCGCTGCCGATCGCTTGCAACGTTTCATTAAGTGCCACTTCATTGGTTGCGCCGATCACCCCTTCCGGCAGCGGCAAGCCGCTAATATTGCCCTGCTCATCATGTAGCGGATGCGCATCGGTCGCCTCAGCTTTGCCGTGGCCAACCCGAATGGTCATCAGCAGCGGCGTATAGTCCGGGCTGACAAAGATTTTTGATTCGCGCTTGCCGGTTTTAGGCGCGTCCGCATTTGGGCCGCGATCGGTCAGCGTGGTGAACAGCAGATCGCCGCCCTCTTTACGCAGGAAATGCAGGCCCGAACCGATGCCCACCGCCAGGCCGTGGGGAAATTCGTTGGCTGACGCGCCGTGGTAGGCTACGCGGTCGCCCTGCGGGAAGCTCACCACATAGCGTTCAATTTGCGGCTGCGCCGCGCTGGCATATAACGAAAAAAAAGAGGCACAAAGCAAGGCAAGCGTTTTAATTTTCATCTGCTTACATCCGTAACGGGAAAGAGCCTGTTATAAGAGTAATTGATGAAAAATTTATGACAGCGCTGATTGAGATTAAAGCCCCTTCCTCTGTGCTGATATCTACACTTAACTGCACAGACTGCCACCCAACATCAATGTTTGAGGATATATGGAATACACAAAGTTAGGCTCTACCGGGCTGGATATTTCGCGTCTTTGTCTTGGCTGCATGACCTTTGGTCAGCCTGATGCGGGGGCGCACCCGTGGACGTTGGCGGAAAGCGATGCGCGTCCGATTTTCCGCCATGCGGTGGAGCAAGGTATCAATTTCTTCGACACGGCAAACAGCTACTCTGCCGGTACTTCTGAAGAGATGGTCGGGAAATTCCTGAAGGAATTTACTCAGCGTGATGAAGTCGTCCTGGCGACAAAAGTCTTTTTCCCACCTGCCATGCTGGGTGGCGCAACGCGTCCAAACGGACAGGGGCTATCGCGCAAAGCGATCATGACGGAGATCGATAAAAGCCTGAAACGTCTGGGGACTGACTATGTTGACCTTTATCAGATCCACCGTTGGGACTACAGCACCCCCATTGAAGAGACAATGGAAGCCTTGCATGACGTGGTGAAAGCCGGAAAAGCACGCCACATCGGCGCTTCATCCATGTATGCCTGGCAGTTTGCTAAAGCGCAGGAAACCGCGCGTGCTAATAACTGGACAACGTTTGTCACCATGCAGAACTACCTGAATCTGCTCTATCGTGAAGAAGAACGTGAGATGATCCCGATGTGTCAGGATCAGGGCGTTGGCTTAATCCCATGGAGTCCGCTTGCACGGGGACGTCTGGCGCGTCCGGTAGGTGAAAGCTCTAACCGTAATGAAACAGATACCACCTCTAAAATGCTGTATGCCGCAACGGAAGAAGCAGATAACCGTGTGATCAGGGCCGTTGAGCAAATCGCCGCCGCCCGTGGCGTTGCTATGGCGCAAATCGGACTGGCCTGGGTGATGAACAAGCAAGCGGTATCAGCCCCGATTGTCGGCGCATCGAAAACCCGTCAGCTCGATGATGCTATTGCCGCGTTAGAAATTAAACTAACGGAAGATGAAATTGCCGCGCTGGAAAAAGAGTATGTGCCGCATGCCGTAACCGGGCATAACTAAACAGTTAAAAAACACGGCAGAGAAAACGTGGGGAAACCCACTTTTTTACCCCGGAGCATAGCAGATGAATAAGCAACAGCTGACTGAACATATCGCCGCGCTTGAAGGCCACGCGCCAACGTTCGAACTTCAGGTATGCCGGGAGTTGTTAGCATGTATGGAGCGCATCGCGGCGCTTGAACAGCAGCTCGCAAAGCCGATTCGCCTGCCCTGGTGCAGTTCCAGCCCGGTATGTGAAATTGAAGCGGGTTACGCTAATGGCGTGAATGATTGCAAAGAGGCGATCCGCAGAGCGGGATATCCGCTTGAGGGCGATGAGTAAAGCGGAATAAACCGGCGCGTTAACGCCGGTTTGAGGAAGGTAACAATATCTCTGCTTAGGCGCTGGTTACCGGTTTCTGCGCAGGCTGCTTAGCCTGCGCGTTTTCCAGCATACGACGCACCGGAACAATCAGTACCATCAGCACCGCCGCACAAATCAGCAGCGCAATGGAACAACGGGCGAAGAGATCGGGCAGCATATCCAGCTGATCGGCCTTAACGTGACCGCCAATCAGGCCTGCCGCCAGGTTACCCAGCGCGCTGGCGCAGAACCACAGCCCCATCATCTGGCCGCGCATTCTTTCCGGTGCCAACACCGTCATGGTCGCCAGGCCGATCGGGCTCAGACAAAGCTCGCCCAGCGTCAACATCAAAATACTGCCCACCAGCCACAGCGGCGATACGCCGGCCCCGCTGTTATTTAGCACATCCTGTGCCGCCATCTTCATCAGGCCGAAGCCAACGGCAGCAAACAAAATGCCGATAACGAATTTGGTAATGCTGCTCGGGCGAATATTTTTCCGCGCCAGCATCGGCCATGCCCAGCTGAATATCGGCGCCAGTAGAATGATAAACAGCGCATTAATTGACTGGAACCACACCGCCGGGATTTCAAAATCACCGATCATGCGGTTGGTGTAGTCGTTAGCGAACAGGTTAAACGAGGTCGGCTTCTGCTCGAACGCAGACCAGAAAAACGCAGCCGACACCAGCAGGATAAAGCAGACCAGCAGCCGGGCGCGCTCTTTTCTGCTCAGACCAGCGAACAGAAACAGATAAACAAAATAGAGCATCACTGAGGCCGCGATCACGTAAACCAGCATGCTGGCGACCGCAACCGGGTTAATCACAATCACGCCCATGGCGATCAGCGTTGTCACGATCGCCACGCCTGCCGTCAGCGCCAGCAGCCATGCGCCCACGCCGTTCTTTTTCACTACCGGACTGTTCCAGGTGGAATCCAGGCCGACTTCGCTGTCGTAACGTTTCATCGCCGGAACGGCGAACAGGCGGAAGATCACCAGCGCCACCAGCATCCCGATACCGCCGATACCGAAGCCCCAGTGCCAGCCGTGAGATTTAATCAACCAGCCAGAAATCAGCGGCGCGATGAACGAGCCCATATTGATGCCCATATAAAACAGCGAGAAGCCGCCGTCGCGACGCGCATCGCCTTTCTTATACAGCGTACCGACCATCACCGAAATACAGGTCTTAAACAGGCCCGATCCCAACACAATAAACATCAGACCGATAAAAAACAGGTTATCGCCCATTACGGCGGAAAGCGCGATCGACAGGTGACCCAGCGCAATCAGAATGGAACCGTACCAGACCGCCCTTTGTTGACCGAGCCAGTTATCCGCCAGCCAGCCGCCCGGCAGCGCGGCGAGGTACATACTGCCCGCAAAGATGCCGACAATCGCCGAGGCATTTTCGCGCGCCAGCCCCATGCCGCCATCGTAAACCGCCGAGGCCATAAACAGGATCAGCAATGGACGAATGCCGTAAAACGAGAAGCGTTCCCACATTTCCGTGAAGAACAGCGAGCCCAGCGGATAAGGATGACCGAAGAACGTCCGGCTTTCGTTTTTATGAACAGAGGAACGCATAAATTCTCCCAAAAAGGTATGGCGTAGTGCCCGCGAGTGCTGAATGCATGTCGGCCATTTATTTGTCTGGCCGTGATTTTACATTCGGTAAAAAAGTATTTAACCGTTTAGCAACGGGATGCTAGTTTTTTCTCGTGTGTTCTTCAAAACTTTAAGATAAAAAGTCGACAAGCATCTACTTTATCAGATTTTTTGTTGGTGAAAACGGGATAATTATTGACACTCTGCCACATTCAGTATGCTAAGGCATAATCCTTTTTAAACATTAGCTTAAGGGCAAAGCGATGGTGCCGCCTGATTTATCCCTTTGGCAGATTTAGTCATAAACAGGGGAAAAGGCGTCAATGAAGGGGGTAATCAGTAAAAATAGCGCTAAAAGCGGCGGATTAAAGGCTGGTTAGCGCCAGGCAACTGGAAATGACATTAAACTTTGCTGCTGAAATAGTGTGCAGCTAACACACTAAATAAGGGGGCTTTTCAGCATGTTACGGGTTCCAGTAATCCTCAATAAGAAAGAAAATGCTCTGCTAAAAAGTTATACCAGTGAAAGCTTCAAAATGCTTGCTTTTGTCCGGCGCAACGCCTGTAGGCCGGGAGCAGGCGCTCCCGGCCTACACAACACTTATTTTCTTTTTTCCAGCGCTTCCCACAGGCCCATCAAATAGGTCACGCCTAACGCGCGGTCATAAAGGCCATATCCGGGTCGCCCGGTTTCACCCCAAATGAAACGACCATGATCCGGGCGGATATAGCCGTCAAAACCGTTATCGTGCAGCGCCTGCATCACCCGATACATATCCAGCGAGCCATATTGCGAAGGATGCGCCGACTCATAAAAGTCTTTATCTTTAATCAGCTTGATATTGCGCACATGGGCAAAATGCAGGCGCTTGCGGCGCGTGAACTCGGCCAGTATTTCATACACGTTATTATCCGGGTCTTCGGCAATCGAGCCGGTACAGAGCGTTATCCCGTTTGCCGGGGAATCCACCGCATCGCAAATCATCGCCAGATCGGCCTGATTTTTCACCACGCGCGGCAGACCGAAAATAGAATAAGGCGGATCGTCCGGATGAATCGCCATTTTCACGCCAACTTCTTCGCATACCGGAATGATCTCCCGCAGGAAGTAGAATAAGTTTTCCCGCAGTTTATTATCGTCAACGCCATGGTAGCGGGCGAACAACTCCTGTACTTTTGCCAGCCGCTCAGGTTCCCAACCCGGTAAGGCGAAGCCGTTGGCGTTATCCAGAACCTCTTTCACCACCTCTTCCAGCGTTTTGTCGATGCCATGCTTTTCGAAAGCCATCGTCAGGGAACCATCCGGCAGAACATAGTTCATGTCGGTTTTCATCCAGTCAAACACCGGCATGAAGTTATAGCAGATGACCTTTACACCAAAACCGGCCAGGTTACGGATAGTTTGCTTGTAGTTTTCAATATAGCGGTCGCGTTCTGGCGTACCGATTTTGATATCATCATGGATGTTGACGCTTTCGATCACTTCCATTTTCAAACCGGCAGCATGCGCCTGCGCAACCAGCGCTTCGATTTTATCAACCGGCCATACCTCTCCCGGCGCCACGTCATACAGCGCACCCACCACGCCTTCTACGCCCGGTACCTGTCGAATATATTCCAGAGGAATTTTATCTTCCTGTGGCCCAAACCACCGCATCGTCATCTGCATGTTTATACCCGCCTTTCGCTTCGCTTCTTATCCTGCTGGATAAGTACCATACTAGTAGATGAAAGCATATGCAGTTATTTTTCCCAGATCAACTGCCAGTAAAAAAAATAGATGATGCGTTTTTTGGCACGTCATCGTTGCTAACTTCTGGAAATAAAAAAACAACATTTCCGATACTTATAATTATTTTATTAAATAGAATAATTCCTTTTACTTTATTTAAATAAATATCAATTCCGCTCTGTTAACAGTCCAGAAATTAACGTATTCCTTCCGATAACAAAGCAGATAATTAAGGATTGCCGAATATTACGCAACTCACAGTTTATTTATTTATACTTGTATGGCAGTAGACGTTAAATCCATGAAGGGTTTACTGTTCGTGGCATAAAAACGCATTAACTATCTATTCAGGCCAAGAACGTTCTGTTTTAGCCTGTAGCCAATAATTACACAGGGAATTTATGTCGCTAATAAATAATAGCTTTATGATCAATAATGCGCCTGGGCAGAAGCTCTACGCTGAGGTAGCAAAAACATTACCCATTATCGATTATCATTGTCACCTTGAGGCTAAAGCGATTTGGGAAAATAAACCGTTTACGGATATCACCCAATTATGGCTGGAAGGTGACCATTACAAATGGCGTGCTATGCGGGCGAATGCCATTCCTGAGCGAAAGATTACCGGTAACGCCAGCGCAGAAGAAAAGTTTGAGGCATGGGCGCAAACCGTTGAGGCCAGTTTTGGCAATCCTCTCTATCACTGGACCCACCTTGAGCTTAAACACTACTTTGCTATCGACGACACGCTCAACAGCAAAAACTGGCGCGCTATTATGGCGCGCTGCAATGAGCAATTACGCGGCGACGATTTTTTACCGCAGGCGCTCATTCGTCGTGCCAACGTCGAAGCGCTTTGTACCACCGATGGCCCGCTTGACGATCTGCAATACCACCTGCAGCTGGCGGCACAGCACGATTTCCCCACGCTGGTTCTGCCAACCTTCCGCCCCGATGAACTGTTCGATACCGACCCGCAGCGTTTTCTGACGTTTATCGCCCGGCTGACGCAGAAAACCAACCAGCCGATCGCTTCACTGGCGCATTTCCTCGCCGCGCTGGAATCACGCATCGATTTCTTCCACCGTGCAGGCTGTCGCGTTGCCGATCACGGGCCGCAGACGATAGGCTATTGCCATCTGGATGATGCCGCGCAGGCTGCGCTATTCCAGCGTCGTCTGGCCGGAGAAACGCTGACGGAGCCTGAATGCCAGGCGTGGGACAGCCTTATTTTTGTCGCGCTCGCCAAAATGTATAAACAGCGCGACTGGGCAATGCAGATTCACTTCGGCGCAATCCGCAACAACAACATGCCGATGTTCCGCCAGGTCGGTATCAACAGCGGCTTCGATTCCATTGGCGATCAGACGCACCTTGCCGGGAGCCTGAACGCTCTGCTCAACGCCATGACTGAGAATAGTGGCCTGCCGAAAACCATCCTCTACAACCTGAATGCCAGTTACAACGACGTCGTCGCCTCGGCCATCGCCAATTTCCAGAGCGGCGAAGCGGGCGTGAAATCCCCGCTGCAATTCGGTTCCGGCTGGTGGTTTAACGATACGCGCCGCGGCATGGTTAATCAGCTCAACGCGCTGGCCGATCAGGGCCTGCTCGCCAACTTTATCGGCATGCTCACCGACTCGCGCAGCTTCGTTTCCTATACCCGCCACGACTATTTCCGCCGCATTCTCTGCGATCTGATTGGCGGCTGGGTAGAAAGAGGCGAAGTGCCAAATGATGAAAAGATTCTTGCCGCCATGGTGCGTGGCATTTGCGTGGAAAACGCCCGCCGCTACTTTCGTTTTTCTCAGCGCTGATACAGGGATAAATCATGCTTAAAAACAGAAAAGTCACTATCCCGGTCAGTATCGGCTACGGTCTGACCGATATTATGGGCGGCGGCGCCTTTACCGTGATCGGCGCGTGGCTGCTTTTTTTCTATACCACCTTTGTGGGTCTTTCGCCGATTGAAGCGGCGTCTATTGTGGCGATTGCTCGTATCGTCGATGCCATCGTCAGCCTGTTTATGGGCAGCTTCACCGATCATTTCTACAAACACTATCTGGGCAAAAAATTCGGCCGCCGCCGGTTTTTCCTGCTGATCGGCGCGCCGCTGATGCTGGTCTATATCCTGCTGTGGCTGAACGGCATGAATTTCTGGTTTTATCTTGCGGTTTATCTGGCCTTTGAAATTATCGCCGCCATGGTGCTGATTCCGTGGGAAACGCTGCCGTCGGAGATGACCAAAGATTTTAACGACCGAACTAAGCTTTCCACCTGCCGCATGTTTCTCTCTGCTTCCGGTACATTCCTCGCCACCTTTATTCCAGGCCTGTTGATCGCCTGGCTGGGCGAGAACAATGCCGACGCTTATCTGATCAACGGCGTGGTATTTGCCGTGATGTTCACCGTCTGCGTATTTATCTCGTGGAAAGTGACCTGGGAGCGGGAACTGACGCCGGAAATGCTGGCCGAGATCGAGAAAAAGCCGCAGGCCACCCGTTTCACCGACAAGCTGGTCGCCTTTGGCAATCTGTTTAAGGAGTATGCCTCCACGCTGAAAGTGCGGGCGTTCCGTAAACATCTGGCGATTTATCTTTTTTCCTTTACTGCCAAGGATATTTACAACACCGTTTTTGTTTTCTTCTGCGTTTACTGCCTGAACGTCTCTTCCTCGCTGGCGGGAACGCTGCTGTCGATGAGTATTGTCGGCTTGCCGGTCACGCTGGCGGCAGGCGTCGCGATCATTAAATATGGCCCGTCCCGCCTCTACGTTTTCGCTTATTTGCTGATGATGCTGTGTCTTGGCGGCTTCTTCCTGATTTATCAGTTCCCGACGGATAACAAAGTGCTGCTGCTGGTGATCATCGCCGGGATCTATCAGGTGGGCCGCTGCGTACTGGAATTTACGCCGTGGAACGTTTTCCCGTTTATTCCCGATATCGATGAAATGATCACCCGCCAGCGTCGCGAAGGGCTGTTTGCGGCGGTAATGACCTTTTCTCGTAAAACCACGGTCGCGATTGCCACCTTCGCCGTCGGCCTGCTGCTGCAAAGCGGCGGCTTCGTCAAGGGTAGCCAGGTGCAGCCGCAGGAAGCGATTAACACCATCGCCATGCTGCTGTTTGTGGGCACGGCAGGCCTGTTGATGATTGCCCTGTGGCAGGCGCTGACCTTCCACCTCAATAAGCGCACGCACAAAATTTTTGTCGATGAGATCGAGCGCCTGAAAGCACACGGACGCAAACAGGACGTGACGCCAGAGGCGCGCCACGTGGTGGAAGATCTTACCGGATACGCTTACGACACGCTGTGGAATGCGACTCCGCCTGAGCGCGTAGCCGCTAAGCCTGGCCCGGTACTGAATGGATAAATCCTGTTGGCAGCAGGCACAGCCTGTCTGCTGCCCTTCTCTTTTAATAAAGCGAGCAGAACATGCAAAGTAAACTGTTAACGGCGAAGGCCACCGTGCCAGCCTGGGATCGCAACCGCCTGGTACCGCGTATTGTCCATCTGGGATTTGGCGCGTTTCACCGCGCGCATCAGGCGGTTTACGCCGATATTCTGGCGGCGGAACAGGGCAGCGACTGGGGCTATATCGAAGTGAATTTGATTGGCGGCGAGCAGCAGATTGCCGATCTGAACCAGCAGGATCATCTTTTTACCGTTGCGGAGATGTCGGCAGAAGCCTGGACCGCCCGCGTGGTCGGCGTGGTAAAACGCGCGCTGCATGCGCAGGTGGACGGGCTGGACGCGGTATTGGCCGCGCTGTGCGAGCCGCAGGTAGCCATTGTTTCGCTGACCATCACTGAAAAGGGCTATTGCCATTCGCCCGCGACCGGCCAGCTGATGGCGGATCATCCGTTGATCGCCGCCGATCTGCAAAACCCGTATCAGCCAAAATCGGCACCTGGGGTGATTGTGGCAGCGCTGGCGCGCCGCAAAGCCGCAGGTCTGCCGCCGTTTAGCGTGATGTCCTGCGATAATATGCCGGAAAACGGACACGTCACGCGCAACGTTATCGTTAGCTACGCCCGTGCGCTTGATGCCGAACTCGCCGCCTGGATTGAACAGCATGTCACCTTCCCTTCCACCATGGTGGATCGCATCGTACCGGCCATTACGCCAGATACCCTGGATAAGATTGAACAGCTTACGGGCGTGCGCGATCCGGCGGGCGTAGCCTGTGAGCCTTTCCGCCAGTGGGTGATTGAAGATAATTTTGTGGCAGGTCGCCCGGAATGGGAGAAAGCGGGCGCTGAACTGGTATCAGACGTGCTGCCGTTTGAAGAGATGAAGCTGCGTATGCTGAACGGCAGTCACTCTTTTCTGGCTTACCTCGGCTATCTGGCGGGCTATCAGCATATTAATGAATGCATGGAGGATGAGAACTTCAGGCGCGCCGCGCATTTGCTGATGCTGAACGAGCAGGCGCCCACGCTGAATGTCAAAGGGGTTGATTTAGCGCGCTATGCCGATCTGCTGATTGAGCGTTACAGCAACACCGGGTTGCGCCACCGAACCTGGCAGATTGCCATGGACGGCAGCCAGAAGCTGCCACAGCGTATGCTGGATTCTGTTCGCTGGCATCTGGCTCATCAGAGCGACTTTACTTTACTGGCGCTGGGCGTGGCAGGTTGGATGCGCTATGTCGGCGGCATCGACGAACAAGGCGCAGCGATTGACGTCAGCGACCCGCTGCTTCCGCTGCTTCAGGATGCGGTAACGCACAGCGAGGAAGGTGAAGCACGCGTTAAGGCGCTGCTGGGCATTGAGGCTATTTTCGGCAATGAACTGCCGCAGGAACCACGCTTTGTCACGCAGGTAACCGCCGCTTATCTTTCGCTGCTGAAAATGGGTGCGAAAAACAGCGTCGCGCACGCTATCTCTGCTTTGTGAAATGAACCTCAGTGCCGCACGTTGTGCGGCGCTGAGATATCCCGTTCACGCGCGCAGCTGGATCTGCGGTCGGCCCTGTTCTTGTGGCATCACGACGCGTAGATCCGCCTGATACCAGCGCGTCAGCGTACTCTCGGTCATCACATCTTGCGGGGCGCCCTGCGCCACCAGTTTGCCCTGATGCAGCAGCAAAACACGATCGGACCACAGCGAAGCCAGGTTGAGATCGTGTAATACCATACAGACGCTGAGGCCGCCGTTGCGCGTCAACTTATGCAGCAAACGCAAACTGTGCTGCTGCCAGAACAGGTCGAGCGCTGAAGTTGGTTCATCAAGAAACAGCCAGCCACGTGGGCCATCGTCGTGCCATAACTGCGCCAGGACGCGCGCCAGCTGTACCCGCTGCTGCTCGCCGCCGGAGAGCGAGCGGTAATCGCGCCCGACCAGTTCCAGACTGCCGGTAATCTGCATCACTTCCTCGATCACCGCTTGCGCTTTGCCGGGTGGCCAGGGCGCTCGCCCCATCGCCACCACCTCTTCCGCAGGCAACGGGAAAGTCACGCTGTTTTGTTGGCGCATCACCGCGCGACGCTGCGCCAGTAACGTCCGTGGCCACGCCTTAAGGGGGCGTTCGCCGAGCCAGCATTCACCGGCTGCGGGCGTCAGGAAACCTGTTAACAGGCGCAGCAACGTGGATTTACCTGCGCCGTTGGGGCCGATCAGCGCGATCATTTCGCCCGAAGGTAAGGTGATGGAAACATCGTCAATCAGCGCGCGTGTACCGTGGTTAAAGCGCAGGCCGCGAACCCGCAGCGAATCACTCATTTATCCCCCTGCGCTGGCGCAGAATGAGCCAGAGAAACCATGGCCCTCCGAGTAAGCTGGTTAGCAATCCCACCGGCATCTCCGCCGGGATCACCACCGTGCGCGCCAGCGTATCCGCCAGCAGCAACAGGATGGCCCCCGCCAGCGCCGCCCCCGGTAACATCCAGCGGTGATCGCTGCCGACGCAGAAGCGCATTACGTGCGGCACGACGAGGCCCACGAAGCCAATGATGCCGCTCACCGATACCGCTGTGCCCACCAGCAGCGCTCCCAGCACCAACAGTTCGCGTTGGGTACGCTTCACGTCAATCCCCATATAGTGCGCATCCTCCTCGCCAAGTTGCAGCAGGTTAAGACGACGCGCCCGGGTTTGGATGGCCATCAATGCCGGAAGGATCAGCGCAGCACAGACGATAAGGCTCGGCCATTGCGCCGCGCTCAAACTGCCCATGCCCCACAGCGCCAGTTGACGCAGTTGCTGATCGTTGCTGAGCCAGGAAAGCACGCCCACAGCCGCGCCGCACAACGCATTGATGGCGATACCGATCAACAGCAAACGCGACAGATTCCCCGGTGCCAGACGACTGAAGCTGAAAATCAGCAGCGTAACGAGCAGGCTGCCGATAAACGCGGCAATCGACGGCAACCATAGCGCCAGCAACGGCGGTAAACTGAGTGGCACAATAATAGAGATCGCCACCGCCAGTCCGGCTCCGCTGCTGATGCCAAGCAAGCCAGGATCGGCCAACGGATTGCGAAACAAGCCCTGCATTACTGCACCGGATACCGCCAGCGCCATGCCAAAAAGCACCGCCAGCAGCACGCGCGGCAAACGAATAGTGAGCCAGATTTGCCACGCCATATCGCTGAGTGGCGCATGCCACAGCGTACGCACGGAAAGCGGCATGGCACCCATATTGGCGGCCATCAGCATGCACATCACCATACTGACGCCCATTAATAGCAGCCATCGCACTACCGTCCTGTTACTCATGTTTAACCGCTTCGGCGGCACGACGTAACGTGACGATTGTCTCTGGTGTATCAAGGCCAAAGCTCAGCAGCGCCATGTCATCCACCACCAACAGCGCCCGCTGCTGACCAGCAGGCGTCAGCGCCAGTCCCGGCAGTGACCATACTTTACTTTCACCGCCCAGCGTATGCAGCCCCTCTTTTCCTACCACCACCAGGTCTGGCGCAGCGGCAATTACGCCCTCCTGCGACAGTTGCTGATAGTGCGGAATCGCTGCCATGGCATTAACTAAACCGGCACTGCGAATCGCCGCATCCGCGCCGGTTTGTCGACCTGCCGCCTGCGTGCGCATACCGCCATGCGCCATAATAAACAGCACTTTCACCGGCAATGGCCGTTGCGAAATCTGTACGCGCTGCTTATTTACTTTCGCTATTAACGCGCTGGCTCTATCTTCCCGGTGCAGCGCTTTGCCGATGGTGGCGATTTTTTCCGGGATCGCGTCGAGACTGGTTTTGCCCGTGACATTCACCACTCTTACCCCTGCGCGTTCTACCTGCTGCAATACCAGCGAGGGTTTCGCCAGCTCGCTGGTCAGCACCAGTGTTGGTTTCAGCGCTAAAATCCCTTCAGCATTAAGCTGGCGCATATAGCCGATATCCGGCAGCTTATTGGCCTGCGCCGGATGTTGGCTGGTGCTGTCGCGCGCCACTAAATCAGCCTGTGCATCCAGCGCGTAGATAATTTGCGTAACGTCACCGCCGACGGAAATTATCCGTTCGGCGGCACGCGTCGGCATTGCCAGTGCGCCAAGCAATAGCAACATCAAACACTTCATGCGCGGGTTCCTAAGGCGGTGACCTGCTGACGCCAGCGTGCCTGCTCTGGCGTCCCTTCGCTACGCTGTCCATAGAGCTGAGCGATTTGCGTACCATCGGCGGCAAAAAGTTCGAGACTGGTGACAAAGCCATCGCCACTCGGTTTACGCGTCACCCAGCTCTCAGCGATGTGATCCGCCCTCAGATGTAGCGTGAAGGTTGGATTAAAGATGTTGATCCAGTTCTCCATCGGCATCAGCTTTTCTACCGCGCCAGTGAAAATCTGCGTACAACCGCGATTGCCGATGAAAATCATGATTTCATTACCATCCTGCTGCGCCTGCCCCAGCAGCTGCGCCAGCGAATCGTTGCTTACCTGACGCGCCAGATCGTCGGGTACGGCGCGAAACGCCTGCTGGCGTGAGATATTGTGACGTTTCAGTAAGCCAAAAAATTGATGCACGTCGGTGATGGCACGCCATTCGGCTTCGACGCCTGCGCTATCAACAGCATGGCTGTACGTCGGCGCACTGGCCGGTTGCGGGTTAAGCGTGGCTGCCGCATCGACGCTGAATCCGGTAATCAGCGCATCCCAGGCCGCCATATCCGTGTTGTCGGTGGTATAGATTTTCAGCACCGCATCGGCGTGGCGGTCAAAAATCTGAATGCTCTGACGTTCGCCATGCGCCGTCTGCTCACGCAGGAAGAAAGCGCTGTGCCATTGCGCCGGGAACAGACGTTGATCCAGCGCACGGGGGTTGAGGACCAATCCGGCGTGTGCGCCCAGGTGTAGATTTTCATATTTGCCGAGCTGTTCATGCACAGCATATTCGTTGCGGGTAATGCTTTTCGTTTCGCCTACCGCCGCCAGGGCTTTCAGCAGCGCTGGAAAATCCGCATTCAGGGATTGTGCATCCTGACCAACGCGGGCTTCACACAACTGTGCTTCGCCTATGCCCATTAGCGCAGCCAGATCGCGCGCATATTTTTTGGGATGCTCGCCTTTCAAGGCAAGATAGTGATCGTAACGTGGGTGCATTGCGCTTGCTCCATAAAAAGGCCCCGCGCGGACGCAGGGCGAAAAGATAATTAAAAGTCGACGTTTACACCGAGTTGGAAGGTGCGGCCTGGCATCACCGCCAGGTTGATATCGTTACGGTTCTGCGCAGTGGTATCGCTCAGTGTCCGGCTGCTGGCGTAATCCCAATATTTGCGATCGGTAATATTATAAATACCGCCGCTCAGCTTGACGTTGCGGGTCGCCTGCCAGTAAACCGTTGCATCCACCATGCCATAACCGGGTACGCGCATGTAATTAGCATCGGAATCGGTTAACGCGCCACCAGCATTCGCATAGCTTTCACGGTTAGTGGCCGTGGCTTTCTTACCTTTGACAAAGGTTGCCGTCAGCGCTGCGCCATAACCACGCTGGGCATCATCCCATGCCAGACCGACAATGGCTTTTAGTGGCGCGACGCTGTCGAGATCGATGTATTTGTCACCGGCGTAACTGGACTTCGATTTACCTTCGTTGTAGCCCAGCGCAAAAATGCTGCTCAGCCCCTCCACTTTCGGCAACCAGGCGCCATAGTTCACTTTGGTGGAAATCTCCGCACCGTAAATGTAGGCTTTATCGCGGTTTTCAGCCTGGTAGCTGGTGTAAATGTTTCCCGGTACATTAACGAACTTCGCTGGGTTGGCGGCGCGGCTGTAGCGTGTGTAAGCAATGAAGTTTTTGTATTGGTTATAAAACACTGAGGTGTTGACCGTTATGCCTCTGGTTACCTCACCTTTCAGGCCCCACTCAATGTTGTTGCTGGTTTCCGTTTTCAAATCGGTATTACCAATCAGGGCATACTGCGAGTTGCGCGCATAGCTGGATCCCAGATTCCATGAGCCATACAGCTGGCTAGTGGTGGGGAATTCTACGCCGCGTTTGTATTGCAGATAGGTGGTCAGCGCCGGTGTCAGATCGTACTGGAAGGTCAGCGACGGCAGGACCTGCGTATCAGCGTTGGTTTTGCCATACAGCGCCTTGACCTGTTCTTCCGTCAGTACCGCGCTGCCGTTGGTCAAATCGCCCAGGCTCTTTGGTTTGGTATGTTGGTACATGACGCGCACGCCAGGAATAATGGCGAAATTGTGGCTATCCAGATCAATATTGATCTTATCTTGCAGATATCCCGCCACGGCCCAGGAACGGCTATCAGCCTGCGGCTGTGTGATCACACTAAAGGCGTCCGGCGCCGGTGCCTGGCGGAACGGACGCTCAGTGTTATCCAGACGCGCGTTGAAACCGGCACTTAACTCGTGGCGGCCCAGCGTTTTGGTGCCGCGCGTGTCAAAACCATAAGTGTCAACGTTGAAATCAGAATAGACATAACCGTACTGGCTGGCGCTGGTCGGCAAATAGGTATGGTCATGCGCCTGGGTTTGCTGCCAGTAAAGACGCGTCGTCAACGTATCAATGAGGTCATTATATGGCGTCCACTCATCCACCAGATTAATGCCCCAACGGCGAGTATCACTCTGCTGCTGAGCGCTGCCCCAAACGGTATTACCGCTGTTGTCCCAGGTATCGTAATGACTGTGATTCGTTTTGTGGTAGTAGTCGAAGGTGGCACTCAGTTTGTGCCAGTCATTTGGCTGCCAGATGGCGGCGGTCATAAAGGCGTCGGAATGCCAGTTAGAGGGATAGGCATCGATTACGCCGCTATTGTTTTCGGTTTCCTGACCGTCACGGCGGCTATAAACAAACAGGCCGCGCAGTTCATCATCGCCTGCGGCTGCCGTGATCCCGTTGTGCCAGCTGTGATTTGAGGAGTCGTAACCGCTCTCATAACCAAAGTAAGTGCTTTTGTTGCCGAGGAGATAATCGTCAGGCGTTTTATTGTGGAAGGAGACATTACCGCCAATAGCCGTATTGGGCTGATCGACCGCTGTCGCCCCCTTCTCAATATCCACGCTGCTAAACATATACGGATCGATGTAATCACGCCCAATGCCGAAGGTGTTGTTACCGGTACGGCTGACATATGGGCGGCCAGTCGCATCTGGAATGGGAATGCCATCAATATCCATACCTACGCGGTTACTTTCCAACCCACGGATGTTATAGCCAGTATAGCCCGCGCGGTCGAAACCACTTTTGCCGGCGGATGAACCGCCGCCAGTACCGGTTGCGCTGATCAAGGGTTCATAACGCATGATGGAACCAAAATCATTCGCACCGCGTTTTCGCAGCTCGCTGGCGGTGATCGTGGTTTTATTGCCTGCCTGCTGTTTAGGCGCGATTACCGTTAATGTGGGTTCGTTATCCGCAGGCTGTTGCAAAATTGCAGTGTTATCGCTGGCGGCGTAGCTGCAAGCGGCATGGATAGCAGCAGATAAGATGGCAACGTTGAACAGACGTTGCCGGGTCATTCCCTGAAAAAGTGAAGACATGCGCGAAATACCTGATTAATTGTTAGTATTCGCTCACTGATTTGCCGCCGAAAAACGCCACCGCGTTAAATAAATGTAAAATATGTCGTATTATTATGTAATAAATAATTTCGTCAGGAATCTAATGCAATTGGTAATCATTATCAATATCATTTGCACATCAGTGTTGCTCAGATAGCACATTTTGTTAATTTATTTATGATCAATAATCAAACAGAGGCTCGCAATGTCGCAAAAACCGGCAGTCACTATTTACTATTGCACCCAATGTAACTGGCTACTGCGAGCGGCATGGATGGCGCAAGAATTACTGCACACTTTTGCCGAAGATTTAAGCGCCGTAACGCTCAAGCCAGGCACCGGCGGTGTGTTTGAAATCAGTATTGATGGTCAGGTGATTTGGGAGCGTAAACAGGAAGGCGGATTCCCCGATGCAGCGACACTAAAGCAGCGGGTACGCGATCTCTGCTGGCCCGATCGTGAGTTGGGGCATGTGGATAAAAAGAGCCAGTCATAGCGGCTCGAGCGGGCTGGGCCATTGCACGGTCCGTTGTCAGCGCGTCAGGAAATGGGCGGGTGGGAAAGCATCGAAATGGCACAACGTTATGCTCATCTGGCATCAGGCCATCTGACCCGGCATACGATGCAAATCGACGCGATTTTGGGAATATTGTCCCAAATCTAATCCATGCGGGTTTTATGGATGGCATTGCAAGTGCGTAAATCTTTGATATCATTAGTGGCGTTAATAGGAAAAGAATAATAACATATTGTAGATAAAGGAAAATAAATATAACAATTTTCATTACGCCCTCATTGATGCCCCCTTTGACAAGGAGGCACCTCGCACAATCTAAAATGCTTTTCCCTGTACTACTTTTAGATAAGGCCTATAAATGAATGGGATCTTGAGTAAAGAATCATTTTTGAAGGAACGCAGGTCAAAAAAACCAATTTCAGCAAGTTGTGTGGCGATCTCAATCGTATCTTTCTCACTTTTTTGCCAAACTGCAGAAATTGAAGGTATATTATGCTCTGCTTTTTGATTTTCTAACAATAAGATACTGTCTTTAAGATCAGGATACTCTGCAAAAATAGTTTGTTCTAGTCTTACCTTCGAAACTTCAAGCGTGGAGTTTTTTATAGCAGCTTTACTAACAATGTTTGGTGGTTCAACTTTGTTATTGCTAATATCTTTCTCCCTTTGCTCTTGCAATAACATCTCATTATAAAAATGTATCAACTCCCTTGGGGCGACCTTACCCAGTCCATCTCGAACGCGACTTAATACCCAATCAAACGTATCTGATTGCCTTTCCCCTACATCAACCTGTTTTGGGAAAAGGGTATAATAAAAATCAATTTGCTTTTGGTGATCAGATTTTATTTCATTAGAATCCACACCATATGCTTCAACAAGTTCTTTATTTTCAAGTACACGCATTACAATTAGGTTCATCAAATTTTTTGATGACCACTCTATAGTATTGGTTCTTGTTATATGACTAGCTTCTCTGAATCCATCATCAGTAATTCGTTTCCAAATATCATCCCTTAAAAATATCTTAAGAAAGATGCAATCAAACTCTTCAAGATCACGATAAACCTTGAATAAAGCTCTTAATGCATTTTTTTCTAAGCTTACACTCTGGTCAAAAGCCACATCTAGCCTATCGCATAATAACCAGAAAGTTAATTTTTCTTCGGTAAGAAAATCATTTAATTGTTCTAATAACTCATCTAATGAAGAATAACCATCTTTCTTCATTTGCCCATCGGGGGTACGGAAAGTTATTTTCCCAGTTACTCCACCTTCTAAAGTTGCCCCGCCCTCAACCGACTGCACATCCGTTAATTTTTTTGCAAACGACTTGGCCATATTAACAAGACGTCTTAATGTGTTTTTTTCTTCTATAAGACCCGCACTAACTAGTTTATCAGCAATTTCTCTAGCGGTGCCACGGCATCGCCCACTTTCAATTAACCAATTGATGATTAGCTGAATAAAATAAACCTTCCATAGCGTAACAAACTCATTTTCAGCAGTAGGTGGTTCATCATTAATATCGGAAAAAACAGTTTTCCCTGTAGGTCTTTCTACAGAAACCAAAATTATATTCCTATCAAAAAACTCTTTATTTCTTTTTAAAAGCAATGTGTAGAGGGCACTTTTACCAGAACCTTTAGCCCCAAAAATAACATCCGATTTCCCACTATAAAGAGAATGCCATTGCTGAGTGCTTATAAAATAATTTGATAGTTTATCTGATTCATTCTCAGCCACTCTATCACCAAAACTGATATTCTCAAGGTCCATTTTCATTCCTTCTGGTTACTGAAATTTTTGCTATAAATTATATTAATTTACTTACAGGATCAATACAGCACTTCAGGATTTAATATCAATTTAATTGATAAAAAAGCTTTCTTAAAGCATCAATTGTTACTTCATTATGAAAGGGAAAACCTACTATCAAACAGATCAAAATCTCACTACACCGCACCCGCCTGCCGATTTCAGATCACAAAAATTTTTCAGTTGGAATTTTATACAACAGCACCGCCAGAGCGCGCCAGACATGAAGATACGCAGCGAAGCAAAACTGAAATGAGTGAAAAAAATTCACTTTTTTTCACTTTTCGTATCGCCGCTGTCGTTATCTGTTTTTAGTAAGCAATTGAATTTAATTGGATAAAAATTTTTAGGTGGTCTTTTTTTGGACCCCCTCGTTAAACGAGGAACCATAACCAACTGAAGTATATTATTTTTAATCTTTTTGAAACTGAAATCGTTTGTAAAAAATCCGGGGATAGATTACTCATTCCTGCCAGACTATTCATCCGCATTTTGCGCGGTCAGAAGCAGCTTTAACGCTTTTTGCCGTTCATCGAATGGTAAACCATTCATCAACTCTTTAACCCTGCCCTAGTTATTCAGCACACTGGAACTGATGGTATGAGAGAAACAAATATTCATTACGAACGTATGCTATAGCTCTTCTCTTTTGACGGCTTCAACCTTACATATATCCAACATCATTGGAGCATACCGGACTGAACAAAACATGCCCCTGCTTGTGTCTCCAATTGCATGTTGATTTCAAATGACAGGGGTTGACCTCAAACGACTGGAATCAGCTTAATTGCTATATTTTGAAAGACTTTATTAATGTGAGTTGATTTGAGGAAACTAGGTGATGGTGCCGATAATAGGAGTCGAACCTACGACCTTCGCATTACGAATGCGCTGCTCTACCAACTGAGCTATATCGGCTTTCAGGAGAGGTGCTACGGGCTGTAACGTTAAAAAAAAGCGGCGCCTGAGTCAAGAGGCGCCGCATCGTATGCTGCTTTTATCGTCAGATAGCGCGGATTACGCTATAAACGTACCGTATCATTGCCGTATGCCACCCATTTGTAGGTGGTTAACGCCTCCAGGCCCATCGGGCCGCGCGCGTGCAGCTTCTGGGTGCTGACCGCCACTTCCGCGCCCAGGCCAAACTGGCCGCCGTCGGTAAAACGGGTGCTGGCGTTCACATACACCGCGGATGAATCCACCTGGTTAACAAAGCGTTCGGCGGTGCGCGTGTCGCGCGTCAAAATGGCATCAGAGTGCTGGGTGCCGTGCTCGCGAATATGTGCGATCGCCTCGTCCATATCCTTCACAATGCGTACATTGAGATCGAGCGACAGCCATTCGTCGTCATACTCGCCCTCTTTCACCGCTTCCACTTCCGCCTGGCCCTGCTGCAACAGCGGCAGCGAACGCGCATCGGCATGCAGCTTCACGCCTTCCTGCGCCATACGCTGGCTGAGCGCAGGCAAAAATGCGTCGGCAATGGCTTCGTTAATCAGCAGCGTCTCCACCGAGTTACAGGCGCTCGGGCGCTGCTTTTTCGCATTCACGATCACCTTCAGCGCCGCGTCCAGCTCATAGCTGACATCAATATAGATATGGCAAACACCAATGCCGCCGGTAATCACCGGAATGGTTGACTGCTCACGGCACAGCTTATGCAATCCTGCGCCACCGCGCGGGATCAGCATATCGACGTAGCGATCCAGCTTCAGCAGCTGATTAACCAGCTCGCGGTCAGGGCTTTCAATCGCCTGCACCGCGCCCGCAGGCAGTCCGTGCTGCTGCAGCGCCGACTGGATAACGCGCACCGTGGCGCCGTTGGTGCGATATGTCTCTTTACCGCCGCGCAGGATCACCGCATTGCCGGTCTTCAGGCACAGCGAAGCGACATCCACCGTCACGTTAGGGCGTGCCTCGTAAATCACGCCTACCACGCCCAGCGGCACGCGGCGGCGCTCAATGCGCAAGCCGCTGTCGAGCCTTCCGCCGTCAATCAACAGCCCCACCGGGTCAGCCAGCCGACAAACCTGACGCACGTCGTCCGCAATCCCCTTCAGGCGCGCCGGGTTCAGCATCAGGCGATCCAGCAGCGCTTCGCTCATACCGTTATCGCGCGCATCCGCCAGGTCCTGCTGATTAGCCGCCAGAATCGCGTCGCTCTGCGCTTCCAGCTGGTCAGCAATGGTCATCAGTACGCGGTTTTTCTCCGTGGTGCTCAGCGTGGCAAGCTGATATGAGGCCGCTTTGGCCGCCTTGCCCATCTCTTCCAGCATTAAAGGCTCCTTAGCTGACAATCATATCGTCGCGGTGCATCGCCACCGGACCGTATTCATAACCCAGGATGTTGGTGATCTCCTGGCTGTGGTGACCGGCAATCATGCGCAGCGCATCGCTGTTGTAGCGCGATACGCCGTGCGCCACATCGCGCCCGAGCAGGCTGCGAATGCGGATAACTTCACCGCGTGAAAAGTTACCGCTCACTTCGCGGATACCTTTTGGCAACAGCGAGCTGCCGCGCTCCAGCACCGCCGACAGTGCGCCGTCGTCGATAATAATCTCTCCGGCTGGCGGCGCGCCGAAGATCCAGCGCTTGCGTGTCTCCAGCGGCGATTGCCCGGCATGGAAACGCGTGCCAACCGGTTTGCCTGCAATGACATCGCCAATCACGCCCGGACGGCTGCCCGCCGCGATAATCACATCAATTCCCGAGCGACAGGCGACATCCGCCGCCTGCAATTTGGTCGCCATGCCGCCGGTGCCCAGGCCGGAAACGCTGTCGCCCGCAATGGTTCGCAGCGCATCGTCGATGCCATGCACGTCGCTGATTAACTCAGCCTGCGGATTATTGCGCGGATCGGCGGTAAACAGCCCTTGCTGGTCGGTTAACAGTAGCAGCTTATCGGCTCCGGCCAGCATAGCCGCCAGCGCCGACAGGTTATCGTTGTCGCCTACTTTGATCTCTGCCGTCGCCACCGCGTCGTTCTCGTTGATCACCGGCACGATGTTGTTATCCAGCAGCGCACGCAGCGTATCGCGCGCGTTAAGGAAGCGCTCACGATCCTCCATATCTGCGCGCGTCAGCAGCATCTGACCGATATTGATGCCATAGATCGAAAACAGCTGTTCCCACAGTTGAATCAAACGGCTCTGCCCCACCGCAGCCAGCAGCTGCTTTGAGGCGATGGTAGGCGGCAGTTCCGGGTAGCCCAGGTGCTCACGTCCGGCAGCCATCGCGCCAGAGGTAACAATCACAATTCGATGGCCCGCCGCGTGCTGCTGTGCGCACTGACGAACTAACTCCACTATATGTGCCCGATTTAACCGACGCGATCCGCCGGTCAGCACGCTGGTTCCCAGCTTGACCACTAAGGTCTGACTGCCGCTCATGATGTCCTGCCGTAGTAAAAATGTCTTTGAAGGGACGTTTTAGCAGGAGTAAGCAAAGATGCCAACCACCGCCGCGGGAAAAGCATGTAAAATCAGCGACAGTCGCGTAGACTAAAAGTTCTGTTTTCACAAGAAAACAGCGAAAGCTTCATAAAACATTCATAAAATAACGGTACAACGTACCCGCAGTTATAAGCGTTTTCAAAACAGCATATTTTTTACTCATTGGGATTAATAACAAATGAAAAAGAGCGCATTGGCACTACTGGTTTCCGCACTGGCACTGAGCACCGCGGCACAGGCAGCAGAAGTGTACAATAAGGACGGCAACAAGCTTGATTTTTATGGCAAATTGAAAGCAATGCGTTACATGAGCGACGCTGACACCAATGCCAACAACAACGCCGACAAATCTTATGTGCGTATTGGTTTTAAAGGTCAGACGCAAATTAATGAACTGATGACCGGTTACGGTCAGTGGGAATATCAATATAACCTGAGCAACTCAGAAGGCGGCGATGCGAACAGCGGTAACAAAACGCGTCTCGGCTTTGCCGGTATCAAAGCGGGTAATTACGGCTCACTGGATTACGGCCGCAACTACGGTCTGATTTATGATGTAGAAGCCATTACCGATATGATGCCTGAATTTGGCGCCACCGGTTATACCTCCGCTGACGTCTATATGCTGACCCGCACCAACGGCGTTGCCACCTATCGCAACAGCAATTTCTTCGGCCTGGTAGATGGCCTGGACTTTGCGCTGCAGTATCAGGGCAAAAACGAAAACTCACCTACGCGTGGTGACGGCGTGTCCAACGGTGACGGCATGGCCGCATCGCTTTCTTATAAAATTATCGATAGCCTGAGCCTGAAGGCTGCGGTCTCTTCTTCTAACCGTACGCTGAACCAGAAAAACAGTATCTACGGCGGCGGCGAGAAAGCAGAAGCCTGGGCAACCGGCCTTAAATATGACGACAACGGCGTTTATCTGGCGGCAACCTACGCGGAAACCCGCAATATGAACCCGATTAGCGGCAGCAACGTTAACGTTAATGGCTCCGTAGAAAATGTTGCTGGCTACGCCAACAAGCTGCAGAACATTGAGTTAGTTGCGCAGTATCAGTTTGATTTCGGCCTGCGTCCGTCACTGGCTTACGTACAGACGAAAGTCAAAGATATGGAAAACGGCCTGGGCGATGCGGACTACATTAAATTTGCTGACGTAGGCGCAACCTACTACTTCAACAAAAACATGTCCGCCTTCGTTGATTACAAAATCAACCTGCTGGACGACGACAACAAGCTGAACCGCAACACCGACGATATCGTTGCGGTGGGCATGACTTACCAGTTCTGATATCCGGCATCACGCGGTCAGCGTTCTGAATACATCTGTATTGCTGCAACAGAACGTTGGCCGCCTGGTGCGGTAATCATGCAAAAAAGGGCAGACGCGATGTCTGCCCTTTTCTGTTCAAAACGGACGATCAGGCGGTTAACTGTACCGGCTGTTCGTTGGCTCCCTCAGCAGGCAACAATCCCAGCTCCAGCTCGGCCAGCGTGGCTTTCAGGCGTTCATGGAAATTGCGCAGCGTACTTTCCAGCTTTTCTTCGTTTTCTTTGCCTTTGATGGCGCATGGCTTCCAGTTGCCATCTTTATCGTGCAGGCCATAGAAATATTGATAGGTAAAGTGATCGGATTGCGCATCCAGCTCCAGCCACCACCCCCAGAACTCGCGGCTTTCCGGCGCAGGCTTAACATTGACGCAAACGGCCAGGCAGTCAAAAAAGAACCGCTCATTTTCGCATTTTTGCTCGCGAATATAGGGACCCAGTGCGGTAAAACGTTTAAGTAACCGGCTTCTTGGATGTCCACTTGGTAACGTCATGGTTTACACCTCCTTAAATGAGCTAACAGTTTTAGCAAACTGAGGCAAAATAGCAACTTATCACTTCAACTGTTGTACCAGCCAGTCACAGAGGGTTTGCAGCGCCCGATCGAAGTTGCCCAGCACCGGCGAGAAGCCGATCGGTAACAGCTTGCCGTTTGCTGATGAGTTAACAATCAATCGCGCATCCTCTTCCGGGCTCCAGGGATCGTTCTGCCAGTAGCCTGCCAGCATCGGCGTCGGCGTGCGGCGTCCCAGCAATCCCTGGGTTTTCAGCGAGTAACGGTTCAGTTCGGTACGCAGCACGTCATCCGTCGCGCGTGGCATGCCCAACCGGCTCGCCAGCACGTCAATATACATATCCGGTACGCGCGCCTGCTGAGCAGAATTGGCCAGCAGCGCATGAACAATCGGCCCCAGGCAAGCCACGCCGCGCAGGCGCTGTGCCTCAAGGTAAGCCAGACGTACCGCGACATTCGCGCCAAAACGATAGCCCAGCATTGCTACGCGCGTATGATCCACCCAGGGCACCGATTCCAGGCCGCGCAGCACCTGCTGATGCAGGAAGCTGGTATCCTGGGTTAGTTTCCATTTAGAGGAAAAGCCCACCGAGGGCATATCAATCGTCAGCATCGCCACGCCGCGTGGCGCCAGATAATCGTGAAACAGACGATAGTGATCGATTTGCAGGCTATCCAGATTACCGCACAGCAGCACCGTGGGATAAGGCGCGCTGACCGCAGGCGGCATATGCAGGAAGCCGGTCACTGCCCCGCCGCCTTCAACGGGAAACTCCAGCTCTTTCAGCTCGCCGGGCAGACGCAGCGTGGCTTCTTCATAGGCGCGGTTGGCCAGCGTTTGCGCCTGCTCGGCCAGCTCATCGCCTTTAATATGCGGCCAGGCGGCCAGGCTATAGAGATTCACCGCATGCAGCCAGTGCTCGCCCGCTTCCGGCGCATCGCCCGCGTCCATCGCCTTCTGCTGCCACAGCGCCGCCTGCTTGCTCCACTCATATATCCAGTTGCCGCCGCGATAGCCGATGACCGTATCCAACAGGTCTTCGCTGGTGCGCTCCGCCGGACTGGCAGCAATGCGCGCCAGCACTTCGCTGATTTCAATCGGCGACAGGCCGCGCCAGCTCCAGAGCAGACGATTAAGCAGGCGATACCAGCCGGTATGGCTTTCACCATCCAGCGTGGATTGAACGGTTGAGGTACGATGATGACGCTGGCGCACCAGCGATGAGGTTTCCGGGTGTTTAAAACGGGGTTTGAATAGCTCTTCGCTGAGATTTTTTGCTGACATGGTATCGCTCTCCTGCCGTCGCGCAATGACGAGACTACAGTGTACTTCACCCGTTACAGAGGCGCGACCAGCAGAAACAACAACGCCCGGACGAACCGGGCGTTGTTTTGATGCAGGTCAATCAGCGATTAACGATAGGCGGAACAAAGGCGACGCCCATATCCCACGGCTGCTCAATCCAGGTATTCTGTGCGATATCAACCACATAATCGTCCACCAGCGGCGCGCCGGCTGGTTTAGCGAAGATGGTGACAAAACGCGCTTTCGGATACATTTCACGGATTGCCTGAGCGGTGCCGCCGGTATCCACCAGGTCATCAATCACGATAAAGCCTTCGCCATCGCCTTCCGCACGCTTCAGCACGTTCATTTCGCGCTGGTGGTCGTGGTCATAGCTGGAGATACAAACGGTATCGACATAGCGGATAGAGAGTTCGCGCGCCAGCAGCGCAGCCGGAACCAGGCCACCGCGGCTTACCGCAATAATGCCTTTCCACTGTTCAACAGGAAGCAGGCGCTGAGCCAGTTTACGGGCATGAATCTGCAACATGTCCCAGGTGACGACGTATTTTTCGCTCATAAAAGGAATCCCGACCAATTGAGTTGGCCTAAAAAATATGCAATGGGAAAAGGTTGCGCGGCATTATAAGGATCTGACGCGTTAAAAACCAGCATCGGATTGCGCGGTTGCCGCATTTTAACGCGCCTGACTGCGCAGCGGGCAACAAAGAATGGTATTCTCAACCCATCACGTCAGATTCGCTGACGGCGATCGCATACTAAAAATTTCGCAACGATGCGCAGCCGCGCACCGATGACACAGGAGACCTGTCGTGTCTGAATTGTCTCAACTCTCTCCACAGCCGCTGTGGGATATCTTCGCCAAAATCTGCTCCATTCCGCATCCTTCTTTCCATGAAGAAGCGCTGGCGCAGCACATTCTCTCCTGGGCAAAGGAAAAAGGCTTCTGGTGCGAACGTGATCAGGTCGGCAATATTTTGATCCGTAAGCCCGCCACGCCGGGCATGGAAAACCGTAAGCCGGTGGCGCTGCAGGCGCACCTGGATATGGTGCCGCAGAAGAATAACGATACGGCGCACGATTTTACTAAAGATCCGATCCAGCCGTGGGTTGATGGCGAATGGGTAAAAGCGCGCGGCACCACGCTGGGCGCGGATAACGGCATCGGTATGGCGTCGGCGCTGGCGGTGCTGGCTGACGAAAGCGTGCAGCACGGCCCGCTGGAAGTGCTGCTGACCATGACGGAAGAGACCGGCATGGATGGCGCGTTTGGCTTACAGCCGAACTGGCTACAGGCTGAGATTCTGATTAATACCGATTCCGAAGAGGAAGGCGAAATCTATATGGGTTGCGCTGGCGGTATCGATTTTACCGCTACGCTGCCGCTGCAACGTGAAGCGGTTCCGGCCGACTATGAGACGCTGCGCCTGACGCTGAAAGGGTTGAAAGGCGGTCACTCCGGCGCAGAGATTCATCTGGGTTTGGGCAACGCCAACAAGCTGCTGGTACGTTTCCTGGCGCTGCACGCACGCGAATACGATCTGCGTCTGATCGATTTTACCGGCGGTACGCTGCGCAACGCGATCCCGCGTGAAGCCTACGCCACTTTCGCCCTGCCTGCGGCAAAAATCGATGCGCTGAAGTCTGCGGCGATGGGGTATCTGGCGACCTTACAGAACGAGCTGGGCCTGATTGAGAAAAACATCACGCTGCAAACCGAGCCGGTAGCTAGCGGCGCGGCGCTAACGGCTGACAGCCGCGATCGGTTTATTGCGCTGCTGAACATCACGCCGAACGGGGTAATCCGTAACTCAGACGTGGCGAAAGGCGTGGTAGAAACCTCGCTGAACGTGGGTGTGGTATCGATGAGCGAACACGAAGCGAAAATCAACAGCCTGATTCGCTCGCTGATCGACAGCGGCAAAGATTACGTGGTAACGATGCTGAGCTCGCTGTGTGAGCTGGCCGGTGCGCAAGGCGCAGCGAAAGGCAGCTACCCAGGCTGGCAGCCGGACGCCAGTTCGCCGGTGATGGCGCTGGTGCGCGAAACCTATCAGCGCCTGTTTAACAAGACGCCAAATATTCAGATCATCCACGCCGGTCTGGAGTGCGGCCTGTTTAAGAAGCCTTACCCGGATATGGATATGGTTTCCATCGGCCCAACCATTACCGGCCCGCACTCGCCAGATGAGCAGGTACATATCGGCAGCGTCGCGCTTTACTGGCAGCTGTTGACCGAGCTGCTGAAGGTGATTCCGGCGAAGTAATTTCGCCTGTAACGCGTTGCCATCCGTAAAAAATAAAGGCCAGAGCGTTCCTGGCCTTTTTTTTCGCGGTTTACTTTATAGCGCGTTGTTTAACGCCGCTGCCATATAATTTTCTGAGCGTTCGGCAATAGAGCGCAAATAACAGGGATGAGTAAAAGCGCTCGGTGCGTATGATAAACAGGCTGAGACCAATAAAGATTAACGCTAATAAAGCGCTAATAATTCCACCCCATGCCGTGAACGCACTGGCTATCCACCTTATAGCCATGCTCAGGAAGTATATAACGGCGCTAAACAGCGTTGCATATGCCAATATCAGATGGAGTTTTACACCGGCTATAAATCCTTTCGACATGATAAATATCGGCATGATGTAAATTACGCTGCAAACCAATGAACTAATAACCAGAAACGCCATAGTCATCGTCGAGGGCAATGCCAGCCACTGCGTTACAGCCTGCCATAGTGAAAATTGCACCATTGCAAAGCTCATAATCATAAAAAAAGCGCTAAACACCAGCGGAAACGCAAAATTAAACATCCCGACAGAATTTTTTATCTCGGCGTTAATTTTTTCCTGCAAAGCTGGCAACTTATCAATCGGCGTTTTTTTAATCTCCAGCTCCAGTGCCCGACAGTGTTGAACGCGCGTCAGGAATATTTTTAATAACATACTATCCCTTAAAAATCAGAAAAAGACTGGAGAGAAGATATGACATATTTAGCGCTAACCCCCATGTTTTGCGGATTTCGTATTGTCCCTGTGGCCCCACTGCCAGCAAAAGTTACTGTGTTATTTACTGCAATTAATAATTCTCTTTGTAGTTGGTGTTGAATAGCTTCTGTGGGGAAACGCTTAGGGTAACGCCCCGCCTCCATTGCTGCTTTCACTCCGGCGTTAGAAATGCCCGGATTTTGTGCACGAATAATGTTTTCAGTGATACGCTTACGTTCAGCACGACTTAGCGTTTGAAACCATTCTAAGACATTACTCGATGACACGGCTTTCATTGCTTTATAGGAATCAATAGTGCCCTTCAGGCCTGCCCCAGCGCCTGCTAAGGAGAGAAGATCCAGCGCAGTAGAAGTAGCAACGTACCAATCCTTGCTATCCAGCCATGCTAATTGCTGATCATAACCATTGGTCATAGCGATTAAACGACCACTACCAATAAAACATTGCGCAGCAGTTGCAGCACTACCCGCTACACCAACTGCTGCAATGATGCCTGCTCCCCCTGCAGTGAAGGGTATTGCGGCTGTTGCAGTAGCTGACAAAAATAGAGTCACTATAAAACCGCCACAAGCAAAAGCTGTAGAGGTAATTTCTGTAATCAGAGAGGGGGATGAAACGGATTTAACTACAGCTCGCCCTGTATTATGCAAATGTGTTGTCTGATCTATCTTAGTTATGACTATATGACTGACAGAACTTTGCGTACTTGTTGCAATACGGCGTGAAGGACGAACTAACCAACATTTATTGCCATCATCGTAAATAATACCGACTTGAAACAAATCTCGATTACAATCCAGATTTTTGGTTAATCCTTTAAAATCAATAAACTGCCCGCCTGAGACTTGGCCAGTCCAACGGCCAAAATCATAACTTAGCATGTTTTTTTCGGATGAGTAGCCAGTGAAACTCATTATTATCCTCTTTCATTCCATGAAAATATTGATTAGCGGCAAATGAATGATAAATTATCCTAAAGCAATAATAAACCATAAAAATAAGCCACAGAACATAGGCTAACCTATTAAATATTACGTTGAGCGTTAAATTCAAAGTAAGAAGGTACACCTGCTAACCAAATTTACTTTTCTAAATGCGTGATAAAGTAATCAGGGGCTGTTAGCAGCAGGAACATAACAGCAGCTACTTTTACATGCAGCACATGTTATGTTTATTCATCGATACATTCTGCATTAAGAAATCAGTTCTGGCGTGAGAAGGCTTAAATGGCCTACAGCCCCAACAGCAGTTGCCGTTCCAGCTGCGGATTAAGCAGCGTCACATGCAGCCCCACCAGCCGGACGCCACGACCGGCGCGGCGCTCTTGCCAGGCCTCTTTCGCAACCGCGATTAAATCCTCTTTATTCAACACCGGCCAGACATGCTCTTGCGTGGTCTGCTGAAAATCACTGAACTTCAGCTTAACGCCCTGGCGCGCAATATGGCGATCCGGCTTGATTTTCGTTAACCGCCGCTCCAGCTCCTCATAGAGAAAATCAATAATCTCCAGACACTGCTCCCAGTGATGTATATCTTCCGACAGTGTACGCTCCACGCCGAGCGACTTACGCTCACGATCGGTAATCACTTCCCGCTCATCAATACCGTGGCTACGCTCCCAAATTACCCGGCCAAATTTGCCAAAGCGCTTCAGCAGCATCGCCAGATCGCTGTTCTGCACATCGGCGCAGCTGCGCAGCCCTAAATCTTCCAGCTTCTTTGCCGTCACCTTGCCTACGCCCGGAATTTTCGCCAGCGGCAGCGACAGCAAAAACTGCGGCACCTCTTCCGGGGTGATCACATACTGGCCGTTCGGCTTATTTAAATCAGAGGCAATTTTGGCAAGGAACTTAATGGGCGCGATGCCCGCCGATGCAGTAAGGTCCAGTTCACGAGCGATGGTCTGGCGAATGTCACGCGCCATCAGCGTTGCTGAGCCGTGACAATGCGGGCTATCGCTGACATCCAGATAGGCTTCATCCAGCGACAGCGGCTCAATACGCGCGGTATAGCGTGAAAAGATTTCGCGAATATGCGCGGAGGCCTCTTTATAAGCATCAAAGCGACCCGGCAGCAGCGTTAAGTGCGGACAGAGTTTCAAGGCCATTGCGGTGGACATCGCGCTGCGTACGCCATATTTGCGCGCCGGATAGTTCGCGGTGCTGATCACGCCGCGCTGCATACGATTGCCGCCAATAGCCAACGGGATATCACGCAGGCTGGGGTTATCACGCATTTCCACCGCCGCGTAAAAGCAGTCCATATCGACATGAATGATTTTGCGCATAACCCCCTCCGTCAGCACTGGATAAGTATACAGCCAACCTGTGCGGATTCAATGGCGTAGCGCAATGAATATCCTGTAACGGCGCAACTGAAATTGCGGGCCGTCTCTGGAATCACAGCTATTTCTTAGCTGGCATCTTGATAAAAAAACAGACAGTGATAATGTTGCGCAGCAATAGCGGAATTATCCGATTATACACGTCACAGACGCCGCAGGGCGTTGCAGTTTATCCCCTCATCACCAAGGGAAAAAGAATGGGCAAAATCGCACTTTTGTTTGCGATGATTCTTCTGCCAGCCCTCAGCATGGCAAGCGTGACGGAGCCAGTTCAGCCACTGGCACCGGTCAGCAAAGAGTTAAAGAAGCAGTTATTAGGTACGCCGGTTTACATCCAGATCTTTAAAGAAGAGCGCACGCTGGAACTGTACGGCAAAATTGGCAATGAATATCGGCTGCTCGACAGCTATCGCATCTGTAATTTTTCCGGCGGCCTTGGGCCAAAACGCCGTCAGGGCGATTTTAAAAGCCCGGAAGGTTTTTACAGCGTAAAACCGAGTCAGCTTAAGCCGGATAGCCGTTTTTATCGCGCCATCAATATTGGTTTTCCTAACCAGTACGATCGCCAGCAGGGCTATGACGGAAAATACCTGATGATCCATGGTGCCTGCGTCTCTGTTGGCTGTTACGCCATGACCAACGCCTATATGGATGAGATTTTTACCTATGTGAATGCCGCATTGCGTAACGGCCAGCCGGAAGTGGAAGTCAGCATTTATCCGTTCCGCATGACCGAAAGCAATATGCAGCGCCACCGTAACTCTTATTACGCCAGCTTCTGGAAAGAGTTACAGCCGGGCTATGCCTGGTTTGTTGAGCATCGTCAGCCGCCGACGGTGATGGTGAACAACGGCAGATATGTGCTGAACGGCGCGCCGGTTAGCGGCACCCCCGCCGCCTCGCAGTCATTCCTGGCGCTCTCCAAGGCAGAATAGTTGCCATTCGCCTGGCAGAATCCGATGCCAGGTTTCATTGCCGGTTAACGGCTGAGTGGCAATAACCGTGACCACGTCGTTTGGCGTGGTCTGCTTTTGAAAGTCGATTTCGACATCCTGATCCAGCAGCTTCGCCTTGCCAAACGGCGCACGACGCGTAATCCAGAACAAATTGGTTGAGCAGTAGGCCATTAAATAGCGTCCGTCCGACAGCAGCATATTAAACACCCCCTTCTGCCGCAGCTCCGCCGCCAGCTCGCCAATATAGCGAAACACCGCCGGCCAGTTTCCCGGTGTGCGCGGATAGCGCGTTGCCAGCTTATGCAGCAGCCAGCAGAACGCCTTTTCACTGTCTGTCTCGCCGACCGGACGAAAATTTCCGGTTTCCAGCTGACGATAGCCGCTTAGCTGCCCATTATGCGCATAGGTCCAGTTGCGGCCCCACAGCTCGCGGGTAAACGGATGGGTATTTTCCAGCGATACCTGCCCCCGATTCGCCTGACGAATATGCGCCACCACTGAACAGGACTTAATCGGATACTCCTGAACCAGGCGCGCTATCGGCGAGTTATAGCTGGGCTGCGGATCTTTAAAGGTACGGCAGCCTTTATTTTCATAAAAAGTAATGCCCCAGCCATCTTTATGTGGCCCGGTGCCGCCGCCGCGCTGCACCAGTCCGGTAAAGCTAAAGCAAATATCAGTTGGGACATTAGCGCTCATACCGAGCAGTTCACACATAGACGGGCCTCCGGCGCAGGTTTTGTGACGATTATAACGAATCAGGCGGAGACAAGCAGCGGGAGCGCGCATTTGTTAACACGTGACTAAAGCATGCGGCTTAACAGAGATAGCCGCGCCAGGGTTGACGCGGCCAGGTAACAGCGCTAAAGCCGTTACTTTTTCTCCATCTCTTTTTCGATTAGCAGCATCAGGATATGAATTACTTTGATATGAATTTCCTGAATGCGGTCGGCATAACCGAAGTGCGGCACACGAATTTCGATATCTGCGCTGCCCGCCATTTTGCCGCCGTCTTTACCGGTCAGGGTAATCACCTTCATGCCCTGCGCACGTGCTGCCTCAATCGCTTTGATGATATTAGCGGAATTACCTGAGGTAGAGATGCCCAGCAGCACGTCACCCGCCCGGCCTACCGCCTCAACGTAGCGTGAAAAAACATAATCGTAGCCAAAATCATTACTGACGCAGGAGAGATGGCTGACATCAGAGATAGCGATGGCAGGATAGCCTGGGCGGTTTTCACGATAGCGACCGGTCAGCTCTTCCGCAAAATGCATCGCATCACAATGCGAGCCGCCGTTGCCGCAGGAAAGCACTTTGCCGCCCGCTTTAAAGCTGTCGGCCAGCAGTACGGCAGCGCGCTGAATCGCATGAATGTTCGCATCTTCACTCAGGAATTTATTTAGCGTATCCGCTGCTTCGTTAAGTTCTGAACGAATAATATCCTGGTACATAGGGAGGTCCTTTGAGGAGAAAGAGTTGGCGCAAGTTTACCGAAATGGCAACGGGGCGCAAAGCGTTACCGGGTAAAGCTGCGGCGTCCACATCATTATAAAACCGCTGATGCCTGACCATTACACACCTGGCGTGAGCGCTAAAAGCTTACGTGCTGACGCCACAAACAAGCGCCGTATAAGACAACAGCCGCTGCTGAAATGAATACGTTGAGAATGATGCGGTCGGAATGTGAGCCAGGTTGTAATTATCATGTTACTTAATTGCTAAATAACTATAACTGCTTTAAACCTGTAGCCAGACCAACAGGTCAGACCTCTTACTTGTTACGGAGCGGTTCATTATGATGGTTCTTAGCATTGTTGCGACGCTGATTGTGATCGGCGCGCTTTTTTGGCATCGCGTTTCGCTTCCGGTCAGCAGCGCTGTACTGCTGTTATGGACGGCGGCCATGGCCTTGTTCGATCTCTGGACGCCCTGGCTTCTGTTGCCGCTGGCCCTGATACTTCTGCCGTTAAACCTGCCGTCGCTACGTGGCTCGCTGATCTCCGCCCCGATGCTGCGCACCTTCCGTAAAGTGATGCCGCCGATGTCACGCACCGAGAAAGAGGCGATTGAGGCAGGCACCACCTGGTGGGAAGGCGATCTGTTTCGCGGTAACCCAGACTGGAAAAAGCTACACAATTACCCACAGCCGCGCCTGACGGCGGAAGAGCAGGCATTTATTGACGGTCCGGTAGAAGAAGCCTGCCGCATGGCTAACGATTTTCAGATCACGCATGAGATGGCCGATCTGCCGCCGGAGCTGTGGGCCTATCTGAAAGAGCACCGTTTCTTCGCCATGATTATCAAAAAAGAATATGGCGGGCTGGAGTTTTCTGCTTATGCTCAGTCACGCGTGCTGCAAAAGCTGTCGGGCGTTTCGGGGATTCTGGCCATCACCGTTGGCGTGCCTAACTCACTCGGCCCTGGCGAACTGCTGCAGCATTACGGCACTGATGAACAGAAAAAACATTACCTGCCGCGCCTGGCGCAGGGCCTGGAAATCCCCTGCTTTGCCTTGACCAGCCCGGAAGCGGGTTCCGATGCGGGCGCGATTCCTGATACCGGCATCGTTTGTATGGGCGAATGGCAAGGCCAGCAGGTGTTGGGCATGCGCCTTACCTGGAACAAGCGCTATATCACGCTGGCGCCGATCGCCACCGTGCTGGGTCTGGCGTTTAAGCTTTCCGATCCCGAACATTTACTGGGTGATACTGAAAATTTAGGCATTACCTGTGCGCTGATCCCTACCCATACACCGGGCGTGGAGATCGGCAAGCGCCACTTCCCGCTTAACGTCCCCTTCCAGAACGGGCCGACGCGCGGCAACGATATTTTTGTTCCTATCGACTACATTATTGGCGGCCCGAAAATGGCCGGTCAGGGCTGGCGTATGCTGGTTGAGTGTTTGTCGGTAGGCCGCGGCATTACCCTGCCGTCAAACTCCACCGGTAGCCTGAAAAGTCTGGCGCTGGCCACGGGTGCTTATGCACGCATTCGCCGTCAGTTCAGGATTTCCATTGGCAAAATGGAAGGGATCGAAGAGCCGTTGGCGCGTATTGCCGGTAACGCTTATGTCATGGACGCCGCCGCCACGCTGATTACCTATGGCATTATGCAGGGCGAGAAACCGGCGGTGCTCTCAGCGATTGTAAAATATCACTGCACCCATCGCGGCCAGCGCGCCATTATCGACGCGATGGATATCGCTGGCGGTAAAGGCATCATGCTCGGTAAGAGCAATTTCCTGGCTCGCGCTTACCAGGGCGCGCCGATTGCGATTACCGTGGAAGGCGCGAATATCCTGACGCGCAGCATGATCATCTTTGGTCAGGGCGCTATCCGCTGTCATCCCTATATTCTGCGTGAAATGGGCGCTGCGGAGCGTAATGATTTGTCTGAGTTCGACCGCGCGCTGTTCAGCCATATCGGCCATGTTGGCAGCAACCTGGTGCGCAGCCTGTGGCTTGGCATCACCGGCGGCTACGGCAGCGCAACGCCTACGCGCGATGCCACCCGTCGCTACTATCAACATCTGAACCGTATCAGCGCTAACCTGGCGCTGCTGTCAGATATTTCGATGTCGGTGCTGGGCGGCAGCCTGAAGCGACGCGAACGCGTGTCTGCGCGGCTGGGTGATATTCTGAGCCAGCTCTATCTCGCTTCGTCAGCGTTGAAGCGTTACGACGATGAAGGCCGTCATGAGGCCGATTTACCGCTACTGCACTGGGGCGTCCAGGATGCGCTGAATCAGGCGGAAAACGCCATTGACGATCTGCTGCGTAATTTCCCCAACGCGGCGGTTGCGGCAACGCTGCGTTTGATGATTTTCCCGGCCGGTCGCCATTGCCGTGCGCCATCCGATCGTCTTGATCATCAGCTGGCGAAGCTGCTGCAGACGCCGTCCGCAACCCGCTCTCGCCTGGGCGGTGGGCAGTATTTGACGCCGAGTGAGCATAATCCCGCCGGGCAGCTGGAGGCGGCGTTACAGGATGTGATGGCTGCGGAAGTGATTCACGATCGCCTTTGCAAGCAGCTGAAAAAGCCGCTGTCGTTTACCCGGCTTGATGAGCTGGCGCAACGCGCATTGCAGGAGCAGTGGATTACTCAGCAGGAAGCGGATGTGCTGATACGTGCCGAAGTCAGCCGCCTGCGCTCGATTAATGTTGATGAGTTCGAGCCCGATGCGCTGGCGACCCAGCCGGTAAAGCAGGAACAGACGCCGGAGCGTAAAAGCGAAGCCGCCTGACGACGAAAAAATAAAGATTACCCAGCATAAGTCACGTTTTAGCGTGGCAACCAGAGCCTGAGCGGTAACGTTCAGGCTTTTTCTTTGCTGAATGGCGCGGTATTTTAACGGTAAGCCGGGATTTACTTTAATTGAAATAGTTTTTCAATGGATTGAATGGGGTAAAATAACGAATCCTTGTTTTCTCCCACCAGCGGAATAAAACCGAGGCTGATATAAAACTGTTTAGCCTCATCATCCAGCGCATCTACAAACATTCCATGAATTCCTACGGCAAACGATGCGTTATAAATAAGTTTCATCGCATGCGTCACTAACATACTACCCCAGCCTTGCCCCTGAAGCGTTTTATCTATCGCAAGCCTACCGAGCGTAATGCATGGAACGTTTTTATAAGGGATTTTTTTCTGTTGTGTTTTAGAGGATAAGGTAGATTTTTCAAAGCAGCTACCCGATAACGTGTAATAACCTAAAACGCTTGGCTCTGGCCCTTGAGCTTTAAGCATATAGCCTCTCAATATTTTAGCTTTATGCTGCCTTTTGAAATGTTCTTTCAGAAAGATATTTAATGAAGCTTTACCGCAGTCAAAACTATTTAACTTGTACTGCTCTTCTTCCGTGAAAATTTCGATTGTCAGATTTTCCACAACCTACTCCATATTTTGTAAACTCCGGGCCGCTTGTTTTAGTTTTTCATTGGGTTCAGGTGAGTTACTGATGGCTTCCGTTACTCGTTTCCATGACGCCTCGTTCAATACAATACGCTGGTGCTGTTCGATCACTTCTGCCGCTCGTGCTGAAGCGCTCGCAAGCATAAACTGCGAGATCGTTAAATTGCTGATGGATGCCGCATTTTCGATAAGACTTTTATCTTCCGGCGATAAACGTAGATCAATACGCTGTTTCTTTAAAGTGTTTGCCATATTTCTCCATGTCCGACTGGCGGATGCGCTGCTGTGCAGTTTCAATATATCCAAATGTACGGTGCCTTTCCGTACAAGAAGTATGCGGCGAAGCGGGCTGTTTTTCAATCAGTTCGTTATGCCCGCTGAGAGTGACCACATGAAAGCATTACTTAATAAACTGCCTGTGCGGCAGTGAACGGAGCTTACCGGCTCTGCCGGTTAGCGCAGTGTTTCTAAGCTGCCTGTACGGCAGTGAACGTCGTCGTAATCGTCATCACTGTTGTTGAGGTTTTCTAAGCTGCCTGTGCGGCAGTGAACTTCCCGCCCGCGTGGGACGATTGCGCGGTTATTTTCTAAGCTGCCTGTACGGCAGTGAACTGGAGCAGATTAGCGTAAACCATATGCAGGATAAAGGCTTAAAGCGTTACCCATAGAAAAACCCTTTTTTCGCCCGTCTGGATTCGACCTTATAAAATCAACACGTTAACCAGACAGCAATAAAAAGGGTTTCGGCCCTCAAAACTTTCTATCAGGACCAATGCGCTACCTAGCCGTTCTGCCGAATACGGGCGATTAGCGTATCGATATTATCAATATGCGGCGCAGCGACGATTAACGTTTTCCCCAGGCTGATGGCGTGGCGAATAGCTTCAATGCGCATCGCCTCATCTTTAATATTTTCCAGATCGGCCACGTGCGACATGCCAACCGTGCGGCGAATCAGCTCGCTGCCGCAGTAACCGATAGTGTCGGCAAACACCTTCTTTAGCCAGCTGCCGATATAGTCCGGCCAGGCCAGCGCGCGGTCGCGGCTTTTTTCCGTAGCCAGCGCCTGAAAGCGTTCGGCAAAGGCCAGCCACAGCGTGCGCGCATCCTGTAAACGCTGCTCGCGACCGTCGGCCGCTTCACGCGTCGCCAGCAGACCCGGCAGCGCGCAATAGTTCAGCAGCAAGTTGCCCAGCGCCGTCCCCACATCAAACCCCACCGGTCCGAAAAAACCAAATTCGGCATCAATCGCTTTCAGGCTACCTTCAGCGACAAAAACGGAACCGCTGTGAATATCGCCATGCAGGTGCGCTTCAGCATGAGATAAAAAGCGATGTTTCAGCCCGGCCACCTCATTACGCAACCGCGTATCACTGCGTAACGCCGCCACGTCAGCCGCCAGCTGCTCTGGATAACGGTTACGCGGATGACCTTCATAGGGATCGGTAAAGAAAAGATCTTCCGTGATTTCGCACATTTCAGGGTTGGTAAAGCGGATAACGCGTGCTTTCTTTTCGTGGGGATGCAGATGGAAATCAGAAGTATGAAACAGCGTTTGTGCCAGATATTCGCCCAGCTGACGCGCCGCCTGCGGATAGTGACGCCCCTGTAACAGCTCGCCGCGCCAGATTCGGTGGCTGGAGAGATCCTCCAGCACCATCACCGCCAGTCCGGCGTCGTAATGCAGCACTTTTACCGTATGCTGCGGGCAGTGGCGATAGTGTTCCACCAGCGTCTCAGCTTCCAGCCGCGCACGCTCCAGCGTTAACGGCCATGATTCGCCCACACAGCGTACGTAAGGCAGCGCCTGCTTGACGACAATGCGGCTGTTGTCATCATGATCGAAGATTTTAAACACCAGGTTAAGGTTGCCATCCCCGATCTCTTCAGCCCTGACCAGCGAAGCAGCATCGCTTAATCCGCCAAAGCGCTGCGCATATTCCACCGCATCGGCGGCTGTGAACGTCCGGTATTGCGACATTATCCGTTTCCTCTGCAATTCTGTAGTAAAAGCCGTTCAGACGTCTATACTTCCGTTTCGCATGTTGGCACAATATGTCGCATTAACGCAACATGGATTTCACTGTTATGCAAACTCTTCATACCACCAGTCTGCAGGTGCGCGATAACCAGCTGTGGATCCTCGATCAGCAAGCTCTGCCGCAACAAAAGCACTGGCTGGACGCCAATAGCGTGGCAGCGCTGGTAGGGCACATCCATGCGTTGCGGGTGCGCGGCGCGCCATTAATCGGCCTCTCTGCCAGTCTGCTGCTGGCGCTGCTGGCGGAAAACGGCATGAGCAAAAGTGAGCTGACCCAGGCGCTGGCAACGTTGCGCGCCGCCCGCCCCACCGCTGTTAACCTGATGAATAATCTGGATCGAATGAAGCAGGCGCTGAGTGAGGGTAACTATGTTGCGGCATTAAGCGCCGAAGCGCTGCGGCTGGTGGAAGAAGATAAAGCGTTATGCGCCAGCATCGCTCAGGCGGGCAGCGAGCTGGTCACGCCCGGCAGCCAAATTTTAACCCATTGCAATACCGGCGGGCTGGCAACCGCAGGCGTCGGCACCGCCATCGGCGTGATCGCGCTCGCTTTCCAGCAGGGGAAAATCGCGCAGGTCTGGGTGGATGAAACGCGCCCGCTGTTGCAGGGCGGTCGCCTGACCGCCTGGGAATTGGCCGAACTCGGCATCCCTCATCGCTTGATCTGTGATTCTATGGCGGCGGCGCTGATGGCGCAGAAGCAGGTCGATGCGATTTGGGTCGGTGCCGATCGCATTGCCGCCAACGGCGACGTTGCCAACAAAATCGGTACCTACAGCCTGGCGGTGCTGGCGCGCTATCACCAGATTCCCTTTTACGTGGCCGCGCCGCATACCACGCTCGATCCACACTGTCCGGATGGCAGCGCCATTCCTATTGAGCAGCGCGCAGCCAGCGAAGTCACCGGCGTATCCGGCAGTTTTGGTCAGCTACAGTGGGCGCCGGAAAATGCGCAGGTGTGGAACCCGGCGTTTGACGTCACGCCAGCCAAATTAATCAGCGGTTGGGTGCTGGATACCGGCGTGGTGACGCCGGAAGAGGTTGCGGCCGGTTATTTCCAGCCGCAGGCGGTTACGGCAGGCGCGGATAGGTAACGGCAATCGGATCGCCGGTAAAGTTGGCGATCCAGCCTTCCTGATTATCAAAAATACGGATCGCGGTAAAGTGTGGGTTTGATCCCATATCAAACCAATGCGGCGTACCCGCCGGGACCGAGATCAAATCATTTTTCTCGCACAGTACCTGATAAACCCGCCCTTCCAGATGCAGGCAAAACAGCCCCGCGCCCTCAACAAAAAAGCGGACTTCGTCTTCGCCATGCGTATGTTCCGCCAGAAACTTAGTGCGCAGCGTCTCTTTCTGCGGATTATCGGCGCGCATGCTGATGACGTCCCAGCTTTGATAGCCTTTCTCCGCCACCAGCCGATCGATCGCATGTTGGTAAGCATTAATTACTGCTTCCGCGGTGGGATTTTCACCCAGTTCACGGTTGGCTTCCCAGCGCTCAAAACGCACGCCGCGCGCGTTCAGCTGCTCGCGAATCGCCTCGGGATCGGTGCTGTGCCACACCGGCACCCTGGTTTCTGTTTCGGTATAAATGGTCAATTCACTCATAAGGAAAACGGCTCCAGCGTAATCTGATCAAAACGGTTTACCTGGCGATGGACGCTCTCATTATCCGCTTCGCCGCGAATTAACTGCAAAGTGTGCCAACCGGCCTGCTGCGCGGCATCCAGCTCCTGATGAATATCAGACAGGAACAGCAGCTCGCGGGCGGGCAGATCGATCTGGCGGGCAATATTTTGGTAGGCGCTGGTCTCGCGTTTCGCCCCGACATGGGTATCAAAGTAACCGCTAAACAGCCCGGTAATATCGCCCTGGTCGCTGTAGCCAAACAGCAGCTTTTGCGCCGCAACCGAGCCAGACGAATAAACGTACAGGGAAATCCCCTGTTGATGCCACCTTTTTAACGCAGGCAACACGTCGGGATAGAGATGACCGGTAAAATCACCGTTAAGGTAGCCGCTGCGCCAGATCATGCCCTGCAACGCTTTTAGCGCGGTGGATTTGCGATCCTCATCCATAAAACCGTAGAGCACGGCGATCAGCTGTTCCGTGTCCGCCTGCGGCTGAGCGATCTCCTGACGCAGATCCGCCAGCGCGGCGGCGACTGCCGGTTCTGCCGTGTGGCTACGCAGATAATCCGCCAGGTGCTGACGCGCCCAGGGAAACAGAACGTTATGCACAAAACCTATGTCGCTGGTGGTGCCTTCAATATCGGTAACAATCGCGCGAATCATGATCTCTCCAGCAAACGGCGTTGCATTTCACAGTTAAACAGAAACTCCAGCCCTTCCAGATGGCGGCGCGCCTCCTGCACATCCCTGCCCCAGCAGGTCAGGCCATGACCGCGCAGCAGGAAACCGTAACGCAGCGTATGGATTTGCGCCCAGCTTTCAATGCGCGTCGCCAGCGCGGCGATATCCTGATCGTTATCAAACAGCGCAATCGCGACGCTATCAAGATGGCTGTTCTGGCCGGTCAGCGACTTCTGCATTTCATAACCCTGTAGCCGCAGCGCCTCTGCCTTTTCAATACGTGACAGCACGGTGCTGTTTACGCTGTGGGTATGTAATACCGCGCCCGCTTGCGGAAACAGCCGATAGATCAGCGTATGCAGGCCGGTTTCAGCGGAGGGTTTGCGTCCTGACGGCGCCTGGCCGCTGGCGATCGCCACCTCGATAAAATCGTCGGCGGTCAGGCTGCCTTTGTCCTTGCCGGACTCGCTAAGCAGGCAGAATCCTTCCCCTGCGCGTATCGACATATTGCCGCCGGTCGCCGGTGCCCAGCCCTGTTGGCCAATCCAGTGGCAGGCCGCCACCAGCTGCGCCAGTTGTGGAGTTACTGTCATTGCGCTCCTTTTATCGGCTTCGCCGTTGCAGAGGAAATCTCGCGTTTAGACGTCTACCCGTCTTGATTGCCAAATACTAACATCATGATTATAGTGGCTCAACACAGCCGTAACATTGGGCCGCTACCCGTCCTGAAGGTGAGCTATTTATGCGTTCTAATCCGTTGATTCCTGAAAGTAAGCTGCCCTCGCTCGGCACCACAATTTTTAGCCAGATGAGCGCGCTGGCGCAGCAGCACAACGCCATTAACCTTTCACAGGGGTTTCCTGATTTTGATGGTCCGCGCTATTTGCAGCAGCGGCTGGCGCATCACGTAAGTCAGGGTGCTAACCAGTATGCACCCATGACCGGCGTAACGGCGCTGCGTGAAGCGATTGCCGACAAAACCACGACGCTTTACGACTATGCTGCTGACGCTAACAGTGAGATTACGGTTACTGCGGGCGCTACCGAGGCGTTATATGCCGCGATTACCGCGCTGGTGCGACCGGGCGATGAGGTGATCTGCTTTGATCCCAGCTATGACAGCTACGCGCCCGCCGTCGCATTGTCCGGCGGTGTAATGAAGCGCTTAACGTTGCAGCCACCCGCTTTTCGCGTTGACTGGCAGGCGTTTCAGCAGCTGCTATCGCCGCGTACCCGACTGGTGATTCTGAATACCCCGCATAACCCGTCGGCCACCGTTTGGCAGCAGAGCGACTTCGCCGCCCTGTGGCAGGCGATTGCCGATAAAGAAATTTATGTGCTGAGCGATGAAGTGTATGAGCATATCTGCTTTACCGCCGAGGGGCACAACAGCGTTTTAGCGCATCCGCAGCTGCGCGAACGGGCGATTGCCGTCTCCTCTTTTGGCAAAACCTACCATATCACCGGCTGGAAAGTGGGCTACTGCGTTGCGCCCGCGCCGTTAAGCGCCGAGATCCGCAAGGTTCATCAATATCTGACCTTTGCCGTGAATACGCCCGCTCAGCTGGCGCTGGCGGATATGCTGCGCGCCGAGCCGGAGCATTATCGCGAGCTGCCCGCGTTTTATCGGGCGCGCCGCGATACCTTTATTCAGGCGTTAAGCCGTAGCCGTTTTGAGATCCTGCCCTGCGAAGGCACCTATTTTTTGCTGGCCGATTACAGTGCGATTTCCGATCTGGATGATGTCAGTTTCTGTCGTTGGCTCACGGAAGAGGTTGGCGTGGCGGCGATTCCGCTGTCGGTATTTTGCGCTGACGCCTTTCCTCATCGCTTGATTCGCCTCTGCTTTGCCAAGCAGGAAAGTACTTTGCTCGCTGCGGCGGAGCGTCTGTGTGAGATTTAACGCGCGCCATTGCCGCAAGATGGCTCGCGCTGATGCCGCCGCCTGGACAGAAAGCGCGTATTTAACGCTGGCAGGCAGCAGGCATTTCAATTTCACCGTGGATTTATCCACGGCTGTAGCGATCCCAGGCCGCCTGTAGCGCCGCGCCCTGTACGGTGCTGAAGCGCAAATGGTTCAACACCGCTTCCAGCGCGCTTAGCGTCTGCATCACGCAGTCTTTACGCGCGTTATAGCCCATGGTGCCGATACGCCAGATCTTGCCGTTCAGCGGGCCAAAAGAGGTGCCGATTTCAATGGCGAAATCCTCCAGCATCAGCTTGCGCACCTGCTCGCCGTGGATGCCTGGCGGGATCACCACGCCCAACACATTATTCATCTTGTGTTGGATATCGCCGAAAACGGCCAGGCCCATCGCCTGAATACCGGCCAACATCGCCTCGCCGTGCAGCCGGTGGCGCGCAATGGCATTATCCAGCCCTTCCTGCAAAATTAAGCGAGCGCATTCACGTGCGCCAAACAGCGCGCTGGTCGCTTCCGTATGATGATTCAGCCGCTCCGGCCCCCAGTAATCCATAATCATACCGAGGTCGAAATAGTTGGACCAAATCATCTGATCCTCGCCATCCTGATGTTCGGCGGTGCGGATGCCCTCTTCCACGCGTTGACGTTTACGAATGATCTCTTCCATCCGCGGGCTGAGCGTAATCGGCGCGGTGCCGGAGGGGCCGCCCAGACATTTTTGCATCCCGGCGGAGACCGCATCCAGCCCCCAGGCATCGCTTTCCAGCGCATTGCCGCCCAGCGAGGCGGTGGCATCGGTGTAAAACAGCACGTCGTAGCGCCGACATATCTCGCCCAACTCCGCCAGCGGTTGCAGCATGGTGGTTGAGGTATCGCCCTGCACCGTCAGCAGCAGGCGTGGCCGCACGCGCCTGATAGCGTCTTCGATCTGGTCAGGCGTAAAGACCTCGCCCCACGGCGCTTCAAGGGTATGAACTTCCGCGCGGCAGCGACGCGCAATTTCACACAGCAGATAACCGAAACGGCCGAACACCGGCACCAGCACCTTATCGCCGGGACGGATCGTCGACAGCAGAATCGCCTCGATACCGGCACGCGACGTGCCGTCAATCAGCAGCGTCCAGCGGTTCCCGGTGCGGAAAATGCTGCGATACAGCGTCATAACCTCATTCATATAGTGGGTCATCGCCGGGTCGTACTGACCAATCAGCTGCGCCGACATCGCACGCAGCACGCGCGGATCGGCGTTAATCGGTCCCGGCCCCATCAGCAGGCGCGGCGGCGGATTGATCTGGTCGCATAGCGAGCTTGTCATCAGGCTTTCCTTGTATTGAAGCTATAAAAAAGCCGTGGACGTCGGCAACGTCCACGGCGAATAAGCTAACAGCCTCAGGCTTCGGGTGCCGGATGATGTTTGATCCAGTGCTCGGCAATCTGCTGGCGTGTACAGATCCACACCCGCTCATGCTGCTGTATATAATCCAAAAAACGCGTAAGCGCGCGGAAACGGCCTGGCCGCCCCAGCAGGCGACAGTGCATCCCCACCGACATCATCTTCGGCGCGGTTTCACCCTCTTCATACAGCACGTCGAAGCTGTCTTTCAGATAAGTATAAAACTGTTCGGCGGTATTAAACCCCTGCGGCGTGGCAAAACGCATATCGTTGGTTTCCAGCGTGTAGGGAATAATCAGATGCGGTTTGACGGTGCCATCCTGACAGGTCACGCGCGTCCAGAACGGCAGATCGTCGCCGTAATAGTCGCTGTCGTAACTAAAACCGCCCTGCTCAACCACCAGCCGACGCGTATTGGGGCTGTCGCGTCCGGTATACCAGCCGGTAGGCGCTTTGCCAAACAGATCCATCAGCACATCCACCGCCTGCTGAATATGCTGACGTTCGGTTTTGGCATCGATTGACTGATAGTGAATCCAGCGCCAGCCGTGGCTGACAACATCATATTGCGCATCAGCAATCGCTTTTACCACTTCCGGATGACGCGCCAGCGCCATCGCCACGCCAAAAACCGTTAGCGGCAGGCCGCGCTTTTGAAATTCCTGATGGATACGCCAGAAACCGGCGCGCGAACCATATTCATACAGCGACTCCATCGACATATGGCGATCGGAATAACTGGCTGCGCCAATCATGTCTGACAGGAACTGCTCCGAACCCGCATCGCCGTGCAGGACGTTGTTTTCAGCGCCCTCTTCATAGTTGAGAACAAATTGCACCGCAATGCGCGCTTCACCAGGCCATGCGGCATGCGGCGGTTGACCTGCATAGCCGCGCAGATCGCGTGGATAACTTTTATTGAAGCTGTACTCTTTCTTCTCTGAAGATTGACTCATTCTCTGGCCCCTTTCTTGAGCAGATGACTCCCGTTAGTGTAGGTGCTGAAAGGCAGGCGTTATCTTTTTTTCGCGTGATAATCGGGACAGGGGCGTTTTTAAACTGAGGTTGAAAACGCGTGATGAGGCGGCAGATGAAAGGGCGAGGCTGGAAAACAAAAAGCAAAAGGCCGATTCATTGCTGAATCGGCCTTTCTGAATAGTTGGCGGTGCGGACGGGACTCGAACCCGCGACCCCCGGCGTGACAGGCCGGTATTCTAACCGACTGAACTACCGCACCGCGCTGTGTTCCCCGTCGGGAACGAGGCGCATATTAAGGGGAGTACGCCTGCTCGTCAACGATTTTTCTCACTGCAGCGATCGTTTGCCTGCTTTTTCATCGAACTGGCTTTTTTTAGCGCAAAATAAATGATTTATGCACGCCACAGGCAGCTGCCGCCCTTTTTCATCACCAGATCGAGACGCTGCTCGTGTGCCATCACCTCTTCATCACTGGCAGCAACCACGCGCAGGCCGGAGGTACGCGCTACGCGCTGGATGTTCTCACCGCCGTCGGCATTCTGCTGCTGCTCGCCATCAAGGGAGAACGCCAGCGATGTCTGCCCGCCGGTCATGGTCAGGAACACTTCCGAGAGAATTTCGGCATCAAGCAATGCCCCGTGCAGGGTTCGCTTGCTGTTATCAATCTCATAGCGCGAACAGAGCGCATCAAGGCTGTTACGTTTGCCGGGGAACAGCTTACGCGCCATCAGCAGGCTGTCGGTAATTTTACAGAAGGTTTCTGTTTTACTGATGCCGCGGTTCAGCTTGCTGAACTCATAGTCCATAAAGCCGATATCAAACGAGGCGTTATGGATCACCAGTTCAGCGCCACGGATATAGTCCAGAAACTCGTCCGCGATGTCGCCGAAAGTGGGTTTATCCATCAGAAACTCATCGGCGATACCGTGAACGCCGAACGCTTCCGGGTCCACCAACCGATCCGGCTTCAGATACATATGAAAATTGTTGCCGGTCAGACGGCGGTTGATGATCTCCACCGCACCGATTTCAATAATGCGATGGCCCTCGTAGTGAACGCCCACCATGTTCATACCGGTGGTTTCCGTATCGAGAACGATCTGGCGTGTAATTGCTGTGCTCATAGGACTCGTTTATGTCAGACTTGGCGTTTTATCAGGAGGAAGTCTACCAGAGATGCGCAAACAGGTAGAAATTTTCACCGATGGCTCCTGCCTCGGTAACCCCGGTCCTGGCGGCTATGGCGCTATTTTACGCTATCGCCAGCACGAAAAAACCTTTAGTGCCGGTTTTTATCGCACCACCAATAATCGTATGGAAATGATGGCGGCGATCGTCGCGCTGGAAGCCCTGACCCAGCCCTGTGAAATTACTATCAGTACGGATAGCCAGTATTTGCGTCAGGGCATTACCAGCTGGATCCATAACTGGAAAAAACGCGGCTGGAAAACGGCCGATAAAAAGCCGGTGAAGAATGTTGATTTATGGCAGCGGCTTGATACGGCGCTCAGCCATCATCAAATTAACTGGGAATGGGTGAAAGGCCACGCCGGGCATCCGGAGAATGAACGCTGCGATGAACTGGCGCGCTCTGCTGCGTCCAGCCCATCGTTTGAAGATATCGGCTATCAGCCGGAATCCTGATCGTCCAGCGAATGTTGCTGGCGCGTGGCGTTAACCGTTGCACGTAGTTTTACTTTGCCGGCCAGCTTTTTTGCCGGCGTCATGCTCAGCGGCAGCGTACGCTTGCGCGCCACCATAATATTAAGGCAGCCCAGCGCAGGCACATGTCGGGTCATCATGCGTCCGCCCTGGCGATTCCAGGGCACTACCTGAAAGCTACTGCGATAAACCACTTCATAGTTCAGCAGGCTGAGCCAGTCGAGCAGCCGCATCTGGCTGTACATGCGCCCGCTCCAGGGTGGACGACGATGCAGACCAGGAATCAGCTTGCCCGTTCCCAGGATGCTTAGCGGGTTAAAACCGGTAATCACCATCCAGCCATCATCAATCAAGACGCGGTCGACCTCACGCAGGATGCGGTGCGGATCCTGACTCCAGCTCAAAGTATGGGCCAGCAAGCAGGCATCAACCGATTTCGTCTCAAACGGCAGCTGCATCGCATCCGCAATCACCTGCACATCCTGCCCCTGATCCCCTACGCTAACCTGATGTGAAATGGCGCAGGCCTGCGTATCGATCTCTACGCTCAGGTTGCCGATTTTTAGCAGATGAAAGCCATACAGCTTGCTAAGGCAGGGCTGCAAATGTTGGGTGAGCGCATCCCGGAATGATTCTCCCCACGGCATATCACGCCATGAATGCGGTGCGTTCAGAATTTGACGTGTTTTAGCAGGCTTCATGTTTTACCATCAGTGTTCCTTCACGACGTGCGAGAGGTGTGTATGAATCTTAACAGTATCCCAGCATTTCAGGATAACTACATCTGGACATTAAGCGATAGCCAGGGGGAATGTTTGATTGTCGATCCCGGTGAGGCAGCACCGGTGCTGGCGGCTATTGAACAGCATCAGTGGACGCCGGTGGCCATTTTACTTACGCACCACCACCACGATCACGTTGGCGGCGTAAAAGAACTGCTAATGAAATGGCCTGATCTTGTGGTCTATGGCCCCCAGGAGACACAAGATAAAGGGGCGACGCAAATCGTTTATGAAGGCGATATCCTGCCTGTTTTGGGCTGCGAATTTAGGGTGATTTTTACGCCGGGCCATACTTTAGGACATATCTCATATTACAGCGCACCTTATCTTTTTTGTGGCGATACGATGTTTTCGGGCGGTTGCGGACGCCTGTTTGAAGGCACGCCTGAGCAGATGTATGAATCTTTTCAAAAGCTTGCTGAATTACCTGATGAAACGCTGGTTTGCTGCGCCCATGAGTACACGCTTTCTAACTTAAAATTTGCTAACGCTACGCTGCCAGAAGATAGGGAAATTACTCGCTATTATCAGGAAATTAAAGAGTTACGCGCTAAAAACAGCAGTAGTTTGCCCACAAAACTGGGGCACGAACGGCACATAAATTTATTTTTGCGTACGCAAGATGCTGATTTACAAGGCGCGCTTGGCTTCAACACGCCGCCACAGCATGCATGGGACGTTTTTGCCCTGCTACGTCAAAAGAAGGATGATTTTTAATTTTTAAGGTTGTGTTGTTGGGCCTCAGCACGTATGATTGCTCGTCTTTTAAGCAACCATTGACACACACATGAAGACTAGAGCGATTATCCTTCTCGCCTCGGTCTTGCTGATGGGATGCCAGGCATCGCGACACGATGCCAATGTTCCTGAACAGCATGCACAGAGTCTGTCTTCAGCTGGTCAAAATGAGAATGATAAATTTACAGATCGTATGTTATCCCCGCGTTGGCAGGATGATGGAACGGCCCTGACCCAGGACCAGGATTTGTGGAATTTCATTCGCGACGGGCTGAAGATGGAGGTTCCGGAAAATACCCGGATCCGAGAGCAGAAACAAAAGTATTTAAGAAACAAGAGCTATCTCCACGATGTAACTTTACGGGCAGAGCCGTATATGTACTGGATAGTCGAGCAGATTAAGCAACGTAAAATGCCGATGGAACTGGTACTACTACCCATAGTGGAGAGCGCTTTTAACCCCCACGCCACATCCGCTGCTAATGCCGCAGGCATCTGGCAGATTGTGCCGAGTACGGGACGGAATTACGGTTTAAAGCAAAATCAGTGGTATGACGGCCGACGCGATATTGTCGCTTCGACCCGCGCCGTTTTAGATATGATGGAACGTCTGAACGGGATGTTCGACGGAGACTGGTTGTTGACCATTGCTGCCTATAACAGCGGCGAAGGGCGTGTACTAAAAGCGATTAAACAGAACAAAGCGCGCGGCAAGCCAACCGATTTCTGGCATCTCTCTTTACCGCGAGAAACCACGCTGTACGTACCTAAATTGCTGGCGTTACAGGATATCCTGAAAAACAACAAGCGTTATGGCGTACGGTTACCGGCTCCGAAAGAAAGCCGGGCGTTGGCGCGTGTTGAGGTGGGCCAGCAGATCAAGCTGACGCAAGCGGCGGAAATGGCCGGTTTGTCAGTGGCTAAGCTGAAGAATTACAACACTGGCTACAAACGCGGCGCTACTGCGCCTAATGGACCACACTATATTATGGTCCCGAAAGCGAATGTTGCCCAGTTACGTAATTCACTCGCGTCTGGTGATATTGCCGCCGTACAACCAACGCGTCTGGCTGCAACAGGGACCAGCAGTTATAAAGTGCGTAATGGCGATACGCTGTCAGGCATCGCCAGCCGGATGGGCGTTTCGGTAAAAGAGCTGCAGCGTACCAATAACTTGCGCGGCAACACGATTAAAGCAGGACAGACGCTCACCTTTGGCGGTGGCGCGACAGGAAGTGAACTGGCCGATAACGGCAACAGCATCACCTACAAAGTTCGTAAGGGTGATTCTCTTGCCAGTATTGCACGTCGACATGGTGTAGAGATCAAAGACGTCAAGCGTTGGAATAGCGTGCTGAGCGACAGTAGTTCGATTCAGCCGGGTGATAAAATTACCCTGTTCGTTAAAAACAATGCGACGCCAGACAGTTAAGTTTGCCGGACCGAACAAAAAAGCCGATCGTACGATCGGCTTTTTTTTATGATTTGGCAGAATCCGATGAGGCGAATTCAACCAGCAGCGGATTATGATCTGAAGCGCGCGTGACCAGCACCGAGGCTTCCGTTACCTGTAGTTCGCGATAAAACACAAAATCCAGCGGACGCCCAAACGCCTTACGTCGATGATCGTCAGTAAAGCGGACCTCTCTTAACCCCATTTCCCGTGCAAAGCGATACAGCGCATTCATACGCTGACGGCTCCATGCGTTAAAATCGCCCGCCATAATCACCGGCCCGTTATGATGCGCCAGCTGCTCGCCGATAGGCCCCAGCTGTTTGCTGTAAACATCAATACCGAGGCTGAAATTAACCGCATGGATATTGACCACCATCAGCATCCGGCCATCAGGTAAAGGATAAGCAGTTATTAACGCTGATTTCGCTAAACGCAGCAGCGGCTCGCGCTCGCGCAGTGGGCAACAGTAAACCGGATGTGCCGCCGCCAGCGTCATCACGCCCGACGGATGCTGAGGTAATACAAAAGCAGGCACCTGATCGGCTGCGAGGTAGTTAGAGGTGGCAAAACGAATCAGCTCCGGCGTAGTTTGCGCCTCCTGCAACAATACCAGCTGCGCATCTTTACCGAACGTTTGTAGCACTGACAGCCAGTCAGCTCGCTGCTGCTTAAAGATATTCCATACCAGCACACGTAATGTCTGGCCAGGGGTAATAGGCGCGCCGGGCGGAAGCGCCTGACCGACAGGCAGCATAGCATTAGGAGGAAAAATTCTTTCCACCGGCCGGCCAGCTACATACCTCATGGCATAGGTTTTTTTCTGCACAATACCGCCCGTGTTTTGCAAAATGTCTGTTGTACCGATACTGCTTTCAGTTATAGGGGCTTCAGCTGAGACTTTCAATTAAAGCCGCGGAATTTACCTTCCGGACAGGCAAGCAAATGTTACGATAGCAACAAACTCAGGGTGCTCGCTATCCGCAACTGAGTGGGAATGCATCTATTTACAACAGGAGCAAGTGTGAAAGCGTCTTCAGAAGAGCTAAGAATGTTTGTCGCCGTGGTTGAAAGCGGTAGCTTTAGCCGGGCAGCGAAGCAGCTTCAACTGGCCCCTTCCGCGATAAGTCGTGCGGTAAAAAAGCTGGAGTTGAAGCTGGGAGTGGAGCTGCTGACGCGTACGACACGGCAAATCAATCTGACGCAGGAAGGCGAGAGTTATTTCCGCAAAGTGCAAAAACTGCTGCAGGAGATGGCGGCAGCTGAAAATGAACTGATGGAAAGTCGCCAGGTACCGCGTGGATTACTGCGCGTGGATGCGGCAACGCCGGTTGTTTTGCATCTGCTGACGCCGATGGTTGAGCCTTTTCGCCAACGCTATCCGGAAGTCACGTTATCGTTGCTCTCTTCTGAAACGTTCATCAATCTGATTGAGCGCAAAGTTGATGTCGCTATTCGCGCAGGTAATTTAACGGATTCCAGCCTGCGCGCACGCCCTCTGTTTAGTAGCTACCGTAAACTGGTCGCCTCCCCTGCCTACCTTACGCGATATAAGGCGCCAATAAATGCTGACGATCTCACGCTGCACAGCTGCCTTGGTTTTATCGAGACGCCAGCGTTGAACCGCTGGCCCGTCGCGCAGCCAGATGGCGAACTCTATACCATTCAGCCAACGATTTCGGCAAATAGCGGTGAAACCTTAAAGCAGCTTTGCCTGGCGGGCAACGGCATTGCCTGTTTGTCTGATTATATGATCGATAAAGAACTTGAGGCGGGCAGCCTGGTCGAGGTTTTAGCTGAGAAACGTTTACCGGTAGCGATGCCCTTTAATGCGGTGTACTACAGCGATCGTGCGGTTAATACGCGGGTGCGAGCGTTTATTGATTTCCTGAGCGAGTGGATTACTCAGCATAAAGCGTAATAAACCATGTTATCTCTGGTTTTAGGTAAAAAATAATGGGCTGATTGGCAGGAAGTCAGGAAGTCAGGAAGTCAGGAAGTCAGGAAGGATGATTGTGTAGGGTATTTAACAGCAAAAAGCCCTGACATTGCTGTCAGGGCTATTGCTAATAGAGTGGCGGTGCGGACGGGACTCGAACCCGCGACCCCCGGCGTGACAGGCCGGTATTCTAACCGACTGAACTACCGCACCACCGAATACTGCATTACCAGCGGGGTCTCGCTGATAACCGGTGTTACCTTTTCAGGTATAACCTTAATTTGATGCCTGGCAGTTCCCTACTCTCGCATGGGGAGGCCCCACACTACCATCGGCGCTGCGGCGTTTCACTTCTGAGTTCGGCATGGGGTCAGGTGGGACCACCGCGCTCTCGCCGCCAGGCAAATTCTTTGTGCTCAAACGAATCTTTTACCCTGATGCGGCGCTGGCTTCACTCGTAAACTCAGTCACATACCCCTGTATGCTCCTTCCTTTCCTTCGCTTGCCGCCTTGCCTCAGCGCAAAATCTTTCGTTTTCACTTTATCCGTCAACAAAGCTGAAAATCTCTCAATACTTACAAAACGCTTCCGGCGTTGTAAGGTTAAGCCTCACGGGTCATTAGTACCGGTTAGCTCAACGCATCGCTGCGCTTACACACCCGGCCTATC